>DBGEOK010000039.1:0-102399 GCA_048370855.1 Candidatus Limiplasma sp. | reverse complement strand
TCTACTTTAGCAGTAAATTCAATTGTAGTGCCTACGCTCATAAAATAATGAAAATAATCTGCTCTATCTAATCTTTGTATATCTATCAATTCATATTTTTCCATAAGCGCCTCTCAAAATACAAATTTGTTGCTCTCTATTTTTCTTACCCCTCTGCGGCACATCGCTTGTCGCCAGTTCGGATTTTTGAACAATCGGGGGGCCGCCATTGTTTTTCTTCCTTCGTCTGCTTGTTATAACGCAGCTTCTTTCTGCCTGCAAAACACCGTCGGCAGTTGCTCCGCCCGGCTGCCCTTAAAGCTCGGCGCATCCTCCAAATCCCGCTTGAGTTCGCCGCAATGGTATTTTCGGGGCGCTGTCGCTCCAGCCCCTGTGGGCTTCCCGTATGTCCTCCATTGGTGCTTTTGTATGCGCCAAACTATAAGTTTAAGCTTTTCTCTCCCCCCGCTTAGCCGGGGGATACTTTGATCCAAGCACGCTTGGGCCGCGTCCTCGGCCCTTCCAAGCCACCCCAAAATGGGCTTCTCAACGGTCTGGCGGCGGGCTATTCGATGCTTTCAATGACCATATCCGTAAAGGCGACCGCGCGCAGCCGGGTGTCTCCGGACGCCCATCCGCTTTCCCGGTAGGCGCTGACGGCCTGGGGAAAGCGGAGCGTCACGGCCAGGACGCCGTCGGTTACGGCGTCCCATGGCACGACGAAGGAGACCTTATCGTCGCCCTTACGGATGACCAGCTCCTCCTGAACCTGATCGTCGTAGATTACCTTCATCACCTGGCTGTCGCCCTTGACCTCGCCAACGCCAAGCGTTACGCGCAGGTCGCCGTATTCCTCCCCGGCCAAAGCCAGGTTCAGCCGCGCGGCAGGCGCTCCGAACCAAACCCCCCGGTCGGCCTGCGTCAGGAGGTAGTTGCCCATCTCGTCGCACCACGCAACCGCGTCGGAGGGCTTGTGAAACGGGATGAGGTCGCCAAGCGTATACGCCGGCGGCTCCGGCTCCATCACATCGCCGTACAGATAAACCCTTCCGGTCGCTTTGTAGAGAAGCTCCCCCTCGTCATCCGTAGTCACAGCATACTCATAAAAGCGGTCCGCCTGCGCCCAGTAATAATTATAGTATGCCACCTCCCGCAGGTCGTCCGCCGTCAGGGCAAACGCGTCCGTCCCATAGGTAATCTTCTCCCGCAAGCCGGCCGCCGCCGCGATGGTGGCGTGCAGATCCTGCTGCCAGACCAGGTTTTCATTGGCGGCGAGCGGCCCGGCGTCCCCCGGGCGCTTCACCAACAGGAGCGGCGCGGGGTCGATGGTCATGTTGCCATGGTCCGCGGTAATGACGATGGTGGCGTCGTCATAAACGCCCATCGCCTTCATTTGGTCAAAATAGGACAGCGCGCCGCCGAGCACGGCAAGCACCTGCTCATGCAGGGAGGAGTCGCCCCTGGTCCCGTCGGCCTTCAAGTTGTACGGCGTATGCGCGCCCTGCAGGTGATAGAGCCGGAAGCAGGGCCGCGGCTCATCCGCTCGGAGGCCGGTTGCTCGAAAATCGCTTAGAAACTTTTCGTCGTCAAAGGTATAGATGGAGCTGTCCGCGCCCTTTTTCAGCGGGTCGAAATCCGTCGTGCTGACGACGAGCGAGGGCTTCAGCACGTGCGGGGCGTACCGGAAGCCCGCCAGCCGCATCAAGCGCTGCCAAAGCGCAAGCGCCGAGGTCGGAACCATCGGCTGAAGCGCCACATTGTCAACCAGGCCGACGGCTTCCTCCATCGCGTACTCGCTTTCCGAATACACGCCCACCTGATAACCGTCCGCCTTCAACGCGTGAAAAAACCGGTCCTTCTCCCAGGCGCTTTGCTCATAAACGCCCTTGGAGGTTTCGTACAGATATCCCGTTCCCGTCAGCAGCGCGGGCATAGCGAAGGTCGTGACCGGGTACTGCCCCACCATCCTTGAAAACCAAGTAAAGCCGTCCAGCCGATCCGCCAGCCCGGGCTCATGCTCCAGCAGCTCGGAAAAGGTCGTGGTATCCATCGTGTCCAGCACGAAAACCACCACGTTTTTCCCGCCGGAGAGCGAAAACTCGCCGTCCGTGGTAAAGCCCGCCTCCCGGTAGGCTTCGCCCTTGGGCTGAGCCAGCGCGAACGCGGCCAGGCTGACGGACAGCATCAGGCAAAGCGCCGCGCTCGCAAACCGAAGCGCGCCTTGCGCGCGCGCGCGAAAAACCAGCGCAAGCGCGACCGGAGCCAACGCGAGGACGGCCCACATCACCGTATTCCAGATGGGATAGGAGCCGAAGCCCGCCCAGTCGATCGCCCGGCCGTCCAGCACGCCGTAATCCGCGTTGGCGAAGGCGCCTTGCACATACAGCGCCACCGTCAGCCCCACCAGGAGCGCGCAGGCCGCTCCGCGCGCCGCGCAGCGCAGCAGCATGCAAGCGCCGAACAGCGCCGCAGCCAGCAGGATAAAGCCGAGCAGCATCGGCCACAAAAAATCCGTCACGCCGAACCACAGCTCCGAACCAGCGGAGAGATACGTTTCCAGCGGCGCGTAAACGCACAGCGCAAAGGAAAACAGGACGCCGCTCAGAAGCGGCTGCAGCCAAGGTCGCTTTTGCCCGATCCCAGGCTCGGCCATCTCCATCTTCCCCCTTCCCTAATTGCGCAGGCTGTGAAGCGGCGCGGGGATGCGCCCGCCCCGCTCAATAAAGGCGTCGTTGGCGTAGCCGTTCACCTTCATAATGGGCGCAAACCCAAACAAGCCGCCAAAGTTGACGGTATCCCCCGCCTTTTTCCCCGGCGCCGGGATGACGCGCACGGCGGTGGTCTTGTTGTTGACCATCCCAATGGCGGCCTCGTCGGCGATGATGCCGGCGATGGCGTTAGGGGATGTATCGCCCGGGATGGCAATCATATCCAGCCCCACGGAGCACACGCAGGTCATGGCCTCCATCTTCTCCAGCGTCAGGCAGCCGGCCTGCGCGGCCTCGATCATGCCGATATCCTCGCTGACGGGGATAAACGCTCCGCTTAGGCCCCCCACATGGCTGGAAGCCATGACGCCGCCTTTTTTTACCATATCGTTGAGCATGGCCAGCGCCGCCGTGGTACCGGGCGCGCCCGCCATCTCCAGGCCCATCTCGCTTAAAATATAGGCGACGCTGTCCCCCCGCGCCGGGGTCGGCGCCAGCGAGAGGTCCACAATGCCAAACGGCACGCCCAGGCGGCGCGCCGCCTCCTGCGCTACCAATTGCCCCACGCGCGTAATTTTGAAGGCGGTCCGCTTGATGGTCTCGGCCAGCACGTCGAACGGCTCCCCCCGCACGTCCTGGAGCGCGCGCTGTACCACCCCGGGGCCGCTCACGCCTACGTTGACCACGCACTCCGGCTCCCCCACGCCGTGGAACGCGCCCGCCATAAAGGGATTATCCTCGACCGCGTTGGCAAACACCACGATTTTCGCGCAGCCAAAGCCGTCCGTATCGGCGGTCAGCTCGGCGGTACGCTTGATCACGTGCCCCATCCTGCGCACGGCGTCCATGTTGATGCCGCTTCGGGTAGAGCCGACGTTCACGCTGCCGCACAAGCGCTCCGTTTTTTGGAAAACCTCCGGCATGGCTTCCAGCAGGCATTCCTCCGCGCGGGTTGAACCCTTATGCATCAGCGCCCCAAAGCCGCCGATAAAGTTAACGCCGACCGCCTTGGCCGCTTCGTCCAGCGCCACGGCGACGGCCATGGGATCGCTGCCGGAGATCATGCTCACGGGCGTAACGCTGATGCGTTTATTTACAATCGGCACGCCCAGCTCGCTTTCCAGCTCCCCGCCCACCTTGACGAGGCTGCCCGCCAGCCTTGTAACCTTCTCAAACACGCATTCCGCCGTTTCCGCGTCGCTGCCCCGCTTGCAGTCCAGCAGGCTGATGCCCATGGTTACGGTGCGGATATCGAAATGCTGCTCGTGAATCATCTGCATGGTTTGCAGAATCTCGTTTACCTCTATCATTTACGTCACCTCAAATCCGGTGCATGGCGTCAAAAATGTCCGCGCGCTGGATGCCGACCGCCTCGCCGATCTCCTCCCCGACCTCGGCAAGCCTCCCGGCCGCCTCCGAAAACGCGACGGAGGCTTCCGTCATGTCCACGATCATCAGCATGGTGAAATAGCCGTCCAAAATGGTCTGCGATATTTCCAGCACGTTGATGTTCAGCTCAAACAGCGCGGTGCTCACCTTTGCGATGATGCCCGGCTTATCCACGCCCGTTACGGATACCAGCGCCTTTTTCATGAATCCATATCCTCCCGTTCTGTCGCGTCCGCCGCGCCCGGCGTATGCCGTTTCTTACAAAAGATACCGCATCGCGGCCCTCCTGTCAATGCGCGGGTTGCATTTTTTCCCGTTTCGTGTATGATGAAAGGCAGTCTGACGGAATGGGGAGGAACTGCCGATGCAGAAGCGCGCGATTGCCGTTCATGATATCTCCTGCGTGGGGCGGTGCTCGCTGACGGTGGCGCTGCCGATTTTGTCCGCGGCGGGCGTGAATACCGCCGTCGTTCCCACCGCTCTGCTGAGCACGCACACGGGCGAGTTTTCAGGTTATACGCACCTGGACCTGAGCGGTCAGCTATCCCCCATCGCCCGGCACCTGAGCACGCTCGGCCTTCATTTCGACGCCTTTTACAGCGGCTATTTGGCCTCCGGCGCGCAGGTGGACGATATCCTGGCTATGATGGACGCGCTGTGCGACGAACAAACGCATATCTTTGTGGACCCGGCCTTTGCCGACCGGGGCCGCCTCTATTCGCTGCTGGACGAAGCCATGCCCCGGCAGATGCGGCGGCTCTGCGCCCGCGCGCATACCATCGTGCCCAACCTGACCGAGGCCGCGTTTTTGCTGGGCGAGCCCTTCCCGGATCAAAACGCGGACGAGGCGCTGATCGGCGCGTATTTACGGGAGCTATGCAAGCTGGGTCCTCAAAACGTCGTGATTACGGACGTCTCCTTTGAGCCCGGCTTCACGGGCGTGGCCGTCTACTCGCGCGGGATGGCGTCCCCGCGGTTTTTTAAGCGCAAGCGGTACGAAGGGGTTTTTCATGGCACGGGCGACGTGTTCGCGTCTTTTTTGCTGGGAGGCTTGCTGAACGACCAGAATCTGGAAAAAGCCGCGGGCCTGGCGCTCGACCTGACGCACGGGAGCATCCGCCTCGCGCTGATAGACGGGGAACCCCTGCGCTATGGCGTGCCGTTTGAAAGGGTGCTGCCGCTGTACTGGCGGCGGCTGCGCCGGGACGCGTAAGGAAGGCTCGCGCCTTTCCGGCTGGG
This sequence comes from Candidatus Limiplasma sp., assembly GCA_048370855.1. Lineage (GTDB taxonomy): Bacteria > Bacillota > Clostridia > Christensenellales > Aristaeellaceae > Limiplasma. The sequence goes on along the minus strand of DBGEOK010000039.1, from coordinate 97,084 downwards.
CCCCGCCGTGTACAAACGCGCCCCGCCCCTTGAAAAAGCTGAACCGACGGACGCACGAGGCGTCCGGCGGTTGGTTCTTCCGTTTAATCCATGTCAGAGCGGCCGGCCGAACACCGCCTCCATATGCTCGGCGCTGTACGCCGCGCCCTTGGTCAGCAGGCTTACGACCGGCACCACGACCAGCCCGCAGAGCATGGCCGCCGCTCCGCTCATCGGCGCAAGGCTCATATCCCCCGTCATCAGCGGCGGCAGAAGCGAAATCAGCGCCCCGCCAATCATCCCCGAAAGCGCGCCCGCCTTGGTGACGCCCCGCCAAAGCAGCCCGTATAGAAAGGGCGCCAGGAAAGCGCCGGCAATGGTCCCCCATGAAAGGGACATCAGCGACACAATCGGCGTGTTTTGCATCAGGAAGTTGATCGCCAGCGAAAGCGCCACAAAAGCGAAGCACAAAACGCGCATCAGCAGCGTCGCGCCCTTTTGACGCAGCGGAACCAGCGCGCCGATCAGGTCCAGCGTGACGACCGACGAGGACGAAAGCACCAGCGACGTGAGGGTGGAGATGCTCGCGGATAGCAGCAGCACCACAAACAGGCCCAGCAGCGCGTCCGGAATCCCCACCACTTGCCGGTCCGTCAGCATGACGGGCATGATTTGATCCATGGGCATCGCGCCGCTGTTGACCAGGTCGGCCATGGTTCCCGCGCCGTCCGGCGCGCTGATTCTGGAGAGCACCACGCGGCCAAAGCTGCCCGCAAAATATGCGCCGCCCGCCACCACCAGGGCAAACAAGGTGGAAATGACCGTCGCGCGCCTGACGCTACCCGCGTCGCTGATCGCAAAAAATTTATGAATCATCTGCGGCATGCCCAGCACGCCAAGGGAGGTCAGCAGCACGTTGCTCAAAAGCCACGTCCCTTTGCCCCTCGGCGGCAGGAGCGAGCCCATGCCGGGCCCCCCGATTGCGTCCGTCCCCAGGGCGGCAAGGCCCTCCCCTACGCCGCCCGCCGCGTTTACGATGTAGCAAACCACCGTCACGATGCCCGCGAGCATAATGACGCCCTGGATCAAGTCCGTAATGGCGGTCGCCTTATAGCCGCCGGCAAACAAATAGACCGCCGAAAGCAGCGCGATGCCCACGACGCACCACGTGTAATCAAACCCGAAGGCCCTTTCAAACATGTTGCCCAGGCCCTTGTACACGCTTGCGGAATAGGGCAGCAAAAACACGAAGATCATGAGGCTCGCCAATATTTTCATCAGCCTGCTGTCATATCTCTTTTCAAAAAAGCCCGGGATGGTGGCAACCTGAAGCCGCTCCCCCATCAGCCGGGCGGGCTTTGCCAGCAGCGACCAGGCCAGTAGGCTGCCGATCAACGCGTTGCCAACGCCGCACCATACGGCGCTGAGGCCCGCGGTCCACCCGGCGGAGCCGGCATAGCCCACAATAATGACCGCGCTGAAATAGCTCGCGCCATAGCTCAGCGCGCTGAGCCACGGGCCCACCTTGCGCCCGCCAAGCAAAAATTCATTCAGAGACAGGTTTTTCCGCGCCGTAACCGCGATCACGGCTACCATCATTGCCACATACGCTACCAAAATGCCGATTTTCACAGGGTCTCCCGCCTTCCGTCCTACAAAACTACACGCTCCTTTGGTAAAAAAGCGCCGGTTGCTGCCTATTATACGGATTTCTGCCGGGATTGCAAGCCGGAAAGGCGGCGGAGGCGGCTCAAGGATTGTATTTTCCGTGCACGTCGCGCCCAGCCCGAGAACGGAAGCGTCCGTGCGGCGTCAGCTTTTGACCGCTCCGGAGGACAGCCCGGCCAGGAAATACCTCTGCGCGAACATGTAAATCAAAATGATGGGCAGCGATCCCAGCACGCTCATGGCCATCATTTCATTCCATTCGTAGGTGTGCTCGCCCATTAACAGCTGGATACCCACGGGCACGGTGCGCATCTCGGTGCTCTTGGTCAGGCATAGGGCAAAGAGGTATTCGTTCCAGCACAGCAGGAAGGTATAGATGGCCGTGGCGATAATCCCCGGCAAGGAGATGGGCACCAAAATCTTCCACAAGGCGCGCGTGCGCGAGCCGCCGTCCATCTGCACGGCCTCATCCAGCTCGCGGGGCAGTGTGTTGAAATAGCCCGTCATCATGGTGATGGCATAGGGCAGCGTAAACACCAGATACGTCAGAATCAGCGCCAGATACGTGTCGTACAGCCCCAACGTCACCACCAGGCCGAAGTAGGGGATCAGCAGCGTCATGGTGGGCACGCCCTGCGTGCTGATGATAAAGACGTTGAGCGTCTTTTTCAGCCGGAAATCAAAGCGGCTGAAGCCATAGGCCGCGAAGATGGCGATGACCAGCGTCAGGGCGGTGGCGATAAAGCTGACGATATAGCTGTTGAGGAAAAAGCGCATCTTTTGCGGGTTTGCGAAGATATTCTGGTAGGTGGAAAGCGTCCAAACGCGCGGCAGAAGCTGCGGAGGTTGGGTAAAAATTTCGTTGTTGGACTTGACGGAGCTGCTCAGCATCCACAAAAACGGGAAGCAGGCGTAGACGAGGCCGGCCAGCAGGGCAAGCAAAATCAGGCCGGCAGCCAGGCGCGAACGATTCTTTTTGCTCATCAAACGTCACTCCTTGTCTGCTTGCGAACATAGAACACGCATACCGCCATGCAGATCACGAGGATTATCAGCGCGCTGGCCGAGGCGCGGGAAAACTTCATGCTGGAAAAGGCCAGGCGGTACGTGTAGGTACCCAGCACGTCCGTGGCGCGGGCGGGCCCGCCGCCCGTGGTCATGTAAATCAGCGAGAATTGCTGCATGGTCCAGATGAAATCCAGCATCAACAGGCTGGAAAGCACGGGCTTGAGCTGCGGCAAAGTGATGTAGCGAAAGCTGGCGGGGCCCGTCGCCCCGTCGATGCGCGCGGCCTCGTATAAGTCCTTGCCGATCCCCTGCAGGCCGGCGAGGACGCTGACCATATAAAACGGGTAGCCGCACCAGACGTTGACGAATATAGCGGCCCACATAGCCGTGGCGGGCGTGCCGAACCAGTCCATACCGGGCGTGTCGAGCAGAAAATTGACGACGCCGCTGGGGTTGAGCATCAGCCGCCACAGGATGGCCACGATGGTGACGGTAAACGTCCAGGGCAAAATCAGCGCGGCGCGGAAAAAGCCCTTTACGTACCGGTTGAGCCTGTCGGTGTTGAGCAGCAGCGCGAAAACAATGCCGAGCCCAAGGTGGCAGGCGACCGACACCCCGGTAAACCACGTCACGTTGCCAAGCGCCGACCAAAAGCCCGCGTCCGACAAAATCGTCTGAAAATGGCGCAACCCTACGAACTGCGGGTTTTGATTGGTAATGACGTTGTCGTACAGGGCATAGCCGCCCACCGTCAGGATGGGGTAAACCAGCAGCACGCCGAACAGCAGCAGGGCCGGCAGCAAAAACAGGTAGGGGGCCAGCCCGCCCGTCTTTTTGGAATGGGTCACCGCATTTCACCTCGGTTTCAAGAGGGCCCCGGAAACGGGTTTCCGGGGCCCTTGGGTACGGGAAGCCCCGGGCGATCAGTCCGCGAGCTCGGCCTCCCAGGAGGACTGGATGTTCGCCAGCGTGTCTTCCACGCTTTGGTTATCCTGCAGCATCTTCTGCACCTGCTCCATCAGCAGGCGGTTCAGCTCGTTGGCGGAAGGCATTCCGATAAATTCGTTCATGAGGCTGCTTTCCTGGAACAGGCGATAGCCGTTGAGGAAGGCCGGGTCCTCGGAGGTGGCGGTGGACTGCTTGTTGCCGGGCAGGCTGTTGGCAATCTCCGCGATGCGGGTGGAAACCTCGGGGCTCATCAGGTAGCTGACGAGCTTCCATGCCTCGTCCGGATGCTTGGAGCTGGCGGAAACGCCGATACCCCACGCGGCATACATCATACCCTTGACGCCTTCGTAATCATCCGCCACGGGCATGTCCAGCACGTCAAACGCCAAATCGGCGTTGCGCTCGTGCAGGGACGCGATGGCGCTGAGGCCGTTGAGCATGAAGGCGCTGCGCCCGCTGGCAAACTCCTCGAACATGTCCTGGCTCTGCTTGGAAAAGACGCCGGGGGACATGATGCCGTCGTCGTAGGCCCGCTTGAAGAACTCAAAGGTCTTTTGCATGGTCTCGTTGCCAACGAAACAGGGCTTGCCGTCCTCGGTCAGCATCCTGCCGCCGGTGGCCCATACCCAGCTCATGAGCTGGTCCTGGCCCGCGCTGCCGTAGAGCGAGGAGAAGGGAAAATCCCAGCCGTAGGCGTCGGGGTTCTTTTCGCTGACGGCTTTGCAGGCCGCCTCAAACTCGCTCCAGGTCCTGGGCATTTCCTCGATGCCCGCGGCCTCGAGCAGGCCGGTGTTGGCAAACAGATGGTAGGTGAAGCTCGCCACGGCGAACATATAGGTTTCATCGTTCACCTTTACGCTGGCGGCCACGTCGTCGGCGTGGAAGCCCTCGTCGGCGGCCATATAGCCGTCCATGGCCAGCAGAGCGCCCTGCTTGACAAGGTCGTTGATCCAGGCGCCGTCCAGGCCGACCACGTCGCTGAGCGTGCCGGTCGCCGCGCCGGAAACCACCAGGTCGCGGGTGCTGGCGAAGGGGTTGCTGATAAGCTTTACCTTAATGCCGGGGTTCTGCGCCTCGAAGTCGTCCATGATGGCGCGGAAGGAGCCTTCGGGAAGCTCCGGCTCCCACCACTGCACAAACTCGACGGTCACCTCTTCCTGTGCCAGGGCGGGGGCAAACGCAGCGAGCAGCAGCGCCGCGCACAAAAGAATGCTGAAAATCTTTTTCATGAAAGTTTTACCTCCTATTCGGGTAGACGGGGTTCATCCACCGGCTTGGAAAGGGCGGCAGGCTCCCGGGCGCGGACGCCCCCCGCGATAGGCGGAAGCGGAGCGCCCCGCGGGCCTTTTCAGCGGTCCGCCGCTAAGCCCGGCCTTGCCTTTTTCACATAGTCGTTCACAATCGTATAGCCGCACCGGCAGCCCATGGCCAGAAGCCGGTTCCAAACGGTGCGCGCGGCCAGCGGCTCCGCCGCGAGCCAACGCTCGATGGTCGGTTTGTAGGGGTCCAACACCGAGGGAAAGGGACGATGCTCCAGCTCGTCCAGGGGAAGGTTCTTTTCCGCGTAGCGCTTTGCCGTGCGGGGGTCGATACGGTATTTCCGCGCGATCTGGGTATACCGCATCCCGCTCAGACGGTCCCGGCGGATGGGGTGGATAACGCCTGTCGAATCTCCGCCGGCCCGCCCCGGCCCGCCGCGCTGGGTACGTTCCATGGCATGTGCTCCTTACCGCTGTGTGCTTGTGTGATGGTTTTCCGGCGCCGTGGCTATAATATAGCATTGTCCAAAAGCAATTGCAATGTCATATGCTGCCTGCGTTTGCGCGTTTGGAACGCCTGAGCGGGCGAAACGGAAACCTGTTTCACTTATCCGGAGGCCTTCGCTAAAGGTCCCCGTCCGGCGGAAGGGCCGTTCCCGTTCCATCATCCGCGTCGTGGGAGGGCAAACCCCCGCCCGGCAGGCCAGGCGGGGGTTTTGACTGAATTATTCAAATTTAGAAACCTGTTTCTGTTCTTTCTGCACGATTGGAGGCGCGCCGTAAAGGTCGGCCTTGCCCGCGCAGCCCAGCGGGTCAAACCAGCGGATCAGCTCGTCGCGCCAGCTATTTATGATGATATCCCAGATGTCGTAAATGCGGTCGCCCTCCAGGTCGGCGGTACGCACGGCATGCAGGGCCGCTTGAAACAGGTCGGTGCCGATATTGACCTTGTTGATGCCCATGGAGCAGGCGCGGCGCAGGTTTTCCTTGCCCGTGCCGCTGCCGCCGTGCAGCACCAGAGGGAAGCGGTTCGTAGCCTCCTTGATGGCCGCCAGACGGTCGAAGTCCAGGCGGGGCGTTCCCTTATACAGCCCATGGGCGGTGCCGATCGACACGGCCAGGCAATCCACCCCGGTCCGCGCGATATAGTCCGCCGCCTGCTCCGGCTGGGTCAGCACCATATCGGAACGGGTTTCATAGTTGTCGCCGGAGCCCACGTGCCCCAGCTCCGCCTCCACCGTCACGCCAAGCGTGCGGGCCAGCGTAACCACGTATTTGACCTGCTCCACATTTTGCTCATAGGGCAGGGCGGAACGGTCCACCATCACCGAGGTAAAGCCCGCGCGGATACAGGTCATTACGTCGTGCAGGCAGGGCAGGAATTCCCGGTCGTTGCTGCCGCCGTGGTCCAGGTTGATAGCGATGGGCATGGGCGAGGCCTCGGCCAGCTTGCGCGTTTGCTCCGCCAGAAAAGGGATGTCGGGATGGATGGGGAAGGCGATGTCGATAATCAGGGGCGCGCGGCATTTTTCGGCCGCGGCGATGACGCCCCGCGCGGTGAGCTCGTTTTGAATGTTGGGCGCGGGCACGGCAAAATTATGCTCGTTGGCCACGTCCATCAATTGCTTCATGGAAAAAAGCATGAGGGGGAAACCTCCTTATGAACGATTGGATTTTCTCTGGCCCGGGTCGGAGGCAAAGCCGCCGACAAAGCTGTCGCCCAGGCCGATGGTGGTGGCGCTCAGCGGGTGAAGATCGTAGGCGGGAAGGCAGGCCGCCATCCCCGGCAGCAAAGCCTCGAGCGCGCGCGCAAATTGGGCGGCCTTGTTCTGTATGGGCATGGAGCGGGTGCGGGCCACGTCCCCGGGCGTCCAGCCGTCGCCCAGCCGGTAGCGGGTGCCCGCCACGGCCACGCCCTGTTCAAGCGCGCCGCGCGCCGCATGGGCGAGAGGGCCATAGCCGAGCGCCCAATGGCGCGAATGCACCACCAGGCAGGGAACGGGGATCTCCGCTGAAAGCCTCCCGAGCGCCTCCGCCACTTCTCCGGCGGACAGCAGGTCCACGGGGCCGCCAACGTACCGGCTAAACTCGTCCTCATTCATGCTGTACACGTCGATCAGGGGCAGCAGCGCGTCCCGGATGAGGGGCGGAAATTCGGGATGGGTGAAGTGCGCGTCCTCATAGAACACGGCGCAGCGCCGGCGCATGCCACTGAGCCCCCGCCTCACGGCCGAGAGCCGGTTCAGGAGCACCGCCCTGTCCTGGACAATATCGAAGCTGGACAGCACCATCAGCCGGCAGCCGTCCGCGCGCTCGAAGAACGACGGGGCAATCGCCAAACGCGCGTTATCCTCGTCCCGGGTATAGATGACCCGGTTGGACGAGGGCGCGGTCAGGCGCTCGCCCCCAACGGACAGCCGCGCGCCCATGGGAAACTGGATGGTCAAATGAGGCGAGCGGGAAACGGTATCGCGGCTGCATACCCACTCCGCGTCCCGGGGCAGGCGCTCGAGGGTCTCCGAATTTTGGGATACGAGGTGCAAAAGCGTGTCATGGCCCAGGACGCTCAGCGCCTGCGCGGCGCGCACGGCCGTTCCGCCAAGGGTCAGGCGGCTTTTCGCGCCCGAGAGAACCTCTTGAAGCAGGGCTTCCTCCTCCACATACGCGCCCAGGCCCGTGCCGCGGCGAAAATGGTATAGAAAGGAGCCCAGAAGCTGCCGCATGGTTCCGATGGCCGCATGCTCGCGCACATCTCCCGCTTCCACACCGCTTTTGTCGATCAGCGCCTGCACGTATGCCTCGTCCCATTCCATTTCATAATCGAGGGTGTTGGTAAAGCCAAGCGCTACTTCGGGGGGATTCATGAAGGACGCCTCCTTATGCCGGAAAAAACCGGTCGGTTGCCATCGGGGTCTTCGGGCGGCCATCACTCCGCCCCGGTCCCGGACGCGGGACCGGAAAACCCGGCTTACACAAGGCACGGTTTCATTATAAGCCCTCCGTTTCAGGGGTACAACAGCATCATGTCCGTAACCGGGCGCGCGTGGACTGCCGGAAGTTGCGCGACGCTTCCGGGGGAGCTATAATATCCTCAGACACATTGCCAGAAGGGAAGTGGCGGCATGCCCCGCTGCGACAAGGGAATCCTCTCCGTCATCCGCGCGGCCTACGACCGCATGACGCCGATCGAGCAGACCATCGCGGACTATTTTCTGGGTGAAATTCCCTTGGAGGACCTTTCCGCCAAAACCATTACCGCCCGGCTGTATGTTTCTAAGGCGTCGCTTTCCCGGTTTGCAAACCGCTGCGGGTTTGAGGGATACCGGGAGTTTGTGTACCGCTATAAGGAAGACATGCTCGCCAGCCGGAACAGCTCGTCCTTCACGCAGATGACGCAGAAGGCCATCGAGACCTACCAGACCATCTTTGACCGCACCCTCGCGCTGATTAACGAGGAGCAGCTTCGCCGCGTGGCGGGGCTCCTGATGGACAGCCAGCGCGTCTACCTGTACGGCAGCGGCTCCTCGGGCCTGGCGGCGCGGGAGTTCCGCCTGCGCTTCATGCGCCTGGGCATGCCGGTGGAGGCGATCGACGATTATCTGCTTATGAAGATCAACTCCGCCGTGGTACAGCCAAACACGCTGGTCATCGGCATGTCCATCAGCGCGAGAACCAAGGTGCTCATGAGCAGCCTGCGGATGGCCCGGGAGCGCGGGGCGCGCGTGCTGCTCATGACCGCCAACACCTCCGAGCGGCTGGTGCGTGAATTTGACGAGGTGCTGCACATCGCCTCGGATACCATGCTGGACGCGGGGCTGTCCATCTCTCCGCAGTTCCCGCTGCTGATGATGGGGGATATCCTTTTCAGCTATTATATGAATACCGACCTGCTCAACCGGCGCGCCATTCATCAGGAAACGCGCGAAGCGCTCAGCCGGGAGCGGATGTAAAGGCGGAAGCCCACGCGCGGCCAATCGGGCCGCGCCTCAGGCCGTCGGAAAAGCCCGCCTTTCGGCGAGCTTTTCCGACGAGGACTGTTGGAAGTGTTTGCGGCAAAGCCGCAAACTCCCCGCCCGCCTGGGTGCTGCGCACATCAAAAGCACCGGATCAATTGCCGACCGCAGGTCAGCCAGGTGAACCGATTTCATTTGGAGGGGCCGCGGCCCCTCCAAGCCGCTCCAAAATGGGTCTGTCAACAGCCTGCGGCGCGGCCAATTGGGCCGCGTCTTTTTATAAATGCAGGCCAAACGCCTGCCCTTCCGACGCCTGCCTAAAGGGGATTCTTTACCGGCCTGAGGCCGGATACCCTTTCCCCAAAGGGCCCTCCCCCTGTGCGAACGGATTGCGCGTATACTTTCCGCATGCCGCGGCATACCCTTTCCCAAAACGCTTTTTAGGGGAGGCCACGGCATGTTTGAGCGGCTCAAACGGGCGGATATCCCGCAGGAATTGGTTTTCGGCTGGCCGCGCTCCGTGCTTCTGGGCGATGAAAAGCTGATTGTGGAGCAGCACCAGGGCATATATGCCTGTACCGAGCAAGAAATCGTTCTGAAAACGCTTTGCGGTCACCTCGTCATCACCGGGCAGAAGCTCTCCCTTTCGCGCTACGACCGGGACGGGCTCGTGGTGTTTGGCAAAATCGAAAAGCTCAGCTACCGCCCGAAAGGATGAGGTCCGTGAAAGCCGTTCGCATCCCCCTGTGCACGCACCGCTTCACCCTGACGGGCTTAAACCTGGAGCGGTTTATGAACACCATGCAAAAAAGCGGCGTCCCTTTGCTTGCCGTCCGCCGCGTCAATCAACGAACCCTCGAGTGCGAATGCTACTCCGCCGACCTTTCCCATGTGCGGGAGGTCGTGGAGGAAAAGGGCTGGCGCATTACAAAGGCCGAGCCCGCCCAGCTTTCCGCCTTTTTTGCCGCGCTGAGGGCCCGGCCCGGCATTCCCATCGGGATTGGCTTGGCGCTGGTAATGGTTCTTACGCTGCTCCAATTTGTATGGCGGGTAGAAATTATCGGAGCGGGCGCTTATCAAGCGGATATCGCCTCCTACCTGGCGGAGGAGGGGTTCGGTCCCGGAACGCCCAGGAACTCCGTCAACGCGGCGGAGCTGGAGCGGGGGCTTACCCGCCGCTATCCCGATATCGCGTGGTTCCATGTCTATGTCTACAACATTACCCTCGTAGTGGACGTTACGCCCGGCGTGCCCATGCCCGATCTCCCTCCAGCCGGACCCGGCGACGTGGTGGCCGTCCGGGGGGGCGTCGTGGATTCTGTACAGGTGTTCGCGGGAACCGCGCAGGTGAAGGCCGGGGATATCGTCCAAAAAGGGCAGGTGCTCATCAGCGGCACGGAGCGCGGGCAGGATGAGCAGCTCACGCCCGTACAGGCGCGCGGCGTGGTAACGGCGCGCTGCTGGCGCTCCCATACCGTTCAAATGCCGCTTTGGGATATTGAAAGCGAGGAAACCGGCCGGGAGCTTACGCGCCGGCAAATCTGCACGCCTTGGTTCAGCGTGCCCGCGGACTTGGAATCCCCGGAATTTTTAGCCTACAATACCTACGTTCGCCTGGCGCCCGTCGTCGGCAGCTTCTTCCCCGTGTACCAAAAGGAGGTCACGCAGCGCGAGGTCAGCATGCGCTATATCCCCCGCGAGGAAGCACAGGTGCGCGAGGAGGCCGGAAACGCCGCGCTTCAAAGGCTCAAAACCGCATTATATGGATATGAGATCATTGACAAATGGGTAGATTATTGTATGATAGAAGGTGATACGTTGGCCGCTACCGCCACGGCGGAATGGCTGATGGATATCGGCGGGGAGCCGCCGTGATCGGAGGCATGCTTTTTTGACAGCGATTGCGCAGGAACGCGTCGTGCTCGACAGCATGGACGCTTATCTCTCCCTTTTCGGCGCAAATGAACGCAATGTACCGATGATTGAAAATGAGCTGGATGTAAAGCTGGCCCTTCGGGGCTCCGAGCTTTTCATCGCGGGGGCGGACAAGGCTGCCGCCATGGCCGGAGCCGTGGTAAAAAAGCTGATGGAGCTGCACGCCCGCAAGGCGCAGGTGGATCGTACCACCCTGCGTTATGCGTTAAGCCTGGTAAAGGAGGACAAGCTGGATAACCTGGACGATATTGTTTTTGAGGTGGTCGCCGTTACGCACCGCGGGCGTCCGATCCGCTGCAAGACGCTGGGCCAGTATGAATATGTCAAGGCCATCCGCGAGCATGAGCTGACCTTTGCCGTGGGTCCGGCGGGCACCGGAAAAACCTATTTGGCCATGGCCCTGGCGGTGGTGGCGCTCCGGAACAAGGAGATCGAGCGCATCGTTCTCACGCGTCCCGCCGTAGAGGCGGGAGAAAAGCTGGGCTTTCTGCCCGGCGACCTGAGCCAGAAGGTAGACCCCTACCTGCGGCCCCTTTTTGACGCGCTGTATGACATGATGGGCGCGGAGAGCTACCAGCGCCTGCAGGAGCGCGGAACGCTCGAGGTCGCTCCGCTGGCGTATATGCGCGGTCGCACGCTGTCCGACAGCTTCATCATCCTGGACGAGGCGCAGAACACCACGCCGGAACAGATGAAAATGTTTTTAACCCGCTTTGGCGCCGGCAGCCGCGTAATCGTCACGGGCGACATCACGCAGACCGACCTTCCGGCCGGCAAGCAAAGCGGCCTGATACAAGCGCTGGAGGTGCTGAAGGAAATCCCGGAAATCGCCATTATCAAGCTCGGGCAGTCCGACGTGGTGCGGCACGACCTGGTACAAGCCGTCGTCCGGGCTTACGAGGCATACGAAAGAACGCGAAGAGGTGGAGGCAATGATGCCAAATAAGCGCCCTGGCAAAAAGAAACGGAACTGGTCGTGGGAATTGGCGGCTCAAACCCTTCGTTCGCGGAGGGCTCAGTGCGTTTACGTGTTCCTGGGAGGCATGGCGGTGCTCTGCTGCCTGTTCCTCATCGCCATTACGCCGCAGCGCTACGACCTGAAGGTCGGCGATATTTCGCATACGACCATTACCGCCAGCAAGGACGTCGTGGATGAGATCAGCACCGCGCGCCAGCGCGAGGAGGCCGCCAAGCAGGTGGAGCCCAGCTACCTGTTTAAGGAGGGCGTCGCCGCCGAGGTGCTTCAAAACCTAAATTCGGTGCTGACGCAGGCGACAGCCGTTCAGCAGTACGGCCATAAGGTGCTGGAGCAATACGCTCCGGATGACCCGGAAAAGCAAAGCAAATATGTTTTTGCCGCCGCCGAGGTCGAATACGCCAAATCCCTGCTGACGCTGATTACGCTGGCCGATTACCAGCTAAATACCCTTCTGCGCGCCACCGACCAGCAGATGCTGGATATGTGCGACAACCTCCACGCCGCCGTGGAAAACACCTTGAACACCACCATCCGCGAGGGCTATGTCAACGAGTCCATCCAATACCTTCAGCAGATCATGGGCTATAAAACCGATATGGATCTTCTCCAAAATGTGGTTACGCCCATTCTGCGCAAGGTGATTCAGCCCAACATGGTCATCGACCAGGAGGCGACCGAAAAGCTGCGGGAAGAAGCGAGAAGCACCGTGGAACCCGTCATCTACAAGCAGGGCCAGAATATCGTGCTCGCGCGCGAGCGCGTAACCGCCAATCAGCTTGAAATGCTGCGCAGCCTGGGGCTTCTGGACGACGAAGAAGTGGATGTGATGATGTACGTCGGCGGCGTTTTGCTGGTGCTGCTGAGCATGTCGGTTCTGCTGGTGTCGCTGCGCCTTTTTGATACGCAAACCCTTCAGAGCCCGAAGCGGCTGGTCATCCTTATGCTCATCCTCTGCCTGACGCTGGGCATCTGTATTCTGGGGCAGCTCGTGCATATTTACATGACGCCCGTTTTGCTGGGCGTGATGATGCTGACGGGCCTGCTCAGCGCCAATACGGGCGTCGCCGGGTGCTTGGCGATGAGCGTGCTTGTCAGCGCGCTCATCGCGGGCGGGGACAGCACCTACGGCGCTGAAATGGTCAACCTGCTTTTCACGGCGTTCATCAGCGGCCTGTTTGCGGTCGTCATCATCCGCCGCAGGCCATACCGCCAGCAGGTGCTCCTGTGCGGCATCCTGACGGCGCTTTCCAACATCGTGATTATCCTGACCATCGGCTTCATGACCAACACCTCGGTGGCCGACGTGTTCACCAACGCGCTCTGGAGCGCCGGAAGCGCCCTGATCGCGTCCGTGCTGTGCATCGCCTGCGACCCGATTATCGAATCGTTCTTCCACCTCGCCACGCCCGCGAAGCTCCTGGAGCTCAGCAACCCCAACCATCCGCTGCTCCGGCGGCTGCTGATCGAGGCCTCCGGCACTTACCACCACAGCATCATTGTGGCCAACCTGGCGGAAGCCGCCGCCGAGGCCATCGGCGCCAACCCCCTCCTGGCCCGCGCGGGCGCTTATTTCCACGATATCGGCAAGCTCAAGCGGCCCTTATATTTCAAGGAAAACCAAATCGGAGAAAACCCGCACGAGCATACCAATCCCTACGTATCCGCCGCGATCCTCACCGCCCATACGCGCGACGGCCTGATCATGGCGCAGCAATATCGCCTGCCGCAGGAAATTCAGGACGTGATCGTGGAGCACCACGGCGATACGCCGGTCATGTTCTTTTACCACAAGGCGCTGCAGCAGGCGGACGGCCAGGCCGTGGACATCGCTGATTTCCGTTACGACGGCAAGCGTCCGCACACGAAGGAAACGGCCGTCATCATGCTGGCCGATACCGTCGAGGCCGCCGTGCGCAGCATGCCGGACCCCACGCCCAAGGCCATCGAGGAGTTCATCGCCCGCCTTGTGCGCGGAAAGCTGGACGACGGCCAGCTTGACAACGCGCCTATCACCCTGAGGGATATCACCAAAATTTGCGAAGCCTTTTCCACTGTGCTCAACGGGGTATTCCACGAACGGATCGAGTACCCCACCATCAGCCCCGCTGTGGCCGCGCACGTCGCTTCCCAGCCGACCGCGCGCCTGACGCAGGCCGAGGAAAGCCCCGTGGAGGAAAAGGAGCTGCACCGCATCGCAATGGACGCCGCGGATGCGGAGCGGCCCGCTTCAGAGCCGCTCCCTCAGGATGGCGGTGAAGCCACGCAAAGCGAAGCCGCGGAGGAAAACCCGAATGAGGATTGATTGGGAGCAGGAGGTCGCCGCGCGGCTGGACGTACCCTTCCCGCTGGTCGGGGATTGCTGCCAGGCGGTCGAGGGCGTGCGGCTCCCGCTGGCCGTGCATATCCGCCTGACAGACGACCGCCGCATCCGCGACGTAAACGCCCAGTACCGCGGACTGAACCGCTCGACCGACGTTTTAAGCTTCCCCACGGTGAATTACCGCAAGCGCCATACCGCGCGCGAAAGCCTAAGCCGCCTGCGGGCGGAGCTGGACCCCGAGCTGGGCGCGTGTATGCTGGGCGATATCCTCATTTCCTATGAGCACGCGGTTCGTCAGGCCGCCGATTATGGCCACAGCGTCCGGCGGGAGGTTTGTTACTTGTTTGCCCATGGCCTTTTTCACTTATTGGGCTACGATCATATGGAACCGGACGAGCAAAAGGAGATGCGCCAAATGGAAGAAAAAGCGCTACGAATGGCCGGCGTCGGCCGCGAAGGCGCCGCCGAGGCCGTTACCGACGAGGAGCTTCTCGCCCTGGCCCGGCTGGCCATGCAAAACAGCTATTGCCCGTACAGCAGGTATCGCGTGGGCGCGGCGCTCCTGTGCGCCGACGGTCGCGTCTATCAGGGCTGCAACATCGAAAACGCAAGCTTCGGCCTTAGCAATTGCGCGGAGCGCACGGCCCTGTTCAAGGCCGTCAGCGAGGGGGCGCGCGAATTTACCGCCATCGCCATCGCCTCCAACGGCGCGCCTCCCTATCCCTGCGGCGCGTGCCGCCAGGCGCTCAACGAGTTCGCGCCGGATCTGCGCGTCATGGTTACGTGGGGGGAGAACCAGGTGGACAAAACCGACTTGCCCGCGCTATTGCCGCACGGCTTCGGGCCGAAGGATCTGCCGTAATCGCGGCGTGCCTTCCGTCCGGCCCCCAGGAATACAACCCACAGAAAGGTTCAGCTAGCCTATGCCATCATTTCATTCCGGCTTTATCGCCATCATGGGGCGGCCCAACGTGGGCAAAAGCACCCTCATGAACGCCATGGTCGGCGAGAAGGTCGCCATCGTTTCCAGCCGTCCTCAAACCACGCGCAACCGCATCATGGGTGTCTTCACGCAGGAGGACAGCCAGATCGTATTTTTGGATACCCCCGGCCTGCACACGCCGCACAACCGCTTGGGCGAATACATGATGCAGTCCGCCCGCGAGGCCCTTCAGGGGATCGACGCCCTGGTCGTCATGGCGGACGCCACCGCCGTTGGCAAGCAGGACCGTTCCATCGTGGAGGAGATGAGCCGCCACAAGGTCAGGAAGGCCCTTGTGCTCAACAAGATTGACCTTCTGCCGAAGGAACGGCTGCTTTCCCTGATCGCCAGCTTCGCGGACGCGGGATACGATGACATCATGCCCATCAGCGCCGCGAACGGCGACGGCGTGGAGGAGCTCAAGCGCCTTCTGACCGGCTATCTGCCGGAGGGGCCGCGTTATTTTCCCGCCGACGCCATTACCGATCAGCCGGAACGGGTGATCTGCGCGGAGCTCATCCGCGAAAAGGCGTTGATTCACCTAAGGGACGAGGTGCCTCACGGCATCGGCGTGGAAATGATGGCCATGACCAAGCTCAGCGACAGCCTGATGGAAATTCACGCAACCCTGTACTGCGAGCGGGCCGCTCACAAAGGCATCATCATCGGGAAGCAGGGCGCCATGCTCAAGCGTATCGGCCAGGAGGCCCGGATGGATATCGAGGCTCTTCTGGGCATGCACGTACATCTCCAGCTATGGGTGAAGGTACGGGAAAACTGGCGCAACCGCATGGACGACCTTCGCACGCTCGGCTACGAGGCCAAGGAATAAGAGCGCCTTGGCAGCGGGGCTGCACGCTGGGAAGCGCCGCCTCTCAAACTCAGCGGCTAAGGGCTTTGCTCTTAAACATCCCTTCCCCTGCGCCGCTTTCGCGGCCCAAGGCTGGGTCAACGGGCGGCGAAAGACCGTTGCCGTGCGCTAACGCGAAACCGCCGATCCGCCTTCACTTGAAGGCATAAATCAGACGGCGTTCCGGCGCTACCGCCGCCTTTTTCCAATGTAAAAGGCATATCCGTAAAACTCTTTATACTGTAAATACAGTTCCACCTCATGCCGCATGGCCGCCATAAACCACTCCGCGGTTTTGTTTCCGGAATACTTTTGCAAAAGGGCCTTTCCGGCCTTCTCGCGTGGAATGAAATAATGATCCAGCCAGCATGTATCGGGCAACGTGAACGCCGCGACAGGAGCATAGCCAGCCTTCTGCATGATGGAAAGATTGTCCCCTATCGAATCCAATTCGCTGCCGGCCTCCCTCCAAAACCGTTCAATTTCCGCAGGGCGTTCCTGAGTGAACCATGACGGGCACGTCACGGCGACATAGCCGTTCTTTTTCAAAAACCGCCGCCAATCGTTTAACCCTTTCGCAAAGCCTATATTGTCTATGGCTCCCTCCGACCAAATCAGATCGAGCTCCTCATTTTGAAATGGAAGGTCGTCCATCGAGCCCACCATGCCGCTTACCCGACCGTCGAGGCCGAGCTTTTTCGCATTCTCATTCAAACGGCTGATAAACGCGGGAAATAAGTCAATGCCGGTGATGCTCCCGCTGATATGCCGCGCCAAAACCATGGTTTGTCCCCCGGTCCCGCAGCCCAAATCCGATACCCGGGCGTTTTCGGGAAGCCCGTCCAAAAATCCCAGCGCCTTCAGCGTCGTTTCCGCGCTGCCCGGTCCCTGCCGCTCCAAGCCCTCATGCAATTCGCATAGCAGTTTGATTTCAAAATCCTGGTTTTCGCACTGTTCAAGCTTCATTTTTTCACTCCTTCATTGTATAGGGCGTTGTGAGTATGTCCATTCAGGTTAACCAGTAGCCCGCATCCGCTGCGTCCGCTTATTCAGCGCCATTGTTCCATTCCCGGTCCGTCTTCCCTAAAAAGAAAACGCGCCGAAGAATCGTCCTTCCGCGCGCGTTTCCCTTTTTTAACCTTATGAAATCAAATCCATCCGGTAACCGCAGCAATACGCTTGGCCCACGCCCAGCTCCACATGAAACGGCTTATCCTCGAAGCGGCCGGTGTCCTGGCTGAGGGCGGGCAGGCCCTGCCACGGCTCGATGCACAGGTACGGCGCGCTTTGATTTGGCATGGTCCATATCGCCAGCACCTCCATTTCCGGAAAGGCGACGCGGATTCCATGGCCCGTTTCCCTGTGAACCAGCTCCACGCTCCGGCTCGTCAGTCCGGGGAAAATATAGGTGTCGCGCTTGTTAAACTCCTCGTAGCGAAGCGGAAGCGTGCGCCGGTCCGCGCCCAGGTCGATGGTTTCGCTGCCCTCGACGAGGTGCTCCGGCGAGCAAAGAAGGGTTTCGCCCGTTTCCGGCTTTTCAAAACGAAGCACATAGTCCTCGAAGCGCTCCCCTTCCCTCATGGGGCAGACAAAGCCGGGATGCCCGCCGATGGCGAAGGGCATCGCGCGTGAAGAATGATTTTCGACCGTATACCGGGTTTCAAAGCCGCCGCCCGCAAAGCGGTGCGTCACGCTGAGCGCGAAATCGAACGGGTACGCTTTTTTTGTCTCCTCGTTTTGCCGGAGCGTGAGCGTCACAAAATCGCCGCCCTGATCCGTCGTCTCAAATTCCATCAGCCTGGCAAAGCCGTGCTTCGGAATTTCGCATTCACGGCCCGCAATCGAAACCTTTCCATTCTTTAAAAAACCAATAATGGGAAACAGCACGGGCGCGGTGCTCTTCCAAACGGCCGGGTCCCCGCTCCAAATGCGCTGAACCCCGTCCGCGCTGCGAAACGCGCGCATTTCAGCCCCCAACGGGGCGATATCCATGGACGCGCCGTCCTTTTCAAGATGAATCATGCCCTGGCTCTCCTTTGCGGTAATATCGCTTACTCATTTCGCTTCCGCCGCGCTTTTTCCCTGCCGAGACGAAAAGTATATCTCCGCCTGCGCCGCGCATACTAACCTTGCTACCAAAACACGGAACGGAGGGATTGCATGAATCCATTTCACGAAAACGCCAAGCGCCTGGACAATTGCCTGATGGATTGGAAGGCCATGGCTGCGAAACCCTACGACAAGCACACGGTTGACCCCTATACGCGCACGCGCGTCATTCTCATGAACGGGACGGAATTTGAGGCCAACTGGTTTTCTCACCAGTTTTCACGCCATTGCCCGGACGGGGATGTGCGCCGCGCCCTGGCGCTTGTCCGCCGGAGCGAGCAGCAGCAGCAAAAGCTGCTGAGTTCCGTCAAGCCGGCGGATGAAACCATGCTGGAGCATACCATCGGCTATGAACAGTTGGCCGTGGACCTTACCGCGCACCTGGCCAAGCGCGAGCCCGACGAGCATGTGCGCGACGCCCTGAATTTTGCGCTCCTTGAGGATTTCGACCACCTGTACCGCTATGCCGATTTTCTGGATATGGAAACCGGGGTGCGGGCTGAAAACCTTGTCGGCAGATATACGGAGATCATGCCCGGCAGGCCGACAATCGCCCATCACCGTTACCCGTTCGATTCCATCCGGCGGCCGATTGATTCCAAGACCGCGGAGCTGCAAACCAAGCTTTGCGTCGGCATCATCACCGCCGCCGAGCAGCAGACCATGAACTATTACATGAATATTTGCGGCGCCTATCCCAACGACGAGGGGCGCGCCCTGTACCGCGAAATCGGCATGGTGGAGGAACAGCACGTTTCCCAGTACGGCAGCCTGATGGATGTCAACTGCACTTGGCTGGAGGAGCTGCTGACGCACCAATATACGGAATGCTACCTATACTGGAGCTGTCTGGAAACCGAAACCGAGCCTAACGTTAAGAAGGTTTGGGAAATGATGTTTGAGCAGGAGCTTTCCCACCTGGCGGAAGCGGCCAAGCTGCTGTATAAGCTGGAGCTCAAGGAATACCAGCAGGTGGTTGGCGAGGGCACGTTCCCCGCGCCTTTGAAGCTGGAAAGCAATATCGACCATGTGCGCAAGGTTTTGGGCGAAACCGTTCAGCTCACCGCCTGCCGCGAAAGCTACACTCCCGTCGGCAATCTGGAACCGGACACGGACTTTTTCCGCTACCAGGATATCGTCAACAAGGATCTTTCCTCCGTTGCCAGCCATAACGTGATCGATCGCTACATTCGCCGCTTTGGCGAGGATTACCGCTTCGAGGTCGCAGAAAACCCGGTGCCCGAGCTTCGCAGCCGGACCCGGGACAACGTGGAGGTAGGCCGCAAGGCGCTCGACCAGGAGCCGGATTTGGCGCGCGTATAACGCCGGAATCGTGACAAGCTCATACCCATCGGCATGCCGTTTTCCGCGGCATGCCGATAGCCGTCCGAGGGGCTTGCCCGACGGCGATTTTTTTCGCTGAAACGGACTTCCCGCCGCGCCTGCGGCCCTGCCGGGGAAGACCGCAAGGATACCGCGCTGCGCAAGGCTTCCGGCCAAACCGCACGGCAACGCTCCGCTCCGGCGCACTTCCATTCGCCTTCGCCTTCGGCGAGCAGCTCACAGGGCTGACGCCCATTTCCAGCGCCACCGGGCTGACGCTTCCCTCCGTCAAGCCTTGCCCCATCTTTGGGCCGCGAACGCGGCCCAAACAAAGGGATTCCTAAGGGCAAAGCCCTTAGGCGGAGGGCTTGGGAGGCGGAGCCTCCCAGCGTCCCCTCCTCGCAGCCCCAATTCCGCGCCGGCGCGGAATACAATCGAGCCAAAGGGCTTCTCTGGCTCCGGCGTTCAGTCCTGTTCCACCCGCAGCATGCTTTCCACCGTCGCCACATCCGCGCCGATTTCGTGGATCGCGTCCTGCATGTCCTTTTCACCGGCCCTGTGCGTGATAAACACCACCCTCACGCGCCCGTCGCTCTGCGCGCCCTTTTGCTGCATGGCCGCGATGCTCACGCCATGGTCGGCAAACGTCTGGGCGATTTTGCTCAGCACGCCGGGCTTGTCCCGCGCGAGCACGCGCACATAAAACGCGCTGTTCCAGTCCGTATTGTTTTCCAGCGCCACGGTTGGAAAAAGCTCGTTCTCAAACGTCGGGTACAGGTGCCGCTGCGCGGAGGCGGCGCGCACAAGATCGCTGACGATGGCGCTGGCCGTCGGCAGGTCGCCCGCTCCGCGGCCCATAAACATCATTTCACCGCAGGCATGCCCATCCAGAAAGACGGCGTTGAACGCCCCGGATACGTTTGCCAAGGGATGATCGTTGCGAATAAAGGTCGGATGCACGCGGGTTTCCACCCGCAGGCCGTCGCGCTTGGCGATGGCGAGCAGCTTCAGCGTATACCCAAGCTCCTGCCCGCAACGGATATCCTCCGATTGCACCTTTGTGATGCCCTCCACATAGACGTTTTCAAACGGCACCCGGCCATGAAATGCCAGGCTTGCCAGGATGCTCAGCTTATAGGCGGCATCCAGCCCCTCCACATCCGAGGACGGGTCGGGCTCCGCCAGGCCGAGCCTCTGCGCCTCCGCGAGCACCGTGCCAAAGTCTTCCCCTTCCTTGCTCATGCGGGTGAGAATGTAGTTGGTCGTTCCGTTGACGATGCCATAGATCTTGCCGATGCGGTTCGCCTGAAGGCTTTCCTCCAGCGTATGGATAATCGGGATAGCGCCGCACACGGCGGCCTCATAGTAAAGCCCCGCGCCGTTCTCTTTCGCCGCCTTTTGAAGCTCGTGCCAATGAAGCGCAAAGGCGACCTTGTTGGCGGTTACGACGGTTTTGCCCCGTTTCAGCGCTTCCATCGCCCACGTATGCGCAGGCTCCTCGCCGCCTAAAAATTCCAGAACAATCGAAATTTCCGGATCGTTCAGCAGGTCTTCCACGCGGTCGGTCAAAACGCCGTCGGGAAAAGCAATCCCCCGCTTTTTACTCAAATCCCGCACAAGCACCCGCTTTACCGCAAAGCGCAGGCCCGTGCGGTGGGCGATCTCCTTGGCAAAGCCGTTCATCAGTCTCCAAACGCCGCTGCCGACGTTTCCGCACCCCAAAAAGCCGACGCTAACAACCCTGTCCATGCTCCTCTTCCTTTCCCCAAAGCCGGTTCCGGCCCGCCGCTTACCGGTTGCGCTCGTACAGGATGCGCAGCCCCTTGAGCGTCAACAGCCCGTCCAGCTTATCGATCACGCTGTCCTCCCCCGCCACGATCCGCGCCATGCCGCCGGTTGCGACCACCAGCGCGTCCGGCGCGTTCAGCTCCATTCGCATTCTTCGCACCAGATAATCCACCTGCCCGATATAGCCATAGATAAAACCGGCCTGCAGGTTGGTAACGGTGGTCCGTCCAATCACGCGGTCCGGCTTAACAAGCTCAAACCGCGGCAGCTTTGCCGTTCCGCTGACCAGCGCTTCGCTGGTGATCTTCAGGCCGGGGCAGATGCATCCGCCCGCGAAGGCTCCCCCGGCGTCGATAGCCCCAAAGGTGGTCGCCGTGCCAAAATCAATGAACACGCATGGCCCGCCATACTCCGACTGTGCGGCCACGGCGTTGGCGATGCGGTCGCTGCCCAGCTCGCGCGGGTTTTCGTACTTCAGGTTGATGCCCGTCTTAATCCCGGGCGCCACCATCATCGGCGCTTTTCCAAAATAATTCTGGCACATATGCTCCAGCGTAAAGTTAATCGTAGGCACGACGCTGGATATCACCACGCCCTCCACGGACCGCAGGTCGTACCCCTCATGGCTGAACAGCCCGCTCAGGATCAGGCCGTACTCATCCGAGGTATAGGTCTTGCTGGTGGATATCCGCCAGTATTTCCGCATTTCCGTTCCTTCAAACAACGCTGTCTTGATATTGGTATTGCCTACATCCATCGTAAAGATCATGCCGATTTTCCCGCACCTTCCCGCACCTGTTTTGGCGCGCCCGGACCGCGCCCTCCGCGCCTGGTGACGGCGTCCACCGCCGCCTTAATCATCGGTACCAGCACCGCCGCCACAATGGCCTCGCCAATACCGTTAGGCAGGCCGACCGCGGCCACCAGCCAGTCGCCCGCATGGTTGAAATAGGCCGTATTGGCGCTGCCCGCCGAGATCATCTCATTCAGCATCACAGTCAGATCCGTATGATACAGGAGGATAATCATGCCCAGACAGCCCGCCGTATTCACAACCGACCCCACAGCCGCGGCGATCGCCACGCCAACCTTTTCCGTTACGGCGCCGCGCCTTATCAAACGCTTCCAAAGCAGATACGCGCCCAGCGCCGCCAACGGCACCAGCAGCCGCGGCAGCACGCTGACCAAGGGATTGCGAAAAAACAGCGTCAGCCCGAGCATGCCGGTTTCCCACGCGCGGATCAGGCTGCACAGGCCAAAGACAAGGCTAACCGCCAGGCCGACCATAGGTCCTTCCGCAAGCGCCGCCAAAATAACGGGCACATGCACCGTCGTGGCCGAGGGCAGAGGCGGCGGCAATGGAATCATGCCGATTGGCGTAAAAACGAGCACCGCCGTTACGGCGCTCAGCATTCCGGCGACGACCATCTTCCGAATCAGTTCGCTTTGCCGGTTCCGTTTCCTTGCGATTTCATGGGTTGTCATAGCTCCGTTCCTCCGTTCGAGTTCAGATTGCGATACCCGACGTGATAAGGGACCTGGGAATCAAGCGGCCACAGGCCCGTCCGCCTCCCGTGGGATGGCGGCGCGCCTTGAAAGCATTATAAAGCCTGCCGGTGGGATTGTAAAGCGGCGAAACCAAAAAAGAGACGGCGCGCTACGCGCCGTCACATGCCGTCGAAAAAGCCCGCCTTTCGGCGAGCTTTTCCGACGGGGACTGTCGGTTTGTTTGCGCCGGAGGCGCAAACTCCCCGCCCGCCTGGCAAAGCCAGGCGATACGATTTTATTTGGAGGGGCTGTCGCCCCTCCAAACCACCCCCCAAATAGGTTTATCAACAATCTGAGACGGCGCGCTACGCGCCGTCTCGTCTCTCCAAAAGCCGCCTTCCGGGTCGGCTACTCGCCGTCCTCTTCCTCCGGGGCGTCGGTAAAGAAGGGCTTCCCGCAGGACTCGCATACGGGGCTTTCGTCAAAATCAATGTCCGCCGCCTTAATCATTACGCTTTTGCCGCAGTGAGGGCAGTCAAACGCAAGCTCCTCCTCGTCGTCGTAGTCGCCGTTCTCCTCGCCGTCTTCGTCATCGTCATCGTCTTCTTCGCCAAACAGCACTTCCTCCAGATCGGACAGGTCGGAGTCGATGCCGTCCACGTACTCTTCCATCTCGCCAATGTCGGCGTCCAGATCGCCAATCTTCTGCGCCATTTCATCCATCACGCTCAGCATTTCGAGCATGAGCTTGTTTTCGTTCCTGTCCTTTTCCAGCCCCATACCCTCCGCCAAGCCGCGGAGATACGCGGTGCGATCGGTTAAATTGCCCATATGCTTCTCCTTTCATTTGGCCGCGAAAACGATCCGGCGCTTAGCAGCGCTCCATGTACTCCCCCGTGCGGGTATCGATGCGGATATGGTCGCCCGTGTTGATAAACAAGGGCACCTGGACCGTATAGCCCGTTTCCACCGTCGCCGGCTTATAGGTGTTGCTGGCCGTGTCGCCCTTGAAGCCCGGCTCCGTATCCGTAATCTCCAGCTCCACAAAGTTGGGGGCCGCCACGCTGAAGGCGCTGCCCTTAAAAAATTTCACGGTCACATTGGTCCCTTCTTTAACGAAGGGAATGGCGTCCTCCACCTGGTCGGCGTTCAGCGGAAGCTGCTCATAGGTGTCGACGTCCATAAAATAATACAGGCCGCCGTCGTTATAGACATATTGCATTTCCTTGGTTTCCACAATGGCGCGCGGCATTTTATCGGTGGGGTTAAAGCTGCGCTCCACCACCGCGCCCGTCATGATGTTTTTAATTTTGGTACGCACAAAGGCGGCGCCCTTGCCGGGCTTTACATGCTGAAAATCCACAATATTCCATACGCCGCCGTCCCATTCAATGGTAATGCCCTTCCTGAAATCGCCTGCCGTAATCATGGTCGGTTCCTCCTCATTTGATTGAAGTATGATTGTGGTAGTATGGCTGTTCGCTTACAGGATCATGAGCTCGCGCGTGGGCAGCGTAAGCGGCTCGCAGCCGCCCGCCTTGACCACGACGGTGTTTTCGATGCGCACGCCGCCGACCCCCGGCAGATATATGCCCGGTTCCACGGTCATCACCTGGTTTTCCCTCAGCGTCGCCGTGGCGGCCTGGTTAAACCGCGGGCTTTCGTGGATATCAATGCCCACGCTATGGCCCAGCCCATGCCCGAAACGGCCCTCATAGCCGTGCCGCGCAATATACCCGCGCGCCAGGTCGTCGATCTCACGGCAGCTTTTGCCGGCCGCGACGGCGTCCTGCGACAGCTTTTGCGCGTCCAGCACCACCTGGTATACGCGCTTCATCTCCGCGCCCGGCTCGCCCAGCGCGACGGTGCGCGTCATATCGGCGCAATAGCCGCCGTACAGCGCGCCAAAGTCCATGGTGATCATGTCCCCGCGGCGGATTTTATACTCCCCCGGCGTGGCGTGCGGCAGCGAACCGTTCGCGCCCGCCGCCACAATCGTGGAAAAGGAAGGCTTGCTCGCGCCATGGCTCATCATATCAAAATCGAGCGCAAGCGCGATCTCCTTCTCCGTGACGCCCTCCCGGATGCTGGGCAGCACGCGCTCAAACGCGTCTCCCGTCAGCTTGCACGCATGGGCGATCAGCGCGAGCTCCCCCTCGTCCTTCACCTCGCGGAGCTGCTCGGGCGCGCCGCCGACCGGCTTCCATTCCACGCCGTGAATGGCCGCCCGGTAGCTCTCAAACGCGCGCACGGTCAGGGTATCGTCCTCGTAATAAAGGGTGTCAATACCATGCCGGCGGCACAGGGCGTTCACAATATCCTCGTGCGCCTTGCCCTTTTCCGTCATTTCAACGGCGAAGCCCGACGCCTGGCTCTCCGCCTGCTCCGTATAACGGAAATCCGTCACAATCGCGCAAAAGCTTTCTCCGATCAGTACCAGCCCCTCGCCGGTATAGCCCGATACATAGAACATGTTGCTTGGGTTGTTCAGCAGCACGCCCTCGTGCCCGCCCAGCCGCATCGCCTTTTTCAGCCGTTCCACCCGTTCCATCAACGCTATATCCCCCACAAACGGCGAAAGCCGCTTTGTTTTGGCACAAAGCCATTTTTAATTGTACCATAAACAAAATATACGCGCCACCATTTTTTTGGATTTGACGCGCATTTTTATAAAATTTTCATCCGGGGAGCCAGGCGCTCCGCAGCATGCGAAAAAAATCGCCGCGTTCTCTTTTGCCAATACGGGCGGGCTTTGCGCGCGGCTCGCCTCAGCCCGCGCGCCAGCGGCCAGCGCGGCGACCGAGGGGCGGAACGGTTCGCCCAAGGCGAAAGCGAGCCGGAGGCTACGCCGATTGTCCAAAACGGCGCGATCCTTCGCGCTGCCGCCCGGCCTTCAATAACCAAGCGTTTCTTCCACAAACAGCACCGTCATCCGGCGGTTTTTCGGCGCCCGGTCCAGCACCAGCGTCAGGCGGCAGATGCTGTTGGCGCATTCCTTGCCGCCGCATAGGCCCGTTGCGGAACAAGGCGTTTCAATGCCCAGCCTCCGGGTGTTTTGCGGGCACGCCGTTTTTTTAACGCGCGCCACCGCGGTATTGATTCCGCCATCCACCACCTTCGAGTGGCTGATGACGAAATAGACGTCCTTCGGGCCGTCGCAAACCGCGCCTACGCGGTTGCCAAGGCCGTCTATCAGCACCAGCTCGCCCGTTTTGGTGACGGCGTTGGCAGAGCAGAGGTAGACGTCCGCGTCCCGGCTTTTGCGGCGGATCATGGGCACGTCCTCCGGCTTCGCCCCCCAGCTTGTATACACCTTGCAGCCCTTTTGCTCCAGCACCGGCAGCACGCCGATATCCCTTATGCTCACCGAGCCTCCCACGCCTACCGAGGCGGTCGCCGCGATCCGTTTGACAAGGTAGTCGCGCGCCTCCTCCGCCGTGCGCAGCTCCGCCACCTCAAAGCCGTTTTCGCGCATGCCCTTGACAGCCTGTTCCAACAAAGCGTCCATGTCCATATCCTCCTATCTTTCGTAGTAAACGGTTTCCTGCCTCGCGCCCAGGCCCTCCTGAAAGGGGGCGAGCGCCATATCCGAGGCGTCCTGTATTTTGTCCATCACGCGCTCCGCGTCTTTGCCCTCAAGCAGGACGGGCTGATAGTTGTTCCGGCCTTTTTCGCCGCTCTGCGAGATGGGCCAGATCGTCCAGTCCAGCGAACAAAGCGCGCCGTCCTCAAACGTCAGCTCCGCGCGGAGCAAGGCGGCGTCATAGTCCCGCGGGTCGGCGTTGCCGCCAAAGCTGCAATTGCCCAGGCTGTAGAATACCGGTATTCCCTCCGTCAGCGCCGCACCCTGAACCACGTGAGGATGGTGCCCCACCACCAGCGCCGCGCCCAGCTCGGCCGCCGCCCGCGCGACGCTCCGCTGGCCGGCGCTCTCCCCGGCGACGTATTCCCTGCCCGCGTGCATGCTGTGAATGACCGCCGCGCAGCCCAGCTCGCGCAAAAGCTCCATTTGCCGCGCGAGCTTTTCCCGCTTCTGGCCGCCCAGGGTAAACAGCGTCGCCGTCAGCCCGACGCGAACGCCGTCCTTTTCCACAACCAGCAGCGTATCCTCGTCAAAATACCCAATGTCCGCCGCCTTCAGGGCTTCCAGGGTATCCTCGTAGCCGCGTCGTCCATAATCCAGGGAATGATTGTTGGCAAGGTTCGCGCATTCCACACTTCCATCGGTCAGGATCTCCGTATACGAGGGATCGCCCAGAAAATTGAATTGCTTGTTGACCCTTCCCTCCTCGCTGCCGGAAAGCACGCCTTCCAGGTTGACGACGGTAACATCGTCCGAGGCGAACAGCTCCTGAAGGCCGGCGAACGGATAGGCCGTTCCGTTTGCCTTTACCCGGGAAGCGAAGCTGTTGCGCGAGCTCCGCGCGGAGGTCTCCCCGCCCAGGGTGCAGTCGCCCGCGAAGGTAAAGGTAAGCGTCGTCCTTTCCGCCGCGACGCCATACGACGTGGCGCGCAGCTCCTCCGGAGGCTTTCCCATGGGGAAGGCGTACATCCTGGTTTCCGCCCCAGCCGCCGGACGCGCGACCGATACCAGCGCAAGAAGGACAAGCGCCGTCGACCTCCGCCATGAAACGCGCCGCATGCTCCGCCTCCCCGCCCCTCTGCTCGCTTTTGTCCCAAGTATAGCACAGCGGGCGCGGCGGCGCAAATCGCCCGCTATTCCTGCCTTTGGGAGAAGATCGGCACCGTCACGCGCACCTCCGCCACGCTCCGGCCAACCGTCACCTGCATAGCGGCGTTGAGCCCCGCGTCGCGCATCTGCTCTACAATGCCGCGAATGGCGTTCACATACAGCCGGTAGTCCCGCATCAACGGCTTCATCCTGCGCCCGCCCGTCATGGGCAGAGGCATGCGGGCGAGCACGTCGTCCACCAGCTTTTCCGTCTCCTTCACGCTAAGCCCTCCCTCCGCCACATGCGTCAGCACCCGAAGCCGGCCCTGTTGGCCGGGCACGCGCAGAAGCTCCTGAGCGTACCGCTCGCAAAGACCATATTCCCGAAGCAGGGCGCAAACCTCCTGCCCAAGGTTCAGCAGCCGCAGCTTTTTGCGGACCGTCGCAACCGAGCGTCCGATACGGGACGCCAGCTCCTGCGCGTTCAGGCGGCCTCCGCTTAAAAGCGCCTGATACTCCTGCGCTTCGTCAAGGTAATGCAGCTCTCCCCGCATCAGCTTGTCCAGCAGCCCGGAAATCTGCCTCTCCAACAGCTCCGACGGGCTGATGACCGCGTCCACGCAGCTTTGGCCCAGCTCCTGAAGGCGGCGTAGGCGTTCCCTGCCCGAAAGCAGCGTAAAGCGCCCGTCGCCGCGCGCGGCCAGAAGAACCGTCGCACCTTCAGCGTCGCTTAAGCGGCGCGCCGTCTCGCCGCCTTCGCCCGTATCCACGATATCCTTGATCGGCACCCAGCACACTTGATCTGCCGCCGCTTGCATGCCGCATCCTCCCCTTGCCATAAAGAAATTGGACGCGCCGCAAGCTCCGCGTGCCCTCCCCCTTGACACGCAAAGCCCGTCGGGCGCGTCCATGGCTCCTTTATTCCCCTGTTACAAAAGGTTTTCCTGCCCGGGACGGATGGGTTTCGTTCCCCTGAAAACGCCGGTTTCCGCCCTTCCTGTCCCGCGAAAGCAGGCGTTTTTTCAGCGATCCCCACGAGCCTTGCCGATAACGCCCAGCGGCCTTCGCTCCGGCATGCCGGCTTTTCGCGGATACTGTCGAACGGTTTCCTGTATTTTTTCACAGGTCAGCACGCAATGCCGCCATTCCGGCTGGGATGGCAGCGTAACCGGGCGAAGCTCCACAGCGCCGCCGCCAAGCAGACGGGCCGCCGCCGAACCGCCGGCAAGCTCCTCCCGCGCGGCCGGCCCCTTATAGCAGATCATTCGCCCGCCCACGCGCACAAAGGGCAGCAGCAGCTCGCACAGCACCGGCAGCGGGGCGACGGCGCGCGCGGCGGCAATCCCGAACCTCTCGCGAAGGCCCGGGTCCCTTGCGCCGTCCTCGGCGCGCATATGCGTCACGCGCACGTTGTCAAGCCCCAGCTCTTTCACCACCGCGCTCAAAAAAGCCGTCCGCTTCAGCAGCGCGTCCAGCAGCGTCACGTGAAGGTCCGGCCGGGCAATGGCCAGCGGCAGCCCCGGAAAGCCCGCGCCGCTGCCCACGTCAATCAGGCTGGCCCCCGTCGGAAACAGCCCCTCCATCCCAAGCGGGGCCAGGCAATCCGCATAATGCCGGTCGAGGGAGGCATCAAAATCCGTATCCCCGGTCAGGTTCACACGGCCGTTCCAATCCGCCAGCAGGGCATGGTACGCGGCAAGCCGCTGCGGCGCGGCGCCGTCATACTGGATGCCCAGCCCATCCAGGCGTTCGCGCAGCCTATCGCGCCAATCCGCCCCGATCACAGCGGCAGCCCCAGATACTTGACGCCCCAATATTTCACCCACGCAAGCGCCTCGCGCATATGGTTTTTTAGCCAGTAACCCAGCTCCGGGCGGCACAGGCTTCCCGCCCCCTGCGGCTCCAGGCCGACGTCCCGCGCGATCTGAAGGGCGCGCGGCAGGTGATAATCGCTGGTAACGATCAACGGCTTTTCACACCCCAGCCCCTTGAGAATGTCCCACGCGTTGCGGATGTTCTCTTTTGTGTCCATGCTGTGAGGGTCGCTGACGACATGCTCCCGCGGAATCCCCTCCGCAATCAGCAGGTCTTGCATCACATCGCCTTCCGGCGCGGGCTCCTTCCCGCCCTGCCCGCCGCACGCCACAATATAGCACGGGTTCAGCGCGTACATTTCCTTGGCTTTATCCAACCGCCACCGAAGCTGAACCGACGGCTCGCCGGAGGGGAGAACCTGCGCGCCCAGCACGATAATGCCGTCATACCCTGACGGCGCGGGCACGTTCGCCTCCCAATAGCACACCAGCCCAATCAGCGCGCCGTAGGCGAGCACGCCCGCAATCAGGAGACAACCCGCCACCCGCAACACCCTTCCCGCCGCGCCGCGCCTTTTCTTCGGTTTGGTTACCCGCTCCCTCTGGCTCATGCTTTTCCCGTCGCTTTCTTCGCGTTCTTCTGCAACTGATGACGAATACGAACCTCGCCCGCGGAATCGGCCACGCTGGTCAATACCCCCGCGCCGCCCACGTCCTGCTGGATCAGCCCGCAGCCTACCATGCTGAGCGCTTCATTCCCGGCCACAATAATATGGTCCGCCAGCACAACCTCAATTCCGCACAGGAGCTCGCCCAGCCTCCGCGTTGTTTCCATATCGCCCTGCGAGGGGACGCACGAACCGCCCGGATGATTATGGCACAGCACCACCGAATGCGCGTTATGCCTCAGCACCGCGTCCGCCACCAGGCGGGGGTAAGCCGGCACCTCGCTGATGGAGCCCCGGGCGATCAGCGCGTCGCTGAGCACCTGCATCTGGCCGTTGAGGCAGACGGCGTAAAAGTGCTCCTGCCTGAGCCCCGCGAGCAGCCGGATGCAGTGCCGCTCCGCCTCCAACCGGTTTCGCAGCGTTTCCCGCTCGCCCGCGCGGCTGCGCTCCAGCCGCCTTGCCACCTGGGAAAACAGGCAAAGCAGCGTCGCCGCGTATTCGCCGACGCCTTCCACCTTTTGAAGCTCGTGCCAGTCCGCGTCCAGCACGCCGTGCAGGCTGCCGAAACGCTCCAGCAGCGCGTGGGCCAGCGGGTTCACGTTCCGCTGCGGGATGGCGTAAAACAGCATCAGCTCCAGCGCCTCATGCGGCGCGAAGCCGTCAAGCCCTTCCCTTTGAAAGCGCTCGCGCATGCGTCCGCGATGCCCGGCATGCTCGCTCGCCATCGGCCACACCTCCTGTTTGTTCCGGTGAAATCAGGGATAGTATAGCATAAACGGCGAAGTTGTACAAACCGGGACGGGCGGCTCCAGAGGCGGCTATTCAAGCAGGTTCCAGGTGGAGATCAGCTCCCGTATCTCCTCGTCGACGCCCGAGCAAAGCACGGTCCCGTCCGTGCGGAGGCCCAGGACGCTCCCGTCCCCCACGAAGACTGCCGCGACGTCGCGCCACCCGCTCATGCCGGAATGCGCCGCTTCCAGGGGAAATCCCGCCGCGACCACCGTGCCGTCGGCCTTCAGCCCCACGGTCCCCTCGCCTCCCGCCGCGATTGCCACAATATCGCGCCAGCCGCCGACCTCGCACTGTCCCTTCCGATTGTCTCCCACGGCGACCACCGTCCCGTCGGCCTTCAGCCCCACGGTATGGAACGTCCCCGTGGCGATTTCCACGATATCCTCCCAGCTTTCAACGTTGCATTGGCCATACAAGATATTCGATCCTGCGGCAATCGCCGTCCCGTCAGGCTTCAGCGCCACGATATGCTTCTCTTGCACGGAAAGGTCGACGATCGGTTTCTCCCATTGCTTAATGGCGTCAAAAACGACGGTGTAATGGTGCCCGCTGTAATCCAAGGCTCCGCTCTGGAAGATGCCCGCGCTGAAGAGGGCGGAGGCTTTCAGAGCGACCAGCTTCTTATGGCCCGAGAGCCCGCACTGAAGGTTATCGTTGCTTCCCGTTGAGACGACCGTACCGTCCGCCTTCAAGCCAAGCGAATGCATATCCCCCGCCGCGACGGCGACGATATCCTCCCAGCCGGCCACGTTGCACCGGCCGTTTTCGTTCCTGCCCGCGACGACCACCGCGCCGTCCCACCGGACCGCGACCACATGATGGGAACCGATTGCCAGGCGATCCTTGTACAAATGCTCGTACTCGATCTCATAGGCCCGCTTCAGCGCGTCCGGGTAGCCCTCGGCGCGCATGAACGCCCAGGCCGCCTTCCTGTATTGCCCCTGCTCCAGCAGCTTTTCCGCCGCCGCATAGTACGTTCGCGCCACTCGGTCCTCGGCGTCGGCATAGTCCCCGGCCAGCCGATACGCGCGCGCCGCCTCAAAGCCCCGGCCCGAGGCCAGAAGCTCCGTCGCTTGCGCGTAAAAGATCCTTTGAGCGCGCAAAGCGGCATCCCGGTATTCACCGGCGCTGCGGAACGCCGTCGCCGCGTCCATCGCCTTCCCTTCGCCCCACAGCTCCTCCGCCTGGATATAGTACGGCTCGCCGACGCGCCGGGCCGCGTCGCCGTACCCGCCCGCCTGTTTGAACGCCTCCGACGCCTCCGCGTATTGCTTTGCCGCCAGCAGCTCCTTTGCCTGGATATAGTATGGTTCTCCCACACGCTTGGACGCGTTGCCGTACTCGCCAGCCTTGGCAAACGCCTCCGACGCCTCCGCGTACTGCTTTTGTGACAGCAGCTCCTCCGCCTGAAGGTAGTAGGGCTCGCCCACGCGCTGGGCCGCGTCGCTGTACTCCCCCGCCTGCTTGAACGCCTCCGACGCCTCTACATACTTTTTGTCCGCCAGAAGATCCTTCGCGCGGAGGTAGAACTGTTCTGCTCTGCGTGTTGCCGCGTCGCCGTACTCTCCGGCCTGTTCAAACGCCGCGACGGCTTCCTCCCACTTTCCCTCCGCCAGTAGCTTTTCCGCCAGCACATAGTATGGCTCGCCGACGCGCTGGCCCGCGTCGCCATACTCGCCCGCTTGCTTGAACGCCGCCGACGCCTCGCCATACTTTCCCTCCGCCAGCAGCTCCTGCGCCTGAAGATAGTAGGGTTCGCCCACACGCTCCATTGCGTCGCTGTATTTCCCGGCCTGTTCCTGAGCCGCCGACTCTTCATCGTAGCGCTTGCCCGCCCGCCTCCTTTTCGCCAGCGCGGAGTACGGATCGTCCGCGCTTTCCTTTTCGACGCACTCCCCCGCCTGTTTGAACGCTGCCGACGCGTCCTCCCACTTTCCCTCCGCCAGCAGCTTTTCCGCCAGCAGATAGTACGGCTCGCCCACGCGTTCGTTCGCGCCGCTGTATCCCCTGGCCTGATTGAACGCCTCCGACGCCTCCTCATACCGCCCCTCCTCGAGCAGCTTTTCCGCTTCGCGGTAGTGTCCCGAGGGGATGACGTACAGCGTAAACACCATCACCGCCACAAACCCGCCAAACGCCACGATGGCAAAAATGCTGGAAAACCATCGTTTGAAAGTTTCCTTCCGTCTAAAGGCGAGCGTTTCCCGCCTCCATCGCTCGTCCTTCTCCCGTTCCTCTCGGGCCCGGCGCTCCTCCTCCTGGCGCTTGCAGCCCTCCACCTCCGCCGAAACGTCGCGCACGCCCGACAGGGCTTTAAAAAGCAACTGCACATTGGCAAAGTCCTGGGCGGTACTAGCCTTGCGCAAAGCCTCGCACGCCTCGGCATAGGCGGCTTCCCCCAGCTTTTCCGCCTTCTCGCGGCATTGGCGGAGTCGTTCGGGAGCGTCCCGATAGTCCCCCGCATTTGCGAAATCCTTCGTCGCTGCCTCAAACGCGCTCAAGGTGGAGGCGTTTTTCATCCTCGCAACGCCGGATTCATAGCAGGGCCTTTGCTCCGCCACCTTAGCCAGCCGCTCGCAGCAGCGGGCGACGACGTCCGCTTCCCGGTAGCGCGGAATGGAGCGGCACAGCTCCGCCGCCCGGCGGTAGGGCCCTGCGTTTTGAATCAACGGCTCGCGCTTCTCCGCGGCACGCATAAGCGAAGGGACGTCCCGGTGCCCGCAAGCCTCCAGCAGCTTTTGAACCTCCTGATAAACGACCTTCTGCTCTATTTGGTTCAGCCGGTCCTCGCATTCCAGGCTAAACCGTTCCGCCTCCTCCTTTGATGAAAAGCGAAGGGCCTTACAATAGTCCGGGTCGTCCTCAAGGCAAAACGGGCTTGTCCCAAGCGGCCGCGACCCGGCGGACGAACCAATCCCCTCCGCCAGCCGTT
The DNA here is from genome assembly GCA_048370855.1 of Candidatus Limiplasma sp. Taxonomy (GTDB): domain Bacteria; phylum Bacillota; class Clostridia; order Christensenellales; family Aristaeellaceae; genus Limiplasma. The sequence goes on along the minus strand of DBGEOK010000039.1, from coordinate 63,617 downwards.
CCTTTTCCAGGCGCAGGAGCCGGACGCGCACCCTGCCCATATAAGCGGGCGCGTATTCCGGGGCCAGGTCCAGCACCCGGTCAAAGTACGCCTCCGCGTCGTCCGGCTCGCAATCCTCCAAAAACAGTTCCGCGCGGCGCATCAGCGGCGCGACCTCATCCCTGGGTGCGGCCTGGGGCGCCGGCCCGCGCTCCGCCGGCGCAGGCGCTTCGTCCTTTCCGGAGGTCCCTTCCGCCCGTTCCCGCCCCGCGCCGATAAACTTTTCCACGCCGCGCAGGAGGTTCTGCCGCGCGTTGATTTTCCCGTAATCCAGGGCTTGAAAATACGCAAATTCATCCGGCAGCTCGCAAGCGTCCATCCCGCAGTACACGGGAATCAGCCTTTTGCCGGGGTCGGACTCCATCAGGTACAGGTAGCGCTTCCATTCATTGCTAACCCACTCCGACTGGAGATAGGAGGCGCGCGTCCCAACGGCCAGCATCACTTTGGCCGAATTGAGCGCCGTGAAAATATAGGGCTCATACGCCTCGCCCAGCTTATGCTCCAGCGTTACGCGGGCAAAAAACACGTGATGCCCCCGCCCGGTCAGCAGGTCGTAGATTTCCTGCGCGTAAACGCTGTCGGGCGTGCGCTCGCCATACTCGTTGGTTTCCTTATAGCAGATGAAGACGTCGAAGGGCTTTTCCCGGCTGGATATTTCCAGATAGCGCCGCTGGATGACGCTGATCCTCTCCGCCTCGCTTTCATACAGCGCCCTCGCCCCTGGGTCCGCGCATTTCAGCGCGCGCAGGTAATCGGCGTCCTCCAGCACAGGCTCAAACTGCATGCGGCGCAAGGTGGGCAGGCGCGCCCCGTTCTCCGGGTCCTCCACATATTCCACGCCGTAGCGGCACAGCATGGCGCACCAATGCGCCTCCGCGTCGTCCGGCCTTTCCAGGGAGATGCTCTCGTAGGCCAGCTCGGCCTTGTCAAAATCCTTTTGCATGCGCAACTGGTTGGCGCGGTTGTACAGCCTGGCCACCCGTTCGTCGTCAACCCGCGGAAGGGTTACGCTGCTTCCGCAGTATTCGCATTGAACAATGGAACCGCTCTCCGGCGCGTGAAGGCTGCCCCCGCACATGTTACATTTGAGGTTCATTCAAGCCGCTGCTCCCTTTCGTATTTCTTCGACATTTTTCGTAATTCCATTGTAGCGGATTCGAAATCCCGCCGTCAAGGGCAAACGCGCGCCCGTTAGCCTCCCTGGAAAAATTCCCCGCTTCCGTAAAACCCGCCTCCCCTTGCAACAGCGGCCTTCCCCTGTTCGTTTTATCACTGTCCGGACCGCCTCCTTTCACAAAAAAACACCGGTGGGGGGGTTTAATCCATCTACCATATGTAGTATAATAAGAGTTGGACCGTAATGGGAACGGCGAATCGCTCGGCTGGGAGGGGAACGCATGCAAACCTTGTGGACGCAGATCAAAACCGTTCTGTGGAATGTGTTTAACCGCCCCACCGTTACGGACATCATCGATATTTTCATCGTCGCCTTCCTGCTGTACGAGCTTTTGATGCTCACCAAGGAGACGCGGGCCAGTGCCGTCCTGAAGGGCCTCGCCATGCTCATCCTGGCAAGCTGGGTCAGCGACCTGTTGGGCCTGACGGCGCTGAACTGGGTCTTGCTCAACGTGGTCAACAACGGCGCGGTCGTGCTGGTCATCCTTTTTCAGCCGGAGCTGCGCAAAGCGCTGGAGCAGATCGGCCGCGGAGCCATCCGCGACAGCTCCCGCATGACGGACCTGGAGGAAAGCGGCCACATCGTGCGGGAGATTACCAGTTGCCTGCTCAATTTAAGCCGCCGCCGCGTAGGCGCCCTGATCGTCATCGAGCAGCGCATCGGCCTGAAGGACATTATCGAAACCGGCACAGCGCTTCACTCGCAAATCTCCGCCGCCTTGCTCGAAAACATCTTTGAGCCCAATACGCCCCTGCACGACGGGGCCGTCGTCATCCGCGGGGGGCGGATTATGGCGGCGGCGTGCATCCTCACGCTCAGCGAGGGCAAGGGCATCAGCCGCGAGCTGGGCACGCGGCACCGTGCGGCGCTGGGCATTACCGAAACCACCGACGCCGTTACCCTGATCGTGAGCGAGGAAACCGGCATCATCTCCATGGCGCGCAACGGTCGGCTGACCCGCCATCTGGACCGCGCCGCGCTGGAGGAAGTGCTGACCTCCCTGTATCACCAGAAGGAAACCGGCCTTTGGTCCACCCTGAAGGAGAAGACCAAAAAGCGCAAAGGAGGGGCGGCATGAACGTCGAGCCGAAGAAAACCGAACAGCCTTCGGGGCGTCCCAGCTTCCGCCGCGCGCTGAAAAACGCGCCCAGGCGCTTATGGGAAATTCTTAGGCACAACTGGGGCTGGAAGCTGCTTTCGCTCCTGCTGGCCGTGGGCCTGTGGGCGGGCCTGATTACGCAGGACCCGACGCTTACGCGCGAGCATTACTTTAACGACGTGCCCGTCTCCATCTCCGGCTCCGAATCGCTCCGCCGCAACGGCATGATCGTCCTGTCCGGCCTGGACCAGGAGGATCTGTCCGTCCGCCTGCGCGTGGATGTGCCGCAGCGCGAGTACAACAGCGTTTCCGCCTCCAGCTATAACCCGCGCATCGACCTGAGCCGCATTGTGGAAACCGGCGAGCAGACGCTGAAAATTCTGACGACCTCCACCACCACCTACGGAACGGTCAAATCCGTTACGCCCGACAGCGTCACCGTGGTTGTGGACAACTACGTCACCAATTACCGCGTGCCCGTTTCCGTCAATCAAATAGGCGATTATCCCTCCGGCTACTACGGCTCCGCCCCCTCGCTGGACCCGTCCGCGGTGGCGGTCAGCGGCCCCGAGAGCATTGTCAACCAAATTGCGCGCATTTACGTGGATTTTGACGTTTCCCGCCTGGCCGCGCAAGCCGGGCTTGTACGCACCGCCCTTCCCATGCGCTTTGTCAACGAGGAGGGCGAAACCATCGAAAGCGGCCTTCTGGACGTAACCAGCGCCGGGGTGCTGCTGCGCACCATCATTGTGGAGCAGCAGCTTTATCCCACCAAGACGCTCTCGGTCGCCGGCCTGGCGCTGACGGAGGGGGCCCCGGCCGAAGGCTATGAGCTTAAAGGAATTACCGCGTCGCCCAGCACGCTGCTGGCCGCGGGCGAGGAATCCAAGCTGGCGGCGCTGAATACGCTTTTTGTCGACAGCCCGGTGGACCTCACGGACCGCAGCGAGTCCTTTTCCGTGGAGGTCAAGCTTCGCAAGCCCTCCGAGCTGATTTACCTCAGCTCGGACGTTGTGACCCTTCATTTTGAAATTGTGCCGATCCTGATTACGCGCACCTTTGAAGGCGTGAAAATCGCCGTGCGCGGCGCGGGGGAGGGGCAGATCGCGGAGCTTGAGCATAAGTCCGCGACCGTCGCCGTCACCGGTCCCCAATTGGAAGTGGAAGCGCTGCGCGCCTCCTCCCTGAACGCCTATATCGACCTTTCCGGCCTGCCGGCCGGCTTACACGAGCGTCCCATCCTCCTGGAGGTGGAAGGCGTCAACCCCGGCGACATAAGCTATACGGTAAGCCCGTCCTCCGTTTCCGTTACCCTCTCCGAATGACACCGGCGAAAGGAGCCGATGAATGAACGGCTTTACCAATACCATTCTTTCTCTTCTCCTGGGCTGGCTCCGAACGCTGGCAAACAGCTTTTGGAAGCTTTTAAACAGCGACGGCGGCGGCGGCTTTTTCAGCTTTCTTTCCGCTAATTGGAAGACGCTCGCCGTCATCCTTTGCATCGGCGGTTTTGTAACGGATCGCATCATTTATTTGATCCGCTGGCGTCCGTATTACGTGTGGAGCAGCCGCCTCAACCGGCTGCGGCGGGGCCGTCGCGCGGACGACGCCCCGGAAGCCGGTCCCGGCGGGGTTCCCGAGCCCGGGCCCGTCGCGCCGCCTGATCCTGAGGGAGGCTTTGCCGAAACCGCCGTTTTGCCTCCGGCCAATCCATATATGCGTCCGGACCCGGCTCCGGCCCCGGGGTTTGCCCCGCAGCGTCCCATACGGTCGGCGCAATCGCCCTCCGCGCCTCAGCCCGATTTTGCTGCCGGCCAGCCCGGCTTTGCACAGGCAACCGTTCATTACGCCCCTATCGCCAAAAGCATCCCAAAGGATCATACGCCTTATCATCGGCCATATGAGCCTCCCGCCAACCTCGAGCCGGTTTTTGACGACGATCTCGGCGGCTGGGCGGAAGGGGAAACGCTGGTGCGCCCCTTGTCTCAGGACGCGGCTCAAAACCCGGCGCGCGGCATGGCGGATACGTTTGGCATGCCCAGGCCCGAACCCGTTGACTACCTGCGGGATATGCAGGCGGGTTTCGCGCCGCCCCTTCCGCCGGAGGAGCTTTACGCCCCGCGCGCGGATAATCCCGTTCCCGCCGCGTCCAAAGGGCCGGTTCATCCGGGGCTGGATAGCGCGGCCTTCCGTCAAAGCTTTGGCCTGGGGCCCGCGGGTTCTCTTCCAGGCGACCGGCTTGGGGAGGAGGAAGCCGACGCGATGGACGCCGGGGACGAGCCCGACGTTCTTCAGGTTTCCGCCCCCGCGTTCATGCCCTATGGCCAGGCGAAGGCAGAGGCCGAGCTGAAGCCGGCGCGGCTGCGCAACCCGCTGGCGAGCATTGCCAAAAAGGCGCGCGACCTGGTTGGCTCTGAAGATGAGGAGCACAAGCCGACCATTCACGATCTGCAATCCACAGTGGATATGCGCACCGCATTCCACGAGCCGGTATATCCCAAGCCCAAGGATCATAAAGGCGGTGAGCCCTCATGATAAAGGCCCTTGACAGCCGCTTTACCGTGTTGGTGGGCAATTACGGAAGCGGCAAGACCGAGCTTTCCATCGCCATTGCCAGGGACGCCCGCAGGCGGCATGACGGCCGCGTCGCGCTGGTGGACCTCGATATTGTCAACCCCTACTTCAGAAGCGCCGAACAGGGCGGCCTGCTTCGTTCGGAGGGCGTCGAGGTTTTGATGCCGTCCTTTGCGATGTCCACGGTGGATATCCCAGCGCTTCCCGCGCAGATTCAGGCGGTGTTTGAGCAGGACTTCAGCCGCGTGGTGATCGACGTTGGCGGCGACGATACGGGAGCGACAGCCCTGGGGCGCTACGCGCCGTATATCGCGTCCGTGCGGGAGCAGATGGCCGTGCTGTATGTGGTCAATCCCCTCCGGCCGCTTTCCGGCACGGCGGAGGAAATCGCCGCCATGTATTCGCTGATCTGCCGCCAGTCGCGTCTGAACGCCGATTTTCTGGTCAATAACGCCAATCTTCAGGAGGAGACGTCGCCTGATGACCTGCTCCGGGGGCAGGCGCTGCTGGCGGAGGTTTCCGATCGGCTGGGCGTGCCGATCGGCATGGCGGCGGGGGTGGAGCGGCTGCGCGAGGCCCTGCCGCCCGGGATGCGGGAGCTGTATTTTTCCTTTTCTCCCGTCATGAAGCCGGATTGGCTGTCGGAGGAGCCGTGAGCGGCCCGCCGTCCCTGCCGTCCCTGTTTGCCGCCCGCATGCGCGCCCAGCTCGGGGACGAGGCGGAGGCATATTTCAGTGCCCTTGAGCTGCCCCCCGTGCGCGGCGTCCGCCTGAACCCCCGCAAGCCCGTCAAAGGGCTTGAAGCGCTGGTCGGCGGCATGGGAGATCCCGTGCCGTGGTGGCCCGGCACGGGACGCTACCTGTCCCCAGACAGCCCCGCGGGCCTGGACCCCTTGCATGAGGCGGGCGCGTACTACCTTCAGGAGCCCAGCGCCATGGCCGCCGTCGCCGTGCTCGCGCCCCGCCCCGGCGAGCGCGTGCTGGATTTGTGCGCCGCCCCAGGCGGAAAGAGCACGCAAATCGCCGATTGTCTGAAGGGGCGCGGGCTTTTGGTTGCCAACGAACCCGTTCCCGGACGCGCGCGCGTGCTGAGCCGAAACCTGGAGCGCATGGGCGTTGCGAACGCCCTGGTCGTCTCCGCGGACCCCGAACGGCTGCGCGGGCTGTGGCCGCTCCTTTTTGACGCCGTCCTCGTGGACGCGCCATGCAGCGGCGAGGGCATGTTCCGCCGTCATCCCGAAACGCGAGCGGAATGGAGCGCCGCCTCCGCCGCGGGCTGCGCGGCGCGGCAGAACCGCATTCTCTCCTGTGCCTGCGCCATGCTCAGGCCGGGCGGCCGGCTTGTATACAGCACCTGTACGTTCAACCGGGAGGAAAACGAACAGGCGGTATGCCGACTGCTTCAGCATGACCCGCAGATGGAGGCCGTACCCTTTTTCCTTGCGTCGGGAGGCGCGGAAAAGCTAAGCGCCCCCGACGGCACGTTGCGCCTTTACCCCCACCGCGTTCAGGGGGAAGGCCATTTCGTCGCGTTGCTGCGCAAGCGCGGCGGCGCTCGCGGCGCCGCGGGTTTTCTGCCCGCCGCCCGCAGCCTCCAGACGCCCGGCATTGCGCTGCTGGACGCCTATCGCGGCTTCGCGGAGCGTTTTGGCGCGGCTTTGCCGGCGGCCAACGCCTGCTTGGGCGACGAGCTTCTCTCCGCGCCCGAGCTGCCTCCTGTGGACGGCGTCAGGGTGCTGCGCGCCGGCGTGCATTTGGGCTGCTTGAAGGGCAAGGCTTTTGAACCCGACCATGCGCTGGCGCTGGCGCTTCCCCAGCCTTTGCCGCTGCCGGCGCTCGAGCTGGACCGCTTGGGCGCGCTGGCCTATCAACGCGGAGAAACGCTTCCGGTCCCGGACGCCTGGAAGGGCTACGCGCTCGCCGCCTACCACGGCCTTGCGCTCGGCTTTGGCAAGGCAAGCGGCGGCCAGTTGAAAAATCACTACCCCAAGGGCCTTCGCCGCCCGTGAACCAAAGGAGTGTCAAATGGAAACCATCGCGTTAAAAGGAATTGGCCTTCCCACCTCGCGCCTGTGCATGGGCGGATGTCCCGCTGGAGAATACGGCTGGGGAAACGTCAGCCGGGAAGACATCGAGGCCGCCATGCTGCATGCCCTCGAGCTTGGCGTCAATTTTTTTGATACCGCCGATACCTACGGCCTGGGACGGTCCGAAACAACGCTGGGAGAGGTGCTGCGCCCCTACCGCGGGCAGGTGATCCTGGCCACGAAATTCGGCGTGCGCGTGGAAGGCGGCAAGACCTTTTATGACAACAGCCCGGCCTATATTGAGCGGGCGCTCAGGGAAAGCCTCCGCCGTCTGCGAACCGATCATATCGACCTGTATCAAATTCATTACCTGGACGGCGGCACGCCCGTGCCGGAAATGATGGAGGCGCTTCTCCGGCATAAGCGCAACGGCGATATCCGCGCCATCGGCCTTAGCAACATATCGCCCGCCGAGGCGCGGGCTTTTGTCCCCTACGCGGAGGAAATCGCGGGCTTTCAAAACCATTACAGCCTGGCCCACCGTAAGGACGAGGACGCGATAAGCCGCATTGCCGGCCTTCTCAACGCCGTTCCCCTTACCTGGGGCAGCCTGGGCCAGGGCATCCTTACGGGCAAGTATGGCGCCGACGTGCATTTTGACAGCGACGACCGGCGCAGCCGCGCGGCGTATGATAATTTTTATGGAGAAAAGCTGGCGCGCAACCTGCGCATTGTGGAGGTCATGCGCCCCATCGCGGAGGCGCACGGCGTTCCGATGTCCGCGGTCGCCGTCCGTTGGATTTTGGACCGCGTGCCGCGCAGCGTGGTCATCACCGGCGTCAAGAGCCCCCGCCAGGCGGAGGGGAACGCCGTAGCGCTCACCTTCCGCCTGAGCGACGACGAGCTGAACGCGCTGGACGAGGTTTCAAGGGAGCCGGCCTTGGAATAAAGCGCCGGCTTCCCTTCCGGCGCACGCGCCGCGTCTGATGCCGGGACGTCAGCGTGTTGAAAAAGCTCGCCTGTGGCGATCTTTTCCACCAAAACACGTTTCCCCTGCGCCTGCGGCGCGGTCCCAAATAGGTTTGTCGACAATCTGGCGTCCCGCCTGATGGAGGGGCGTTTTGACACGGATGTCCCGACCGTCCAACGGGCGCAGAACGCGCAGCCATGCTTCCTGACGCGGAGTTTTGACCCGTCAGGCCCCGCCCGCGCAAAAGGGAGCCGAAGGGCGGCGGCCCTTCGACGCCTCCCAAAAGGGTTTGGCGGCAGATGCTTTTATCTGGGCCGTCCTCCCAAAGCATGAAAACAGAAAAAGAACGTCGAAGGGGCGGCAGCCGGTTAAACCCGCGCCCTTTTTCCCGCAGGCTTTCAGGGTTGTCTGGGGGCGTCCGCGCGGGCCTTTTGGAAAGGTTGAATCAGACGGACCGGCAGGCCGCCGGTTGCGGTCAGCCGTGCCGGCTCCCGGCGCGGTTGGTTCTCCACCCGCCGCTCAGCCCGGCAGCCGTTACAGGCTCCTTTCCATCCGCAGCCTCTCCGTGTCGTCCATACCCTTGAGCAGGAAACCGTAATTTTCATAGAGCGCTTTGGCAATTTCATTATCAGGCCCAATTTCCAGATGGACCGTCCTGGACCGCCCTTCCCGCTCCAGCAGGCCGATGGCCCGGGCCAGCGCCGCGCTGCCAAAGCCCATGCTCTGCTTGCGCTCGTCAATCATAAAGTTGGCGATTTCCGTGCGGCCGTCCGCCTCATAGCGGAACATCACGAAGCCTACGACGTCCGCGTCCTTTTCCCGGATCGCATAGGGCACGCGGCCTCCGCCCAGCGCATACGCCTGCGACAGCGAATAAAGCGGGCTTTCCGCGAAGCCCTCCTGTCCCCTGGCGACCCGCATGGCCGCCACCGCCGCGAAATTTCCTTCCGCTACGGGTTCCAGGACGATCTGTCTTCCGGCGGTATGAGGCTCCCCGCCATGATCCCTGCCGCGAATCAGCTTCCGCTGGATTTTCCCGCTGACAGTCTTAGGCAGCTCGTCCACAAATTCTACGATGCGCGGATATTTATAGGGCGCCGTTACCTGCTTAACATGCGTCTGAAGCTCCTTTTTCAACTCGTCGGAGGGCTCGTAGCCGCGGTTTTTGACCAGCACGACGGTCGCCTTGACCACCTGCCCGCGATCCGGGTGCGGCACGGCCGTCACTGCGCATTCCAGCACCGCCGGATGGGTCAGCAGCGCGCTTTCCACCTCAAACGGGCCGATGCGGTAGCCGCTGGACTTAATGACGTCGTCTCCCCTGCCGATGAAATAAAAATATCCGTCCACATCGCGCCAGGCCATATCGCCGGTATGGTACGTCCGGTCGTAAAACACCGCGTCGGTCTGTTCCCGGTTCCGGTAATATTCCAGGAACAGCCCCGCCGGGCGGCCGCGGTCCAGGCGAATGACGATTTCGCCCTCCACGCCGTCCTCCACGTCGTTTCCGTTTTCGTCCACCAGCGCGACGTCGTATGCCGGGGAAGGCCGCCCGGTGCTGCCTGCCTTCGGCTCCATCCACTTGGTGGTCATCAGCAGCGGGGTGGTTTCACTCTGCCCAAAGCCCTCGTGAATTTTGACGCCCGTCTGCCGATAAAACTGTTCGTACACCTCGGGGTTGAGCGGTTCGCCCGCGCAATTCGCCCACCGGAGCGCGCTGAGGTCATACTGAGCCAAATCCTCCTTAATCATGAAGCGGTACACCGTCGGCGGGGCGCAAAAGCTGGTGACATGATGCTTGGAGATCATCTGAAGCATATCCGCCGCAACAAAGCGGTCAAAGTCATAAACAAACAGCGTCGCCCCGCAAATCCACTGTCCGTATAGCTTTCCCCAGCCAGCCTTGGCCCAGCCTGTGTCCGCCACGGCGATATGAATATCCCCGTCGCCGAGGTTATGCCAGTAATACGCCGTAACCGTCTGCGCGATGGGATAGGTCCAGCTATGCACGGCCATCTTGGGCATGCCCGTCGTCCCGCTGGTAAAGTACATCAGCATGATATCGTCGTTCCGGGGAAGGTCGTCGGGCTTTTCCCATGTTTCCGGCGCGGCCTCCACCTCCGCGTCAAAGTTGAAGAAGCCTTCCGCGCCGCACAGCGTGAAAAGCGGTCCCAGCGTTTCGCACTCCCTCGCGGACGCCAGCACGCGCTCCCGCACCTCCGGCTCCTCCACGCAAATCGCCGCGCGGGCGCCCGCCGCCTGCACGCGGTAAACGATATCCTTTTTTTGCAACTGCGCCGTGGCGGGAATCAGCACGCATCCCACCTTCAGCAGCCCTACGGCGGCAATCCAATACTGCCAGCGCCGCTTGAGCATCAAAAGCACGGGATCGCCCTTTTTCAGCCCGTGCGCGCGGAACACGTTGGCGGCCTTATCGCTCAAGCGGCTGATGTCGCCAAAGGTAAACTCGCGTTCATTTCCCTTTACGTCGCACCAAATCATCGCCCGCTTTTGGGGCGATAGGCGCGCATACTCGTCCACAACGTCATAAGCGAAATGGAAGCGCTCCGGCACGCGCAGCGTAAAGCCGCGCTCAAATTCTTCCTGGGAGTGAAAATCGGTCCGGATATATCGGTCGGCCAGCATGCTACCAAGCTCCTTTATCTACGGCAGGCCAAAACGCCCTCAGCTTATGGAATGACCATCGCCAGAAAATGAACCGGCTCCCCGCCCACCGCCTGCATCGCGTGGGGCGTGCGCGAATCGTAATACACGCTGTCGCCCGGATGCAGCACCAAATCGTTTTTTCCGATTACGATGCGCATAACGCCCGACAGGATATAATCAAACTCCTGGCCGTCGTGGCTGTTGGGCTCGAGGGTCTTGTTCACCTCGGGCGGGACCGTCACGTACAGCGGCTCGATCTTTCGATGAACGAAGTTATAGGCAAGGTTTTTATAAATATACTGGTCGTGCCGGTTAATTTCCTGCCCGCGCCCCGCCCGGGTCACGCTTAACACGTTCAGGCGCGGGGCCTCCCCTGTCAGCAGCTCCGTCATATCCACATGAAAAACCTCGCCGATTTTAACCAAAAAGCTGATCGGCATGTCCGCCTCGCCGCTCTCATATTTGCGGTATTCGTCGGCAGGTACCTTCAGGGCTTCCGCCATCTGTTCAACGGTGTAGTCCGAGATTTCGCGAAGGTCCAAAATACGCATGGCGATTTGCTTCACTGAATCGGACATAACGGGTGCGCCTCCTTTGCGTGCCCATCCGGCAGGCTTTAGCGAGTATTATACAGGAAAGGCCGCAGGGAAACAAGGGCAAACCGGGGATCGGGGGTGGAAAACCTCAAAAAGCCGCAACCGGCGGCTGCAGGGCGTCAAAAAAGCCCGCCTTTGGACGAGCCTTTCCGCCGAGGACTGGCGTTTTCGGCAAAGCCGGGCGATACGATATTATTTGGAGGGGTCGCGGCCCCTCCGAACCACTCCAAAATAAGTTTGTCAACGGTCTGAAGCCGCAATCGGCGCCTGATTTCCGGCGCGCTGTCAACATGTTGTCCCTCGATGGGCCGGGGAAGGTAATTTTTTGCATAGGCGCGCGCTGACGCGCCCTTCGCGGAGGGAGCGGCGCGGGTTTTCACCCCCAAGGGAAGCGCGCGCCGCAAGCGCCGAGCTCCCGTTTGATCGCGCGGCCTAGTATGCGCGCGCAGCTATCCGCCGCCGGCATACGAGCGGGCCATGCTAGCCCCTTAAAATCCCCTCCAACCGAAGCATCGCGTTTTCCACACAGCCCTCCTGCGAAACGCGGCCGGCCTTTAGATCAAATTCCAGCTTCATCAAATCGTCATAGGCCCGTTGCAGCCGCTCCCGGTCAAAAAGGCGCGCCTGCTGCTGTGTGCGCGCCACCGCAAAAGGCGGGATGCCAAGCAGCGCCGCCTGGCCCTGCTGCGGCGTCCGTTCCTCCATCAGGCAGCGCATATGGTACAGGATGCGATATTGCCGAAGCAGCATCGCCAAAATCCCGACGCGGTCCTCCCCGCTTTGCAGCAGATCTTTCAGGAGCCCAAACGCCTCGTCGTTTTTACCCGCGACCTGCGCGTCCACCATTTGGAAAACCGTGCATTCGGTCGAGCGTGTGCATACCGCGTCGATATCCTCAGCCGTTACCGTGTCCCGCTCGCCCAGGTAGCTGACGAGCTTATCCATCTCCTGCTTGAGCAAGGCCGCGTCCCTGCCGACCGTGAAGATCAGCCGCGCCGCGACGTCCGCGTCCAGCCGCTTCCCGGCGCGGCGCATCGTCCGGCGCGCCCAATCGGCGCATTCCGCGTCGCCCATCGGGGAAAAGTCCACAATCGCGCCTTTTTTCCGAAGCGCCGCATACAGCTTCTTCCGACCGTCCGCCTTGCCCTTTACATAAAAAACGACGCATGTGGTCGGCGGAATGCGCTTTACATAGTCCGTCAGCGCTTCCGCCTTTCGCTCGTCCTCCGCTTTGCGGCCGGCGGCCAGCAGCGTGCAGTCCCGGACCACAACCACGCGCCTGTCCCCCAGGAAGGGCAGCGTTTCGGCCGCGGCGATCAGGGCGTCCGCATCCGGGTCGGACAGCTCCGTCAAATTCATGCTCTCCAGCCCGGCGGGCAGAAGCTTAGCGCATAGCTGCGCAAGCGCCTGCTGCTTGACGTATTCCTCGGCTCCCTCAAACAAATAGCAGTCTGCGATTTGTCCGGCCTTGAGCGTATCGAAAAACGCGGTATGGTTCATTCGTCCGTCCTCGCTTTATAGGGAGTCGCGCAGAGCCTGCCGTCCCGGATGGTAAGGGTGATATCGCCGCAAAGGTCCGTTCGGAGCACCTCGATGCCTCTGCCGTCCAGGCGTTCCAGCACCGCCTCGCTGGGTAGGGCGCGATTGTTTGGCGAGCAGCTAACCAACGCCAGGCGCGGAGCCGCAAAGTCCAAAAACGCTTCCCCGGTGCCGGCGGAGCTGCCATGATGCGCCACCTTCAGCACGTCGCAGGGAATGGCGGCATAGGCCTCGTATCGCCCCGTCAGGTCGCTTGCGCTCATCAGCGTATAGCCGTCCAGGTCAACGGCGAGCACGAGCGGGAGGTCGTTGGCGTCCTGCCCGCTCCGAACGCTTTCCCTGACGGGCCACAGCACCCTGACGCCCACCTTATTGTAACGCAGTTCATCGCCCGCCGCAAGCTCCGTAACAGGAACGCCCGCCTCGCGCAGCCTGCTAAGCACGGCCAGCATTTCCGGATCCAGGCGCTGCTCCGCGCCGTTAACGGGCAGGTAAGCCCGCTTGATTTGAATGCCGCTTTTGAGCAGTTGGTCCACGCCGGCCACATGGTCCGCGTGCAGGTGCGTCAGATAGAGCGCGTCCAGATCCCTGCCCTCGTCCAGCAGATAATCGACTGCCGCCAGGCCGTCTTCGCCCACGTCGATGGCGATGGTGCTGCGTCCGTCCATCACCAGCGCCGCGTCCGCCTGCCCAACCGAAAGCTGAATATAGCGCAGCTCCGCGGGCCGTGCCATATAGGCGCCCGCCGCTCCCAGCACGCAGAGAAGCCCGACCGCCGCAGCCCGCCGTCCCGCTCCGGCCCGCATGCGGCGCGAAACCGCCGCTCCGCACAAGGCCAGCGCGCAAATAAGCGCCGCCGGCGGGGACGCGACCCGCACCGAGGCATAGGGCAGCGTGGCAAGCAGCTCCACCGCCGCCAGCAGCCACCGGCTCATCAGCGACGCGAGCGATCCGACCCAGAGGCCCAGCCAGGGCACGGACGCCGTCGCCAGCGCCAGGGCGTATACGGGCACCAGCAGGCCCATATAGGGCACAACCAGCAGATTGATCGCCACGCCGTACAGCGGCAGCCGGTGAAAGTACGCCGCCGTTGGCAGCAGCACGCCTATTTGCGCCGCGAGCGAAATGCACAGCAGCTCGCCCGGCCTTCCAAGCCGCCTGCGCGCCATGTTTTTCAGCCGCCGGAAGAACGGCCCGCGACCGGGACCGTCCCGGAGGCCGGCGGGAAAAGCGCGGCCAAGCGCCCTTAAAAACGCGGGGTAGAGCAGCGTGATGCCCGCAACCGCGGAAAAGGAAAGCACGAAGCCCGCCGAAAAGGCCTGGAGCGGCTTGATCGCCAGCACGACGAGCGCAGCCGCGCTCAAAGACGCGAGCGGATCGGTCCGCCTGCCCAGCACCCGCGCCATCAGCGCCAGCGTCAGCATGACCGACGCGCGCATCGACGCGGCGGAAAAGCCGGTGAGCGCGCAATAGGCCGTCAGGAACGCCGCGACAACCGGGACCTGACAAGCCCGCCGCAGCCTTACCCAGTTCAGCAGCGCAATGAGCAGCCCTCCCATCAGCCCCACATGCAAGCCGGAAACCGACATCACATGGGCGATGCCGAGGGTTTGAAAAGCCTCGTTCTCCTCCTGGGCAAGCCCCTCGCGGTCGCTCATCAGCATCGCCATGGCCAGGCGCGACTCGTCGCCCATGGTTCCGTTCAGCGCCGCCTGGAACGACCCGCGCGCCCGGGACGCCGCGTCCTTAACGGGAGCCGTTTGCCGCGTATTTTCAACCGAAAGCCCGTCCGAAGAGGCAACGCCAAAGCTCATGCCGTTTTGGAGCAACCACATCCGAAAATCAAACCGGGGCGCGCCGCTTTTCCCGTCCGGCAGATAAACGCGCCCGTCAAACCGCACGGCCGCGCCGTCAAAAAGCTCCGGAGGCCCCTCGTCGCCATAGTAAACGGTGCAGTAAGCGCGCCCCGCGCATGGCACGCCGTCCAGCGTCACATCCCCAAGCGTAAAGGCAACGCGGTCGCCTTCACGCAGGCTGGGTTCTCCGTATACATATCCGGCTGTCTCATAAGAGCCGGGCTTCGGCTGGCTTGGAGATAGCGCCGCCTGGGTCCTCAGCGCTCCCAGCATTAGCGCGCAGAGCATTACCCCCGCGATCGTCCGCCTGTCCAGCTTTTTTAGCAGAAAGGCCAGCGCCGCCCCTGCAAGACATACCCACCACATCCACGCGCCCGGCTCCAGATAAACCGCCAGTCGGCAACCCGCCAAAAAGGCGACGGCCAACGCCTCCAGTACATGGTTATGCTCCGAAAGCGTCCGCACGCCGGACGCCCCGCGTTTTTCTTCCGTACCGCTCAAAGCCCGCTATTTCCTTTCCAACAGGCAAACCGCGTGCGCGCTGATGCCCAGCTCCTCTCCCTCGAACCCCAGCGCCTCCGTGGTCGTCGCCTTCACGCTTACCTGGCCGAGCTCCACGCCCATCGCCCCGGCCAGGCGCGCGCGCATCCGTTCAATATATGGGCGCAGCTTGGGCCGTTGAGCCACAATGGTCACATCCGCGTTCACGGGCTCGTATCCGTCTTCCCGCAGGCGTTCCAGGACGGTTTGCAGCAGGGCTACCGAATCGGCCCCCAGGTAGCGTTCCTCCGTGTCGGGAAAGAGCGCGCCGATATCTCCCATGGCCGCCGCGCCCAAGAGCGCGTCTATCAGCGCGTGGGTGGCGACGTCCGCGTCGCTGTGTCCCAAAAGGCCCCGCTCATGCGGTATCTCCACGCCGCAGAGGATCAGCCTTCGTTCCTCCGCAAGCCTGTGCACGTCCATGCCATGCCCGACGCGGATCATTCCTCCGCCTCCCGCTCAATCCTTCCGGCCAGGATCGCCTCCGCAAGCGCCACATCTACCGGCGTGGTCAGTTTCACGTTTTCGGGATCGCCGCGCGTCAGGCGGACGGGAATGCCCGCATGCTCCAGCAGCGCCGCGTCGTCCGTTGCGGCGTATCCTTCCCGTTTCGCCTGCTCGTGCGCCCGGCGGATCAGCTCCACGGCGAAGCCCTGCGGCGTTTGCATGGCATATAGCTCCCCGCGGCTCAGGGTTTCCAGCACCTCGCCCTCCGGCGTGGCGCGCTTGATGGTGTCGGTTTCCGGAACCGCGGCGATGCCGGTACCGTAAGCCGCCACGCTTTCCAGCACCCGCCTGACGACCTCCTCGGTGACCAGCGCCCGCGCCCCGTCGTGAATCAGCACGGCCTCCGCGTCGTCGGGCAGCGCGCGCAGCCCGTTGGCCACAGAAGCTTGGCGATCCGTCCCCCCTGCCACAATGGCCTTGACAAAGCGAGAGAGGCCGTACCGGGCAATCAGCGCCTCCGCGCGCGGCAGCTCTTCCTCGCGCGCGACGAGCACGGCGCCCGCGCACAGCGCTGAAAACGGCGCGATGGCACGGATGACCGCCGGCACGCCGCGCAAGGGCAAAAACACCTTATTGATACCCGCGTCCATCCGGCTTCCGCATCCGCCGGCCAGGATCACAGCATAGCTTTTCATTCTTTCGCGCCTCGCTCCGCCAGGGTCTGCGCGTCCTCCTCCAGCACCGTGTACATGTCCTGCGCGCCTTCCTTGCGCACGGTTTCCCGGACGCTTTCAACGCGATACCTTCCCACGCGGCTGCCAAAGCGGATCTCTAGCGTGTCCCCCTCTTTCACCTCGGCTCCCGGCTTGGCCGTCCTGCCGTTGAGGGAAACACGCCCGCCGGCGCACGCCTCGTTCGCCACGGTCCGGCGCTTGATAATGCGGGACACCTTCAAGAATTTATCCAGCCTCAATGCTCTCTCCCCTTTCCTGTTTCCTTTTGCTCCGTCCGGCCGCTTGGCGGCACGGCGTCCTCCTCGAGCCCCACGTAGGCGGCAAGCAGCCGAAGCGTGTTCTCCACGCCCTTGAGATGGCTGCGCTCATAGCCATGGGAGGCATAAACGCCCGCGCCGATCAGCGCGAAGCGCAAATCGTACCCCGCGCGCAGCGCCGCGGCGGCGTCGGAGCCGTAGAAGGGATAAACGTCCACCGCATAATCAATCCCCTCCCGCCGGCACAGCGCTATTAAATCGCCCGTCATCCCGTAGTCATACGGGCCGGCGCTGTCCTTGGCGCAGACGGATACCTGCTGTTCCTTACAGCCCAGCCCCTCGCCCACGCAGCCCATATCCACCACCAGCAGCTCCTCCGTATCCAGCGGGACGCCGCTGGACGCGCCGTGGCCGGTTTCCTCGTAAACGGTAAAGAAGAGGCTTACCCGGCGCGCAAGGCGGGCCCTTCCGTCCGCAACGTCCCTGGCCAGCGCCAGCAGCATGCCGGCGCTCAGCTTGTCGTCCAAAAAGCGGCTGCGGATAAAGCCGGAGGGCGTTACCCTGGAGCGCGGGTCCAAAAAGACCACATCGCCGGTTTCAATGCCCAGCGCCCGCACGTCTTCCCTGGAGGACACCTCTTCATCCAGCAGGATTTCCATCGTACCCGCGTCCCGCTTCGCCGTCTCCAGCTCGGCGTTCACGTGCTTGGAGGCGTTCATGAGCTGCACCACGCCCGTATAGCGCCTGCCGTCGCGCGTTATGACGGTCACGTTTTCCGTTTCTATCGCCTGGCAGGAGGGGCCGCCCAGCAGCGTAAAGGCAAGCCGGCCGTTCTCCTTCACCTCGCGCACCATCAGGCCCAGCGTATCCACATGCGCGGCCAGCACGAGCGGCCTCCCCTCCCCTCCCAAGGGGCACAAAACGCAGCCCTTTCGGGTCCGTTCAGGATGAAATCCCATATCCTTCAGCGTTTTCAAAAGGTAGTCCGTCACATTGCGCGTGTAGCCCGTCGGGCTGTCTATCGCCAGCAGCCGCATGGTCTGCTCGATGGCGTATGCCGTATTCGTTCCCATCGCTTCCTCCCCCTCGCGGATGTCGGGCCGCGTCGTCACTGGTATCATACCCCATTTGCCCGGTTTGGGCAAGGCGTTGAAGCACGGGGAGCGGAAATCATACGGGCCGACACGCATTCAAACCTTTTTTCATCCGCCGTCCCCTCCCGAGCAAAACGCGGAAGCCCTTTTTTAATCGAATCGTTACAACCATTCTATACACAGCGCCGGCCGCCGTCAAGTTCTTCCGCCCCGTATGAGCTTGGTTCAAAGCACGCATGCTAACTGGGCGGCGCTTCTTTCCGCCTCGCAATGAAAGGATGGTTTACCGTGCCTCACGCCTTCCTGATTGGCAGCCTTCTTTACCCCGGGATCGAGCTTTGCTGGCGGCGCCGCACCCACCCCGCCATGGCGCTTGCGGGCGGCGTTTCGCTGAGCATGCTCTCCCGCCTTCATCAGGCGCAAAAAAACCGCCCCCTATGGCGGCAGGCGCTCCTGGGCGGTCTGATGATCACCGGCGTGGAATACGGCTTTGGACTGGCGTTCAACCGCCGTTACCATATCTGGGATTACCGGAAAGCCCCGCTTAATGTGCGCGGGCAGATTTGCGCGCCTTACACGCTGGCGTGGTGCGGGCTGAGCGCCATCGCCCTGGCGGGCATGCGGGCCAGGGAAGCCTTTCGCTCATAGCTCCCGTTCCAGAATTTCCGCGATGTACCGGCTGGCCTTTCCGTCGCCGTAGGGGTTGGCGGCATGCTCCATCTCCCGGTAAGCGGCGCTGTCCGTCAGCAGCTCGCGCACCGCGGTATAGATGGTCTGCTCGTCGGTTCCCACCAGTTTCAGGGTCCCCGCGATGACCCCCTCGGGGCGCTCCGTGGTGTCGCGCATGACCAGCACCGGCTTTCCCAGCGCCGGCGCCTCCTCCTGGATGCCTCCGCTGTCGGTCATAATCAGGTACGCGCGGGCCATCAGGTTATGGAAATCCAGCACGTCCAGGGGTTCGGTCATATGGATGCGCGCCTGGCCAGCGAAGCATTCGCGGGCCATCTCCCGCACGGCGGGGTTCATATGCATGGGGTAGAGCACCTTTACGTCCGGCGTCTCATCCACAACGCGCCGGACCGCCGTGAACATCTCATGCATCGGCTCGCCCAGGTTCTCGCGGCGGTGGGCCGTCAGCAGGATCAAACGGCTGCCCGCGGCCCACTCGATTTCCGCATGCTCGTAGTCGTCCCGCACGGTGGTATCCAGCGCGTCGATGACCGTATTCCCCGTCACGTAGACGCTCGAGTCCGGCTTTCCTTCCTTCAACAGGTTTTGCCGGCTCATTTCCGTGGGCGCAAAGTAAAACCGGGAGATCAAATCCACCGCCTGGCGGTTAAATTCCTCCGGATAGGGCGAATAAAGGTTGTACGTGCGAAGTCCCGCCTCCACATGCCCCACCGGAATCCGCATATAAAAGCAGGCCAAGGCCGTCACAAACGCGGTGGACGTATCGCCGTGCACCAGGGCCACGTCCGGCTTTTCATATTCCAATATTTCCCTAAGACGCTGAAGAATGCTGATCGTCACGTCAAACAGCGTCTGTTTTTCCCGCATAATGCAAAGGTCGTATTTGGGCTCCACCTGAAAACAGGTTAAAATCTGGTCCAGCATTTGGCGGTGCTGGCCCGTGACGCAGACGACGGTTTCAAAACCGGAATGCTTGCGAAGCTCCAGCGCCAGCGGGCACATCTTGATCGCCTCCGGCCTCGTGCCGAAAATCAGCATCACCTTTTTCATTCGCGTACCCCTATCCGCCGCCGCGGCGGCATTCTTTTGCGTTAAAGCTAAGACGCCTTGCGCCCGCACAGCGCGAGCATGGCTTGCATGCGTTCCAGCGTCTCCTCATCCTCCATGGAGGAGAGGAACGTTACGCGCCCGCCGCCGGCGTCCGTCCTCCTCAGGCCGCCCTGCTCCAGCCTCCGTCCAAGCTGGCGCACGGCGCCCGCGTTGCCGTCGATCAGCGGGACGTCAGGCCCAAGGACGGACGCGATGGCGTCCCTTAAAAATACATAATGCGTGCACCCCAGCACCACCGCCTTCACCGGAGCGCTGATAAAAGGGGAAAGCAGGCTTGTCAGCAGCGTTTCCACACGCGGTCCCCGAAGCTCGCCGGCCTCCACGCACTCCATCAGCCCGGGGCAGGGAACCGGCTGCGCATCCCGCCCATAGCGCTCCATCAGCGCCTGGAACTTTGGCTGCGATAGCGTCACGCGCGTGGCCAGCACCAGCACTCTGCCTTCCCCCGGCAGGAAAGAGGCCGGCTTGAGCGCCGGCTCCATGCCGATAATCGGCAGGCGAAGCTCCTGCCGAAGCTCTCCGGCCGCCACGCTTGTGGCCGTGTTGCACGCCAGCACAATCGCCTTACAGCGGAGCGCCATCAGCTTGTCCACCGCCTGGCGGGTATAGGACAGCACCTCGGCGGGCGGTTTGTCTCCATAGGGGATGTGCCTGGTATCGCCGTAATAGACATAATCCTCCCCCGGCATTTGACGAAGCGCCTCGCCGAGCACGCTGATGCCGCCCAGGCCGCTGTCAAAAAAACCAACCGGGCGATTATCCAAAGCCATCCACCTCCGGTACACGATTATACCCGCAAGGCGGCGTTTTTTCAACCCTTCCATGGGGAATTGAGCCGGCGGGCTTATCAGCGCAGCGTTTCCACAATGGCGTCCGCAAGATACGGCATAGCGGCGAGCGCCTGCGCGAGCGTATTGCGGTTGTTGCCCACCTCCACCAGCACGCACCCTACGGCAATGTGCTGGTTGAACCTTCCCGATTTCATCCGCACGTCCTTGCAAAGGCCCTGCGCCTGCGCGTTGACCGCGTCGGTAATCGTCTGGGCGATGGCAAGGTTCGCCTCCCAGTCGGGCCTTTCGTCAAAGCCCTGGGTTGTCTGCCCTTCCCCCTTGCCAATCAGCAGCATCATCCGGGCAAGCTCCGCGCCGCCTACGTTGACTGTGTTCGCCCCCGTCTGGGAAGCCACGTAAGCGTCTCTGTGCAAATCGATATACAGGTCGAAGCTCTCGCCCGCCGCCCTGCGCTGCCTGAGCATTTCCAGCGAGCGCGTATACGCGCTGCTCAGGTTGGGCGGCTCAAAGGCCGTGGTATCGTGCACGACCTCCACGCCCAGCCCTCTGAGCAGCCCGGCGAGCTCCTCTCCCACGCGCACCACGTTATAGCCCTCGTCCGCGGTACGCCACTGCTCCGTCTCCTGGTACGGATCGCCGTCCGCCTTTTCATAGGCCTCATAAGTGTGCGTATGGTAGATCAGCACGCGCTTTCCCAGCGTATGGGGCTGTCGTTTGATGACCTCGATGCCAAAGCCGCCAGCCGGCTCGACCGGGGCCTGGGTTGGGGCCTGGGTCGCGGTCCCGCCGACCGCGAACAAATTCTCCTGGACGGCGGCGGGCGTGCCGGCAGGCTGTATGGCGGCATCCGAAGCCGCGGGCGTCGTCTCCGTTACGCCATCCGACGCGTTCACGTCGATTTCCTTTTGCGCCCCGTTTGCCGCCGGAGCGTCCACGCTTTGCGAAAACGCCGCCACGCTTGGCTGCGCGTGGTTCTCGCGAGGGATCAGCATGCCGGCGCACACGCCGCACAGCAGCGTAATCAGCAGCAGAACCGCCCGTTGTACCTTCAGCTTTTTTTCCATTCGGGTCACCGCCTTCAGCGTCTTACCCGAAAGCATATGCTACCCATGCATATAGGTATGCAACGTATCCCTGTCAACCGCGGGATGGAGCGCCTGGTTGAGCCCGTCGCTTAAAAGCTCAGCCACATTGAGCACCAGCTCGTCTATTTCCCGGGGCGTGACAACCATATCTCCCAGGAAACCCTCGGATACCTGGCGCAGCAGCTCCTCAGCCGCCTCCTCGTGACCGGGCTCGAACAGGCCGTATTCCTCGATCAGCCGCGCCATGGCGTCCCTGGCGATGGTGGAGGCATAGACGACCATCGGCACGCCGACAGCGATCACGCGCACGCCGAGCGTTTCCTCCGTCAGCCCCAGGCGGTGGTTGCCCACGCCGCTTCCCGGCTCTATCCCGGTATCGGTAATCTGGATCGTGGTGCAGATACGCTCGCTTTCGTAGGCGGCCAGCGCGTCGATAGCGATAACCGCCGCGGGCTGCACATGCGCCACAAGGCCGCGGCAAAGCTCCGCCGTTTCGATGCCCGTCAGGCCCAGCACGCCGGGCGCAATCGCGCTCACACCGCGCAGCCGGCCCTTGAGCTCCCGCGCCATGGCCTGGCGCAGGTGGCGCGTCACAAGCATCCGCTCCACCACCCGCGTGCCCAGGGCGTCCGCCGTCACGTTCCGGTTGCCAAGGCCCACCACCAGCACCTCGCCCTTCGGCGGCAGCATGCCGCGCACGCCCTGGGCGATGAGCTTGGAGAGCAGTTCCTTTTTCTGCGTATCGCAGCGGGGCAGGTCTGGGTATTCCACGGTAATATATTCTCCGCACCTGCGATGAAGCAGCTCCGCCGCGCGCTGCTGCTCTATTTTGATCCGCGTATGCCGGACGTCCCCGAGCTGGTGCGCGCTGACGCGCACGCCTTCTACCCGCCCGTTTTCCTCGTCGATGCACTCCATCGCCAAATCGGTACGAAAGCCGCGCATGCCATCCCCATCCTTCCTCGGGGATAGCATGCGCGGCTTCATTAAATTCATTCGCCCGTTTTGCCTCAGCCTTCGTAATGCAGCGCCTCGATCGGCCGCAGCTTGCTGGCTTTGTTGGCCGGGTACATGCCGAATACCACGCCGATCAAGACCGAAAATCCAATCGCCATCCACGCGACCGTCGTTGGAATTTCCAGCGTCATCTCCAGCGCCGGGGCCAGCAGCCGAACCGCGCCAATGGATATCCCAAGCCCGAGCAGCCCGCCCATCAGGCTTACCACCAGCGATTCGATTAGGAATTGCGTCAATATATTGCTGCGCGCCGCGCCGATGGCCTTGCGGATGCCGATTTCGCGCGTGCGCTCGCTTACGCTCACCAGCATGATGTTCATAATGCCGATGCCGCCCACCAGCAGCGAAATGCCGGCGATGCCGCCCAGCATCAGCGTCAGCGTGCTGGTCGTCTCGCTTAGCGTGCTCAGCATCTCAGACTGGTTATACACGCTGTACTGCGTGCCGTAGGCGCTGGTATTGTAGCCGGAAAACGCCTTCTCCAAATAGGCCTCCACCGCCGACTGCGCCAGGTCCACCGTGTCGGAGGACGCCGCGGAGACATAAAACGTTGTGATACCGCGCTGGGAAAAGATGCGCTCCGCCAGCGTAAAGGGGATTAAAATCTGGTTATCGTTGCTGCCCGACACGCTGGCGCCGTTTTCTTCCAGCACGCCTACCACCGTCATGGTGTAGCCGTTGAGCGAAAACGTCTCTCCAACCACATGCGTGGTGCCGTACATCCCGGCGGCGGCCTCCGCGCCGATAACGGCGACAAAGCTGCGGTTGTCAATATCCGGCTGCTTCAGGAAGCGCCCTTCCTGAACCGTCCAGTCGCGGATTTCCTCGTAGCCCGGAGTGGTGCCCTGGATGCTGCCGTCGTCATAGGTTGTCACGCCGGCCTTGACCGTGCCCGATACGTTGGCAATCGGCGCGACCTGCGCGATGTTGTCATCCTGAGCAAGCTCGGTCAAGCCGTCCATGGTGATCGGGTTGGCGCGGCGCGCACGGATGGAAACGTTGATGAGGTTCGTGCCCATGCCCTCGATGCTGGAGACGACCGAGCTGTTCGCTCCCTGGCCGATGGATACCAGGACGACAATCGCCACCACGCCGATCACCACGCCCAGGATGGTCAAAAAGGAGCGCATTTTGTTGCCCGCGATCGCCTTGAGCGCCATTTTAAACGATTGAAAGATCATCATCGGGCGCCTCCTGATTTTCATATAAGCAGCCGTCTTCAATCTTAATGATCCGCTTCGCGCACTTGGCTACCTTGGGATCGTGCGTGATGAGCACGATGGTGTCGCCCGCCTCGTGAAGCTCCTGAAAGATCTCCAGAATTTCCCTGCCCGTTTTTTTATCAAGGTTGCCGGTCGGCTCGTCCGCGAGGATCAGCGACGGCTTCACCGCGATAGCCCGGGCGATGGCGCAGCGCTGCTGCTGGCCGCCGGAGAGCTGGGCGGGACGGTGTTTAGTGCGCCCGCTCAACCCTACGCGCTCCAGAGCGTCCTTGGCCAAGCGCTTCCGCTCGCCAGAGCCAACGCCCTGATAGATCATCGGAAGCTCCACGTTTTCCTGAGCGGTCAGCTTGTTCAAAAGGTTGAAGCCCTGAAAAATGAAGCCGATCTGCCGGTTGCGGACGCGCGCGAGCTGCCGTTCGCGGTATTTTTGGATGGGCTTGCCGTTCAGGATATAAGAACCGCTGTCGGCAACGTCCAAGCATCCGATAATATTCATCAGCGTGCTCTTGCCGCTGCCGGAGGGACCGATAATCGCCACATACTCCCCCTTCTCAACGCGAAGGGAAATATGATCGAGGGCATAGATGGTTTCTCCGCCAAGCGTGTAGCGCTTCACCACGTCCGATATCTCAATCATGCCCACGCCCCCTCAGTTGCCGGTGCGCCGGCCGCCGCTTCCGCCGCTGGAGGGCGCGCCGCCGCCGGAGGGCATACCGCCGCCGGAAGGCATGCCGCCACCCATGTCGGGCATCACGCCGCCGCCCATGCCCTCAGGCTCCCAGCCGCCTGCGGAGGAAGAGGATGCCTCGCGGGTAATGAGCACCACATCGCCCTCGGAGAGCCCGCTTTTGACCTCGGCGTAATCCTCATCCGAGAGGCCCGTCTCGATATAGGTACGGACGCCGGGTTCGTCGCTTTCCTCGGTTCGGGTCGGGTCGTTAAGCCATACGTAGCTGCCGTTGCGCGAGCTGTTCATCGCGCTGATCGGCACCAGCAGCACGTCCCTGACCTCCTCGATGTTGATGGTCGCCGTGCCGTTCATGCCCAGCTTGAGCAGATCGTCCCCCTCGACGGTCAGCGTCACGTCGTATACGGTCACGCCGCTGGAGGCCGCGCCGATTTGGCTGACCTTGGATACCTTGGCCGAATACGTCTTGTCGGTGATCGCATCCATCGCAATATCCGCGTCCTGCCCGACGGCAACGTTGATAATATCCAGCTCGTCGACGCTGACGACCATCTCCTTTTCCTCCCCTATATACAGGGAGGCGAGCGTCGCATCAGCCGCCTGCTCCGTTGCCGATGGGGCCACGACCGAGGCCACAATGCCCGCGTTTGGCGCGTTGACCGTGCCCGCGCTGATAAGCTGCCTGAGCTCCTTAATTTGCGCCGTCAGCTTTTCCCGGGTATTCATCAAGGTCTGGTAGCTGTCGGATACCGGCACGTTAATCAGGTAAGCGATTTTGTTGTTTTGCCACTTCCGGGCGTTTTCCTCCAGATAAACGGCGTAGATATACCCCTTTTCCGTGGTGGTCAGCCGATACGGCAAATGGATATGCGCCGTCGCGGTTCCGAGGGACTGGTTCTGAAACTTCAGCTCAACCTCCTCGCCCTCCGCGCCGTAGGCATCGGAAAACGTAATGGACGCCTTGCCGTTCTCAATCGCCCGCACCGTACCGTCCAGCGTTGTCCGCCCGACCTTTACCTTGACTGTGGACGAAATTTCCATGCCGTCTACGGCGTCCGTTTCCACAACCATCCAGCCGTCCAGCGAAAGCAGCGCGACGCACCCCTTCTCCTCCATCACGTCCTGGATATACTGGCCGGCGGAGATATAGACCTCCTTCACCCGCCCGTCCTGCGGCATCTTTACATAGGTCGTGCTGCTGTAAGCGTTCGTAATGCTTGCCATGTCGCTTTCGCAGGCGTCAAGCTCCTCCTGCAGCGTATCGACAGTGGTTTGAAGCGCGTCCGTATCCACGGCAAGAAGCGCCTGCCCGGCTTCCACCACCTCGCCCGCCTCCGCCAGCGCCTCCGTCACGGTGACGGCATAGGGCAGAGAAAGATCCTCCGTCTGGCTGATGCTCAGCGTCCCGGTACCGGTCACGCTCTTTTTCAGATTTCCCCGCCCGATCACGTATTCCGTATACGCGCTGTCGGCGTTGGCCACGGTCGCGGTCGCGTTATTTTTCTGATAATATTGGTAGCCGAAATACCCCGCCGCCCCCAAAACGGCCAGCGCCAGCGCTGCTTTGACACCCTTCCTCATCGTCATCCTCCTCCAAGGCGCTTTCTGATCGCCGTGTCATGGTAACGCTTGTATCTTGTGATCGGATGACCGTTTTGTGAACGCTGTGTGTAGAGGGGAGGAATTTTCCAGAACCGGGCGCTTCCTTGATGAACCCGGATGAGCGCCGGCCCGGCGGGAAGGCGTCATACCGCCGCATGGCGACCGGCGCCCCGGCCCTCGCGCCGTGCCAGGCGCGAGAGTCGGGGCGCTTTCACTTTTTACTATGCTTGAAGCGCGTTCGATCCGGCAGCTTCCAGCGGCTTCTCTGTGATATCAGCTTGTATTGCGGGCCCTCTGTGACCTCGGCGGCTTGATGCCCTCCGGCTTTCCGGCGTCCGTCGCGCGCCCGTTTCAGCAGGCCGCGCCGATCCCAACATCGCCCAGGGATACCCGGCGGGCCCTTTATCGTCCGCGTCAGGGGCTCCTTGACGCCAGGCAAGCATCAAGCTTATTCCGTCGCATCCTCCGCCGGGCCCCGCGGCGGCGCATAGCCCTCCACGCCGGTCACCACGTCGTCCAGCACCGCCATCACGCAAGGCACGCCCTTGTCCTGCTTTCCCTGCGCCATGATCTCACCCGCGCGCACAACGGTAGGCCGGCTCAGCTTCTGCCACACGAGCACGCTCTCGGACGCGTCGCGGACCAGCGCCGCGCCTGCCAGCCGCGTGCCGTTCGATCCGCTCTTGTTGAAATAAAAGCTCTTCACTCCCTTGCCGCCGCGCGCCTGCGGTTCAAAGTCCATAAACAGCACCCGCTTGGCAAAGCCGCGCTCGCTGAACAGCAGCAATTGGTCCGCCGCCTCCGGCTGCGCGCAGAAGATCACCTCGTCGCCCGCTTCCAGGGCGATTCCCTTGACGCCGCCGGCGACCCGGCCCTGCGCCGGCACACTGTCGGCATGGAAGCGGACGCTCATGCCCGCGCGGGAAAGCAGGAGCGCGTCCCGCGACGGATCGAGGAGCGTTACCGCGCGAAGGCTGTCGCCCGGCCGCAGGTTGAGCGCGGCAAACTTCTGCCGCCGCACGTCATATTCCAACGCCGCGGAGCGCTTTAGCTGCCCCTGCTTTGTCACAAACAGCAGGTCCGGCATCGCCGCCAGCTCGTCCGGCCTGGCGCAGAGGATCTGCACGGGCGTCTCGTCCTCCTCGAGCCCGGCCAGCACCCCGCTGAGCAGCGAGCCCCGATCCTTGGGGCGGTTCATCTCCGGCAGCGCGCCAACGGCCAGGGTATAGCAATTGCCACAGTTGGTAAAGAAATACAGCGTCCGGTCTGTCAGGGTTTCAAACTGGTACAGCGGCATATCCTCATAATCCGCGCTCTCCGCCGGCGCGGCCGCCAGCTTGCGGTACTGCTTGGGATACATGCGCCTGAGCAGCCCGGAGCGCGAATAGACGACCATCGCCTCCTCCGCGAGGATTTCCTCCCGCTGGATGGCCTCCACCACGTTTCCGGCATCCTCCACCACCGTCCGGCGGTCGTCGCCGTACTTTTCGGCAACCGCTTTCAATTCCCTTTTCACAACCGTCAGCAGCTTTCGCTCGTCCGCCAGAATCCCCTCCAGCTCGGCAATCAGCTTGAGCAGGGCGGCATATTCCTTACGCAGCGCCAGAATTTCCAGCCCCGTCAGCCGCTGCAGCCGCATGTCCAAAATCGCCTGCGCCTGAGGGTCGCTCAGCTCAAAGCGCTCCATCAGCCCCGCCTTGGCCGCCTTTGGGCTTTCGCTGGCGCGGATGAGCTTAATCACCTCGTCCAGGTTATCCACGGCGATCATCAGGCCCTCCAGGATATGCGCGCGGGCCTTGGCCTTGTCCAAATCGTACCGGGTGCGGGCGGTGATGATGTTTTTGCGATGGCGGATATAGTGTCGGATCACCCGGCGCAGCGAGAGCAGCTTAGGCTTGCCGTCCGCGATCGCCACCATATTGACGCCGAAGGTAATCTGCATATCGCTGTACTTAAACAGGTACGCCAGCACCTTGTTGGCGTCCGCCTCCTTGCGAAGCTCGATGACGGCCCGCATGCCCGTGCGGTCGCTTTCGTCGCGGATATCGTAGATGCATCCCAGCGCCGCTTTCTTTTCCTCGCTCAGCTTCAGGATTTTCTCCAGCATCGCCGCCTTGTTGACCTGGTAGGGCACCTCCGTGATCACGATGAGCTTGCGCCCGGCGGAGCCGTCCTCCACGTGCGTTCTGGCGCGCAAAAGCAGCTTGCCCTTGCCCGTTTGGTAGGCGTTGCGGATTTCCTCGGTATTGAGCAGCACGCCCCCCGTGGGAAAATCCGGCGCGGGCAGAATCCGCATCAGCTCGTCCACCGTGATGTCCGGGTTGTCGATTTGGGCGATGACCGCGTTCACGCACTCGCGCAGGTTATGCGGCGGGATATTGGTGGCGAGGCCGACCGCGATGCCGCTGGCCCCGTTGACCAGCAGGTTGGGAAAGGAGGCGGGCAGCATGTCCGGCTCCTTGAGGGTATCGTCAAAGTTCAGGCGGAAGGGCACGGTGTCCTTTTCCAAGTCGCGCAGCATCTCCATGGCGAGCGGGGTCGTGCGCGCCTCGGTATAGCGCATGGCCGCGGCGCTGTCGCCATCGATCGAGCCGAAATTTCCATGGCCGTCCACCAGCGGCGCGCGCATGCTGAAATTTTGCGCCAGCCGCACCAGCGCGTCGTAGACGCTGCTGTCGCCGTGGGGATGGAACTTGCCCAGGCAGTCGCCCACAATGCGCGCGCATTTCCGGTGGGGCGTCTCGGGCGTGATGCCCAGCTCGCTCATGGTAAACAGAATGCGCCGCTGCACGGGCTTCAAACCGTCCTCCACGCGGGGCACGGCGCGCTCCATGATGACATGCTCGGCATAAGGGATCATGCTGTTATGCATGACCTCCTCCATGGGGGTCTGGATGATGTTCTGGTCCGTCCCGACGCCCTGCGGCTCGTCCCTGCGGCTCATGCGTTCACCCTTCCTTCCTCCGGCTGGCCGTTGAGCGCAATGAAGCTGTCCTCACGGTTGAAGTTGGCGTATTGGCTGATGTACTGGCGGCGCGGCTCCACCTTGTCGCCCATTAAAATGGTGACAAGGCGCTCGGCCTGCGCGGCGTCCTCGATGGTCACGCGCATGAGCTTGCGCTGCGACGGGTCCATGGTGGTGGCCCAGAGCTGCTCCGGGTTCATCTCGCCCAGGCCCTTGTAACGCTGAAGCGTATAGCCCTTGGAGGAGCCCCTGGTCAGCTTGCGAAGCTCGTTGTCGTCATAGGCGTACTGCGCCTTCGCGCCCCGCTGCACCTTGTAAAGCGGCGGCATGCCGATATAGACGTGCCCCTCGGTGATGAGCTCGCGCATATAGCGGTAGAAAAACGTGAGCAGGATGGCGCGGATGTGCGCCCCGTCCTGGTCGGCGTCGGACAGGATGATGACCTTGTAATACTTGAGTCCCGACAGGCTGAAGCTCTCGTCGATATTGGTGCCCAGCGCGGTGATGATGGAGCGGAACTCCTCGTTGCCAAGCACCTGGTCCAGGCGCTTCTTTTCGGCGTTGAGAGGCTTGCCGCGCAACGGAAGGATGGCCTGGAAGCGCCGGTCGCGGCCCTGCTTGGCGCTGCCGCCGGCGCTGTCGCCCTCCACAATAAACAGCTCGTTCAGCTCCGGCCTGCGCCCGGTGCAGCTAGACAGCTTGCCGACCAGCGGCGCGGCCTCCAGGGCGTTTTTGGTGCGCGCCACGTCGCGCGCCTTGCGGGCCGCCTCGCGCACGCGCGCGGCCTTGACGGCCTTCTCAATGAGCTGCTGCGCAAGGTCCTGGTGCTTCAAGTCCTCAAAATAAGCGGTGAGCTGCTGCGTCAGGATGGCCTCCACCACGGGGCGCACCTCCGTGTTGCCCAGACGGCCCTTGGTTTGGCCCTCAAACTGCGGGTTTTTGACCATGGCGACCATTACCGCCGTCATGCCCTCGCGGAAGTCGTCGCCCCCCAGGTTCGCTTCTTTTTCCTTCAGCGCGCCCAGGCGGCGCGCAAAGTCGTTCATCACCTTGGTATAGGCGGCCTTAAAGCCCGTCTCGTGCGTGCCGCCCTCGCCGGTGGGGATGTTGTTAACATAGGAAAACACGTTTTCCGTATAGCTGTCGGTATATTGGATGGCGGCACGGAAAATGACATCCTCCCGCGTGCCCTCCAGATAGATGGGTTCCTCGAAAAGGGGCGTTTTATCGGCGTTCAGGTATTTGACGTAATCCACGATGCCGCCCTGGTAGCAAAAGACCTGGCGGCCTTCCGGCGCGGCCGGTTCCAGGGCCGCCTCCTCGCCGTCCTCGTCGGCGGCCGCGCGGTTCTGCGCGAGCTCGTCCAGGAAGGTGATCGTCACCCCCTTATTTAAGTACGCCAGCTCGCGCAAGCGCCGGGCCACGGTTTCGCCGTTGAAGCGCGTGGATTCAAACACCGAGCGGTCCGGCATGAAGCGCACCTCGGTTCCGCGCCGCCGCGTATTTCCGATGGTTTCCAGCGGGCCCGTCGCCCGGCCCGCCACCACCTTCCCCAGTTGGGGATCAAAGGCGCTTTCAAAGCGCATGCGGTAGTGCTTAAAATCACGGAACACGTCCACCGTCAGCCACTTGCTGAGCGCGTTCACCACGCTGGCGCCCACGCCGTGAAGGCCGCCGGAATACGCATAGTTCTCGTTGTTGAATTTGCCTCCGGCGTGAAGCTTGGTATAGATGACCTCCACGCCCGAAACGCCCAGCGTGGGATGCCGGTCCACGGGCACGCCGCGGCCGTTGTCGCACACCCCCGCGGAGCCGTCGGCGTACAGCGTCACGTCCACCTGAGAGGCAAAGCCGCCCATCGCCTCGTCAATCGCGTTATCCACAATTTCCCACAGCATATGATGCAGGCCGCGCGAGCCTGTCGAGCCGATGTACATGCCGGGCCGCATGCGCACGGCGTCCAGCCCCTCCAGCACCTGAATATTTCCCGCGTCGTATTTGGTCATCCTGTTCACTCCTATGGCTGATCCGGCAGGGCCGGGGTCTGCGCAAGGCGCGGCCCGCCGATTTTGGCGCGCCGACCTTCCCGGTTCAATAGAGGGCAACAGCCTATTATAGCATGGCGCGGGGTAAAGGCACAAGCGTTCGCGTGCCAAAAATCACGTCCCTACCCGCGCGGCTTCCGGCCATAGGGCGAATAATGCGGCTGCTCCTTGCGCAGCTCCCAGTACGCCTCCGCGCCAAGCTCGCGGATGGCGCGACCGCCGGCAAGCCATTGGCCGTAAACCTCCGGCTCAAACAATTCCGCGGTTTTCTCGCAGGGAAACCGTTGGCATTCGCCGCAAAAATCAACTCCCTGCTTCAAGGCGCATTCCGGCACAAAACAGCCCGCGATGCCGCAGCCCGTATGGCCGCCGGCGCGGCAGCCTCCGCATGGGCCGCGCCCATAGCGCTGAAGCTCCTCGTCAAAAATGCGGAAGCGCTCCAAAACCGAATGATTCCCTTCTCCGGCATGCGCCTTGTAAAACCCGTCCACGCCCTCCAGCCAGCGGCGCAGCTCCGCCGCGTGCCTTCGGATGACGCCGTTTTCATACGCCCCGCAGGTATGGCATAGCAGCGAGCAGGGCGCCATGCCCCGCAGAAGCTCCTCCCGCCGTTCCTCCCGTCCGCAGCCGCGCGGCGAACCGCCGGCATCCGCGCGCGGGCGATAACGCCGCAGCTTTTCGTTCAGCTTCGCGTACACACGCTCCCGGAACCACGGCTCCGAGCAGGCGGCCACCGCCTCCTCCAGATCAAACCACCGCACGCCGCTGTTTTCATCGGGCTTTGCGCGCGTCGGCTCCGCCTCGTCCGCCTCCAGCAGGTACGTTACGTTCAGGTGAAGGTGGGAGGGAACGTAGCGCCCCTTCTTTTCATGCCCGTCCACCGTCAGGATCTCCAGGGAAAAAATTTCGTCCGTCACGGGCGCGACCGCTTTCAGCCCGCTTTCCTCCCGGACCTCCCGCAGGGCGACGCGCAGCAGGTCCGCGTCGCCGTCCGCATGGCCGCCCAGCCAGGACCAGGAGCGGTACAGGTTATGGTAGGCCATCATCACGCGCGTCCTCGCCGCGTTGGTCACCCAGGCGGACGCGGTCATATGCGCGCATAGGTTGTCCCGCGTTAAAACGTCCTCGTCTTCCCCGAGCCTTCGGAGGATTGCCTCCCGGTCCCGCTCCTCCTGCTCGTTGTAAGGCGCATACGCCTCCAGACTCTCCCTTAGTTCCATATCGCCGCCTCCTCTTTTTCCCTCCGTCACGCGCGCCCCACAGGGCAGCCTTCCCCCCGCGCGGCAGCGTTGCGGCCGGCAGCCCCGTCGGATTGCGGACGCGCTGCCGCCGCCGAGCCTCCTTGCGCTTCAGCTTCGCCGCCCGCGCGGCGCGCTGCCGCCGACATCTCCCCCTCCGATATAGCAAAAACCGGTTTTCGATGATACGGTCGCACACGGCAAACGCCCTGCTCCATCGTGACGGAGCCATGCATGCGGATGGGGCTGGGCCAATCCTAAAGCCGCCCAAGGCAGGGCGCGCGGACTGGCGGCCAGTCGGGCGGTCGGCGGGGAATATCAACCGGAACAAGCTACTGACCCATCGTTTTTTGCACGGTATTGGCTCCTGATAGCAATGAAATCCATGCGTCTTCATGTTATATTATCATACAAGCTAAATCCGCGCAAGCGAGCCCCGGTCTTCGCGCAAACATGGGTAACGCTGCGCGCCGGACGCCCGTGCCCGAGGATACCCGCTTGCCGCGGCGGCTTGCCGCGTGCTATAATGCGATAGGGCCGGCCTCGGATGCCGTCCTGAACAGGAGGCGCGAATGGAAGCACTCTTTTTAGCGACGGCGGCCTTCGGGCTTGAGGGGATCGTCGCCAAAGAACTGAGGCGCCTTGGAATCCCCGCCAAGGCCGAGCAGGGCGGCGCGCGGTTTACGGGCACGCCGGCGCAGGCTTATCAGGCCAATCTTTATTTGCGCACGGCCGACCGCGTGCTGATGGTGCTCG
The DNA here is from genome assembly GCA_048370855.1 of Candidatus Limiplasma sp. Classification (GTDB taxonomy): domain Bacteria; phylum Bacillota; class Clostridia; order Christensenellales; family Aristaeellaceae; genus Limiplasma. The sequence goes on along the minus strand of DBGEOK010000039.1, from coordinate 30,789 downwards.
CCGAGAGGGAAGCCTCCAGCTTTGAAGCGCTTTATCAGCTTGCGCGCGGCATTCCCTGGGAACGCCTGCTGCCCCAAGACGCTTTGATTCATGTCAGCGGCAAATGCGTTCGCAGCCGGTTGATGAGCGTGCGGGATTGCCAGTCCGTGGCAAAAAAGGCCATTGTCAGCCGTCTTCAGCAGGTCTTTGACATGGAACGCCTCCCCGAAACAGGCCCCCGCTTTCCAATTGAGATTGCCGTAACGCGCGATGTGGCGCGCGTAACGCTGGATATGAGCGGCGAAGCCCTGAACCGCCGGGGCTACCGTACCTGGAACGGCGAGGCGCCTTTGCGCGAGACGCTCGCGGCCGCGCTGGTGGACCTCAGCCCATGGCGCGCAGGCATGCCGTTGTACGACCCGTGCTGCGGTACGGGAACGCTGCTGATCGAGGCGGCTATCAAGGCCTCCGGCCGATGCGCGGGGGCGCGGCGTTCGTTCGCCTGCGAGGCTTATCCCTTTATGCCCGCCGGGGAGATGCGCTCCATGCGCATGAAGGCGCTGGCGACAGGCGACGGGGAAGCGGCGTTTTCCATCGCGGGCAGCGACATCGACGCGGAGGCCCTTTCTCTGTGCGCAAGGCACATCCGTCAGGCGGGCTTTGAGGGCCGCGTCCAGGCCCGCCGCGAGGATCTGCGGGCGTTGACGCTGACCGGTCCGCCGGGCGTCTTTCTGCTCAACCCGCCCTATGGGGAGCGGCTGGGCGATCGGGAGCATGCGCGCGCCCTGTACCGGGATCTGGGCCTGCTGCTCAGGCGGCACCCCGGCTGGAGGATGGGCGCCATCACCTCCGACCCGGCTTTTGAACGTTTTTTTGGACGCCGCGCGGATCAGCGAAGACGCCTGTACAACGGACGGCTTGAATGCGAGTTTCTGGTGTTCCTGTAAGCGAACAGGCGGCGCGGGCCGCGTCCGCCAATTTCCCCGCGCGAACGCGCCGCTCGTTGACTTTACCCGCCCTGTGCGGTATCATAGGGCTTCGGAAAGGCCGGCGGGCCGCCGCCATACCAATGCCGTACTGAAACAAAGGAGAGTAAGTCTATGTCTGTTTTAAAGCAAAAGATACTGGACCGCACCGTGACGCTGGGCGTTGTGGGCCTTGGCTATGTCGGCCTGCCGCTGGCGGTTGAAAAGGCGAAGGCCGGCTTTCACGTCATCGGCTTTGACGTGCAGAATCAAAAGGTGGAAATGGTCAACGCGGGCCATAACTACATTGGCGATGTGGTAACCCATGATCTGGAGGAAATTGTGAAGAGCGGACGCCTGCGCGCCACCACGGATTTCGCCTCCGCCGCCTCCTGCGATTGCGTATGCATCGCCGTGCCCACGCCGCTGGACGGCCACCAGCAGCCGGATATCAGCTATGTCCGCTCCTCGGCCGAAAGCATTTTGCCTTACATGCACAAGGATATGCTGGTGGTGCTGGAATCCACCACCTACCCCGGCACCACCGAGGAGCTGTTAAAGCCGCTGCTGGAGAGGTCCGGCCTGAAATGCGGCGTGGATTTTTTCCTTGCCTTTTCGCCGGAACGCGTCGATCCCGGCAACGCCGTATATAAAACCAAAAATACGCCCAAGGTGGTCGGCGGCTGCACGCCGGAATGCACGGATATCGCCGCCACGCTGTACGAGGCCGTGCTGGAGGCGCCGGTGCACCGCGTCAGCAGCCCCGCCGTGGCGGAGATGGAAAAAATCCTGGAAAACACCTACCGCAACGTCAACATTGGCCTCATCAACGAGCTGGCCATCCTGTGCAACCGCATGGGCATCAACGTATGGGAGGTTGTAGAGGCGGCCAAAAGCAAGCCCTACGGCTTTCAAGCCTTCTATCCCGGACCGGGCCTCGGCGGGCACTGCATCCCGCTGGACCCCTATTACCTAAGCTGGAAAGCGCGCGAGTACGGCTTCCACACCTCCATGATTGAAAGCAGCATGATGATTAACGACCGCATGCCCGAATACTGCGCTCAGCGCGCCATGGGCGCGCTCAACGAACGCCGGAAGGCCATGAACGGCGCGCAGGTGCTGGTGCTGGGCGTCGCTTACAAGCAGGATATTGACGACTACCGTGAAAGCCCCGCTCTGCGCGTCATCGAATGCCTTCGCAGGCTGGGCGCGGAGGTTCGGTATTACGATCCCTACATCGCGCAATACGCCTACGAGGGGAAGACCGAACGCGGCCTTCCGGCGCTTACGAAGGAGGCTGTGGAAAGCGCGGACCTGATCGTGGTCACCACGGCTCACACCTCCGTGGATTACGAGTTTGTGGCCGAGCACGCCAGCCTGATCTTCGATACCAAAAACGCAATGAAAAACGTCCGCAAGCGCGAGAACATCCGCGTGCTGTAAGCGCCTGAAAGGAGCGGTTTTCCTCATGAGTCAAAAGCTGCGCTACGCGCTGATCGGCTGCGGGCGCATCGCGCCCAACCACATCGCCGCCGTGATGAACAACCTGGAGGATCTTGAGCTCGCCGCCGTGTGCGACCCGGTCCCCGAGCGCATGGAGGCGGTGCTCGCGCCCGTGCCGGAGACGGCGCGCCGCCGGGTTCGCCGTTACACGGATCACCGCGAGCTTTTGGCGGCGGAGCGTCCCGCGCTTGTCGCGGTGGCGACGGAGAGCGGAAAACACGCGGCAATCGGTCTGGAGGCAATCGCCGCGGGCGCAAACGTCATCATTGAAAAGCCTCTGGCGCTGTCCCTACGGGACGCGAGGGCTTTGATCGACGCGGCGGACAGGGCGCGCGTAAAGCTATGCGCCTGCCACCAAAACCGCTTCAACAAATCCATCCAAAAAATCCGCGCGGCGGTGGAGGAAGGCCGCTTTGGCCGGATGCTTCACGCCGCCGCGCATGTCCGCTGGAACCGCGGGCGCGGCTACTATGAGCAGGCTCCATGGCGGGGAACGTGGGCGCAGGACGGCGGCGCGCTGATGAACCAATGCATCCATAACGTCGACCTGCTTCGCTGGATGATGGGAGACGACGTCGCCGAGGTCGTCGCCTATACGGACAACCTGGCCCACGGCTATATTCAGGCCGAGGACCTGGGGTTGGCGCTGATCCGCTTTGCCAGCGGCGCGTATGGCATTGTAGAGGGAACCACCAGCGTCTACCCCCATAACCTGGAGGAAACGCTCTACCTGTTTGGGGAGGACGGCACGGTCAAGGCCGGCGGCAAGAGCGTGAATATCATCGAGGAATGGGATTTTCGGGACGGACGCGGCGATCCCGCCACCATTAAAATGGAATTTGGCGAAAACCCGCCCAATGTGTACGGCTTCGGCCATACGCCGCTGTATGCCGACATGATCGCCGCCATCCGCGACGACCGCGCGCCGTATGTGGACGGGCGCGCCGGCATGCGCGCCCTGGAGCTGGTGCTGGCCATCTACCTCTCCGCCGCCGAGGGGCGGCCCGTCCGCCTTCCGCTGCAAGACTGCGCCACCACTGATTTTGAGGGGCGGTTTGGCAGATGAGCGTGATGGTTCACCCCACCGCCGTGGTGGATGAGGGCGCTCGGTTGGGCGAAGGGGTTCGCGTCTGGCATTTTTGCCACGTGGAATCGACCGCGGCAATCGGCGCAGGCTGTTCCATCGGCCAGAACTGTTATATCGGGCGCGGCGTAGCCATCGGCGAGCACTGCAAGCTGCAAAACAACGTAAGCGTATACGAGGGCGTAACGCTGGGCAAGGGCGTGTTTTGCGGCCCGAGCTGCGTCTTTACCAACGACCTGACGCCGCGCGCCCTTTACCCCAAAGGAAGGGAAAACTTTGTTAAGACCTTCGTGGGCGACGGGGCCTCGATCGGCGCGAACGCGACCATCGTGTGCGGACGGCGCGTGGGCCGCTTCGCCATGATCGGGGCGGGCGCGGTGGTCACGCAGGACGTGCCCGACTACGCGCTCATGCTGGGCGTGCCCGCGCGCCAGCGCGGCTACGTGTGCAAATGCGGCGCACGGCTGCCGGAGGGGTTCATCTGCCCCGAATGCGGCCAGAGCTATGGCTTTGACAAGGACGGGCGCTTGCGGGAACGCGGGGTCTGAACGCCCGCGCCGCGGGCGCGGCGAAGGGAGGCTGGCGGGCATGGAGTTCCATGATTTGAGCGCGCAGTACCGCGCGCTGAAGGCTGAAATTGACGCGGGCATATCGGAGGTCATCCGAAAGGGACATTTCATCCTTGGTCGGCAGGTGGCGGAGCTGGAGCGCGCGCTGGCCGACGACGTGGGGCGCGCGTACTGCGTAACCTGCGGCAACGGCACCGACGCCCTTGTGCTGGCGCTGACGCTATGGGATATCGGACCCGGAGACGCCGTCTTCGTGCCCGATTTCACCTATTTCGCCTCAGCCGGATGTGCTTCCAGCCTGGGCGCGGAGATCGTGCCCGTGGATATCGACCTTGCCACCTTCAACATAGACCCGGACGCGTTGGAGGCGGAGATCCGCCGCACCCTGTCGGAGGGACGGCTCCGGCCGCGCGCGGTCATCCCGGTCGATTTGTTTGGCCTGCCCGCCGATTTTCCCCGGATCGACGCCATTGCCAGGCGCTATGGGCTGCTGGTGCTGGAGGACGCCGCCCAGGGCTACGGCGGACAGATTCAAAGGAGCCGCGCCTGCTCCTTTGGCGACGCGGCCGTTACGTCCTTTTTCCCCGCCAAGCCGCTGGGCTGCTACGGCGACGGAGGCGCGGTATTTGTGGACAGGCCGGAGCAGGACGCCCTCCTAAGGTCGCTTCGCGCCAACGGCCGAAGCGCGGCGGACAAATACGACAACCAGCGGATCGGCATGAATTCTCGGCTGGATACGATACAGGCGGCTGTTTTGCTGCCCAAGCTCGGCGCGCTGCGCCGGTATGAGCTGGACGCGCTGAACGCCGCCGCGGCCCGGTACAGCGAGGCCCTTGCCGGCATGGCCGCCGTCCCGCTGGTGCCCGAAGGCTTTCGGAGTAGCTGGGCGCAATACAGCATCCTGCTGGAATCCCGCGCTCAGCGGGACGCGGCCCAGGCGGCCCTTCGCGCCCGCGGCATCCCCAGCATGATCTATTATCCGCGCGCCATTCATCAGCAGACCGCCTACGCGAACCGCCGCTTTGCGCAGGAACGATATCCCAACGCGCTTTCCGCCTGCGACCGGGTGCTGTCGCTGCCCATGCATCCCTACCTGTCGGAGGCGGATACGGACATGGTATCCGGCGCCTTGCTCCATTTCCTGAGAGGTGAATAAGCCATGCTGATCGTTCGGGAGCTGACGCCGCAGGACGATTTTCAGGAAGTCGGCTGCATCTACGTCAAAAGCTGGCAGTCCGCTTACCAGGGCATTTTGCCTCAGCGCTTTTTGGATAAGCTGACCCAGGATCGGTGGATCGGCGCCCTTCGCGCGGACCCATCCGCTTCGCTGGGGCTTTACCTGGACGGAAGGCTGATCGGCACGTCCTACGTCTGCTTCGCGCGGGAGCCGGAGCGGGAGGGCTATGGCGAAATTGTAAGCATTTACCTGCTGCCGGAGCACGCCGGAAAGGGCTATGGAAGGCCGCTGATGGAAGCCGCGCTCGCAAAACTGCGGGAAAACGGATGCGCGGACGTGTGCCTGTGGGCCTTGACCCAAAACGTTCGCGCGGAGGGCTTCTACACCCATATGGGGTTTGCCAGGAGCGGGCGGACCATGCGCGAGGCGTTTGGCGGCAGCGAGCTGGAGCTGTCCGAGTTCTGCCGGCACATCGGTTCGCAGGGATAGGCCCGCCGTCGGCGCGACCGGACAAGCCCTTTGCGCGCCGTCTTAACCGCCGCGATCCATCCGATCATTCAAAAGGAGGAGCAAGCTCTTGCGTTCATCCCGCTTCCTTTCCGCGCTGCGCCGCGCGGCTGTGCTTTCGTTATGCCTGGCCCTTTTTCCCCTTTCAACGCCGGCGCGGGCGGCCTCGGCTAAAAAGCTGACCGTTTCCTTTTCGGTGACGACCTATCAAAACCGCGCCCGTTCCGCCCTGAAGGCCATCAACGCCCTGCGGAAGGAGAACGGCCTGCCTCCGCTTATCATGCTCGCGGATCTGGAAAACGCCGCGATCCAGCGGGCGGCCGAGCTGTTTGTCCTCTTCGATCACGACCGCCCGAACCTGACCGCCTATGATACCGTGGACGACGGCTTTTCGTGCGGCCAGACCAGCCTGGCCGTGGCCGAATGCATCGCCGCGGGCTATCCAAACGCGGACGACCTGATGGCCGACTGGGGCAAGAACGCCGCGGACAGCTTGCTGGACGGTGATTTTACGCATGCGGGCCTGGCCTGCGTTTATGTGAAGGGAAGCTACAACGAATATTACTGGGCGCTGTACCTCCAGCAGCAGCCGGAGGGCTTTTCCGGAAAGGCGGCGGACGCGTCCGCCAAAGCGGGAAAGCGGCGCGGCGTCCAGGTTGAGATCAGCAAGGATATGTATGCCCGCGCCGATAACAGCCACAAGCGCTTTGAGCTGCGCGTGAACGACCTCAACCTCAAAACCAGGGCGTCCGCGGAAGCGTCGGCGTACCTCTACGACCGTTACGGCGTTCAAATCGGCAAATGCAATTCAGACGCGCTTACCTACCGCAGCGGCAATCCCGGCGTTTTTACCGTGCTGAAAAACGGCACGGTCAAGCGCAAAAAAGCGGGGTCCGGCACGCTGACCGTGAAGGCCCCCGGGCTTGCCGAAGCCAAGTGTACCGTTACCATCGGCGGCGCCGGCTCCGCCGGCAACGCCGCCGCCGTAACCGCCGACACCATCAAGGACCGCAAGCCCGCGCTGACAGCTACCGCCTACGCAAAGCACACCAGCCTCTCCGTTTACGTCAAGGGAGCTTCCGGCTATGTCCTCTACCGCAGCGCAAGCAAGGCCGGCGCATATACCAAGGTGGACGAGCAGGCCACCACCCGGCGCTGGACGCTCAAGCTTTTGCATGAGGACCTGTCACGAGCCTATTATTACAAGGTGCGGGCATATAAAAACGCTGGCGGGAAGCGCGTGTACAGCGAATACAGCTCCGCCGTCAAAGTCGCCCCGTAAGCCGGGGCGTCCGGGCGCAGTAGACGCCCTTTATCGGCGATCGGGCGGTCAAGCGCGTATTTTGATTTCCTGGCGCCGATGGTTTTGACCGGGATGACGAGGACAAAACGGCGGCGGGTATGCGTGTTCGCCAAAAGCGGCCGCCTGCGGTAAGGCCGCGGTTTTCAGGCATAGATATGGAAAGAGAGGGACCCCGGCGCGGCTTCGCGGCGGACGCCCCTGGGACGCGCAAACCGGCGCAAAGGAGGCGGAACCATGAAGATTTCCAAAAAAGACGCGCTATCCTGGTTTGAATATTTCGCGCTGCTGCCTGAGGAGGAGGAAATCCTGACGCGGCAGCAAGAAATCGCGTTCGCCGCCTTCGCGCAGATCGAGGCGGCGGTCGACGACCGGATCGCCCGGAAGACGTCGGAAATCAAGCGGCTCAAAACGCTGGAAAACCGGACGTATTACGTGGGCGACGACCGCAAATTCCCCAAGGGATGCCGCTCCTGCCTGCTGGGCACCGGCCTGAGCGCCGTCAGAAAAACCAACAAATGCAACCTCGCGTGCAAATTCTGCTATGATTACGGCGAGCTGGACCGCATTCCCCCAATCGGCGAAGGGCTTTGGGAGATCGGCGGCACAAAGTTTTATGAGAAAGACCTGGATCTGCTGCTTTCCATCCAGCAAAAGCCCACCGGGATCTCCTACGTGTATCTGGAACCCTTCATGGAAATCGAAAAATACTATTCCATTATCTCCGTCTTCCACCGCGCGCAGGTCTACCAGCACCTGTATACGAACGGGACGCTTGCGACGGAGCGGACGCTGGAGGCTTTGGGCAAGGCCGGGCTTAACGAGATCCGCTTCAACCTGGGGGCCTCCGGCTGCGCGGACCGCGTAATTGAAAATATTGAAATCGCCAAAAGGCATATCCCATCCGTCGGCATTGAAACGCCCATGACGCCGGAATTTTTCGACGCCTTTTTCCAAAAGAAGCAAGCGATCCTGGATACAGGGCTTGATTTTATCAATTGCGCGGAGCTGCACGTAAACCCTAACAACCTTGGTAACTATGAGGGAGAAAACCTGTACCTTTCCAGGCACGGGTACGTTTCCCCCGTTTGGAGCAGAGAATTGACGCTGGACCTGATGAAAACGGCGGATGACGAAGGCTGGGCCCTGGCGGTTCACGATTGCTCCAACCGTACAAAATTTGCGCGGGATTTAAACCTGCGCGCCAAGGAGGGAGGATGGTTTGGCGCCAGCAGCTATGCCTGCGAGTTTTCCAGAATGCCTTATGCGGCCTTTTTGCCGATCCTGCGCGACGACCGTTTCCCCTTTTTAGACGAGGAGGAGCTTCCTCCGGGGTACAGGCCGGGCGACCTGGTGCTGTAACCCGGAAGCGTCCGCTGGCTTTTGAAGGCTCCTATTTCCGCTTCTCCATGAGCGTTACCAGCCCCGGCGCGACGGCGCACAGCACCCCGCCCACGGGAAAAGCAATCCAGGCCTCCTTCCATTGATCCCACCCAAGGCCCAGCAGGATATAGACCGCCGTGGCCGTCAGCATGATGACGCCGCACAGCGCGCCCGTTTTCCTGCTGCGCCTGCCCTCGGGGGACTGGGGATCGTTTTCGAGGTTGTAATCCTCCACGTTGTATTTTCCCTTCTGCATGCCGCCGTATATATAGCCGGGAGCGGCAATGGCCAGCAGCGCCATAAAGCCGGCCGTCATCAGCATTGCATATTGCTCCCGGTCCAGGCCGGGAGGCGTCGGCAGCGCGTCCATGCCCATGAGCCCGGCAAGGCCCAGCATGACCAGCACCGTGGGAATGACGATGAAAAGCGGAAAAGCTCTGTTGAAGCGCTCTACCCGCTCACGGGTATAAAAGGGCTTGATAAACGGATTGTCCTTGACGAACTGGCCGTGGCGGAGCGCGCCTAAAATCAGGCCGGCCCCAGCCGCCGTCAGCAGCGTAAAGAAGACCATGCCGCATACCGCATCGTTTACATGAAAAGCCGCCATGACCAGCAGCAGCGCCACCGACAGCAGCACAAGCGCAACGCCGCCGCATAATACGGCGGTAAAGCGGTTCATATGGCGGTCGTAGCCGACGGTATCCTCGGCGTAGCTTTCGGCGGCGTCGCCGCGCAAAAGCGTATCCATGCCGCATGAGAACAACCCGCAAAGCTGGATCAGCTTCTCCATTTCAGGATAGCACGCGTCCGCTTCCCATTTGGATACCGTTTGGCGGGATACCTCCATCTTTTCCGCAAGCGCCTCTTGCGTCATATCGTGCCGCTTGCGAAGGAACTGCAGATTTTCTCCAAAGCTCACGTTGAAACCCTCCCTTACTTTTTTCAGCCCTATCATATCATTGCAAAGCCGCAACCGCCATCCACTTGGGGGCGCTTTTGAAAAAAAGGATGGAAACCCCCGGTTGCATCCCAGGCGCGGCGGCAAAAATTGCGGATTTGCCCAGTGACGCCGCAGCCTGAAATAAATAAAAAACCGCCCCAAGCCCGAGGACGCCCCTTGGCGTGGAACGCGCGCGAGCATTCCCGCTCAGCTTACGGGCGGCTAAGCGCGAAATTTCGCATTATATCAAACAATAATTTGAATTTACGATTTAATGTTCGTATTTTCGCTTGACAACCCGGCCGTTTTCCGATAGAATGTCCCTATTGTTCGGAAAGAAGGAGGAACGCCCGTGACGCGCCCAATGCTTTCGACCCTTCCCGGCCTTGCGGCTTGTCGCGCGCGCCTTCTCCTTTCAAAGCATGCTAACCCGGCGCCAATAAGCGGCTCCTTGGCATATGCCCGCGGGGCTGCTTTTTTCGCGCCGGTTTGAGGAGGGATTCCATGAAAAAGGTTGCCGTCGTCATGGGCTCGGACAGCGATCTGCCCGTGCTGGATGGTTGTTTCAAGGCTCTTCAAAACCTGAACATTCCATACGAGGCGCATGTGTATTCCGCGCATCGCACGCCCGCCGAAGCGGGGGCCTTTGCCCGGTCCGCAAGCGAAAACGGCTTCGGCGTGCTGATCGCGGCGGCGGGCAAGGCGGCGCACCTGGCGGGCGCTCTGGCCGCGCAGACCGTGCTCCCGGTCGTTGGCATCCCGGTGAAGGCCAGCGCGCTGGACGGGCTGGACGCGCTTCTGTCTACCGTGCAAATGCCCGCCGGCATTCCCGTAGCGACCGTGGCCATCAACGGAGCGGAAAACGCCGCCCTGCTGGCGGCCCAAATTCTCGCCGTTGAGGACGCGGAACTGGCGGAGCGGCTCAAGAAGCAGCGCGAGGCCCAGCGCCAGGCGGTTTTGGCCAAGGACGCGGCGCTTACCGTGTAATCGTCCGAAAACCGGAAACCATACAAGCATAGCAACGCAGGGAGGAATTGAAGATGAAGAAGCTGGAACAGCTCTATGAGGGAAAGGCCAAAAAGGTGTTTGCCACCGACGACCCCACGCTGGTGCTGGTGGACTATAAGGACGACGCAACCGCCTTCAACGGCCTGAAAAAAGGGAGCATCGAGGGCAAGGGCGCCATTAACAACCGCGTCACAAACCATTTGATGAAGCTGTTGGAGCGGCATGGGGTCCCCACCCATTTTGTGGAGGAAATCAGCGACCGGGAAACCCTTGTAAAGAAGGTTTCCATCGTGCCGCTGGAGGTGATCGTCCGCAACATCGCCGCGGGAAGCCTCTCCAAGCGCCTTGGCCTGCCGGAGGGCGTCAAGCTTTCCAGCACCGTGCTTGAATTTTGCTATAAGGACGACGAGCTGGGCGATCCGATGGTGAACCGTTACCACATAGCCGCCATGGGCTGGGCGACCGAAGCGGAGCTTGCCCTCATCTGCGAATACAGCCTGAAGGTAAACGCCGTGCTTACCGCTTACCTGAAGGATCTCAACATCGAGCTGATCGACTTCAAGCTGGAGTTTGGCAGGACCGCGGACGGCACAATCGTGCTGGCGGATGAAATCAGCCCCGACACCTGCCGCTTTTGGGACAGCGTGACCCATGAAAAGCTGGACAAAGACCGTTTCCGCCGCGACCTGGGCGGCGTGGAGGGCGCTTATCAGGAAATTATGAAGCGGCTGATGGGTGAGTGAATCGCATGCCTGTTTTTGATCATCTGCATGAGGAATGCGGGGTATTTGGCATATACCTGCGGCGTCGCGGCAGTATCGACGTGGCGCCGGCGGCCTATCACGCGCTGTACGCCCTGCAGCACCGGGGACAGGAAAGCTGCGGGATCGCCGTCAATTCAGACGGCGTCATCGACTGCCACAAGGACGTGGGCCTTGTCAACGAGGTGTTTACCCGCGACGTACTGGAACGGCTGAGCGAGGGCGACATGGCGGTGGGCCACTGCCGCTATGCCACCACGGGAACGCAAAGCAGGCGCAACGCCCAGCCCATGCTGGTTAACCATCAAAAGGGCTCCATGGCGCTGTGCCACAACGGCAACCTTGTCAACGCCTTGGAATTGAGGAAGGAGCTGGAGCTGGGCGGGGCCATTTTCCATTCCACCAGCGATACCGAGGTCATCGCGTACATCATCACGCAGGAGCGCCTCAAGGCGGACAGCATCGAGGAAGCCGTCTTGCATACCATGGACCGCATTCAGGGCGCGTACTCGCTGGTCGTCATGAGCCAGCAAAAGCTGATCGCGGTACGCGATCCTCACGGCTTTCGCCCGCTTTGCATGGGCGAGCTGGACGGCGGAACCGTTTTTGCCAGCGAAACCTGCGCGCTGGACGCGATTGGCGCGACCTTTCTGCGCGACGTGGAGCCCGGAGAGGTGGTCGTGGTATCCGCGGAGGGGGTGCAAAGCCTCCACAGCCCTCAACAGTGCTCGAGCTCCCTTTGCGTGTTCGAGTTTATCTATTTTGCCCGGCCGGACAGCGTGGTGGACGGCAGCTCCGTGCATGTGGCGCGGCTCCGCGCCGGCTCCTTCCTCGCCCTGGAGCATCCCGTACAGGCGGACGTGGTCGTGGGCGTGCCGGACAGCGGCATCGACGCGGCGATCGGCTATTCGCGCCAAAGCGGCATCCCCTACGGCATCGGCTTTATCAAAAACAAATATATCGGCCGCACCTTTATCCAGCCGGAGCAGCAGCAGCGGCAAAACAGCGTGCGCATCAAGCTTAACGCCGTTTCCTCCACCGTGCGGGACAAGCGCGTCGTGCTGATTGACGATTCGATCGTGCGCGGTACCACCAGCGCGCGCATCGTCAGCCTGCTGAGGGAGGCCGGAGCCAAGGAGGTTCACATGCGCCTATCCTCCCCGCCCTTCAGGCATCCCTGTTACTTCGGCACCGATATCGACTCCACCGACCATCTCATCGCCGCCCACCACAGCGTGGAGGAGATATGCCGCATCATCGGCGCGGACAGCCTCGGGTTTTTAAATGTAGACTACCTTCCCCTGCTGGCGGACCAATCCAAGTGCGGCTTTTGCAACGGATGCTTTACGGGCGATTATCCCGTGCCGCCCCCTCGAACCGATCAGAGCCTGGACGCCGAGCGCCGGCTGTCCGAAAAGAAGGCGGAGGAGAACGACCATGAAAAGTGAAAGCGCGAGCTACAAGGCGGCCGGCGTGGACATCACCGCGGGCTACAAGGCCGTAGCGCTGATGAAAAAGCACGTGGCCCGCACCCTGACCCCCGGCGTTTTGGACGGCATCGGGGGCTTTGGCGGGCTTTTCGAGCTGGAAACCGAAGGCATTCGCCGGCCGGTGCTGGTCAGCGGCACGGACGGCGTGGGCACAAAGCTGAAGCTGGCTTTTTTGCTGGACAAGCATGACACCGTGGGGATCGACTGCGTGGCCATGTGCGTTAACGACATCGTTTGCTGCGGCGCGAAGCCCTTGTTCTTTCTGGACTATATCGCCGTTGGCAAAAACGTTCCCGAGCGCGTGGAACAGATTGTCAGCGGGGTGGCCGAGGGCTGCGTACAGTCCGGCTGCGCGCTTGTCGGCGGCGAAACCGCCGAGATGCCCGGCTTCTACCCCGTGGATGAATATGACCTGGCGGGCTTCAGCGTGGGCGTGGTGGACAAGGACCGCATTTTGGATAAAAACAGCATGAAGGCCGGGGACGCGATGATCGCGCTGCCCTCCTCCGGCGTGCACTCCAACGGGTTCTCCCTGGCGCGCAAGGCCCTGGATGTGGAAAACGGCGGCCTGAGCCGCTACTGCGCGGAGCTTGGCTCCTCCCTTGGCGAAACGCTTCTGACGCCGACAAAAATATATGTGAAGCCCGTGCTTGCGGCGCTGGAGGCGGGCATCCGCGTTCGCGCCGTCAGCCACATTACAGGCGGCGGGTTTTATGAAAACATTCCGCGTTCGCTGGGCGAGGGCTGCGCCGCCAGGATCGAGCGAAAAGCCGTGCGGACGCCCCCGATCTTTGACCTGATCGCCAGGGAGGGCGGCGTTCCCGAGCGCGATATGTTCAACACCTTCAACATGGGCGTGGGCATGTGCGTCATCGTCGCGCGGGAGGACGCGGACAAGGCCGTCCGGGCGTTTGCGAAAAACGGCGAGGACGCCTATGTGATGGGAGAAATTGTGCGGGGTGAAGGCGGTATCGAGCTATGCTGAACATCGCCGTGCTCGTCAGCGGAGGCGGAACCAATTTACAGGCCCTTCTGGACGCTCAGGAGAGCGGCCTTCTTGTGACCGGCGCCATTACGCTGGTCGTCAGCAGCAGGGAGGGCGCGTATGCCCTCGAGCGCGCAAGGGCGGCCGGCGTGGAAACCGCCGTGCTGGTCAAGGACCGGGCGGAGTCGTCCGCCGCTTACGGCTCGCGGCTGCTAAAGCTCCTCCATGCCCGCCGCATCGGCATGGTCGTGCTGGCCGGCTTTTTGCTGATCCTGGACGCGTGCGTTGTCCGCGCCTACGAGGGACGGATTTTGAACGTCCATCCCAGCCTGATTCCCGCCTTCTGCGGCGAGGGCTACTATGGCCTGCGGGTGCATGAGGCGGCGCTCCGGCGCGGCGTAAAGGTGACCGGCGCGACCGTTCACCTTGTTAATGAAGAGGCCGACGGCGGCCCCATCCTTGCGCAAAAAGCGGTGGAGGTTCTTCCCGGGGACACCCCGGAAAGCCTGCAAAAGCGCGTGATGGAGCAGGCCGAATGGGTGCTGCTTCCGCGCGAGGCGGAGCGGCTGGCCCAACGTTTGGAAGGGAGGGACCCAGCATGACGGACCTGTTTGCCTATCTCAAAGAGCGCCCCTATCCCGGCCGCGGCATCCTTTTGGGAAACACCCCCGGGGGGCGCCGCGTATGCGCCTATTTCATCATGGGGCGGAGTGAAAACAGCCGCAACCGGATTTTTGAGGCCACGGAGGACGGCATACGCACCCGCGCCTATGACGAGAGCCGGATGACTGATCCCAGCCTGATTATCTACCACCCTGTACGCCGCGTGGCAGGGAAGGACGGCGTTGTGACGGTCGTGACCAACGGCGACCAGACCGATACCGTCCGGGACGCGCTATTTTCGGGCCGGAGCTGGCTGGACGCCCTGGCAACCCGCGCCTTTGAGCCGGACGGCCCCAACTGGACGCCCCGCGTCTCCGGGCTGCTGCGGCCCGACGGGGCGTATCTGCTGTCCATCCTGAAGGCCCAGGGGGGCAAGCCGGACTGCTGCGAGCGCTTTTACTACACCTACGATTCGCCAACCGCCGGGCTGGGGCATTTCATCAGCACCTACGAGGGTTTCGGCTCGCCGCTGCCCAGCTTCCATGGCGAGCCGGTCGCCGTCGCGCTGGCCGAGGCCGACGCCCGCACGCTGGCCAAACGGCTCTGGGACGCGCTGGACGCCGAAAACCGCGTATCGCTGTATGTTTCGGTAAACGGGGACGAGGTCATCCTGAACAAAAACGCCGGGGAGGAACGAACGTTATGAACGAGCTGGAGCTGAAATACGGCTGTAATCCCAATCAAAAGCCCGCGCGTATCTTCATGCGGGAGGGAACGCTCCCCATCCGGGTGCTTTCCGGCAGGCCGGGCTATATCAACTTTCTCGACGCCTTCAACGGCTGGCAGCTTGTGCGCGAGCTCAAACGCGCCACGGGCCTCCCCGCCGCCGCCAGCTTTAAGCATGTAAGCCCCGCCGGGGCCGCCGTGGGGCTTGCGCTCAGCGAAACGCTCCGCCGCATTTTCATTGTGCCCATGGAGGCGGAGCTGTCGCCGCTGGCCTGCGCCTATGCGCGGGCGCGCGGCGCGGATCGCATGTCCAGCTTTGGCGACTGGATTTGCCTGTCCGATGTGTGCGACGCCTCCACCGCCGCACTCATCAAGCCGGAGGTGTCCGACGGCGTCATCGCCCCCGGCTATGAGCCGGAAGCGCTGGAACTGCTCAAAACCAAGCGCAAGGGAAACTACAACATCGTTCAGATCGACCCCGGATATGAACCCGGCAGGCTGGAGCGAAAGGACGTTTTCGGCGTCACCTTTGAACAGGAACGCAACGAGCTTGTAATTGACGGCGCTTTCTTTGATAACGTCGTTACCAAAAACAAGCGCCTGCCGGAGGATGCGAAGCGCGACCTCGCCGTGGCGATGATTACCCTGAAATATACGCAGTCCAATTCCGTTTGCTATGTGAAAGAGGGTCAGGCCATCGGCATTGGCGCGGGCCAGCAGAGCCGTATTCACTGCACGCGGCTTGCGGGCGACAAGGCGAACAACTGGTGGCTCAGGCAGCACGAAAAAACGCTGGGCCTGCCCTTCCTCCCGACGCTGAAGAACCCGGATCGTGACAACGCCATCGACCGCTATATTTCCGACGAGTGGGAGGACGTTCTGGCCGACGGCGTTTGGCAGACCCTTTTTACCGAAAGGCCGTCCGTTCTTACCCATGAGGAAAAGAAAGCCTGGCTTTCCAGGCTGACCGACGTATCGCTTGGCAGCGACGCCTTCTTCCCCTTCCCCGATAATATTGACCGCGCCGCGCGAAGCGGCGTCCGCTACATCGCCGAGCCCGGCGGCTCGATCCGTGACGACCTGGTGATTGACGCGTGCGACCGGTACGGCATTGCCATGGCCTTCACCGGCCTTAGGCTGTTCCATCATTAACGGGCTATCCCTATCTTCCTCTTGCCGCCGGGCAAGGCTGGAAGCGCCGCGGTTCAGGATGCGAAGAACGCCCCTGAACGGAAAAGGCGCGCCGTTCGCCGGCTGGTCCTTTTGCTGCTCCAAGGAGGTTGGATTTCATGATGAAGGTACTGGTGATTGGCGGCGGCGGACGCGAGCACGCCATCGTCAGAAAGTTAAAGGAAAGCCCGGAAATTTCCGAAATCTACTGCGCTCCGGGCAACGGCGGGATCGCGGCGGACGCGGTCTGCGTACCCATCGCGGCAACGGATATCGGAGCCTTGGCGGACTATGCCGTTCGGGAGCGGATGGATTATGTGGTCGTCGCACCCGACGACCCTCTTTGCATGGGGCTGGCGGACCTGCTTAGGGAGCGTGGCATCCCCGCCTTCGGACCGGACCGGGCCGCGGCGCGTATCGAGGGCAGCAAGGTCTTTGCAAAAAACCTCATGCGCCGGTACGGCATCCCGACGGCCCGCTATGAAGCCTTTGACCGGATGGACGAGGCGCTTGCATACGTTCGGTCCGCGCCATGCCCGGTCGTCGTCAAGGCGGACGGGCTGGCGCTTGGCAAGGGCGTGTTAATTTGCCAAACCAACGCCGAGGCGGAAGCCGCCGTCACGCAAATGATGCGGGACGGACGGTTCGGCCGGTCCGGCAGCAGCGTGGTAATAGAAGAATTTTTAACCGGTCCGGAGGTTTCCGTGCTTTGCTTCACCGACGGAAACACCCTGCGCCCCATGGTGTCCAGCATGGATCACAAGCGCGCGCTGGACGGCGACCGGGGGCTCAACACCGGCGGTATGGGCGTCGTCGCCCCCAACCCGTATTACACGGCGGATGTGGCTGAAACGTGCATGCGCTCTATTTTTCTGCCCACGCTCGCCGCCATGCGCGCGGAGGGAGCCCCCTTTCGCGGCTGCCTGTATTTTGGCCTGATGCTCACCCCGGAAGGCCCCAAGGTGATCGAGTATAACTGCCGGTTCGGCGACCCCGAGGCGCAGGCGGTTTTGACCTTGCTCGAGAGCGACCTTTTCAGCATCTTCCGGGCCGTCACGGACGGCACGCTTGACAAGGCCGACGTGCGCTTCTCAAGCGGCGCGAGCTGCTGCGTGGTGCTGGCCTCCGGAGGCTATCCCGAGAGATACGAAACCGGCATGCCCATCACGGGCCTTGACGAAGCCTCTCAAATCGCTTGCGTGTACCACGCCGGCACAAGGCTGGCCGAGGACGGCTCCGTGACGACCGCGGGCGGCCGTGTGCTGGGCGTAACCGCCGCCGCCGCTACGCTTCCCGAGGCGATTCATCGAGCCTATGAGGCGGCGGGACGAATCGCCTTCAGCGGTCTGCATATGCGGACGGATATCGGCGCGACCGCTCTCGAGGCCCTCCAACCATGACGCGCCCGATCTTTGTCCGGGCGATATGAGGTTTTCAGGCGCGGAGGAAGCGCGTCTCTGGCGGGGCCTCGGCAAAACCGACGGCGTCTGAAAGCCTCCGGGCGAAGCGCGGGCGTCGGGGAGATTTGTCTCCGGGATGCCTGCGGCTTTGGAAAAGCCCCTTGGCGCCGGGCGCGGAAGGCGGGGCTTCCCGTATCCCCCACTACCAAAGGAGGAATCAGCATGGCTGTTTACCGCGTTTACGTTGAAAAAAAACCCGAATATGCCGTTGAGGCCCAAGGGCTTTTGCGAGAAATCCGCCAGATCCTGCTCATCAAAAGCGTCACCGGCGTGCGCCTTCTCCACCGTTACGACGTGGAAGGCGTCAGCCGAGAGCTGTTTGAGCGGTGCATGCCCGTCGTCTTCTCGGAGCCGCCGGTGGATAAGACCTATGACGCCCTGCCCGAGGGAGCCGGCGCGATCGTCGCCGTGGAATACCTGCCCGGCCAGTTTGACGCCCGCGCCGCGAGCTGCGAGGAATGCATTCAGCTTGCCGGCCAATGCGAGCGCCCGACGGTGCGCACGGCGCGCGTGTACCTGTTGGAAGGCGCTCCCAGCCAGGACGAGCTTGCCCGCATCCGAAGGCATCTCGTCAACCCTGTGGAAAGCCGGGAGGCCAGCCTGGAGGAAAAAGCCACGCTGCGGCAGCGCTATGACGCGCCCGCGTCCGTGGAAAGCCTGGAGGGCTTTATCCGCCTTAACGACACCGAGGCGGAGGACTTTGTAAAGCGGTATGGCCTTGCGATGGACGCGGATGACCTGGCCTTCTGCCGCGACTACTTTCAAGCCGAGGGCAGGGACCCGACTTTGACCGAAATTCGGGTGATCGACACCTATTGGAGCGATCATTGCCGGCACACCACGTTCCTGACGACCCTCGACGACGCGGAGATACGCAAGCCGGCGGTAGAGAAGGCTTTTCAGCGTTATCTGGCCCTGCGCGAAGCCGTGTACGGGGACCGTCCGGGCGGCGCGCGCCGAAAGCCCGTCAACCTGATGGACATAGCCACCATCGGCGCCAAGGCGCTCCGGCGCGCGGGCATGCTGGATAACCTGGACGAGAGCGAGGAGATCAACGCCTGTTCCATCAAAATCGACGTGGATGTGAACGGTGTTCACGAGCCCTGGCTGCTGATGTTTAAAAACGAGACGCACAACCATCCCACGGAGATCGAGCCCTTTGGCGGGGCGGCCACATGCATTGGCGGCGCTATCCGCGACCCGCTCTCCGGCCGCACCTATGTTTATCAGGCCATGCGCGTAACGGGGGCGGCGGACCCGTTGACCCCCGTGGCGGACACTCTGCCCGGCAAGCTTCCGCAGCGCAAGCTTGTGACCACGGCGGCGGCCGGGTACAGCGCCTATGGCAACCAAATCGGCTTGGCGACCGGGCTTGTGGACGAGCTGTACCATCCCGGCTATGCGGCGAAGCGGCTGGAAATCGGCGCGGTGGTGGGGGCCGCGCCCGCGCGGAATGTGCGCCGGGAGCGCCCCGCGCCCGGGGATCAGGTGATTCTGCTTGGCGGGCGCACGGGGCGCGACGGGTGCGGCGGAGCCACCGGCAGTTCCAAAAGCCACAGCCTGGAAAGCATTGAAACCTGCGGGGCCGAGGTGCAAAAGGGCAACCCGGTGGTGGAACGCAAGCTCCAGCGCCTGTTCCGCGACGGCAGGGTTACGCGCCTGATGAAGCGCTGCAACGATTTTGGCGCGGGCGGGGTCAGCGTCGCCATCGGGGAGCTGGCGGACGGGCTCAGTATCGATCTAGACAAGGTTCCCAAAAAATACGAGGGGCTGGACGGAACCGAGCTGGCGATTTCCGAAAGTCAGGAGCGAATGGCCGTGGTGGTCGCGCCGGGGGATGTGGACGCATTCATCCGCTACGCCAACGATGAAAACCTGGAAGCGACCGTCGTCGCCGAGGTGACCGGGGAGCCGCGCCTGCGCATGACCTGGAAGGGCCGCACGATCGTGGATGTAAGCCGTGCCTTCCTCAACTCCAACGGCGCCGAAAAGCACGCGAAGGTCCTTGTGCCTGACGCGGGGGTGGAGAATGTACCTTTCAGCGGGGATACCTTCGCCCAAAGGCTGGAAAATATGGCGGGAGACCTCAACATCTGCTCCAAAAAGGGCCTCGGCGAACGGTTTGATTCTACCATCGGCGCGGCCACGGTGCTGATGCCCTTCGGCGGCAGGTACCAGCTAACGCCTATTCAAACCATGGCGGCCAAGCTGCCCGTGCCGGAGGGAAAAACCTCCACGGTAAGCGGCATGAGCTACGGCTTTCATCCACAGGTGATGGAGCAAAGCCCCTACGAGGGCGCATACCTGAGCGTGGTTGAGAGCCTTGCGAAGCTTGCCGCCTCCGGCTTTGACATCGCGCGGGCCTACCTGACCCTCCAGGAATATTTTCCGCGTATGACCGGAGACCCCGAACGTTGGGGGCAGCCGTTCGCCGCGCTGCTGGGCGCGCTGGACGCGCAACTGGACCTGGGCGTAGCCGCCGTCGGCGGCAAGGATTCCATGAGCGGCACCTTTGAAGGGCTGGACGTGCCGCCTACGCTGGTCAGCTTCGCCGTCGCGCCGGGAAGCAGCGGGGACGTAATCTCGCCGGAGTTTAAGGCGGCGGGACATACCCTCTGCCTTCTGGAAGCCGACCCCTTTGACGCCAAGGCCGTTCGGGAAAACCTGGCCGCTCTGTACCGGGCCGTCCGGGAAAAGAGGGTGCTCTCCGCGTGGGCGCTGGGCTTGGGCGGCGTGAGCGAGGCCGCGTTCAAGATGGCGCTGGGCAACCGCATCGGCGCAAGGCTGACCCTGGAGGACGACCCGTTTCGCCAGCGCTTTGGCAGCGTGCTGGTAGAAATGGCGGATGGCCACACCCTCGGCCGCGTTATCGGCGAGACGACCGAGGCGTACGCCCTCTGCTTCGGCGGCGAATGCGTCGGCCTGGAGCCGGTTCAGGAAATATATGAGGGCAAGCTGGAAAAGGTATTTCCCTGCCGCGCCGCCGGGGAAAAGGTTCCCGCCGTCAGCTTTACAGCCAAATCCTGGCCGATGCCAACCCTGCTGACCAAACGGCCCGCGGCCTTTATTCCCGTCTTCCCCGGCACCAACTGCGAGCTGGATACCGCCCGCGCCCTTTCCCGCGCCGGGGCCGAACCCCGCGTGCTGGTGCTGAAAAACCTGTCTCCAGCCGCGATCAACGAAAGCCTTGCCCAAGCCGTCCAACAAATCGCCAAGAGCCAGATGATCGTGCTCCCGGGCGGCTTTTCCGGCGGAGACGAGCCGGACGGCAGCGCAAAGTTCATCAACGCGTTTTTCCGAAACCCCATGATGAAGGATGCCGTGCATGACTTGCTCAAGAAGCGCAACGGCCTGATACTGGGGATTTGCAACGGCTTTCAGGCGCTGGTCAAGCTTGGCCTCGTCCCGTTTGGGGAAATCGTCGACATAGACGATACCTGCCCGACGCTTACCTTTAACGCCATTGGCCGGCATCAGAGTATGCTGGCCAGAACGCGCATTGCCAGCAATAAGAGTCCCTGGCTTCAAAAAACGCGCGTAGGGGATATCCACATCGTCGCCGTCTCTCACGGTGAAGGCCGCTTCGTGGCCGACGAGACGGCGCTGGACAAGCTGAAGCTTACCGGACAGATCGCCGCCCAATACGTGGACCTGGACGGCGATCCCACCATGGACCTGCGCTACAACCCCAACGGCAGCGTGCTTGCCATCGAGAGCATCACCAGCCCGGACGGACGGGTGCTGGGCAAAATGGGCCATACCGAGCGCAGCGGGCCCGACCTGTACAAGAACGTACCCGGCGATCAATACCAGCCCTTGTTTGAAGGCGGAGTCGCTTATTTCCGATAAGGCCCCCGGCCCGCCGTAATCCTTCCGGCGCGGCGGACGCGGCTTCCGGCGACAGCGCCGGGTAACGGCTTGCTTGACATTGGCGTCGATTGAATGAAAGCGTCTGATGATATCAGGCGCGAGCGATCTTAAGCGGACGGATTGCATTGCGGAAAATCCGCCCTTCTTCCCCGAAGCCGATGATTGCGCGCCAAGCGGACACGGGTCGCGCCGCGCCCATTGCGACGATGGAGACGCGGAGAAGCCCTTGCCTGGGTCGCAGGCGGAGGACCCTGATCGCGCTTCGTTTCTGGCGCTACATCCCCGCGGATACGCTCGGGGGCGGGCTGGAATGAAGGGACCGCCGCCCTTCGCGTTTCCCGAAACGGTTTGTTAACAGGCGCCCATGACGCGGACGTCATCCCAAAGCATAAAAATGAAGAAAATAGTGTCAAAGGGGTTCAAGCCGGATAAAACCGGTCATACCCCTTTTTCCCGTGGGTTTTCATGGCGGCCTGAAGTCAAGCGTATAGGTTTATTTTTCGCTTTTGCTGGATTTTCCTGGATTTTGCATGAAACGCCTCCTTCCTTTCGTTATTTTTGGAAATAAGTCTTTTATGCAAAGGAGGAAATTCCATGCGTTCCGCGCTTCGGGGCTGTCTGCTTGCGCTCCTAACATGCCTGTGTCTCGCGCACGCCTCGTCGGCGCGGGCCGACGGCATACCCTGCTCCCTGAGAGGTACGGTGCTTGTCGTGGAGGAAGGCGTGCAAAGCATCGCCACAGGGGAATCCGACTTCATTGATCTTGACCTGTACAGCGTGACCGGCCTGGAGCTGCCCTCCAGCCTTCGCAGGATCGGGCTGTGCGCCTTCTATGGCGTCAACGCCCGCAGCGTGACCATCCCCGAGGGCGTCGAGAGCATGGGCTCCGCCTGCTTCCAATACAGCCCGCTTCGCAGCGTTTCCCTCCCCTCCACGCTCCGGGAGGTCAGCGCCGCCACCTTTTCCGACTGCGACGGGCTTTCCGACATTACCATCGCGGCTGACAACCCATGGTTCAAGGTCGTCGATAACGTGCTGCTATCCAAGGACGGCGCGACGCTGGTGTACTATCCCGCCGGAAAGCGGGACGCGCATTATGACGTGCCCGCGGGCGTCACGGCGCTGGCCAACGGCGTGTTCAGCGGGAACGATTATCTGCAAAGCGTCTCGCTGCCTTCGGGCCTTGCCACAATCGGCGCCAGCGCCTTCCTTGAGTGCGGCCGCTTAGCCTCCGTCGCCATCCCGCTTACGGTACGGACGGTTGGCAAATATGCCTTTGCCAACTGCGTAAGCCTTACCCGGCTTGCCCTTCCCGCCGGAGCCTCCCTGGGAGAGGGCGTTTTTGACAACTGCCCCATGCTGAAACGGCCCGGCGAGTCTACCGCGGCTGAACCTTCCGCGCCCCTCGCCACGCCAGCTCAACAGCGGCGTTATCCCGTGCGAAAGGCCCTTCTGAACCCTGAAAACGCGCGCGACCTTGCGCCCGTGTACGCCTCGCCGGACCTGGACGGCGAGGTGCTCGGGCGTTACGCCTGCGGCTCCTATGTGGAGGTGACCGGGAGGCAGAACGGGTTTTATGAAATCGCTTTTTGCCGTGAGCGCGTAGACGCGCAGCTCACGGGCTATGTGCGTCAGGAGCTTGTCGCCTTCGCCCAGCCGGCGGAAGCATTGTTCCAAATCGCGTCCGCCTGGCCGCGCGACGCCTCCGTCCGGATGTTCGACACGCTGTGCGTGCTGCCCATGAAAGGGAAGGGGCGCACGCTTCCCGAAGGGCGCTCCCTCCGATACATGGACATGTACGGCCAGTGGTGTAGCTTGAAGCTGTCCTGCCCGGCATGGAACGAGCAAGACGCCTCAGCTTATGTAGCGGACGAATATGTCAGCTTCTTCATCAGCGATCTCCTGTTCACCCGCGAGCGCACGGACGACGGCAAAACCTTCGGCATGGTGACGAACGCGGACCCGCGCGACAGGCTCCATCTGCGCGAAGGGCCCAGTAAAAGCAGCAAAAGCCTTCACAAATACTTCAGCGGCACGCAAGTGGAAGTTCTGGAAGAAACAGGCGACTGGTACCGCGTGCGTGTGGATTTCACCGAAGGCTATATGATGAAGGACTTTGTGACCCTTGTGCCACAGGAAAGCGAGGAATAATCCATGAAACGCCTGGTAACGGCCGCCCTGACGGCGGCGCTCGTCTTTGCCGCGCTTCCCGCGCGCGCGGAGGGCTCCTGGGGGCAAATCAATCAGCCGATTGACCGCGCGGAGAACTGGACCGCCTTTGTGGAGAGCAGCCCCTTCGTGCTGGGCGGAAGCGCGCCGCTTCCGTCCGATCCGTCCATCCGCGTGGTAGACTGGGGCGGCTACCCCTCTATCGACGGCTCCACGGTATGCGTGCCCATGGCCATGGAGCTTGCCCGCCAGCACCTGGGCATGAAGGAGGAGGATCTGGCCGGGTTCGTGGCCTTCTCCACCACCCACTTTGCATATGAACGCCTGATCGGCAGGCGTCCCAATCCCACGATAACCATCGGCAGCCAAAACGCAATGATGGACCCGGAGCATCCCGTAGACCTGTTCCTAGGCACCGAGCCTTCCGACGATGAGCTTCAGCTCGCATCAGACGCCGGGGTAACGCTTATCAAGGTTCCGGTCTGCTATGACGCCTTCGTGTTCCTCGTCAACCAAAGCAACCCCGTGGAGGACCTTTCGCTTGCCCAGATCCGGGACGTCTACACAGGCCAAACGGTCGACTGGGGCGACGTTGGCGGCGCGGAGGGCAGGATCATCATCCCCTACCAGCGCCCCAAGAACAGCGGAAGTCAAACCGCGATGGAAAACCTTGTGATGCAAGGCGTCGCCCTGTCCGGCGCGATGGATAACTTTATCTCCGACGGAATGGGGGATTTGGTGTCCGCTATCGGCGATTACGAAAACGGCGCGGACAGCATCGGCTATTCCTACCTTTACTATGTGGACGTGCTGTATCAATCCGGCGAAATCAAGGTGCTGAGCGTGGACGGCGTTCCGCCCACGCCCGAAAACCTGCGCAGCGGACGGTATCCCTTCGCCACATGCTACTACGCCGTCTACCGGCATGGCGACGAAAGGGCCGCCGCGTTTGCGGAGTGGCTGCAAAGCGACGCGGGGCAGCGATGCGTGGAACAGGCGGGTTATATTCCATACAGCGAATAAGCGCCAGCGCCGGCGTGGGAAACCAGCCGGCAAAGAAGCGCGGCGCGGGAACGCGCAGAGCGGCAAGCCCGAAGCGTTCCCGGCGTCGGCGTGGAAAAGAAGCGGGCCGCCCTTGGTGAGCGGCGGCTTCTCTCCGCCTGTTTCAGGCGGTTCAAGCCGTTGACAAACCCATTCTGGAGCGGCTTGGAGGAGCCTCGGCCCATAATCGCACACTTAAAGAAGGGCTAAGCGGAGTAAGGCGGGAGCGTGGGGTCTGTGCGAGGGGGCGCAGGCAAGGTAACGTCGGAGAAACGACTTTGGAAGGCGAAAAAGGCCGCAACGGTTCCAAATTGCATGATGTAAAAATTTGAATACCAAAGACAGCTCACCCCATATACTTCTCTCCGGCATAACCAAACGGGAGCTTTTCTTCACCGGGGGAAAATTCTCCTTTTTTATGACCGCCTCGCACAGCGCCGCCAGCAAAAGCTTTCCGTAAAACCAAGCCTTTACGGAATCCGGGTTTTTAGAAGAAACCTCCCCAAAGCCGTAGATGCCTTTCAATCGGTGGGATACCAGCTCTATCTGCCACCTGGCCCGGTATCGTTCCTGAATTTGTACATCCGTCCAGCGCAGGCTCATAGCCAGTAGAATATAGGAGTTGAGCTCCATCATCTCTTGTGGTATGGGCCCTTTCTGGCGGTCGCGCACCTTATACTGCTTCTTCCTCCGGCTTGCAGCCTCGACCGCCGTGTCCTTTGTCATCGCTATCACGCGCACCGGGCGTAGCTCTCCGCTGTTCTCCCGGCAACAGCAGTCCACGTGAGCGCTCTCCCTCTTTTGAAGTCCCCGAAATTTGGGGAGCAGTTCCAAGACCTCTCCTTCCTTGTCGTACAGCTTGAAACCTTTCGCGCGGTATCTGAGGATATAGTCTCCGCCATTTTTGCGCATATGTTCCATCCCATTCCTTGTGCAATAGGCCCTGTCCGCGATGAAAACGTCTCCCTTTTCCACCTGATGACGCTTCGGCTTTTCTCTCCCGCCTTGTTCGTTGTGATCTCCAGCGTTCGCCAGATGAATCCATACAGGTCAAACGCACTGTGAAGCCGATAATCGCTTCCTCTGCTTCCACGCGGCGGCATGTCGCTCGTATCCACCAGAATTACCCGCCGGCCTCCCAGCCAGTCTTGCTTTTCCGGCTAATAGCCCTCTTCCCGGCACATCTCCTGCGCTATCCATCGCAGCCATTTCCAACTCCCCTTGATTCGGTTCCTCGCCGCATTCTTGTTCACATGAATATCTGATGTCAGCCGCATCATCTCTGATGCCGCTTGATATGACCCTCCATCTGCCACATACGTCAGTTTCAACATGAACAATTCCTCAGTGCTTTTGATTCCTCGCCTCCATTGAAAAGCTCCTTCTTCCCGCGCTTTTGCTTCCCAGCCCTTCGATAGGTATCTTTTCACTTCTTCTCATCCTGTTTATATTCCTACATTATATCAATTTTCCCTTATGAGCGCGCTTATGGGCCACAACCTCTCCAAATGAAATCGTATCGCCTGGCTTTGCCAGGCGGGCGGGGAGTTTGCGCCTCCGGCGCAAACAAACCGACAGTCCTCGTCGGAAAAGATCGCCGAAAGGCGAGCTTTTTCGACGGCCTGAAGCTCGCCTGAAGGCGAGCTTCGCCCTCCAACGCCGACGTCAGCCGGCGTTGGAGGGCGTTTCAACTTGCTTTGGGCGGCCGCCGGCGGGCTCGTTGGAAACGGCAAAAAGAGCCGACCGGGCATAAGCGGAATTTCGATCGCGGCGGGGCCGCAAAATCACAGCCGGCATTCACGCCGCGCCGGCCCGCTTTACAGCAGATGCGCGCAGTCCTTTCCAAAGCTGATAAATACTTCCTCGCCTACGGCGAAGACCCTTTTATTGATGGGGCAGTTGTCGGTAATCTTCACAAGCGTGTCGCCGACGCGCACGTGGTAATTCTGATAGCTGCCCATAAAGCAGCTCAGCTCCACCTTGCATGGCAACACGCCCTCCGGGCCAATTTGAATGGCCTCGGGCCTAAGCACAATCTCGGCTTCCTCTCCCGGGCGGCGCGGGGTATCGGTTTCCACCGCCACTTCCCGGCCCTGAACGGAGACGATGCAGTCGCGCTCCCCGCGCATCTCCTTGACCGCGCCCTTGAGAAAGTTTGCCTCGCCGATAAAATCCGCCACAAACTCATCCTTCGGGTGGTAGTAGATATTCATGGGGCTGCCCATCTGCGCGATGACGCCCGATTTCATAATGATGATCTGATCGGATATGCTCATCGCCTCGCTTTGGTCGTGGGTGACGTAGACGGCCGTAATGCCCAGGTGCTGCTGAATGCGGCGGATCTCCGTGCGCATGGTCACGCGCAGCTTGGCGTCCAGGTTGGAAAGCGGCTCGTCAAAGAGCAGCACGCCGGGCTCCACCACCAGGGCGCGCGCCAAGGCGACGCGCTGCTGCTGCCCACCGGAGAGCTGATTGGTCATCCGGCTCTCCATGCCGTCCATTTCCACCAGCTCCAGGATGCTGTGTACCCGCTGCTCGATCTCCTGCCTCGGAACCTTGCGCAGCTTCAGGCCATAAGCCACGTTATCAAACACGTTGTAATGCGGGAACAGCGCGTAGCTTTGAAACACCATGGCGGTATCCCGCTTGTTGGGGGTCAGCTCGTTGATCGGCTCCCCGCCCAAATAGATTTCTCCCTCGTCCGGGCTCTCAAAGCCCGCGATCATGCGCAGCGTGGTGGTCTTTCCGCAGCCCGACGGCCCCAGCAGCGTGACAAAGCTGCCCGGCTCAATTTCCAGCGAAACGTCCTGGACGGCGTAAAAATCCTTGCCGGTCTTGGGATCCTTATAGATTTTGGATATATGATCGAGCAAAACGCCCTTGCTTTCCTTCGGCATCGTCCAATCCTCCCTTGCTTCTTTCCTCTGTTTTGAAGGCGGCGCGGCCGCGCGCGCCCGGTTAGCCTTCCCGGCGCTTCCCCTGTATTTTCCGGCTGGTGCCGAAGTACTTTGTTACGAGGTTCATCACCAAAATGGACGCGTATACAATGGCGATCAGGATGGTCGCATAGGCGCAGGCAACGCCGTACTTGCCCTTTTCCGCAAACTCATTGATCTGCGTGGTAATCAGCAAATACTGCGGCGTCACCAAAAGGATAATGGCGCTGATGGCCGTAATGGAGCGGACAAAGGTTGTAATCAAACCGCTCAAGAAGCTATCCTTAATCAGGGGCAGCGTAATGGACGTAAAGACCTTTCCGCTGTTCGCGCCCAGGTCATACGCGCTTTCTTCAATGGATTGATCGATCTGCCTAAGCGCCGAAATGCCGCTCCGCGTGCCCACAGGCAGGCTGCGAACCACAAACACGATGACCAGAATAGCGCCTGTTCCATACAATCCCTGTAAAAAGCCCGTATGGAACACCCCGTTGGCAAAGCCCCGGATATAACCCACGCCGAGCACCGTGCCCGGCACGGCCATCGCCAGCATGCTGACAAACTCTATCAGGCCTTTGGTCTTAAATTTCTTTTTCACCACCAGATAGCTGATAATCATGGACAGCAGCGCCGTAATGGGCGAGGCGATCAGGCTGAGAACAAACGAATCGCGGAAGGCTTTCAGGCCGCTGTACTTAAACATATATTCAAAATGCTTAAAGGTAAGCGAATAATCCCTTCCCCAAAGGTTAAATAGCGCGCCGAAGGGAATGCTGACGTACATCAGGATGACAAACGCCGAAAACAGCGAGCAGATCAGCGTGAGCGGGCGCGTGACGCTCTTGTCCGTAATCAGCATCCTTTCACGGGACGCCTTGCCCGTCAAGGTGGCGTAGGTTCGCTTTTCCAGATAATACTTTTGAATGAGGAACAAAATCAGCGTCAGGGCCAGGAGCACCACGGCCATGGCGCTTGCGCCCGCCTTATCATAGGCCCCGGTCACCTGAAGGTAGATCGTGGTCGCTAAGGTGTCGTAGCTGCCGCCGATCATCATGGGGTTGGCGAAATCCGCCACAGACTCGATGAACGTAACCAGAAACGCGTTGCCCAGCCCCGGAAGCAGAAGCGGCAGCGTAACGGTGGTAAAGACCTTCCACCGGCTGGCTCCCATATCGCGGCTGGCTTCCTCCAGCGAGGGATCAATATTTTTCAGCAAGCCCTTGAGCATCATATAGCAGACGGGGAAAAAGGTGAGCGTCTGCACGATGGCGATGCCGTGAAGCCCGTAAATATCGGAATCATAAATGCCCAGCAGCCCGCGCGTCACAAGCCCGGCGCGTCCAAAAAGCAAAATCATGCTCAGCGACAGCACAAACGGCGGCGACACGACCGGCAGCATGGATACCACGTCGAACAGCTTCTTGACCACCTTGACGCGAACCTTTACATAGCAGTCCACGTAGGCGAACAGGAGCCCAAGCAGCGTGGAGCCTATGCCGGTGATGAAGCCAAGCGCAAGGGTGTTGGAAAACGCGGTCCGAAAGCGGCCCATATCGAGCACGCGCGCAAAGACGTCGAGCGTCAGCCGCCCTTCCGTCATGACGCTGTCGATCAGCAGCATAGCCAGCGGATATAGGATGAATAATGCCAGGAAAATCAGCAGCACAACGATGGTGGATACCATGATCGGATCGCCGAAAAGCTTTTTGCGGTCCAGCCTCGCGCTTTGTGCCTTGACCAAGGGGGTCCCTCCTTTGCCGCCCGTCCCGCCCGCCTGGGGCGTGATAGACACAGGGAGGATGACGCGGCGGTCATCCTCCCTGCCAAAATGCCGGTTTGCTTACTCGGTCTTGAAGCGGTCGTCCGCCGCGTCGCCGATAGCGTTGAGGAAATCCTCCACGTACTTGGAGGTGTTGGCCTTCGCGTCCTCAAAGTCGTATTTGATGACGTTTTCGGGGTCCAGGCCGAACTCGGTCGCTTCCTTGGGCTGCTCCGCGTTGTCGATTACAAGGAACTGGAAGCTTTCGTTATCCTTGGCCAGATTGACGCACTCGGGGCTCAAGGCGTACTCGATCCACAGCTTGGCGGCGTTGGAATGCTTCGCGCCCTTGAAGATGGCGGTCGCGCCGATCTCAAAGCTGGTGCCGCTCTTGGGGATCACCAGGGCGATATTATCGTAGCCGTCCAGGATCTGGGTGATGCCGTCATGCAGGAAGCCGATGCCGATGACGCACTCGCCGACGCCAACCTTCTTGCTGGGGCCGCTGCCGCTCTTGGTGTACTGGGCGATATTTTTGTCCAGCTCCACAAAGTATTTCATCGCTTCGTCATGGCCCTTCATCTGCACCATGGTGTTGATGACGAGCTTGGCCGTGCCGGCGGTGTTGGGGTTGGACAGCCAGATCAGGCCCTTGTACTCGGGCTTGAGCAGGTCGTCCCAATCCGCGGGGGCTTCGAGGTTCAGGCGCGCGAGCTCCTCGGTATTGACCATGAAGCCCAGAATGCCCTTGTAAATGCCGTACCAGAGGCCGTCCTTGTCGCGGTACATGTCGCCCAGCAGATGGGACGCGTTCTTCGCGTCGTAGGCTTCCAGCAGGCCCTTGGCGGCGCTTTCGTTATAGGGATCGGTCGTGCCGCCGAACCAAACGTCCGCGGAGGGATTGCCGTTTTCCTCCTCGATTTTGGCGGCGACCTCGCCGGTGGACAGGCGCTGGCGGTTGACCTTAATGCCGTACAACTCCTGGAAGTGGTCGCACGCGGCGTTGAGGTAGGCTTCCTCACAGCTTCCGTACACGGTCAGCTCGCCCTCGGCCTTCGCGGCCTCGATGAGCGCGGCGTCGATTTCCTCGGCGGAGGCAAGGGAGAACACGCCGAGAACCATCATCGTCGCCAAGAGGAGCGCCAACAGTTTTTTCATGGGAACACACGTCCTTTCAGAGATAAAATGAAATTTTGGAAACGCGGCTTTCCTGTTTGGTTATCATAGCACAGGAGCGGATAATTGTCAACGCATCCATTCTATTCAATTTACATTTTTTCAACAGATTCAACGTTCGCCCTCATGGAACGGCGCCGCGCCGCGGGTCCCCAAAAAGACGGCGTTTCCCGCGGCTTGCCGGGAAAGGCCCGGATTTTCTGTTGCCCTCGGCGGCGCATCTTGTTA
>DBGEOK010000038.1:0-59372 GCA_048370855.1 Candidatus Limiplasma sp. | reverse complement strand
GCAAGGAAATACAAGGAGGCATCAGAAATGAGCGGATATATCATGGATCTGCGCAAGCGCGTGGGGCATATCCCCTTGCTGCAGTGCGGCGCTTCGGTCATTGTGGAAAACGCCGGCGGAGAAATCCTGTTGCAGCTCCGTACAGACAACGGCGAATGGGCTTACGCGGGCGGATCGTTAGAGCTGTACGAGCGGGTGGAGGATGCCGCCGCGCGGGAGCTGGAGGAAGAAACAGGGCTGGTCGCCGACGAGCTGGAGCTGCTGGGCGTATTTTCCGGCGAGGAGATGAAGCATACCTACCCCAACGGAGATCAGGTCAGCAATATCGACATTGTGTATGTCTGCCGCCGTTACCATGGACAGCTTCGCTGCCAGCCCGGCGAGGTGGAGAGGCTGGCTTTTTTCCCGGCGGATCAGCTCCCCTCGCCGCTTATGTCCATCCATCGCCTGGCTCTTGGCAAGTACCTGGCGCAGCGGAGGCGGCGGGAGGCGCGGTAGCGTTCCGGTTTTGAGAAAAAACGCTCCAAGGAGGACGCATGAACATCCATCAGCTCCGCTGCGCCGTTACGGTGGCGCGGCTCGGCTCCCAAACGCGGGCGGCGGAGGCGCTTTATATGAGCCAGCCCAATTTGAGCAAGGCCATCAAGGATCTGGAGCAGGTCTGCGGCTTTCGCATTTTTAACCGCACAGGATCGGGGATGCTGCCCACGCGCAAGGGCGAGGAGTTCCTGCTCCGCGCCCGTTCCGTGCTGGAGCAGATGGACGCGATGGACCGCATCTATCAGGGGCATAACCGAAGCTCCGCCTATTTGAGCGTAGCGGCGCCGCGCGCCGGCTACCTGTCGTTTGCCATATCGGAGTTTGTTAACGCGCTGGACCCGCACAGCGGCATGGAGCTCAACATCCGGCAGACCGGCGCCGCCGAGACCGTGCGGGACGTGCTGAGCCGGGAAGCCGATATTGGCATCATCCGCTACGGCCTTGACAATGCGAACAAGGTCTTGAACGGCTTAGCGGAACAAGGGCTCCACTACATCCTGTACTATACGTTCCGCCATGTGGCGGTTTTGTCGCGGCGGCACCCGTTGGCGAGGGCGGAGCGGCTTACGCGGGCGGAGCTTTTACCGTATATCGAGCTGTCGCAGGGCGATGTCCCCAGGCCCGTTCCGCCGGAGGACGCCGCGCCTGAAAACGGGATAGATGCGAGGCATATCCGGCTGTATGAATGGGGCGGACTGGTGGAGCTTTTGGAAAGCTCGCCGCTGGCGTACCTTTGGGATTCTCCCATGCCGGCCAAGCTGCTGGACAAGCATGGCTTGGTGCAAAAGGAGTGTCAGGATGCGGGGCCTGAGTATCAGGATGCGTTGATATACCTGAAGGGCTATTCCATGAGCCGGTGGGAGCAGGCGTTTTATGACCTGATCCGCAAGGAGATAGACAAGCTTTAGCACGGCGGAAAGGCTCGACTGACGGCGAGATTTTCCGCCGAAACGGGTTTTCCCCGTCGTCTTTCGTTGTTAACGCGACAGCCCTACCGGCGGCAAAATAAAGCCGCGTGGGCTGCCGGCTTTCGACTTCGCTTAAAAGAATTTGTCAAAGGGCCCCTTGCGAGAGCGGTTTGGAGTGGCCGAGGCCCCTTCAAATGAAATCGGTTCGCCCGGCTGGCTTGCGGACGGCAATGGCTCCGGTACTTTTACGCACCTTGGCGGGGAGCTTCAGCCGGGGCCGAAGCAAAACCCGTGTTGAAAAAAAGGCGCGGCGCTTTTTTGACGCGCGGAGGCGTGAAAAGCCTTGGCCTTTCCACGCCTCCGCGATAGTCAAACGCGCGTTACAGCAGCATCCTGTGAATATGCGCGCCCAAGTGCGACGGGTCGATGGAGAGCGCTTCGGCATAGGCCGCTTCCGCCCGTTCGAGGTCGCCCAGACCGTAACGGCCTAAACCAATCAGATATTGACAATGGGCGCGGTTTCGCGCGTTCAAATCATCCTCGAAGATTTGCAGATCAGGCAGCGATACGGCAAAATATTCGATGTGAACGTCGTCGAAGATATGCTCTTCGCCGTAATCGATCAGCTTGTGATAACGCGTCCGCGCCTCCGCGGCGCGCCCCAGCTTTTCCAGCGCCAGGCCCTGATAAAGGATCAGGTCGGCCGGCTGGTCGTTGTAATACATCATGCCGGCGGGCGCGCAATCGCCCAGGGCGGCCTTCTCCCAATATGCTCGGGCGTCTTCCCCGCGCCCCATCGCCTCGCACGCCAGGCCCAGATAGTAATAAAGGTGATTATCCTTGGCTCCCTCCAGTTTGCCCTCGCCCAGGTTGCGGGGGAAGACAAGCGCTGAAAGAAGCTTTTGTTCCGCTTCCTCCGGGCGGCCCTCCGTCAGGTCGGCCTTGGCGAGCTGGAGCAGCGACAGCGCGTATTGCGAGGTGATGCGGCCCTCCCCGCCCTCCCAAGGATGAAAGCGGCGGTTCATCGTCAGGCTGTACGCCTCGTCCGGTCGATCCAGCAGGTTGAGCAGCGTAATGAACTCCGTGGCAAGGTCGTCGCGCTTGAACGCTTCCTTGCGGCGGACGTTCAGAAAATCGAAGCGCTGTTGGGGCGTCCAGCCCATGCGCTTGTGCAACTGGTCCAGCTCCAGCAGCACCCGGGCGTCCGCCGGGTTTAGCTCGTGCGCTCTGCTCAGGGCGCGGAACGCGTCGTCCCGCCGGTTTTCCTTGTTAAAATACACCAGTGCCAAGTTGCGCCATACGGTGGGGAACGCGTCGTCCAGCTCTGCGCTGCGTTCCCACAGGGCGCGCGCCTCCGCGTAGCGCTTCCGGTCGTACATCAGGTTGCCCAAATAATAGGGGGCCTTGGCGTCGTCCGTGTTTGCCTCCATGGCCCAGCCGAGCGCCAGGATGTCCTCCAGGGCGTTGGGGAAGCAGTAGGCGGGGTCGCATGCGGCCGCCCTTTGAAGCGCCGCGTCGGGATCGCCTCCCAGGCGCGCGCGGCAAAAGGCGGTATAATACGCAAGCAGCGGATGAGACGCGCCGCAAAGCGCGAGCGCCCGCTCCGCCTGTTCGCAGCATCCCCACCAAAGGAAATCGCGGGCAATGTTGAGGAAGGTCTGGGGCTCATCCCGCATGAGGACGAGGGTTTCGCCGTCCCCGCGCAGGTCTGTGGCAAGCAGCCGGGATACGTAATCAAACGGGTCCAGGGCAAGGTTTTCTTTTACGCAGGAGGCGGCTTCGGCGTCCCTCCCCAGGCGCTTGAGAAGCAGGACCTTCAGTCCGCGCGCCTTGACGTTATGCGCGTTTTTGACCAGCGCGCGCTCTGTAAAGGCGAGCGCTTCCGCGTCCTCTCCCCGTGAAGCGGCGATGGAAGCCAGCTCATAAAACGCCGCTTCCTGCTGCGCGCTGGTCCAGGCGGCTTTATAGAAGGCGTCGAACGCCTCCTCATTCCGCTCTTGGAAACGCAAGGATAGACCCAGGTTCAAATAGGGCTCGCTGTCATAGGGGTTGGGGTTGCGGCTGGTCAGGCGGCTGACGGCGCGCCGGAAGCATTGCTCGCTTTCCTTGAACCGCCCGCGCCGCAGCAACAGCATGCCATAGGCATTGTTCAGGCGGCTGTCCATCGGGTCGCGCTTGAGGCCCTCCAGATAATAAGGGTCGGGCTCAAAGGTGGCGTGACGGTACTGCTCAAGGTGCTGCGCCGTCAAAAGCAGCTCCTCCAGGGTTCCGATCTCCTGAGGCGGCGGCGCGGCCCGGGCCGGCTCAGGCTGCTTTTCTATGGCTTCAGGCTGGGGCCGGTAGGAGAGCAGCAAGCGTCCGCCGTCCAGTACGCTGAGCGTCAGCTCCTCAGGCTTTCGATTGCCGACGGCGACCGTTTCGCACAGCACGTCCACGGGGGATAGGCGCGTTTTACGCTCATACAGGATCTCGCCGCCGGCGGCCAGGCGCACGACGGCGCTATCGCGCGCGCTTGTGGCGTATACGCGGATATCCGCCGACCCATTCTCCACCTCCAGGCCTAAAACCACGTCCACGCTCGCGTTCTTAACGGCGCCGACCTTTTTATATGGCATGAAAACCTGCGTAAAGGTCTTTTCCTCGTAGGGCTTGAGCCAGGTGAAATCCGGCTGGTTATCAGTGTATACGCCGGTCATCAGTTCAATATAAGGGCCGTTTTCATCGGTCAGGTTGCGGTCCCACGCCTGGCCGAAATCGCCGCAGCCCCAGGTCCATTGCTTTTTTCCCGGCGAGATGTGGTGGTCGGCTATGTGAAGCACGCCGGCCTCCCGGCCATAATCATAGCCGCCCACAAAATCGAAGTCCGAATGGTAGGCCATATAAGACGTGGGGACAGGGATATTTTGATAGCGGGAGATATCCACGCCGGCGCCGTAATCGTGCTTGTAATACACGCCCGTTGCGATGGGAAAGCGCGAAACCGCGCGCTTGCCATGGTCCATTACGGCATGCACGTCCGGCGGGAAAACAGATTGGGTTTGAGCGTTTACAGCCACCGCGGGATTGGCCCACCACAGAAAGGTCTGAGGCAGCGGCGTGCGGTTGTAAAGCTGGCCCTTAATCTCCAGGCAGGCGCGGCCCGGATAGAGGGTGAAGCTCGCCATGCCCTTGGTGCCGTACATGCGGTCCACCTCGCTGATGCGCACGGTCTTGCTGCCGTCTGGGTTTTCGCAGAGAAGGTAATCCGTGGGCATGTAGGTGGAGGGACGATGGTGCTGAGGCCAGTTGAACTCGATGCCGCCGCTGATCCACGGACCCGCGAGGCCAACCAGCGCCGGCTTGATGACCTCGTTATAGTAGACAAAGTCATAATCGTTGGTCTTATCATAGGCGCGCTGGACGCGCCCGCCCAGCTCCGGCAGCAGCATTACGCGCAGATAGTCGTTTTCCAGCCAGACGGCGCGGTAGGTCTTTACGACCTTCTCATCGCTGATGCTGTCGATGACGGGTAGGGGATAGACCTTGCCGGAGCTGCCCTGATATACGCGCTTTTCCAGAAACATTGGGTTCGGATCGGGCTTGCCCGCCTCATAGGTGGGAATGGCGACGGATTCCTCCCAAACCTCGACCTGGCCTAAAGCATGCTTCATGGCGTAATTCCTCCTCACATGCGTTGTGTACCCTTATCATAGCACGGAAGCGGTGGAACGCGTTGGGCAGGATTGCTTTGTTGTTTGGTTTATTTGCGCCGTTTAAGCCTAGCGGGCGCCCGCGCGGAAGGTTGACAGGTGCAAGAAAATTCTATAAAATACAGGAAAAAGCCGGAAATACATGATTTTGTGCGATTGCGCAGACGGAGGAGGAAACGCCGGAATGAAAATCAGGGAAACGGGAGTGCTGCCGACGTCGGATATCTACTTTCACACGGCCAGCGGAACTGCCAAGCGCATGTACTTTTACCTGCGCTGTACCGGCCGGTATCAATGCGACGAGACGTATGCCGTCCAGCGGCAGTCATATGACAGCTTCCTGATTTTGCATGTGCTGCGCGGGCATGGCTATTGCTACCTGGACGGTAGGCGCGCCGAGCTTACGGAAGGCAGCTTTCTTCTGCTGGATTGCTACCGTCCTCACCGCTATGGCACTGAAAGCGGCTGGGAAATTCTCTGGATTCACTTTGACGGCGTGCTCGCGCGGGAATACTACCGCACAATTGTGGCGGGCAAGCGTCAGATGATGCTGCCTCCGAACCCCTATAACGCCATGCGCGGCCTGGAGCGGATTTATCGTATGTACCATCACGAAAAGCGCGCGGTAGAGCCGCTGATATCCAAAAACATCGTTTCCGTACTGACGGAATTTCTCACCTTTGACGCGGCTCAGGATAACCGTCCCGAACACGCGGCCTCCATCGAGGAGCTGCTCAGCTACATTACAGAAAACATCGACCGACAGTTGACGCTGGAGGGGCTGGCGCAGCGGGTTTCGCTGAGCCCGTTCTACTTTTCCCGCGTGTTTAAGAAAGAAACCGGTTATACGCTGCGGGATTATTTGATTCATACGCGGGTGAACGCCGCCAAGTTTTACCTGAAGACCACGTCGCTTTCCCTCAAGGAGATCTCTTACCGCTGCGGATATGGCAGCGATTCCACCTTTTGCACCACGTTTAAACGGGCCACGGGGATGACGCCGCTGGGATACCGCAACCAGAGCGTATGAGCAGGCCGTCGGAACGGAGAGGGCGGTTTGCGGGTCTGCGCCGCTTTGCGCCGTCGATAGCCAGGGCGCGGCGACAGAAAGCCGGTTCACGAGCGCTACGACCCCAAAAGAAACAACGGGCGCGCGGCGGAGCAACCGAGGGAAAAAGGAGGGGCCTCCGCCATCTGGCGGAGGCCTCACAGATTGTCGACAAACCTATTTGGGGGTGGTTTGGAGGGGCCGTCGCCCCTCCAAATGAAATCGTATCGCCTGGCTGACCTACGGTCGGCAATTGATCCGGTGCTTTTGATGTGCGCAGCACCCAGGCGGGCGGGGAGTTTGCGCCTCCGGCGCAAACAAACCGACAGTTCTCGTCGGAAAAGGTCGCCGTAAGGCGGGCTTTTTCGACGGCCTGAGGGGCCTCCGCCATCTGGCGGAGGCCCCCTGAAATAGAAGCGCCTTACTCGGCGTAAGCGCCCATTACGTCCTTGTAGGTTTCAGGAGTGACGACGACGGCGTCCACAGCGGTACGCTGCTCGACTTCTTCGCCGTTAATCATTTTAATCAGCACTTCGACGGAGCCGCGACCTACGGAATCAGAGGAGAAGTACGCGGAAGCCTTCATGGCGTTGGGGCCTTCCTTCTTCCACTCGTCCTTGGCCATGTAAGCGCCCAGGCCCACCACGCAGGCGTCGGCATCCAGGCCGGCGGATTCCAGCGCGCGCAGCGCGCCGATGCAGCCTTCCTCGTTCGCGCCGGTTACGAGCCACTTCTTGATTTCGGGATGGGCGGTCAGCACGGCGGACGCGGCGGTGTTGCCCTTGTCGGTGGTGCCGTCGTAGTCGGCCTTGAAGATCTTGGCGGTGTCAAACTCGGGGCAGAGCTCGGTGAACTTGTTGTACTCGCCCTCGGCGCGCGGCACGCAGCTAGATACGGTGTCCATGGTCATGATGAGCAGCGCGCACTCGGGATCGGTCACAAGGTTGTTGGTCTTGGCATATTCCGCAATCCACGTGCCGTTTGCCTCGCCGATCACATAGGCGTTGATGCCTACCCAAGGGGCCAGCAGCTCGCCGTTGGCGTCCTGGAGGGCGTCGTCGGCCGCGACCACGGGGATGCCGGCCTCCGCCAGCTTGTCAACCGCGGCCTGAGACATGGTCTGGTCGGGGATACAGGTTACAACGCCCACAGCCTGGTTGGCAATCGCGTTATCAATGGCCTTGAGATATTCTTCGGGGCTCATTTTGGCGTCGACGTAGGTGAAGTCATAGCCGGCTTCCTTGGCGGCGGCTTCGGCCGCCACGCCCTCGTCGATAAACCAGGTTTGATCGCCGGCCTTGTAAATGCCGTAAATCATGCCCTTGCTTTCCGCCATCGCGGTGGCCGCGCCCAGGACCAGTACCAGGGCCAAAACAATCGCCAGAGTCTTTTTCATGTGAATGTCCTCCTTCATTTATTGATATGCCTTGCATGGCATATTCACAGGGTTTTGGCGGGCGGTCAGCCGTTTTTCTTGCTGGCCTCCAGCAACTGGCGCTCGCGGTTTTGCTTGCGGATGTAGTCCGACGTAAGGGCGAAGAGCAGCAGCGCGCCCTTGGCCACATATTGCCAGAAAGAGGGTACGTTGACCATCGTAAGGCCGGTGTTGAAGGCTTGAATGAGGAACACGCCGATGATGGTGCCGCCCATGGTGCCAACGCCGCCCGTAAAGGATACGCCGCCCAGGATGACGGCGGTAATGGCGTCAAACTCCAGGTTTACATTGGCCGCGGGCTGGCCGCTATTCATGCGGGCGGAGAAAACGATGCCGCCGACGGCGCACATCACGCCCATCATGATGAAGGTGAGCAGCACGATTCGCTGGGGATTCAGGCCCGCAAGGCGCGCGGCGTTCTGGTTGCCGCCGATAGCGTAGATGCTGCGGCCGAAGCGGGTTTTACTAAGGATAAATCCAAATATGAGAAACGCCGCGATCATAATCCATACAGATACGGGAATATCGAGGAAGCGAGCCTTGCCGATTTGGATAAAGGCCTTGTCGCCAATGGCGATCGGCTTGCCGTTGCACAGGATATAGGCAAAGCCGCGCACGATGCTCTGTGTGACCAATGTGGCGATAAACGCCTCCAGCTTGATCCTGTTGACCATGAAGGCGTTAAAGACGCCGATCACAGCGCCCGCCGCGATGGTAATCAGGAAGGACAGGTACAGATTGACGCCCTGGCCGACGAGCAGCGCCGCGAGGACCCCGGAAAAAGCCGCTACGGAGCCGGGGGACAGATCGTTCTGGCCCGCGATAATCAGATAGGTATGCCCGATTGATACGAGGCCCACCAGCGAGGTGGCGACCAGGATGTTGACGAAGTTTGTCCAGCTTAAAAAGTTTTTGTTGAGCGCCGTAAACAGGGCGAAGACCACCGCCGTCGCGCCGAGCAAAATCAGCTTGTCGCCGCCAATCGCTCTTTTCAGCCGTTCCCTCATGCCAAATCCCTCCGATCCTGTGCTTCTGTTTCCACCATGCCCAGCGCGAGCAGCCGATCCTCCGTCGCGTCCTCCCGCAGAACCTCGCCGGCGATCTTCCGGGCGCGCATCACGATGATGCGGTCGCTCAGCCCGATGACCTCCGGCAATTCCGAGGAGATCAGGATCACGCCCAAGCCCTGCTTGGCAAAGTCGCAGATCATGCGATAAAATTCCGCCTTGGCGCCAACGTCGATCCCCTTGGTGGGTTCGTCCAGAATCAGCACCTTGGGCTTGGTACACATCCAGCGGGCTACGACGCACTTCTGCTGATTGCCGCCGGAAAGCTCCACGATCTTTTTTTGCGCGTTGGGCGTGCGGATGCGGAAGTCCCGAATGCCTTTTTCAGCCGTTTCATCCTCCGCCTTGCGGTTCAGCACGCCGAGGCGGTTGGAATGCTCGTCCAGAAGGGAGATGTTGATATTATCCCGCACGTCCAGGTTGGAGAGGATGCCTTGGGTTTTGCGATCCTCCGGCACCAGGACGACGCCCTTGCGCATGGCGTCGTGCGGGCTGTGGCATTCGATCCTTTCTCCCTCCAGGAACACCTCGCCGCCTGTTTTCCGGTCCGCCCCGATGATGGCGCGCATGGTTTCGGTCCGCCCTGCCCCCACCAAGCCTGAGAACCCCAGCACCTCGCCCGCGTGAAGCGTGAAGGAAATATCCTCCACATAAGCGGACGAGATGTGGCGGGCTTCCAGCAGAACGTCCCCGATCTGCTTGTCACGGTCGAGCTGGCTGTAAATATCGCCCAGATCACGGCCAACCATCATCCGGATCAATTGCCCCTCGTCCACCTCGGCGGTTCGGACGGTATCCACGTAGCGCCCGTCCTTAAAGACGGCCACCTGATCGGTAATCTGGAAAATTTCGCTCATGCGGTGAGAGACGTAAATAACGATTTTGTCCTCGCTTTTCAGCTTGCGGATAATGGCGAACAGGCTGTCTATTTCGGAATCGCTGAGGCTGGCGGAGGGTTCGTCAAAGCAAATGACGCGCAGATTATCCCTGCTGTACGCCTTCATAATTTCCACCATCTGCTGGTAGGCGACGCTCAAATCCTTCACCTTGTCCGCGGGTCGGATGGGCAAGCCGAAATCCGCGATGATGCGCTCGGCCATCTCGTTGGCCTTGCGCTTGTTAATCACGCCCAACGGGCCCGCCGGCATACGGCCCAGGTAAATGTTTTCCGCCACCGACAACTCCATGAGGATTTGCCGCTCCTGGTAAATGACGCTTACGCCGGCCTCGATGGCCTCGTGCGGATTGCGGAAGTGCATTTCCTCGCCGTTGATGAGGTACTGGCCCGAGCTGGGCTGGTAATCCCCGTTGAGGGTTTTGAGCAAGGTGGACTTCCCCGCCCCGTTTTCGCCCAGGAACGCGAGCACCTCGCCGCTGTGGGCGGTGAAGCTGACGTTATCCAGCGCTTTAACGCCGGGAAAATACTTGGTAATGTTGCGAAACTCCAACGTGTTTCCCATTCAATTGCGCCTCCCGCAATGATCTCTTGCTTTCGGTAGGGTCAGTATAGCATGATTCGCTTCCGATTTCTTCCGCCGCGTTGCCCATTCGTTTTGATTTCTTGCTCTTTACGCTCCCCGCCGTTGCGCTGCGAGAAAGGCGCGGTATACTTGGTTTGCACGCTTGCCGCGCGCGGCGGGCGTTTGATGGGAGGAGGCGCGATCAAATGGCGGAGAACGGGGAATACGAGCTGTGCAACGCCGCCGGCGCAAGGGTTCGGATGTCCGCCATGGGCGCGGCGCTGCGTATGGCGGAGGCGCCCGACCGCACCGGAGCGTTTGCAAATGTTGCGCTGCCCGCGGCGGGGCCGCTGGACCCGAGCTATGCGGGGGCGGTTCTCGCGCCGTGGGCGGGCAGAATCCCCGGCGGAAGGATGGAGATTGACGGGCGTGTCTGCCGGCTTGCGCGTAACGAAGGGAAAAACCAGCTTCACGGGGGTCCGAACAGCTTGGCGCGGCGGGCGTGGCGCTTTCTTGGCTACGCGGAGGGACCGGGCTGGCGGGAAGCGCGCTTTGAGGCCGAGGCAATCGACGGCCTGGACGGCTTTCCCGGCAACCGGCGCTTTGAGACGGCTTACCGGCTTTGGGATGAGAACCGGCTTGACGTGCGTTTCTGCGCCGAAACCGACCGCCCCACGCGCGTCAACCTCTCCAGTCACGCTTATTGGAATCTGAGCGGGGATTTTTCGCAAAGCGTGGACGGACATCTGCTGGAGGTTCAGGCGGACGCCGTTTACGTAAACGATAAACAGCATTTGGCGGCCGGCCTGGAAGCCACGGATCGTCCGCCGTTTGATTTTCGCTCTCCGCGGCCCCTGGGCGGCATGGGGGAGCCGCCCAATCCGCAGCTTGCGTTTGCCAATGGATACAATCACGCCTTTGTGCTGCGCCGCCGGGGAAGCGGAGAGCCCGCCGCCGTTTTGACGGACCCGCGCTCCGGGCGCAGGCTCCGCCTGTATACCGATCAGCCTTGCCTGGTCGTCTACGGCGGCGGTTATCTGTCGCCGCCGCGCCGCGCCGTGGCGCTGGAGGCGCAGGAACATCCCCTTGCGCCGGGCGCGCCGGCCCCGCCTCCGCTTCTGCCCGGAAGTCCGTATCGCCGCGTCATTTCCTGGCGCTTTGATACGGTGACATAACGGATTTACATGATGCCGTGAACCCGGAAGGATTCAACCGCGCTCATGCCGCCGCGAATCGCCGCCGCCACCGCTTTTTCTCCGGTGGCCTTTTCATAGGCGCGCTCGATAACCTCGCGCTCGATGGCGCGGGGAATGACCAGCACGCCGTCCAGGTCGCCAAACACGATGTCGCCGGGCAGGATACGCACGCCCTCGATCTCGATGGGCACGCGGTAATCGATCACCTTGCCGCGCGGGGCTTGGTCCTGAGCGTAGCGACCGTAGGAAAAGCAGGGAAAGCCCAGCGCCAGGATGCCGCGCGTATCGCGGTGAAAGCCGTTGACCACGGCGCCGGCCGCCCCGAGGATTTGCATTCGCGTGCACATGAGCTCGCCCACCAGCGCGTAGCTGGGAGACGAGCCTGAACAGAGGTAAATTTCGTCCCGCTTCAGGTCGTCCAGCGCTTCCAGCATCAGACCGAAGGATTTTTTCAGCATGGGGTTGTGCCCGCCGGACTGCGTATCAGAGGCGTCCGCCTCCAGAACCGGCATGGCGCGGCCCGCAACCACCATATCCTCCCGAAGGGGCTGGATACGGCTGGGCAGGAACTGGCGCAGGTATCCCATCTGATCCAGGATGTCGCCGATCACGGCGGAATACAGCTCGCCGCGTATGATGGAGAAAAGTTCGCCGTCGTTTTTCCATACGGGCATTGGGGGACTCCTCCTGTTCATTCCACCACGGCGCCCTGCGCCGCGGAAAGGCTGATTTTGCGGTAGGTATGAAGATAGCCGTCCGGTATCGGCTTTTCCGGTCGCGCCCAGCGTTCGCGCCGGCGGGAAAGCGTATCCTCGTCCACCGCCAGCGTAAGCGACCGATCCGGTATGTCGATACGGATTTCGTCGCCGTCCTCGGCCAGCGCCAACGCGCCGCCTTCATAGGCCTCTGGCGAGATATGGCCTACAAACAGGCCGCGGTTGGACCCGGAGAACCGACCGTCTGTCACAATGCAGCAGCTTTGGGAAAGCCCCATCCCCTCCAGGCATTTCATGGGTCGATACATCTCCGGCATGCCCGGCCCGCCCTTGGGCCCCTCGTAGCGCAGCACAACGGCGGTTCCGGGCGCGATATGGCCGGCAAGAATGGCTTCGCAGGCCTCCTGCTCGCCTTGAAAAACCCGCGCCCTGCCGGAAAACCGAAACAGCTTTTCCGGCACCGCGGCGGGCTTGACCACGGCCCCCAGCGGAGCAAGATTACCGGTTAAGACCGCCACGCCGCCCGTTTTGGAAAAGGGCTGGTCAAGCGCGCGCACGACCTCCCGGCGCGGGCTTGGAGGCACGGCCTCAAGCGCTTCGGCAAGCGATTGGCCCAAGGCGGTCCGACAGTCCGCGTTAAGGAGCGGGAGCAGCTCCCTCAGCACGGCGGGCACGCCGCCCGCCTCGTCAAAATCCGCCATATCATAGGGCGAGGCGGGATAGACGGACGCAAGCTGCGGCACGCGGCGGCTCATCTCGTCAAAGACGGTCAGCGGGAGGTCTCCCAGCCCCGCCTCCCGGTGAATGGCCTGCAGATGCATGATCGCGTTGGTGGAACCGCCCATGGCCATCAGGAGCGTCATGGCGTTTTCAATGGCTTTCCGGGTCAGCACGCGCCGGGTCGTGACGCCTTCGCGCACAAGGCGCATCACGGCCCGGCCCGTCTGCCGCGCGGCCGCCAGGCGGCGCGACATCACGGCGGGAATAGCCGCCGTGCCGGGGAGCGCCATGCCCATGGCCTCGGCAAGGCAGCCCATGGTGTTGGCGGTGCCCAGCATGGCGCAGGAGCCCGCGCACGGCTCCGCAAGGTTTTCAATTTCCCTGAACGCGTCGTCGGTAATTTTTCCGCAGCGCTTCCAGCCTACCGCCTCGGTTACAATGTTGCCGTCGTAATGCCTGCCGTGGTAAACGGCCGGCAGCATGGGCCCGCCGTTTAAGAGCAGGGCGGGGATATCCAGCCGCGCCGCCGCCATCAGCAGCCCG
The DNA here is from genome assembly GCA_048370855.1 of Candidatus Limiplasma sp. Classification (GTDB taxonomy): domain Bacteria; phylum Bacillota; class Clostridia; order Christensenellales; family Aristaeellaceae; genus Limiplasma. The sequence goes on along the minus strand of DBGEOK010000038.1, from coordinate 46,050 downwards.
GGAACGATCTTATCGCACGAGCCGAGCATGACCATGCCATCGAAGCGGTGCGCGCGCGCCATGCACTCCACCGAGGAGGCGATCAGGTCGCGCGCGGGCAGGATATAGCGCATGCCCTCATGGCCCTCCGCGATGCCGTCGCAGGGGGCGATGGTACCGAAGGTCATGGACGTACCGCCCGCGGCCTCGATGCCAAGCTGAACCTGGCGGCACAGCTCATCCAGATGAAAGTGACCCGGCGTGGCGGTGGTGTAGGAGTTGACCACGGCAATCAACGGACGGGACAATGCCTCGTCGTCATAGCCCATGGACTTGTACAGCGCGCGCTTGAGCGCGCCGCCGTCGCCTTGCAGCAGGGGATTATAGTAGTTCGGTTCGTTCATGCGCCGCGCATCCTTTCCAACCCGCGCCAGCCAAAGGACGGAAGGCCGCGCGTCTGCGTTTGGCAGGCATATAGCCCGCCGTTTCCGTCATCGCCCTTTGCCGTGGTGATGTAGAGCGTTTGAAACGCTTCGCCGCCAAAGCAGCAGCAGGAGACGCTGCGCTCAGGCAGGACGACGATTTCAGCAAGCGCAAGGCCCGTTCGGGGGTTGAAGCGCTGAACCTTTCCGCCGCCCCACAGCGCTACCCAGAGCATGCCTTCCGCATCCATGCAAAAACCGTCGGGCACGCCTTCGGGCACCGTTATGGCCGGTCGGCGCGCCTCGATTGTTCCATCCGGCCTGCGGCGGTACGAGTCGATACGGCCGGTGGAGGTGTCGGTATGGTAGAAGCGCCCCTCGGCGTCCCACGCCATGCCGTTGGGAATGTCCATAGGCGCGATGGTCTGAAAAACGCCTTCCCCGTCGATGCCATACAACGCGCCAAGCGCCGCCGTATCGCCGCGCGAACGATCCACGGCCATCACCCCTGCCCATAGGCGGCCCTCCGGGTCGCACTTTCCATCGTTAAAGCGCAGCCCGGCCGGAAGGTCAAGGGTACGGACGGGGAGCAGCGTTCCCTCGTCAGGGTTCACCTGACAGAGAGTTGTCCCGACGCCCGCCAGGAGGCGGTCGCCCCAGGGAACCGCAAAGCCTACCCGGTCCGGCGCGGCGATCCTTGCGACAATGCCTTCTCCCTCCCGGTAGCCGTATACCAGCCGGTCCTCGATATCTACAAAATAAAGGGTTTTGCGCCTTGCATGCCAGACGGGGCCTTCCCCCAGCGATAGGGGCGGCACAGGCTGGCGAACGGCATGAAGCATAAGAAGTCCTCCTTTTGTGCTTGCGCGTCCGCGCGGCGTGTGGTACGCTGATATTGTACGGGGGAAACCGCGTGACGATGGCGTTCTGAGGTGAGGCAACGTGTTTTTTGACTTCTGCGTAGGGGAGACGGGGGCGGCGGGACCCCCGTGCGGTCTGGACACTATTTATTGGATATGGGGCGACGCCTCCTATCAGACTCCGCGCAAGGCGGTAACGCCGGGAAAAACATACCTCGTGTTTACCACCAAGGGCGAAGGGCGCGTGCAGTATGACGGGCGAACCTTCCGCGTATCGGAGGGAGAGTCGCTGGCGATGCGGCCCCACCGGGATTTCAGCTACGGATGCCCGGGCGACACATGGCGCTTTTGGTGGTTTGAGCTGATGGAGCCGCAGCCGTATCTGCAAACGGAGCTGGTAATGAGCGACGCGCCGGGCGGTTTCCTGCTCCAACTGTTTAAGCAAAGCCTGATCTGTGCCAAGCAGGGGCGCTGGGATATCGCGCAAGGCCTGTTTCTTCCCGCGCTGATGCTGCTGGCCGACAGCCGCGGACGGGCGGACGCCGTGCCCGGAAGGGCGGCGCTGGACCGGGCGGAACAATATGTGCGCAAAAACCTTCAAAGCGCTTCCGTCGCCGCGCTGTGCGACGAGCTTGGCCTGCAGGAGCGCACGCTGCGCAACCTATGCCACCGCGCGCTTGGGTATGGCCCCAAGCAGATGATCTCCCGCATCCGGCTGGAAACCGCACAGCAGCTTCTGGCAAACACCACGATGCCGATGCGCTCCATTGCGGCGGAGCTCGGCTTTTCCAGCCCATACCACTTCAGCCGCAGCTTTAAGGAGCACTTTCGGATTCCGCCCAGCGACTACCGACGGCAAAGCGCGTTGTAGCCGGTGCTAGACAAAGTCATTGGCGGCGACCACGGGCAGCGTAGCGCCGCCGTCCATGGTCAAAGTGCAGCCGGTCATATAGGCCGCGCCGTCGGAGGCCAAAAACGCGACGCCCTTGGCGATTTCCTCCGGGCTGGCAAAGCGTTTGAGCGGCAGGCGTTTTTCAGCCAAGCGGATATGGCTGTCCGCGGCCCAGCCGATATCGGTATAGCCGGGCGCGATGGCGACCATGCGCACCCCATACAGCGACAGCTCCATCGCGGCGTTGCGCGTAAACTTGGAAACGGCCGCCTTGGTGGGGCCATAGATGGTGGAACGCGGCCAGTTGCCCTCCGCCTGGTTAGACGTGACGTTGATAATAAGGCCGGGGACGCTTTTTTGAATCATGCGCTTGGCGGCATACTGGGCGCAGAAATAAACGCCTCGCCAATCCACGTTGGTCATGCGCTCAAAATGCTCCGGCGTGGCGTCCAGGAAATAGACCTCGTCGCTGATGCCGGCGTTGTTGACGAGCAGATGGATTTCCGGGTACTCGCTGTCAATTTGCCCGTACATAGCGGCGATATCCTGAAGACAGCCCATATCCGCATATACGGGGATGGCCTTGACGCCCATACCCGACGCCAGGCGGCATACCTCCTCGGCGGCCTCCCTTCGGTTGTGGTAGTTGACGGCGAGATCATAGCCCTGTGCGGCCAGCTCCAGCGCGACGGCCCTGCCGATGCCCTTGGCCGCGCCCGTAATGATAGCGACGCGATTTGACATATGCATCTTCTTCCCTTCGCTTGGCGTTCGTTTCTGTTTGCTTGGCTGCATTATAAGGGCAGAGGGAGGCTTTGCGCCATGGCAAAAACGGAAGGACATATCAAAAACGGAAACGCGATATGAAGCAAAGGCGAATGAGCGCGGAATCGACCACGCCGCTGGACGCTGGCCGAATGAAGGCCGGCATGGAACGGCATGCAAGGAGCGCGGCTAAAAAACTGATCGGCGGGCCGGAGCGGCGCGGAACCGTTTGGGAATAAAGCTGTGGACGGCGGAAAAAACGCCGTCCACAAGCATTTTCTAGTACCGACCGTTTCTTCGCGGCGTCCCAACGCCGAAAACGCCGGGCTTTCGCAGGGCAGGCCGATTCCTTCATCAAATCGTCAGAGCGGTTGTATGCGATTTTTGTCAATCGATTGTTTGCTGAATAATGCTTGACGGCCTGTAAAAGCGTCCCGACCCTTGGAGGTTGGGCCCGTTCCAGTTTTTCGTCCGGCGCGTAAGAGCCGTTGCGGCAGGGCGTTTTGAAAGGAGATTGCTAAAGTATACCACGAGAGCGCTTTGCTGCGCTATTTCCCGCCGGACAGCGCCGCGCCGGCACGCAAGGTTCCGCCGGCTCAGGCCGGATATGCCGTCCCGCGCGCTAAAACATTTCCGAAAAGGCATGGTAACCGTCGGCCCGCCATACAAGCAATCTTTTCAGCTTACAGCAGCGTGACGCCCGCCTCGCGGCAGACGCGGCGGGTGTCCGGGTCCCAAATGGAGGATTGTACCTCGCCGATATGCGCCTTGCCAAGCAGCAGCATGCAAAGACGGCTTTGGCCGATGCCTCCGCCTATGGTAAGCGGTAGCTCGCCGTCCAGGAGCATCCGGTGGTATTCAAGCGTGCGCCGGCCGTCGCAGCCTGACAAAGAAAGCTGCCGGTCCAGCGTTTCGCTGTCTACACGGATGCCCATGGAGCTGATTTCCATGGCGCAATCAAGCAAGGGATTGTAATACAGAAGGTCGCCGTTTAGGTTCCAATCGTCATAATCAGGCGCCCGTCCGTCATGGGGTTCGCCGTTTGTTAAGCGATGGCCAATCTGCATCAAAAAGACAACGGGATGCTCGCGCACAAAGGCGGCTTCCCGCTCCTTGGCGCTGAGCGTGGGGTAGAGGTCCAGCAGCTCCTGAGAGGTGATAAAGGCGACGCCGCGTGGAAGCTGGGTTTGAAGCTTGGGATAGCGGCCGTTAACGATCAAAGAGGCGTCGCTGATACACCCGGCGATTTCACGCACGGCGTCCTTGAGGAGCGCGAGGGAGCGGGTTTCGCGCGTGATGACGCGCTCCCAATCCCATTGGTCGACATAAATGGAGTGGAGGTTATCCAATTCCTCATCGCGCCGGATGGCGTTCATATCCGTATAAATGCCCTTGCCGGGATGAAAATCATACCGATAAAGGGCCATGCGCTTCCATTTGGCCAGCGAATGGACGACCTGGGCGTCGATGCCGGCGGCGGGCACGTCGAAGGTAACCGGCCGCTCCACGCCGTTCAGGTCGTCGTTCAGCCCTGTGGCCGGGTCCACGAAGAGGGGGGCGGAAACGCGCTTCAGGCTGAGCGCCAGTGCGAGGTGATCCTGAAAGGTGCGCTTGATCAGGCTGATAGCGGCCTGTGTTTCGTAGAGGGAAAGTTTGGGCTCGTATCCGGAGGGAATAAGGGTTCGGCTCATGGCTTGATCCTTTCTGCCGGCAGGCTTTAGGTGAACGAAGGTATCATAGCATGTTTTCCACGGTTTGTCACCGTCGCAATGGGCGAAGAAAGCAAAATTGATGTTGACAAAGCGAGGGATTGTCCTGTATAATAATGACCGTTGCAAAAGCGCAATACGCGATCGTGGCGGAATTGGCATACGCGCACGTTTGAGGGGCGTGTCCAGCAATGGGTACGGGTTCAAGTCCCGTCGATCGCACCAAAAAGACAGAACTGTTTTACGAGAGTAAAAGACGGTTCTGTCTTTTTATAGCTTTGACGGAAATAAGATAAGAAAATCCTAAAATTTTGAAATTGGTTTACAAAACGCAGAATGACCGAAATCTGAACCCCATGAACACAAAGACTGACCCGCTGCACCGGGTAGGCTAACAGCCGATATAGACGCCGGCATTGTGGAAATTCAGAATAGGGACATAGTAACTGCCACCTTCATAATCTCTGTATTAAGATTCACAATGCAAGCATCTATAGGCGGGATATAAAACGGTTCAGATTCAATTGAATACTAAAATGAAGACTGTAAATGCAGAGGCCACATTCAAACCCAATGAAAATCATCCGGCGTTTTTGCAAAATAGTACCAATCGATTCAATTATTGCCCTTTTCAGTTGAAAGGATGGACCCTCTCCACTGCTTCTGCTTAATAGCCATTTTTTTAACGATTTCGAGTGAGAATCCGGGGAATTAAATTCAATTGCAGCTTTCGCGGCAAGCGTTCTATTTCGGCGTCTTGATTCACTCTATTCCCCAACGGGCTTTCGGAGGCCGGAGCGATGAAGCTGATCCAGTCTACCAAATACGAGCGTAGTCGCTGGCACCGTAACGCTCAGCGTGCCGCGGTTCAAGGGGACTTCCTTCGGGACAGCCATGATTGAGCGCTGCCGGCGAAAAGAGAGCGGCATAGAAAAAGCGCTCATTGAGATGTCTTGCCTGCGTCCGCGCGCGTCGTGCGGAGGACAGCATAGAGGTCCTCTGGGGCGGCAAGGCTACGCTATCCACCATCAGCGAGCCGAACATAAAGGCCTGCGCCCACATTAAGGATTGGCATAGCCGCCTCTTGCGGGAGGGTAAAATTACGGTTCAGCCGTTTCTTCCATGACCTCGCAAAGAGCGGCCATCCATTCTTTAGGCAAATCCAGCGCCTGCAAAGCCTGAATTTTTTCCAAATCGCTCTTTTTCTCCGTCAGGCATTGCATGATTTGAGCCTTCAGCTCATATTCAATCTGGGCGCGGTTCAGAAGCTGCTCCCAGTATGTCAGACGATCGTTCCGGGCCACGGTAACCCCTCCGGGAATAACCACCGTTACCTTGTCCGCCGTGGAGCCCATGGGCAGCGAAACCGTCAGACAATGCTTCTGCCGGTCATACGCCGTTGGAACGGATACTTTTTTTCCGTTTATGAAAGCGAAAGCGTTTTCAACCTTCTCAACGCCCATAAAAGAAAGGATATAGCGACGCCGCCCCGTCCATTCGGAAACAGAAATTCTGGGCTCGATGATGAAGCGGGCATCCCCATCGTTCAAAAAACGCAGCTCGGTCGTTTGGTATTGACCGGTTTGATAAGCCGTGGTTTCGCCGTCGTCCTCATAGAGCGTGAAGGCTCCATCCCCGCCCGCAAAGATGCGAACGTCCAATTCTGAGGGAAAGGCGGAGCGCTCTTCGGCGTTGGCTTGCAGAGGCACAATAGCGCCCGCTTTGGCCAGAATGGGAATGTACTCCAAAGTACGAAACAGCTTTCGCATGCTTCCGCCGTGATAAATCATACCCGTTAAACAATCGTGGTAGATTCCCTCCGGCAGCCAGCAGGTTACACAGCCCATTTTTAGCGCCTGCGACATGGGGCTTGTGATGGGGGCAACCATCAGCTCGCTCCCAAAGAAATACTGGTTAGCAACCTGATAGGCTTCCTCCGCTTTGGGATATTCGTAATACATGGGCTCAATCAGCAGCTCGCCTTCCGCGTGGCAGCGCCAATTCATGCTGTACAGGTAAGGCAGCATCTGATGCCGCAGGCGCAGGAAGCGCTTCATGATCTGGCGGCACTCCATGCCATAGCGCCAGGGCTCCTTGCCGTTAAAGGGATTGGAGGTGCTGTGCATGCGCATGATCGGAGAAAAAACGCCGAACTGGAGCCAGCGTACCTGAAGCTCGTCGTCACGCCTTCCGTGCGCATGCCCGCCGATGTCATGGCTCCACCAGCCGTAACCAATATTGGAGGCCGTTGCTGTAAAGTAGGGTTGAAATGCCAAGGATTTCCAGCTAATCACGCTGTCGCCGGAAAAACCGATGGGATAACGATGGCTACCCGGGCCCGCGTAACGGGATAGAATCAGAGGCCGTTTCCCATCGCGGCCTATATCCAGAGTGTGAAAGTGATTGAGCAGCCACAGCGGGTCCACTCCGGGCAGGGAGCATACGCCCCCCTGCTGCCAGTCGATCCACCAGAAATCCACCCCTTCCGCTTCCCGTGGATGATGGGCATAGGCAAAATACGCCGCAAGAAAGCGCCGGTTCGCCGGGTCAAAGGGAATCCGCTGCCGGCGACCGGCATCCTTCCCCAGGGCCTCGGCCATGGCAGGGTACATTTCCTCGTGGGGCTGAATCCCCTCCGCCGGGTGCAGGTTCAGGGTTACATGAAGGCCGCGCTCGTGCAGCGCTCGCAAAAAACGGCCGGGTTCAGGGAAAAGCGCGCGGTTCCAGGTATAGCCCGTCCAACCTTTCCAATCCGGGCCGTCGCTGCCGTCGTGCCAGTTCATGTCCAAAACGGCCACGCTCAGGGGAACGCCTTCCTGCGCAAAGCGATCCATCAGCGCCAGATATTCCTGATCGGAGTAGGGATAGAATCGGCTCCACCAGTTACCAAGGGCGTAGCGCGGCAGCAGCGGCGTGGCCCCGCAGAGATGGAAGTAGTCGCGCAAGGCCTGCCTGTAAGAATAGCCATAGCAGAAAAAATATAAATCCCGGCGTCCTTCTTCCGGCGCTTCCAGCCATCCGTCCTCCGTCATGGCATAGGAACGGCTGTCGTCCAGCACGCTGTATCCCTGCAATCGGGATAAAATTCCGTTTTCCAGCGGGATAGCCCCGTCCGCCTCATCCAGCGTGCGGGCGGTTCCGCCCAGATTTTCATTCAGGCTATCGCCATAATGCCAGGTGCAGAAGATGCCGCGGCATTCCGAACGGCTTTCAATCCACAGGCCGTTTTGGGAAAAAGGCTTTTCATCATAAAACAGGTTCAGGCTGGCCGTTTGAATTTCTATGCCTTCCTCCGTTTGCCACAGCCGGTACTCCGGCACGGGAAAAGAGCGATTCACAACCACCTGGGTAGGCCGGTTCTCAAAGCGGCCTTCGGGTGAGTATTCCATGCGGAGCAGCGCGTCGGTCAGCAGGGTAAAGCGATAGTGTTTTCCAATGACATAGGGGGACTGCATGGTCACGCCTCCGTGCCAATCACGATCGGCTCTCCTTTGCAGGACAGCATTCCCGCTTCCACGCGCACCGGGGAGCCGCCTGTCAAATTGCGGTAAACGCCCTCCGGCATTTCGCAGCGAACAAGGCCGCTTTTCCCTTCCGTGCTGAAAAAACCCAGCAGCTTGCGGGCTTGCTTGTGGTAACACGCCTTCAATATGCCGTGACCCGCGTCGGAAACGCAATACCGGCCCTCCCGCATCAGCGGATGCCGCTTCATTTGATACAAAGCGCGCAGCTCGTCCGAAAGATCCCGTCCGGTATGCCAGTCAATCGGATCGCGGTCAAACAGGCTGGGGCGGAAGTCGCTGCCCGTTTCCTGACCGTTGTACAAAAGAACCATGCCTTTTTGAAAGTACAGAAAGGCCGTCCAGTTTTTCCGGGCTTTTTCATCGGGGATCACAAAGGCGGCCCGAGGGCGGTCGTGGTTTTCCAGGAAGCGCAGCTTGACGTAGTTTTCCGGATAAACGTACTCCTGCTGGTTAATTTTTTCCGCATAATCCTTTAGGGAGCATTCCCCGCAGAGACAGCGGGTCCAGTCGTGATAGACGTCGTATTCATAGCTCAGGTCAAAAGCCTGAAAGATTTCCGAATCGGAAAGGCTGGTCATCCCCCGTTCCCGGTTATCCAGAGTGAAAGCGGGCTCGACCGATTCGCTGAGCCATAGGCAGCCGGGATGAACGGCTTCCACCGCCTCCCGCGCTTTCAGCCAGAATTTCAGCGGTACCAGCGGCGCTACATCACACCGGAAGCCGTCCACCATGCCCGCCCAGTATTTCAGCGTGTCGATCTGGTAGTCCCAAAGGCCCGTTTGACCGTAATCCAAATCGACAATATCCGACCACTCGCCGATTCGGTTGCCCAAAGACCCGTCCGCCTTGTGGTAGAACCATTCCGGATGGTTCTGGGCCAGCCAGGAGTCCGGCGACGTGTGATTGTACACCACATCGATGATGCACCTCATCCCATGCCGATGTACGCTGTCCACCAAACGCTGAAAATCCTCCAGCGTGCCAAGCTCCGGGTTGACTTTTCGATAATCCTGAACTGCATAAGGACTGCCAAGCGTACCCTTCCTGTGCTTTTGTCCAATGGGATGGATAGGCATGAGCCAGATTACGTCAACCCCCAGCGAGCGGATTCTGTCCAGATCCTGCTCCACCTTCGCAAAGCTTCCCTCCTGACTGTACTGGCGCACAAAGATGGAATACATCACCTGATTCCGAAGCGCTTTGGACGTGTCGATAGCCATTTTTTTCTTCCTCCGTTTCTTAGCCCTTGACGGCCGATGCGGCAATGCCCGCAATAAAACGCTTCTGAAAAATCAGATAGCAGACGACTACGGGAACGATGGCGATGCTGGTAGCCGCAAACAGGCCTGCGTAATCGGTTGAATAGCGTCCGCTGAACATATTCAGCGCCACGCTGAGCATGTTTTTTTGCTCCGTGCGAATGACAAGGTACGGCCACAGATAGTCCTCCCATGCCCATAAAAACTGGAAAATTGCAATGCTGGAGATAGCGTTGTGCAGCAGGGGAATCACAATGCGGTGAAAGATAAAGAACTCGTTTGCCCCGTCGATTCGGGCGGCTTCCAGCAACTCATCCGGCACGCCGGCACAGCTTTGACGCATCAGAAAGATACCGAAGGAGGTGAACACGCTGGGAATCATCAAGGCCCGGTAGGTATCCAGCCAGCCCAGACTCTGCATCATGGTATAGCGGGGAATGATCGTCACAACGCCCGGGATCATCATAGTTGCCAAAATTGCGCCAAACAGCAGGTTTTTGCCGCGAAACTGATATTTGCTAAACACAAATCCGGAAATCGCGCTGGTATAAATGGTGATAGCGGTCAGCAGTACGGCATACATCAGGCTGTTGCCAAAATACCGCAGGAAATTCATCTTATCCACGGCCGCAAGATAATTGGCGAGGGAGGGGGCCTGGGGCAAAAAATGCTGCTCCAGCGCGCTGATTTCCGCGTTGCTTTTAAAAGACGAAGAAAGCATCCACAGAAAGGGCAGGATGGTCACAATGCTGAAAAGCAGCAGAATCAGGTTCAGGCAGAGGGCTTTGATTCGATTTTGCTTCATCGTTTTCCCTCCCCTTTACGCGTCCTGACGTCCGCTCAATTTGAATGAAACGGAGGTCAGCGTCGCAATGATAAAGAACAAAATGAACGAAATGGCGGAGGCGTACCCAAAGTTGTATTTCACGAAAGCCTGATCGTATATGATGTAGGAGGCCAGATAGGTCTTGGTGCCCGGCCCGCCCTGGGTTAAAACCATGACGGGAATGTAGGTCTGGAAATACGATATGAGGGAAGTGATGACAATAAACAGAATGGTGGGTTTCAGCAAGGGCAGCGTGAGGAAGCGGAATTTCTGCCAGGCGGTTGCGCCGTCAATGCCCGCCGCCTCATAGCAATCCGCCGGAAGGGAGTACAAGCCGCCCAGCAGAATGACCACGGCATAGCCGTAATCCTTCCAGACGGTTAAAAGCAGAATCGCGGTCATGGCATAATCGGCGTCAAACAGCCAGTTGATTTTGCTTCCCAGCGCCTGATTCAGCAGTCCAAACTGGGGATCGTACATGAACTTCCAAACGAAGGCGACCGCCACCATAGGCGTAATGGTAGGCAGATAATACAGCGTGCGATAGAGGGATTTCCACCGGATCAGCCTGGAATACAGTGCCGAGGCAAGGGCAAGGCCCAACGCCACCCTGGCCAAAACCGCGACGCCCGCAAACACGGCCGTGTTGCTCATAGATTGCCAGAACAGCTTGCTGTTGAAGACGGAGATCCAATTTTTCAGCCCCGTATATTTGTATTGCCCCTTCAGCGGATTCCACAGGTGAAAGCTGCCGACAAACGCCATGAAAATCGGGAACAGATAGAATACCGTAAAAAAGACGATCAGCGCGCATACAACAATATTGCGCAGAAGCGCTTCGCTGCGGCTGTGCAGAGGACGCGCCCGATTTTTCGTAATCATTTGCCTGTTCCTCCCGCTCTTTGGTAAGCCGTGCAGAGCGCGGCCCGATGGCTTGTCAAAAAATGGGGTATGCGGAAGGCGCGCCTCCCGCATACTCCCATGAATATGATAACACAGCTTATTTCGCTTCGCCAGCGTGGGCGTAAGAGGGTTCCACGGAAACGAAATCGCTGGAAGCCAGCTCTTCGTTGCAGGCGTCCTCGGCGTTTTGCAAGGCGGTTTCAATGTCCTCGCCATTATAGAAAATGTTTTCCAAGGCGATCTTCATGTTGTTTTCCACGGCGCTGGGCATGGGGCCGGGCCAGATGTAGCGGTCAATGTGCTTGGCCAGCACCGCGATGCTGGAAACGCTCATGATGTCCGCGTCGTCCGCCAGGCTCTTTTTCGCGGGGAACACTGAGTTGGCCAGTACAAATTCCTTTTCCAGCGCGTCGTTGGCCAGGAAGAAGCGGACGATATCCTGGGCGACCGCCTGCTGATCGGCGGGAGCGTTCTTGTTGACGCCGAAGGTGGATTCGCCGTTATAGCGGTGATAGGCATAGGGCACATCCTCGGCAGGCGTGGGAATTTCAAAGCTGCCAAACTCGGTATCGGGCCACAGAGACGTAAACAGGCCGTGCATGAAACCCCAGCCCAGGTACATGGCGATCATGCCCTGGCCGAAGTTATCGCCGGAGTTGTTGCCAAAGTTGTAGTCGCCGCTGCCGTCCGCTTCATAAATATCCTTCATGCGCTGCACAACCGCCTTAACGGCGTCGTTGTTGAAGGTCACCTTGTTATCCGCGGTAAACAGGTTCTGGCCATACTGGTACTGCATGCCCAGCACGTCGCCCTGCGCGCCGCCGTTGAAGCTGAAGCCGGCCTGCACCAGGTTGCCGCTTTCATCCCGGATGGTCAGCTTTTTCGCCACTTCACGGAACTGATCCCAGGTGACGGGGATATCCGCTTCTGTCAGGCCGGCGGCAGCCCACATGGCCTTGTTGTAGTACATGGTGGCGGTCATCATGCCATAGTCGGTATAATAAACCTTACCGTCGATGATGTGAGCGGGAACGCCTACGAAGTCCTCCTCCAGATCCTCAACGGGAATATCGTACGGGGCCAGGTAGTGAATCAGGTTCTCGTGATAGCTGTTGTGAACGTTAAAAATCGCGGGGCCATCGCTGCCCTGAAGCGCCAGGGGCAGCTTAGTCCAGTAATCGTCATAAGGATTTTCAACCAAAGTAATCTTCACGTTGGGATGAATGGCGGTGTACTGATCCGCCACAGACTGAAACAGATTAGCCGCGCCGGTCCAGTACCAAAACTCAATGGAGATGTCCTCGCCGTTGTTAACGGGCTTGCTGGCGTCGTACTGGATCTTGTTGCCCATGAGGGTGCTTTTTTCGGCAAAGGCGCTTGTCATGGTGAAGGCCATGACCAGAGCCAGAATGGCGCCGATAAGACGAGACAGGGATTTTTTCATGGAATCCTTCCTTTCTGTTCAGATGGCTTTGTTCTCCGCTGACTAGTATAGCGGTAAACTTATCTTCATTATATCAAAGCGTTTGCAACTGTCAATGGTTTTCAGAAAAAATTCAACTTTTGGTTAGAAGGTGACCGTTTCTTCCGATGGATACGCTTCTTTTATTGCAAAACAATAAGTTTAATTAAACCTTACAGGGCGAGCGAAAAGGTCATCTGAGCGCTCAAACGGCTTGCAATGCCGAATGTTTCATGATATGCTTGTTTATAAACCAACGGTAAGGGGGCACGCGCGATGGTGACGCTGAAGGATATTGCCGCCGAGGCGAAGGTGAGCGTAATGACTGTTTCCAACGTTGTCAACGGAAAGCTTTCCAAGGTTTCCAAGGAAAAAGCGGATGAGATCCAGCGCCTTTTGCGCAAGCGTAATTACGTTCAAAACGCCAGCGCCAGAAGCTTAGCCAAAGCCAACTCCAATATCGTGGCCATTATGCTGCGCAGCATCGGAAACGAAAACTCCCTGAGCAGCCCTCACAACGCGACCCTTGTGGGCATCGTCATTCAGCGGGTTCAGGCGTTGGGGTATTATGCCATGGTGAGCCTTGTGGAAACCAAAGAGGATATTGCCCGCAATCTGCGAACCTGGAGCGCTCGGGGCGCCATTTTTTTAGGAATGTTCGATGATGAAATCGAACAGATTGATTCGCTTGCCAAAATTCCCATGGTGTTTATTGACAGTTATAGCAACGTGCGCCAAATCTGCAGCGTCGGCATCGACGATTACAAGGGCGGCGCCCTGGCCGCCGGCTGCCTGCTGCGAAACGGCCACCGGCGGCTGGCTTTTGTCAGTCCCCCGGACGTGGACAACGGCGTCGTTCACCACCGCTGGTCCGGCTTCGCCGACACGCTGGCCCAAAACGGTATCGCGCCCGAGCGGATTCGCCGGTTTGTCCTGGCCTCCGATAACGACCCGGCGGCGGCTTCCGATACCATCGATCGGCTGGTCGAATTGCGCGGGGAAATTTCCGCCGTTTTTGCCACCAGCGATCAGCTTGCCTCCTGCCTAATCGGCGGTCTCTCCAAGCGCGGCCTGCGGATTCCGGACGATTTATCCATCATCGGGTTTGACGATATGCTGATCTGTACGCAAATCTATCCCTCCCTGACGACCATTGCGCAGGACCTGAATCAAAAGGCCGTTCTGGCCGTGGAAATTCTTCAGCGGCAGATGGAAAACCCGTCCGCTCCGGCGGAGGTGCGGGTGCTGGATGTGCGTTTGGTGGAAAGAGGAACGGTACGGGGGATGGGGGAATAGAGGAAACGTAAGCGATACTTGTCTTCTGCGGGTATTGGCGGAGCCTCCCAAGCCCCTCCCCGCCGAAGCCCTCTTTCCGCCATGCCGCTCCGGCAAAACAACATTTGCCAATCCGCTGTACAATGCAAACGGGTTGGGCTACAATGATGCCATGCTTACGGCGATACGGAGGGGGTGGAATGATGCAGGGCGCGGATATTCCGGTTGAGTTTTTAGGAACGCAGCGTTCCAACGCTTCCGAGAATTTTTTGCCCCATGTCCACGATTATTACGAGCTGAATTACCTGACCAACGGCCGTACAAAGATCAAGCTCAACGGCCTGCAACTGGCATACGAGGCGTATGATTTTGTGCTGATCCCGGCGGGGATACGGCATAACCTCTACTATTCGCAGGATGAAAAGTATAACAACTACGCCATATGGTTCCGAGGCGGCGAAGCGTATCTCAACTCGCTGTGCCGCGATACGCAGGTGGTCAAGCTGCATGATTACGATGGCGCGCTGCATTTTTTGGGCTCGGAAATCTTTCGGCTCAACCAGAGCTATGGCGCGGAAAACGCGGAGCTGTTCAACGCCTATCTCTATGCCGCGCTGCTGCATATGCGGCGCGGCGCGGTTTTGGATACGCTGGTTCCTCAGGGGCAAGCCGAGGACCCGATCGAGCGGGCCGTCCGGTTTATTAACGATAATATTTTGTTAAGGACGGTCACGGTGAGCGCCGTCGCCGCGGAGCTGGGCTTTTCTTCCGCGTATTTTACGCGGCTGTTCCAGCGCCGCATTGGCATGACGCCTGTTAAGTATATTATCGAGGTGCGCATGGCGCAGGCCAGGCGCATGCTGAAGGAAGAAAATTACTCCATCAAGGAGATCGCCGCCGCGCTGCATTATGAGGATCAACTGTACTTTTCGCGCCAGTTCGCCAAGGCCGAGGGCATGTCGCCCCGGAGATACCGGGCGGAAACGCGCAACGGATGACGATATCTGCATAATTTGAACGGGATATGTACTTTTTTGCTCTCTTGGCGCAAATTCTGTCCGCCGCGGGCGCGGGGCCGGCAAAAGCCGCATAAAAGACCGGACTGATTGCCTTAAAGGCGGGGCGCCTCTCTTTTGAAAAATTTGCACGCTGCGCCGGCGCGGCTTGCGCCGCTTTTACGCCGGCTCCCCCGTGCACAGAAAAAGCATGGGGAAAAGCATAGGTCGGAAATATCCATGTTTTTATCAAAATTATGTATTGTATGGCGATTCCCGTTTTGCTACTATCCAATCAGAGTCAAGACGTCAAAAGCAATTGCGCTGGAAACGCGTGCCGGGCGGCCGCTTGCGATATGGATTTTTGCGAACCGCCGCAAGGAAGGGCCGGGAAGGGGGGAGGAAGCGCCGAGGGATGGCCGGCAAGGCGTGCGTACTGGTATCAAAGCCAAAACGACTTTGAACGATATGGATTATGAAGGAGGAAAAACCCATGAAAAGGACACTGGCAATCCTACTGGCCGCGACGATGCTTCTTGGCCTGTGCGCCGCAAACGCCGAAACGGCCGATAAACCCCTTACCTTCGGCTTTACCGTTACCACCAACAATAACCCCTTCTTTGCCGAAATCGAGGCGGCCGTGCGAAAGATTGTGGAGGCCAACGGCGACGCGCTGATTACCTCCGACCCGCAGAGCGATTTGCAAACGCAGATTTCCCAGTGCGAGGACATGATCGCCCAAGGCATTGACTGCCTGCTTTTGTGCCCCATCGACTCCGCGGCGATCAAGCCTATCCTCACCCTTTGCAAGGAGAAGAACATTCCCGTCGTCAACTTTGACACCGACGTCGTGGACGTGGACATGGTGGACGCCCTCATCGCCACGGATAATTACAGCGCGGGCGTCGCCGTGGGCAAGGATATGCTACAAAAGCTCCCCAAGGGCAGCAAGATCGCCATTCTGGATATCCCCTCCAACGTCGCCTCCGACGCGCGCATCAACGGCATGCTGGATACCCTGGGCGACCACGTGGTGGTCGTGGACCGTCTCAACGGCAAAGGAGATACGGGCGTGGCGCTGCCCATCGCCGAGGACTTGATGATCGCCAACCCCGATCTGGCCGCTTTCTTCGGCATGAACGACCCCATGGCCATCGGCTGCGTGCAGGCCGTCGCTTCCCAGGGCAAGCAGGGCCAAATCCTGGTATGGGGCGTGGACGGCTCCCCCGAGGCCAAGCAGTGCGTCGCCGAGGGAACCATGGAGGGCACCGGCGCCCAATCCCCGGCCACCATTGGCAAGGTGACCATCGAAACGGCCTATAAGCTTTTGGATGGCGAAACCTTTGATGAGAAGATCTACATCGAGTCCTTCATCATCAATGGCGACAACATCAGCGAATACAGCCTGGAGGGCTGGCAATAACCCGGTTCCTCCCGCCGCCGCGGGCGATGCGCCGCGGCGGCGCGTTCTCCAGTAACTCTATGCCTCCGTTCCTTCGGGGGCTTGCGTAAAGAGAGGTCCCTATGGCAGAATATCCGCTTTTGGCCATGCGCGGCATCAGCAAGTCCTTCCCGGGCGTGAAGGCGCTGGACAACCTTAATTTTGAGCTGAGGAGCGGGGAGGTACACGGCATCCTGGGCGAGAACGGCGCGGGCAAATCCACGCTGATTAAGGTGCTGGGCGGCATTTACCATCCCGAGCAGGGCGAAATCCTGATCGACGGGGAGCCGGCGCGCATCCAAAACGTGACGGCCGCAAAAGCGCACGGCATCTCCATCATCCACCAGGAGCTCATGCTGGTTCCCCATATGACGGTCGCCGAGAACATCTACCTGACCCGGGAGCCCAAAACGCGATCCGGCAGAATCAATCATGTCAAAATGACCGGCGACGCGCAGGCCGTGCTGGACAGTCTGGGCACGCAGATCTCCGCGGATTCGTTGGTGGGCAGGCTCAGCATCGCCCAGCAGCAGCAGGTGGAGATCGCCAAAGCGCTGTCGATGAACGCCAGAATCCTGGTGATGGACGAGCCCACCTCGTCCCTGACGGAAACCGAGGTGGCCGTGCTGTTTGGGATCATGAAAAGGCTGCGGGAACAGGGCGTGGGCATGATCTATATCTCTCACCGCATGGGGGAGCTGTTTGAGATCACCGACCGCATCACCGTCATCCGCGACGGGCGGTTCATCGGCACCTGCGTTACCGGCGAAACCGACGCCGATACGCTGATCTCCATGATGGTGGGCACGAAGCTGGAAGCCTTCTATACGTTTTCCCAACGCTCTTTTGGCGACGTCGCGCTGGAGGCGAGGCATATCAGCCGCAAGGACGTGCTCCACGACGTAAGCTTCAGCGTGCGGCAGGGCGAGGTGCTGGGGTTTGGGGGCATCATAGGCGCGGGCCGGTCGGAGCTGATGAGGGCGATTTTGGGCATCGACCCGATGGACGCGGGCGAAATCTACGTATGCGGCCAACGCCTTGAAAAACCCACGCCGCGGTCGGCACAGCGGATGGGGCTCGTTCTGGTGCCGGAAAACCGCAAGCTGGAGGGCCTCGTGCTGAACAACTCGGTGGAGTTTAACGCCACGCTGGCCGTGCTCGATGCATTTATTTCCCCGGCGGGACTATCAAAGCGCAAGCGGCGCGCGATTGTGGAGCGCTATGTGGACGCGCTCTCCATCAGGACCTCCTCGGCCGATAAGCTGGCCTGCCAGCTTTCCGGCGGCAACCAGCAAAAGGTCGTCATCGCCAAGTGGCTGGCCGCCCGGCCCAAGGTGCTCATCCTGGACGAGCCCACCAGGGGCATCGACGTGGGCGCAAAGGCCGATATCTACAAAATCATTGATCAGCTTGCCCAGCAGGGCATCGCAATCATCATCATTTCCTCGGAGCTCAATGAGATCATCAACATCTGCGACCATATCGCCGTCATGTTCGGCGGGCGCATTCGCGGCATAGTCGACAAAAGCGAGGCGACACAGGAAACGATCCTGAAATACGCGACAGGGAGTGAAGTCGAAAATGCGTGACCCCAAAGAAAAGAACAGCCTGTATCTGAGGGCGCAAGGCATCCCTGTGGTGAGGGGCGCGGCGGCCTACGCGCAGCGCAACCTGGGCATCCTGTGCGGCCTTGCGGCCCTGTGCGTGTTTTTGAGCATCGCCACCTCCACCTTTGCCACGGGCGGCAACATCCTCAACATCCTGCGCCAGATCACCACCAACGTGTGCCTGACCATCGGCATCATGATGGCCATTCTGCTGGGCGGCATCGACCTGACAGGCGGGGCCATTATCGCCCTTTCCGGCTGCGTGGCGGCCAAAGCCATCATGGATTTTGGGCTGCCGGTTATCACGGCCATTTTGATGGGCTTGGGCGTGGGGCTGTTTTTCGGTCTGCTCAACGGCTTTATCATTGCTTATACGGATATGCCGCCCTTCATTGTCACACTGGCCATGCAGAATATTTGCCGCGGGGCGGCGTATCTGTATGCCAACGGCAATCCCATCCGCGTCTCCAACGACGCCTTTGAGAGCGTCCGCATGGGATACCTGTTCGGCATCCCGCTGCCGGTGATCTACTCCGTAATCATCCTGTTCATCACATTCTGGATACTGACCCAAACCAAAATCGGCCGCGAGATTTACGCCGTGGGCGGCAACCGCGAGGCGGCCCGCTTTACCGGCATCAATATCCGCCGGGTTCATATCTTTGTGTACGGATACAGCGGGCTGCTGGCGGCGTTCGCGGGCATCGTGCTGGCATCCGGCATGGCGTCGGGCCAACCGGGCGTCGGCGTGGGCTATGAAACGGACGCCGTCGCGGCCGCAGTGCTGGGCGGCGCCAGCATGAGCGGCGGCGTGGGCACGCCGGGCGGCATGATGATCGGCATTTTGGTCATCGGCGTGCTGAACAACGGCCTGAACCTGCTGCACGTCAACTCGTTTTGGCAGTACGTCGCGCGCGGCGTGGTGATTATTCTGGCCGTTTACGTGGACCTGCTCAGGAAACGCAAGGAATATCGCTGAAGGCGGGGGAATGGCGATGATCTATACGGTAACGTTTGCTCCGGCGCTGGACTATGCCATGTGGCTTGAGGACGCGCGGCCCGGCGAGACCAACCGCGCGCGCCGCACGCGGCTGTTTGTGGGGGGCAAGGGCGTTAATGTGAGCATGGCGCTTGCGGAGCTGGGCGTGGAAAGCGTGTGCCTGGGGTTTGCGGCCGGCTTTACAGGGCGCGAGATCGTCAGAAGGCTCAGGCGGGCCGGGGTTCGGGAGCGGATGATTCTGCTTGAACAGGGAACGTCCCGCATCAACGTAAAGCTCAAAGGCGAGATCGAGACCGAATACAACGCCGAGGGCCCGGAGGCGGACGACGGCGCGATGCGCGCCCTTTTAGCCCAAATTGACGCGCTTGGGCCGGGCGACGTGCTGGCGCTCAGCGGAAGCCCCCCGGCGAACGCCGACGGCGAACTGTACGCGCGCCTTGTGGCGAAGGCCGGGGCCGCGGGAGCGGAGGCCGTCGTGGACGCGACGGGGGAACAGCTTGTCAACGCCCTGGCGCGGGGGCCGCTGCTTGTGAAGCCCAACTTGGACGAGCTGGAAGCCATCGCGGGAACGCCCATCCATACGCGGGAGCAACTGATTGGGCAGGCCGTCGCGCTGAAGCGGAGAGGAGCCCAAAACGTCTTGGTATCCTTGGGCGCGCGCGGCGCGGTGCTCGTGAGCGACACGGGGCTGTACCGCTGCGCCGCGCCCCGGGGCGAAGCGCGGAATACGACCGGCGCGGGCGACGCCATGGTGGCGGCGTACCTGTACGCGCGCGCCGAGGGGCTGGACGACGCTGAGCGCCTGCGGTTGTGCGTGGCGGCGGGGAGCGCGCGGGCTTTTTCGGAGGGGCCGGCCACGGGCGCGACGGTGCGCGCCGTGCTGGAGCGCACGCCGAAGGCGGCGCGCATACCGTGCGGCACGCCGCAAAATGAAGTGTGATTGCGAGGCGCTAGGAATGGAATATAGAGGGCTGCTGCCGCTTGGCACGCCGTTTGACAGGGCCGCGCGGGAAAGGCTGCGGTCGCAGGCGCTGGCATTGCGGGGGGAAATCGTTCGATTGATCGACCACGCCGGTTCGGGCCATATCGGCGGGTCGCTGTCCAGCCTGGACATCCTGCTGACGCTTTACTGCACGGCCCGCATTGCGCCTGAAAACATGGCTTCGCCCGACCGGGACAGGGTTATCGTCAGCATGGGGCACATCTCTCCGGCGGTATACTGCGTGCTGGCCGCTTTCGGCTTTGTGGACAGGGAAGCGCTGTTTCGGGAATACCGCAGGGAGGAAGGCGTGTTCGAGGGCCATCCCAACAATTTGGCGCCGGGTGTGGAATGGTGCAACGGCTGTCTGGGCCAGGGGCTGTCCCAGGGCGTCGGCGCGGCGCTGGCGCAGAGGCTTCGCGGGTTCCGGGAGGCCCGCGTCTATGTGCTCATGGGGGACGGCGAGCAGGATAAGGGGCAAATCCAGGAGGCGGCCGAGCTCGCGGCCAAGTATCGGCTGAGCAACCTGACGGCCATCGTGGACCGCAACGGCCGGCAGTCCAGCGGGACCACGCGCGAGATCATGGATGTGCCGCTGGCCCGGCGCTATGAGGCCGCGGGGTGGAACGTGATTCAGGCCGACGGCCATGACCACGAGGCGCTCAGGCGCGCGCTGGCCGAGGCGCGCGGCGCGGACCGCCCCACCTGCGTTCTGGCCGCGACGGTGATGGGCAAGGGCATTCCGGACATTGAAAACGATTGGCATTATCATGGAAGGCTGCTTTCGCGGCGGGAGGCATGCGCGGCCATGGAGCGCTTTGAGAGGGAGCGGCGCGGGCTGCCCCCGGCGCGGCTGCCCATCCGCCCCTGGCGGGGAGCGCAAAGACGCTCTCCGGCGGACCCCGCCCCACCGCTCAAGGGCGCTGAGAAGGCGAGGAGCTACGGCGCTCAGGACAGGCTGGACGGTCGGAGGGCATGCGCCAACGCGCTGATGGACCTGGCAAAGGCGAATCCCAAGGGAAGCCTGTGCGTATTGGATTGCGACCTGGCCGCCGGCCTGGGCATCGACCGGCTAAGCGAGGTCTCGGCGGATATGCTGATCGAATGCGGCATCCAGGAGCATAACGCGGCTTCGACGATGGGCGGGCTGGCCTCCTGCGGCGTGCGGGCGTTCTTCATGGATTTCGGCGTTTTTGCGCTGGGCGAGCCGTTTAACCAGTTGCGCGTGCTGGATCAAAACCATATCCCCTTCAAGGTGATCGCGTCCCACTGCGGGGTGGATGTGGGGCAGGATGGGAAGTCGCACCAGTTTATCGACTGCCTGGCGCTGGCCAACGCCCTGCTGAATACGGAGCTGATTTTGCCCGCCGACCCCAACCAGGCGGACCGGGCGCTCAGGTATTTAGCCGCTTCCGACAGGCCGGGCATTTTAGCCCTGCCGCGAAGCGCGCTGCCGGTGTTAACGGATGAAGGCGGGAACCCGCTGTTCGCCGGGGACTATACCTTTGCGTACGGCAAGGCGGATTGGCTTCGCTGGGGAAGCGACGCGGCCATCGTCACCTATGGCGCGCTCGTGCCAAGGGCGTTGGAGGCGAGCGCCGGCCTGGAAAACGAGGGCGTGCGCTGCGCCGTGCTGAACGTAAGCTGCCCCAAGGCGCTGGATGAGCAAAAGCTGCTTGCGGCGGCTCAAACCGGGCATGTGCTGGTGGCGGAGGATCATAACCAGGCGTCCGGCCTGGGCGCGATGACGGCCGCCTTCCTGGCGGAAAGGGGCGCGCGGTGCGCCTTTAAGCGTTTGGGCGTTACGCGCTACGGGATATCCGCTTCGCCGGAAAAGCAGTTTGCATTACAAGGACTTACCGTCGGGGATCTCATGCGCGCCGTGCGCCAACTCTGCACCGGAAAGGATCGAGAGCCATGAGCCTACTGGGCATTGATTTGGGAACCAGCAACTGCAAATGCGTCGCTTTTCGGGTCAATGGCGAGGTGATCGTGCAGTCGTCGGTATCCTATACGCCGTACAGCGCGCGGCCCGACTGGATGGAGATAGACGCGGAGGTTCTTTGGGACGCGTTTGTAAAGACTGTGCGCACCGTGTCGGCCTGGCTGCCGGACGACCCCGTGGCGGCGCTGGCTATCAGCTCGCAGGGAGAGACGATCATCCCCGTGGATCACAGCGGCATCCCCGTTTGCCCGGCCCTGATGAACGCCGATAACCGCGCCAAGCCGCAGATCGGGGAGCTGGAGCGCAGGCTTGGCAGGCGGCGAATCTACGACATTACCGGTCTGCCGCTGGATACCACCTTTGGCGGCACCAAAATGATGTGGCTGAAGGAAAATCGGCCCGATCTCTATGCCAGGACGGCAAAGTTTTTGTCCTGCGAGGACTTTATTCTCATGCGTTTGGGTTTTGGCGCGTACTCCAGCAAGTGCCTGTGCTGCCGCACCCTGCTGATGGACGTAAGGCGCGGGGAATGGTCGCTGGAGATGCTGGACGCCACGGGCATTGCTTCGGATAAACTCAGCCAGCCCGTATCCTCCGGGGAGCTGGTCGGCAGGCTTGACGCGCAGACGGCGGCGATCCTGGGCCTGAAAGAGGGTGTAGGCGTGGCGGCGGCCGGGCATGACCAGTGCTGCAGCATTTTGGGCTCCGGCGTGACGGCGGACAACACCGCCAGCGACGCGGCGGGCACCTACGAAGGGGTATCGCTGCTGACCAATACGGCTGATACCTCCGACTTCGCGTTTGCCAACGGAATCAATACCTACTGTCACCTGTTTGACGACCAGTTTTTGTCGCTGGCGTTCTTTCCGTCGGGCTTTGCCACCAACTGGATGATTGACCTGCTCAAATATAACGACGTGCCCACCAGCAAGGGCGAGCTGTTCGCCCGCTTGGACGCGGAGGTGGAGGCGTTGGGCGACAAGCCGACCGGGCTGTTTGTGCTGCCGCATTTTGTGGGCTCCTGCAGCCCGCATTATGACCGGCGCGCCACAGGCGCCATCGTGGGGCTTACGCCCAACGCCGGGCCGGTCGTGCTGTATAAAGCGATTTACGAGAGCATCGCTTATGAGTTTGCTTCGATGACGCGCCTGCTTTCCCGCCTTGGCAGCTACGAGACGGTTCATATCAGCGGCGGCGGTTCCAAGTCGGACTTCACGCTCAGGCTGCGCGCGTCCATCTCAGGGAAAAAAATCTGCCGCGCCTCCTCGTCCGATTCGGTATGCCAGGGCGCTGCCATGCTGGCCGGCATGGCCGTGGGCATCTACAAGGATCGAAACGACGCGGTGGAAAAATCCGTTCGCCTGAGCAAGTGCTTTATGCCGCAGCAGGAGGTCAGGAAGGCTTACGAGACGTCGGAAGCCATGTACCATGAAATTTACCGGTCGCTGGCGCCTGTGCGCGATCAGTGGCGCAGCGTCATCTAATTTGAGAAGGAGGCTCCTCATGCGGGAATACCATGTGGGCGTCATTGGATACGGCTTTATGGGCAAGACCCACACCCATAGCTACAAGACCATTCCCCTTTACTATTCCAACCTTCCCTTCGCCATCCGGCTGGGGGGAATCTGCGACACGGCGGAGGACGTCGCGGAGGAGGCGCGGCAAACGCAGGGCTTTGCCTATGCGACCACAGACCCGGAGCGCATTATCAGCGATCCTCAAATCGACATTGTGAGCGTTTGTACGCCCAATATCTTTCATAAGGATTTGGTGCTGCGCGCGCTTCGGGCGGGCAAGCATGTGTATTGCGACAAGCCGCTTACCGCTGACGCGGCGGAGAGCCGGGAAATATTGGATCAGCTTCCCCGATTTACGGGGCACACCACGCAGGTCGCGCTGCAAATGCGGTTTTATCCGGCGGTGATGCGGGCGCGGGAGCTGCTTAGCGAGGGGCGCTTAGGACGGGTGTTTTTGTTTCAGTGCGATTACCTGCACTCCTCCGGGATTGACCCCGGCAAGGCGCTTAGCTGGAAGCAAAACAAGGCGTTTGGCGGCGGAGGCGTATTGCTGGACCTCGGCGCGCACGCCTATGACGTCATGTATCACCTGCTGGGGGAATACCAGAGCGTTTATACCCTGAC
This sequence comes from Candidatus Limiplasma sp., assembly GCA_048370855.1. Classification (GTDB taxonomy): domain Bacteria; phylum Bacillota; class Clostridia; order Christensenellales; family Aristaeellaceae; genus Limiplasma. The sequence continues at coordinate 22,066 of DBGEOK010000038.1, read as the reverse complement.
GGATATCGTTTATCCCACCAGGCCCGGCGCGGACGGCTTGCCCGTTCAAGTGGACGCGGAGGATACGGCGCTGACGCTGGCGATGATGAAAAGCGGCGTGACGGGCAAAATTCTGGTCAGCAAGGTGGCGACCGGGGCCATGGACGAGCTGCGCGTCGAGATCCACGGCGAGAAGGGCGCGATCAAATTCAACACCATGGAGCCGGGATACCTGCAGTTTTATGACGCGACAAAGCCGGATGGGCCCCTCGGCGGCGAGGCGGGCTTTACGCGAATAGACTGCCATCAGAAGTATCCGGAACCGGGCGGGCATTTTCCCAACCCAAGGTTTGCCATCGGTTTCCTGCGCGCTCACGCGGCAAGCATGTACAACTTTTTGGAAAACGTGGACCGGGGCAGGCCGTCCTCCCCCTCCTTTGAGGAGAGCGCTTATATCCAGCAGGTGATGGAGGCGTGCTATCAGTCGGCTGGGAAAAACGCGTGGGTTACGCTGTAACGCAACGGAAAGGAGCGAAGCGGATGATTGAAACCAGGGGTCTTTTGCACATTGGCATGCCGGTGGTCAGCGCAAAGGAGGCCGTGCGCTGGTACGTTGAAAACATGGGCTTTGAGCTGGCCTATGAAACCGTGTATACCGGGCATGAGACGGCGGAAAACGTGGCCTTTGTGCGCAAGGACGATGTCATGCTGGAGCTGTATGAGTTTTTGGACGGGCCGGAACGGGAAGAGGTCATGCGCTCCGCCAGGCTAATCGACCATGTGGCCTATCGGGTGGACGACGTGGAGGCGGCCTATGCCGAGGCCAAGCGGCTTGGGCTGACGATCAAAAAGGACATTCAGGATCTGGATTTTTGGGAGAACGGCTGCCGGTACTTTATGGTAGCCACGGCGAACGGCGATACGGTGGAGTATATGCAGATGCTGTGAGGCCGAAGGCTCTCCCCGTTGAAAATTTCAAAACCTGTCGCGGCGTGTCATGGGGAACATGACGCGCTGCGTTTTTGCCGCCGGCGCTTGCGATAAAACGGCGGGCGCCGCGGTCCGACAGGCCGGCGGTCAAAGCGCCCGGCGCGGGATGGGCCGCCGCTTTTCCAAAATGGAAATATCCTTAAAAGGAAAACGCGAAAATTGGGACGAATATATCCCCCGTGGGGCAGGCAGAGATACCGGGCCTGCCAATTTGAAGGGGCGGCGGGATGCAAGGGCAGCCGGGCGGAGCGGCTGACGGGGTAAGAGAGAACATGACAAACCACAGCTTTGGGAGGATAGGAACAAGAATGAATTTCGTGGAAAACAGCGATAAAGACTATTATGACCGCTTTGCCTTCGGCGACAGCCCTGAAATGGCGGATGAGCTGCTGGCGCTGGTGTTGGCCGGAAAGAAAACCGCGACAGTCTCGGTGATATTGGAGGATGAACAAGCCCCAAGCGTCGGCGATTTATCGCTGGTGCTGGACGGGCGCGGCAATCCGGCCTGCGTGATTCGGACGGCGCGCGTTGAAACGGTCAGGTTTTGCGACCTGACATGGGATATGGTAAAGCTTGAGGGCGAGGACGAAAGCTTTGAGCAATGGAAGGCGGGCAATATACGCTATTGGACGCGGGACGCCGCCAAGCGCGGTTATGCTTTTACCGATCAAACGCCTATCACGTTTGAATGCTTCGAGGTTGTTCAGGTGCTTAGCCGGACGTGAGTTTCAACGCTTTTCCATCAAAGCCTGTCAGTTCGACGGCTTCCGGCTGGCCGGGCTTTTGTTGTACAAAATCAGCCGCGCCCTCATAACCGGCGAGATCGCAGAGCCGGCCGGCGGCCAAGTCGAACGGCGCCGACGGTTTTGCCCGCTCGCGCCGGCGGAGCTTTAAGGCGGGAAAGACCCGAAACGGCTTTACGACGGCAAAATAAATTGATTCAAACGAATGAATATTGGAATTTTTTGTTGTTTCCTATTTTTTTATTGTTCAATACATGGTATGATACTGACGATATACATGTTGTTTGCCCGCGGCCCAGATAAACGCCGCCGAGGCCTGAATCAACAGGAGGATGCAGCGCCGCCGCCGTTCTGTGCGCCCGCCGGCCCTTTAGCGGCATCCGCAATATCGGTTCGGCTCCTCCGGCTGTGTGACGATGGAGAAGCAATCCTTTTTTAGATGCCTTTGGATGGGAGCAAACTTTTCGCGTCCCGGCGGAAGCCCTGGGACGGTAAGGGAGCGCGCTTCATCGCGGCGGCAACACGATTCCCGGAGGTGTGGCGAGCTATGAAACGGTTTCTAAAAAGCAGCCTGGCGGTATTGTTTGCGCTGCTGATCCTGTTTGGCGGCATCACCCTCCTTACCATTGTGCAGTCGCAAAGCTATGGACGGCTCATTAACTATGTGGGAATTGTTCGGGGAGCCACGCAGAGGCTGGTGAAGCTGGAGCTGGAGAGCAAGCCAAGCGACGCCATAATGGAATACGTCGATGGAATCCTGCGCGAGCTGACGACCGGCGAGGGCGCTTATGGCTTGCCTCTGCCGGACGACGCGGTCTACCGGCAAAACCTGGATGAGCTCAACCGCATGTGGAAGGAGATCAAAAACCAGATTATCGCTCGACGCACCGGGGAGGACGATGGGGAAACGCTCCTGTTGCTCAGCGAGGATTACTTTGAAAAAGCCAACGATACAGTCTTTGCGGCGGAGGCGTTCGCCGCCCGCAGAACCAGGATTTTGCTGATAGTCAGCGCGGTCACAATGGGAATTATGCTGCTGACGTGGCTGCTGATTTTTTGGGCGTTTTCCAGAAAGCTGCTGCATCTGGAAAGCACCAATCAAAAGCTGACCGATCTCTCCCGAAGGGATACGCTGACCGGCGTATATCAGCTTGACGCTTTCAAAGACGAGGCGCAGCGCCAGCTTAACATGGACAAAAACCCGCAGGAACGCATGGCGCTTGTTTATACGGATTTTGCTGATTTCAAGTATATTAACGACGTTTTCGGGTATGCCTATGGCGACAATATTTTAAAAAAATACGGAGAGATTCTGCTGAGCGGCTTGAGGGAGGGGGAGCTATGCGGCAGGATTGCGGCGGATAACTTTGTCCTTTTGCTGCGCTACCGAGACAAGGAGGAGGTCGCGGCACGGCAGCGCGAAGCGGATAAAAAAATCATCGCCTACATGCACGACTCCCACGACAGGCAATCCGTCCCAACGTGCTGCGGAATCTGCTGCGTGGAAGATGTGGTCGAAAAGCTGAATATCGACGGTTTTTTGGACAGGGCGAACTTTGCCCGTAAGACGGTGAAAAACGGGACGAACCCCAATTATGTATACTATAATGAAAGCATCCGCCGGCGCTTATGGGAGGAAAAGGACGTGGAGAGCCGGATGCTTCAGGCGCTGGAGAACCGGGAGTTCACGGTGTTTTATCAGCCAAAGGTGGAGCTGAAAACAGGCAAAGTCGCATGCTCGGAGGCGCTGGTGCGCTGGAAATCCCAAAACGGCGCCGTCATCGCTCCCGACCGGTTTATCCCCGTTTTTGAGCAGAAATATATGATCGACCGGCTGGATCAATATGTTTTTGAGGAGGTCTGCTTGTTTCTGCGGCGGCGGATGGACCAGGGAAAGCGGGTGCTTCCGGTTTCTGTCAACGTTTCGCGCCTTCAGTTCTACGATCAGAATTTTATCGACCGGTATGTGGAAATAAGGGACAGGCACCGGATTCCCCCGGAGCTTTTGGAAATTGAGTTTACGGAATCCATAGCCGTCGACAACGCCAGCCTGATGACAAGGATTGTCGAACGGCTTAGGCAGGCGGGGTTTAGCTGCTCCATTGATGATTTTGGGAAGGGATACTCGTCGCTGAGCCTGCTGAAGTCGCTCGCCATCGACGTACTGAAAATAGACGGGTTTTTCTTTGCCGAAAGCGGCGACCCAAACCGGGACCTGGCCGTGGTGCGGGGAGTTGTAGAGCTGGTAAAGAATTTTCATATCCGTACCGTGGCCGAGGGCGTTGAGTCCAAAGCCCAGGTGGACTATCTGAGGGAAATTGGATGCGACTATGTGCAAGGATATGTTTTTTACCGGCCGCTGTCTGAAGAGGCGTTTGCGGCGGTATTGGACGACCCCGCAAAATAGGAAGATCCTTGGCAAAACGCGATTCACCGATGAGGCGTCGCTTGCATTCCGACCAGAGATGGTCGCCTCGGCGGGATAAACGGGGAAAATCAGATTGTTGATAAACCTATTTGGGGGCGGTTTGGAGGGGCCGAGGCCCCTCCAAATGAAATCGGTTCGCCTTGCTGACCTGCGGTCGGCAATTGATCCGGTGCTTTTGATGTGCGCAGCACCCAGGCGGGCGGGGAGTTTGCGGCTTTGTCGCAAACACCAGTCCTCGGCGGAAAAGCTCGCCGAAAGGCGGGCTTTTTCGACGGCCTGTTAAATGTGGTTTTTCTTTTTTCCGCGTTTCGCTTTCACGGGGCGCTGAGGGGGAAAGGGAGCATGGAGCGGGGAGCCGAACCCGATGCCGTTCCCAAAACGCGGGAAGGCTTTTCGGACAGGGCCTGGAGGCGGCGAGCTCCGGCTCGGCGGCTCCGGCTCCGTTATCGGATGGGGCATACGCCGGTGGTACAATCGCTCGAGCCGATATCCAGCTCCGTTTCCTCCCGCTCATATTTGGAAAGCAGGGAGGGGTTGAAGGGACGCATTTCGGCCTTGCGCCGCTCGTATTCCTCGCGGGAAATTGCCTCATAGGGCAGCAGGTCGTAAAAGCTGTCGTCATAGCTCAGGAAGGACAGGGCCACAATGCCGTCCCAGTGGTTCCAAACCCATTCCTCCACCTCGTCCCACTCATGCTCGCGCACGTGCACCGTGATGGAGCAGTTGTGGTCGACGTAATGAGTCATCACCATTTGATAATTTTCAAGCTGCTCGATGGCGGAGGCATCCGCCTTGACGCGGCCCTCCGGCGCTCTGACGGGAAACTCCACCACCTTGGTCTTGCAGGTGTCCGGCTCCTGGCCGACCTCGGGATACACCGGATAGCCAAGCTCCTCGCAGACCCGGCAGAGAGGGTCGGACGCCGAAATGCGAACCCGGCGGAGATAGTAGGGGGCATGGGAGTAATGAATCCCGCTGGATACCGTGGGCAGCAGCGACAGCGTTCCTTCCGGCTTGAGCGTGGTCACAAGCAGCGGCCTTTTTTGGCCCAGCTTGTCGGCCAGCGCCTCCGCGGCCGTGTGAGCGGCAGCGCGCAGGCGTTCCAGCAGCCGCGCCTGGTGGTCGCGGTCCATCCCGGTCGCGTTGACCATATCCTGCCAGCCTGTGAACGAGCAGCCCAGCAGCTTGTCCCTCTGCTGCACGGCGTTCCACTGGTGCAGCTCCAGCTCGCGGCAGGTCATGCGATAACCGGCGCGCGCGGATAGCCGCTGAGCCTCCATAAGCGCCTCCTCTAATAGCGCGCCGTCCTTAACAAAGCCCATCACATTTACGGTGGTCAGGTTGCAAAGGCCGTGGCTGTCCAGCAGGATTTCGCCGCATGGGTTGCAGCCCTTAAAATCCGACCTGCGCTTAATCCCCGCCTCCTCGTTAATCCAGCCCGGTTCGCCGGAGTAGCGCATCTGCTGAAGATGCCAGTGGAGCTGCTCGCGGGTGGGCTTTTTGCGGTAAAAGATGGAGTTGTTGCTCATCTGGCGGTGCGCGATGGCCTTATCGATCTCCCAGCGGCCATCCACCTGGCGGTATAGCCTGCTCTTGGCTTTGACGCATTCCTCGTCGTCCGCGTCGATCAGCCCGATTTCCGAGGTGCGGCGCACGCCGCCGGAAACGACGTTCTCTCCGATAATATTGGCGATGTCCAGCAGGTCGATGGGCCGTAGCTGCGTGAGGGCCTGTCCGTCCCGCATGCCGGCGGACGCCACCACCTTGTGGATTTTGTCCAGCATGGCCAGCATGGACTCATAGCCGCTGGCAGTTCCGCCAAACACCTTCAGGCGTTCGCCGCGGGGACGGATGCTGTCGTAATCGATCACAAGCTTGCTGACCTTGGCATACTCCCGGTTCGTCAGCAGATTAAAATAATGCTCCAGCGCCTGGGCCCATCCCTCCTTGGAATCCCCGATGGAAAGGGTGGCGATCTCCTGGGAAAAGGTAAGGTCCGTATATTCCAGGCGCTTCGCCGCGGGACGGGGATCATACGCCTTATGCAGGATCTGGACGTCCGTGCGGATTTTGGGCAGCTTCGCGGCGTCCTCTCTGAGGACGCGCACGCCTACGCCGCTGCCCACCATCAGCAGGTAAAACAGATCGTGGTAGGCGTGGTAATCGTCCAGCACCTCAAAGGCGCAGTTGTAATTGGCCAGGGGATAGGCCTGGGATACGGGCGTGCTGCCCACCCACAGCGTCCGGCCCGAGACAAACTGGCGAAGGTGATAAATGTTATCATAGAGCTTTTCCGCCTCCTCGCGGGAGGTGGGGGCGAGGGAGCAATTGTACTCTACGGCCCGGCGAACGGTTTCCCACCAAAATTCCCTTCGGTTTAACCGGGGCAGGTATCGCGAGTACGTCCTGGAATAGACGAAGGAGCCAAGCTGCTCCATGGGGTTGGGCGCGTGCTTGTACGGGCTCAGGAAATCCTTGCTGAGAAGCCCTTCCTTCCAATCCTCCCGGCCGCGGGATTTTTCCTTTTCCATGCGGTAACGGATATAGGCCTTTGCCGTCAGGAACCGCTGGAGCGTAAAAAGCTCCTGTTCCACCATGTCCTGTATCGTTTCAATATCGGCCTCCGCGGCGCCGCCGGCGCGAAGGGCGCTTTCCACGTTCAGGGCCACCTGGCGCGCCAAATCGTCGTCATGCTCGCCCGCGGCCGCCGCCGCAAGCGTTACCGCCCGCACGATATATTCTCCGTCAAAGCGGACAATTTTTCCATCCCTTTTTTTCACGTTCATACGCTTTTTCCTCCGCTGTATGGTTTTTTGAAACGCGTCCATCCACGATATGTTGATTTGATTGGCAAATCAAACGCAACATCTGGTATCATAGCACAATTCCAACGCCGAATCAACCGGTTGGAAGACGTTTTGCGGCGAGCGCGGGGGAAGGCGTTGGAACGGCGGCAAACGCCTGGAATACCCAATGATTTTGTAATGAATCCAATCGGAATGAACATGAAAAGCGCAATTGTCAGCATCACGCCCGCCTCATGAACCCGACTGGATTGGAAAGGGCGCTTGAATGAAACAAAGCTCGCCGCTGCCCCTGATGATATGCCTGACGCTGCTACTGTTCCATCCCCTGGAGGGAATCGCGGACCGGGAAGCGCCTTTTGTGGAAACCCGGAGCGCCGTCAAATCCCCTGACGGGGAAATGGCGGCGCGTGCGCATCCAGATCGATTCTATTCAGCAATCTATTGATTACCGTATTGTGGAAGGAATAAAGCGCGGTCAACGCTTACAGGTTTTCGTTACAATACCCACGACTTCCTCATGGGTCGGCGTCTGATAACCGCCGTCCATCAGGAGGGTGGCGTCGGCCAAGTTATATCCATGCTTTAGTTCCCAATTGAAAAGGAGACGGTTACGTCGCCGCCGCCAAGAGTATCCTTCCAGCCGGTCAGGTCATCAACCCTGCCAAGGCGGGTATAGCTCCAGGAATTGGAACCGTAAAAGAGTACGATTTGGTTTCCGCGATACAGCATAATATCCCCCGCCTGGGCGGTGGTCTGGCTGTCGCTGGCGGGCAGGCTTGCGCCCAGGGGGCCCGTCTTCTCAAAACCGGCATAATCGCTCATCTGAATGGTCAGCGGAGCCTCGCGCAGCATCTTAGTCAAAGCCTCCGCGGCGTCATTGTTTTCTGGGATCACGGTGAACGCGCGGCCGCCCGCCTGAACGGACCACTTCATTTCCACTGCCTCCTGGCGCTCCGTGTATCCCGGTTGAGAGGGCGCGGGCACGAAAGACTCCTCGGCGGCAGACGGCTGCCCGGTATGCTGCGAAGGGGCTTGTGAGGAAGGCGGCCGGGAGGATGGTTGAACCGGGGAAGAGGCGCTGTTTTCAGCAGACGGAAATGAAGAAACAGGAGCTCCCTGCAAGGCTTTCATACCGCCGCAGGCCGTCAGCATCAATAGGACAAACGCGGCAAATAGCAAAGATTTTTTCACTTTAGTTCCCTCCCGCACTTTTTTCCGAGCGGTTCAATACCAATCGTGCTTTTCTCCTCGATCGAGGGCATGGATCTTCGCCATTTCGTCGTCGGTCAGCGCAAAATCAAACAGCTCCGTATTTTCTCTGATGTGATCGGGATTGCTGGAGCCGGGGATGACCACCACGCCCTTTTGCAGATTCCAGCGGAGGATTACCTGCGCCGGACTCTTCCCGTGCGCCTGCGCGATGGTTAAAATCACCTCGTCGCTCAAAAGCTCCTCCGTGTAGCCTCTGCCGCCCAGCGGATACCAGCCCTGCGCCACGATGCCAAGGGCCTGGATATAGGGGACGACGTCGTTTTCCTGATAGTAGGGATGAATCTCATTCTGCACTAAAGCGGGAAAAATATGAACCTGGGGCAAAAACGCTTCCAGCTCCTCCACGTACCAGTTGGACAGGCCGATGGAACGGATTTGCCCCTCCGCCACCGCTTGCTCCATCGCGTGGTAGGCCTCCACATCCCCCGTGCCGGGATGGTGAAGCAGCATCATGTCAATATAGCCGATATCCAGTTTTTCGAGAGCCTCGCTGATGGCGGCCCGCGGATCGCTGAACTGATCGGGGTAAAGCTTTGTGATGACGAAAATTTCTTCCCTGGGGATGCCGGAGCCTCGGATGGCCATACCTACCTCTTCCTCGTTGCCGTAGGCATGGGCCGTGTCAATCAGCCGCACGCCGCTGTTGAGGGCCGCCGTGACCGAGTTTACGCATTCGTCGCCATGCAGGCTGTAGGTTCCCAGACCATAAATCGGCATGTCGCAGCCGTTGTTCAAGGTCACGGTTTTCGTTTCAAAGTCAAATGGGCGCTCGAGAATGGCGGCGCTGTTTTTGACGGGCAAGTCAAGGCCATCGAGCCATTCTTCGATTTCCCCTCTGGAGGTTCCGCTCCCAATGCGGCGGCCGTTCAACCAGTCGGCGTCAGCCGCCAGGTCATGAAGATTGACGCCGCTGGAGCCGATGCCGCTGCCGCCGGATGTGCAGAAAGGAACGATGGTTTTTCCGCTGAAGTCATAGCTCTCCAAAAATGTGCTGATGATACGGGGGGCCTGCCCGTGCCAGATGGGATAGCCCAAAAGCACCACATCGTACCGCGCCATTCCGTCTAAGGCGCCGGCAATCGCAGGCCGGACGGACGGGTCGTTTTGCTCTATCGAAGTACGGCTGACGAAGCTTTGATAGTTGAGGTCGGCGGAAGAGTAGGGGCTCTCGGCCTTGATCTCATAGAGGTCGGCGTCGGCAACCTCCGCCACGGCTTCGGCGATGGAGCGGGTGACGCCGGTGGCGGAAAAATAAGCAACCAGCATATTCCCACCCTTCCTCGCGCTGTTTTTTACCGTATCCGGCTGGGTGAAATGATCGGAAGCGAAATCATTCGCATCCCCTGCCTGCGCCGGTATGGACGCGCTCCCGCGGCCGGCGATGGCCAGCATACAGGCAACGGATAGAATAAGCGCCGCCAATTTCTTCATCATCCTGTTTCCTTGCGCGTTCCAAACCGCTCGGCTGCCTTTCCGAAGGCTGTTGGATAGAATAAGCCCATTTTTGATCATAACGCTCTCTCCATTTCATAGTAAGGGAAATTGTCCCTCAAATCATCCGCAGAAGCATGGTGACGCCAAACAGACAGAGGAGGATGCCGAACCCCCTGCGCAGGCGTAGAAGCAATCGATCGCCGAAACCACGAGGCCGGTCAGACGTCCGGCATTACCCCAAGGGTGAACGTGCGCGCCGCTGCCATCGCGCCAACCGCGCCTGCCGGCAGGCCGGTGAGAATGCCGCGCGGCCAATGATCCATAGGACTGTCGTCTTTTTCCCGACGAGGCCTTCAGGCGCAGGCGCAAACCGCTTCTTTTTCCTCTTGCCCGTTCACCACGACCTCAGCCCTCGCATTTTCATCGTTCCTGATGATTTCGCCCACGCTGGGAACGACGATACGGCCCGCATAAGGATTTTGAATGCTGATGACCGGCGTAGTAACGATAGCCTGTACCTCGCTTTTTTCAAAGGCGAAATCCGCCCCCTCCATCTCGCAGTTGACGAGCCTTACATTTTTGCAGTAGCACAGCGGCTGGGAGCCGATGATCCTGCACCGCTCAAAGGTCACGTTCTCGCAGTACCAGGCCAGATACTCGCCCTTGACGACGCTGTCTCTGACTACGATGTTTTTGGCATGCCAGAAGGCATCCTTTGTATCAAACGCGCAGTTTTCAAAAACGGAGTCCTCGATGTACTGGAAGGAGTATTTCCCCTTCATTTTGACGTTATGAAAGCGCAGATGGTCAGAGCGCAGCATGAAGTATTCACTCTGGACGACGCAGTCCTCCATCTCGATGCCCCGCACCGACCAGCCGAACTCCGGGGAGGCAATGTCGCAGTCCCGCATCCTTACTTCGCTGCATTCCCGCAACGCCTTGATTCCATGCAGTTTTGTGCCTGTGATTTCGATATTTCCGGAATACCACAGGGCCGCCCGGCAAAGCCCGGTCATTTCCGAATGGTTGATTTTCAGCCCGTGACCGTGCCAGAAGGGATATCGCAGGTTAAAAAAGCACCGCTCCGCCGTGATATCCGCGCACTCCTTAAACGCGCTCTCCCCATCGGCGGGGCCGTCAAACGCGCAGTTTTGGACCGTTAGGCATTTCCTGCCGTAAAGCGCGCGCTCCATATCAAAGGTTTGATTTTCAATGAGCTTCATGGTTTTTTCCTCCTTGCGCACGGCTTATCGCGCCGTCATCGATCTTTTTCTAAGCTGATGAACCAGATAATCCAAGCAGTCGATCCGCTTTTCCTCCCGGTGTATCTTTTCAAGCAGGCGATCCCTATGCATGGACAGAAGCTCCATCTGTTTTTGGGTGCTTTCCCTTTTTTCAAGGAAAACATAGCGTTCGATCGTTTCGCAATCGCATCCGGCGTCCTTCAGGTTCTGAATGATGGCCTGGACAGAAGGCTTTTCAGGTATGTTTTCTTCCATCGCTTCTCACTCGCTTCTTCTTTATTCCGCCGGGCTGATTCGCGCTGTCCGAGCCCTTCGGCCCTCCTGAACGGGGAGACTTCTTTCTGGTTTGCGGCTTTAGTATAAGCGCTATATTTAATAATAGCAAATACTTATATTTGATGAGTATCGATAGCATTTATCTATGATTGAGCATGCGTATTCAAATGGATTGGCAGGAAGGCGTCATCGCGTACCAGAAACGCCAAGCCCCTCGCATGGCGGACCCGCTTTGCCGTCGGAGACCGGTATCGTTCAGCCGCGCGGCGACATTCTTTGCCGGGGTGTTCAGAGCGACCTTAGATTGCGGGATGGGTTGTGCCGCAGCAGGATTGCTCCCCATAATAGGAAAAGATGATCCATAATCCAAATGACTCGTTGTTATCTATATACTTTTTTGCTATACTGAGACAAAGGAGGCGATAAAAACGGAATTGCGGGTTTTACAATACTTTTTGGCGGTGGCAAGGGAGCAGAGTATTTCGGCGGCGGCACAATCCCTGCATCTTTCTCAGCCAACGCTTTCCACTCAGCTAAAGGCCATGGAGCGCGAGCTGGGCAAACAGCTTCTCGTCAGAGGGACGAAAGGTTCCCGCAAGGTGACTTTGACCGAGGAAGGGATGATCCTGCGCAAACGGGCGGAAGAAATCCTCCAGTTGGTGAAGAAAGCGGAGGATGAGGTCGCCCAGTCCGACGAGACGGTTGCGGGAAATGTTTATATCGGCGCCGGGGAATCGGATGGGGTCCGCTATTTAATCAAGGCCCAGCGCGCCCTGCAGCGGAAATATCCGCTGGTATATTTTCACATTCAGAGCGGGGACCGCAAAGACATACTGGAATCGCTGGATAGAGGGCTGAGCGATTTTGGCCTCATCCTTGGGGATGTGGATACCTCGAAATATGACGCTCTGACCATTCCCAATCAGGATACCTGGGGCGTTTTGATGCGCCGGGACTCGCCGTTAGCGGAAAAAGAGGTCATCGAGCCGGAAGATCTGTGGGATCAACCTCTCATCCTGTCCCGTCAGGAGTGTTTAGAAGGCGTTCTTTTGCCTTGGCTCAAAAAAGAGCGGGGGCAGATCCATAAGGTTGCTACGTACAGTCTCTTGTTCAACGGCTCCCTGATGGTTGAGGAGGGGCTGGGGTACGCCGTATGCCTGGATAAAATTATCAACACCAGCGGCGATAGCAAGTTATGCTTTCGCCCGCTGTTCCCCAAAATGGAGATGAAGACGCACGTTATTTGGAAAAAGTATCAGGTGTTTTCAAAGGCGGCGGATCAATATTTGCAGCAGCTGCGAGAGTTTTCCAGGTGAAACCCAATATCATAATCGATGTACCGACCGTTTTTATGGACGGCTGGTGGCACGAGGCGTTTCCTTCTTCTCAAGGGCCAACTAGCTTTTCGGGAATCCTTAGCCGGGGACGGCCTGAGTCAACCCGACATCAATCGGATTGCCTTTCATTCTGTGTTGATTTCCAACCGATACCCAGCTTCACGCACATTTTCTATAACGATTGGTGAAACATTACCTCTTGTGGGATCGCACAATTTGAGATTTTAAATATGGCAGCTCACCGCTTTGCTCTCATTCCCAATAGCGGCATCGCCCCATACTTTGTCGTAAATCTGTGAGTATGTAAGGACACGCCCTTTGTTTACTGCCAGTAGACAAAGCATATCATACTCTTTAGGGGTTAGGTCAATTTCTTCACCGTTACGAAAAACTTTTCGGCGGCTAAAATTGATTTCTAAACTTGAGAGGGATAACACCGGCTCAGAATCCAGTTCCCATTTTTCAAAGTCGGGGTGCTGCTTTATAAATGTTAGTATATCGTCAAAGGCCGCTGAATCCCGATCTTGGAACTCTAATATAATAACTCGTCCGATCGTATCGCCTCCCTTGCTCCGCTGCTCGTGTCTTTTAGTATTTAGAAACGATAACAGCTTTTCTGTTCAAATCCTCATCAACAAGAAATTTCCATTCACAAAAGCGTTTTTCCATCTTCTCGTCGCCATACTTGTGATCAATGTACTGCCCTAAACGAGTTCTCGCGGCGATCTCCCTGTGTCGTTTTGCCCACCGCACAATACATAGGAAAGTCATAATAAAGTTGATTGCCATAAATACTGCGAATACAAACGTGAATGCCACACAGAGGGGATTGCGGAAAAATTCATACCACCCCGAAATTTCAGGAACGATATACCGGGCAAACAACACGCCGGCAGCACCCCATACAAGTGTCATTTTCAAACAAATCAAGCCTTGCAGATTCAGAAAGTTTTTGCTGTAGTCCCACGCTTTCATCCGCAGTCCGTATCGGAGCAAAGCGCCGCATACATATTCGACCACGGTTGCATCTGCTGAAAATAATACAAACTGCCAGCCTAAGTGCAGATTTGAATAATAAATAGCACCCAAATAAAAAACAACTGCGCCGATGCCGTAAATGATGCAGAACGGGCCCCATATTGTCACAGTATGAGTTTCCCATTTTTGCTTTCGGACAAAGCAAAATATGCCTTCAAGGAGCATTCCAAGCAGACTGCCGGCAATGAACAGCCAAAAGAGAAAAGAGAAGTTCGTATATGGAATTCCGTTTGGCATGTTTCTATCCGCTCCTTTCATACGCACGCAGCATTTTCTGAGTTCGTTAATCGTCAATCCATTTCATCATATCCGGCATGGGGACAAATCCCGTTTTGCTGTAAAGTCGTTTTCCTGCTTCAGAAGTTTCCAAATAAATTTTTGAGATGTTTCGCTGTACGGCCTGCCTGACAAGCCATTGCACGATGGCCCGTCCGACTCCCTGCCCCCGAAGGGTGGGGAGGGTGTAGATGTTCATCAAATAAGCACACTGTCCTGTTGGGTTTTCCGGAGACGGCATTTCCCGATAAAGACATCCGCCGCCGCAGCCGATGACTCTGTTTCCATCACAAGCAAAACAGGCAATATGCGTATCATTTTGGAGCGCCGTCTGATAGTAGCGTCGATTTTCCCGTTCCAGTTCGTTTAGCGGAGTCTCATCAGGAACAGTGAACACTTCTCGAAGAACGGTCATCCTCCAATCCATCAGAAAATCAATATCCGCAAGCGTCGCTTTTTGGATTTTTATGTTCATGAAAAATCCCCCTCCTTCATGACAACCGGCAGTCTGGCAATATCGGGCTTTCCGTTCGCATTCAGTGGGATTTTCGGCATTTTTACAATGAATTCCGGAATCATATAGGAAGTCAGGTTTTCCGTAAGCTCTTCCCGCAGCGAGGATACCTTGCCGCCCTGTTCTGTGAACACTACATAAGCGATCATATAGGAAAGACCGGCTTCATCGGTGAACGCATGGACAAGCGCCTGCTGTACGCTCCTGCACTGATATAGCCTTGCTTCAACCTCGGATACTTCAACACGTTTTCCATAAATCATGACCTGGGTATCTTTTCTATGTAGAAATGCAATATCCCCGCTTGGTAAAACATAGCCCAGATCTCCGCTGCGGTACATAACGCCGCCGTTTTCCAAAAACTCAAAGGCTTTGTTTTCTTCGTCGTGTTCCCCGATATAGCCCAGGGATACGCCGTCCCCATAGATGCAGATTTCTCCGGTTTCTCCGATTTTCAGTTCTCTGCCGCCCGGATCTAAAATCCGGATTTGTGTGCCTGTTACCGCTTTCCCAATGGGATAGGTGCCGTCGGATAAAATAGTTCCGTCATTGCAGCGATAATAAGAGGCGCAGACGGTCGTTTCCGATGGGCCGTAGGTATTATAGATCTCCGCCTGTTCCAGCAAGTGATCGACATACACGCCGCGCAGCACATCTCCGCCGCTGATCAGCACCCGGAGTGACGCGGGAATTTTATCCAGATGATTCATCTCAGCCAGCAGATACGGAAAGCCGCTGAGCATCGTGACATGATGCCGCTGTGCAAAAGACATCAGGGAATGGATATCCGCCGTATCGTCCTCGGTTGGGATCGCCAGCGCAGCCCCGTTGAGCAGGCTTCCAAAAACTTCTTCTACAAAAATATCGAAGGTGCAGACAGAATACTGCAGCATCACATCTCCGACAGACGGATGAAACTCATGCGCAAATGCCCGGACATAATGGCATACATTGCGGTTGGTGACGCAGACGCCCTTGGGGGTTCCGGTTGTTCCGGAAGTGTAAAGGATATAGGCCGGCCGGTTCGGATCTTCCGCCCTATGCTGTGCTGCCGCGGGGACTTCCATCCCGCAGATTTCACATTCAAGGAGCCGAACCGGAAATCCCTCCAGCTTACTTTCATATTCCTTTTCGGTCAGAATAAAATCCACCTTCGCCTCTTTCATCATGTAATGAATTCTGCCTGTCGGAAATTTCGGCTCTGCCGGAATGTATTTTGCGCCGCGTTTCAGCACAGCCAATATCCCCGTTATCATTTCGGCTTTATGCCCCATGACGATTCCAACGCTTGATACATCCTTCGGAAAAGTACTGGCTAGAATATCAACCATATCGGAAAGCTCCCCAAACGTAAGCCTCCTGCCATTTTCAATGACAGCAATCTCATTTTTACAGCGTTTTGCCGTTTTTTCAAAAAGAGAATATATTGTTTCAGTCATTTTATTTCCTCCATGCTTGTGCCCTATCGGCTTAAAATCCAGGAGATTCCTGTTGCCGTCCGCCCAGCGGCGTTTGTGTAATGGCCTCCCGGATTCAGATCAAATACCGTGTCAACCCCGGTATTTTCATACAACCTTTTGATTGTTTCGGTATTTTCCTGTACGGTTTTCAGAATCGGATTTCTGGTGCGGCTTTCCTTGCTCCCCAAAGAAAAGTAGATATGGCTTGGGCGAACCTTCGGTTCCTGTTTTCGTACATATTCCATCAAGCCTGGATACCACAGGGAACCGGAGACGCTGGCGATCCTTGAAAAAGTCTCCGTATGATACTGCGCGTAAACGGCAAACAATCCGCCGAGAGAGTATCCGGCAAGTCCCCTCCATAAAATTTTACCGGCTGCCGTTTCCTCCGCTTTCGGGATAATTTCTTTGGTCAAAAGCTGCAAATATGCGGAAGCGCCGCCCGTGCAGGGAGTATCAAATTTAGAAACAGGGGGAATGTCCCACGGAGCCATATCCCGATCCCAGGCAAGCCCCCCGACTGTTACAAATGTAAAATCCGGACATTGATTCTGCTGCAAGAGCTGGTACACCTTTTCCCCCTCATCGCCAAAGGTATTCAGATATACGACCGGACAATCCGGCGTTTTACTGGGATAAACGGTCACTGTTTTACCCGAACTTTCAAATTGCCGTTTCTGCATCCATTTCTTTTTCATCGTTCCACTCACTCCTTGCCGCGTTTTGTATCCAACATTCAAAATTGTCAATTAACGATATACGATTCCTTTCCTTTCGGAATATTTCCAAAGGACAACGGCTATAGCCAAGCATATCGCTTCCGCTACCGCCAAGGCGTACCACACAAAGCTATCCCCGAACAGCAGGGGCAGCAGCAGGATGCATCCGGCATTCAATAAAATGCTTCTGCAAACGTTCAGAGAGATCGCGTAATTCGTCCGTTTCGTTGAAAACAAATAGGAAGCCAATACCGCGCTGACCGCGGCAAAGACATAGTTCAAGCAATACTTGGGCAAAATATTGGATACCACCTGGATTGCCGCCGGATTTGCGCCAAAAAGGAGAGAGACCGGCTTTCCGATCAGGAAAGTGGCGGCAAAGATAACCAGCCCGCCGGCGGCGCTCATGGCAATCCCGCTTCTCAGAAAATAGCGCAGACTTTTTTCGTCTTTTGCACCATAGCTCGATCCGAAAAGCGGCTGTAAGCCGGTGGACAGTCCATACATCATCGCCGCAAACAGCGCGCCGGCATAGGCCGCTACGGAATACGCATTGACATAAACATCGCCCATACGGATCAATACGGAGTTCATGCAAACCGTTGTGATGGGAGCGGCAAATTGCGACACCATTTCCGGGAAGCCGCGCAGCATGATCTTTCGATACAACGCAAAATGAACTTGAAATTTTTTGAAACGCAGCTTTCCTTTTTTGCCAAAATAATGCGTCAGTAAAACAAGCACCGCGACTGTTTGGGCGATACCTGTGGCAATAGCGGCTCCGGCAACGCCTTTTTGTAAGGGGAAGACAAACAGCCAGTCTCCAAAAATATTGACGGCTGTGCAGACAATGGCGGCAATGGTCGAAATTTTTGGATTGCCGTCATTTCTGCAAAAGCTCGAAAGGCAGAGATTCAGTCCCGCGGGAATCAGAAATAGGGAATAGTTGCGAATATATTCGGATACCATGCTGTGATACGTGGCGTTTGCCCCGAGCAAATTCGCGATTTGATCTGAAAATCCTATTCCAACAATGGAGAAGATGGCAAAGACCAGCAGGTTCGCCGTGATGGAATGCATAAAGGCTTGATTTGCGCCCGGTTCATCTCCGCGTCCAAAACGAATCGCCGCGACCGCCACGCCGCCAACGGCAAATAGAGAAGACAGAGCGCCGGCCAACATCACAAAGGGCATAGCCATATTGATCGCTCCCAGCGCGTCGGTTCCAACGCCGTTGCCCACAAACATTCCGTCAACGATTGTCAGGATAAAAAACGCAATATTGCTGACAATCGCCGGAATAATATATTTTTTTAATTCCTTCCTCTGATTCATTTCTTTTCCTCCAATCAGATTGCAATTTCGCGAGAAGTATTTAAGAAAGCTTTTGTTGACGGAAGCGTTCCATCCTTGATTTTTTTAAGAGCAGAAAAAGCAAGGATGAAATCCCCAGCGTAACCCCCAGCACGAGAAAAACGCCAAACGGGGGGAGAAGCTCCAGCCGATTGATCAAATTCACTCCGCATATTCCAGCCAAGACAAGTAGGGGCGTGGCAAAGAAACTACATACGGTTAATTTATGAAGGGCATGAAAGCTCTTGGCGCTGACGGTGCTGCGATAGAGTTCCATCAAGTGTGCCGATAGTTCCGTGAGGCGGCCCGCCATCTCGCTTAATAAGCCGATCCTGGCGCAAATATCAGGAAGTATCCGCATTTCCTTTTCGGGGATCAGGTGATTGCTGTTTCGCATCAGGGCCTCGCCGGATAAAAGCATTTGACGCGCGTGCTTTTTCATCGCCATGCACATCTCTCTCTCATGGGCGATCTCCCCAATACGATACTCCTTCCGACCGGTAATAAGCTGAGATTTCATGTAATTCAAGTGCGCTTCATGTTCTTGCAGCCGCCCGAACATCTCGGAAAAAATCAATTCCATAAAGGTCATATACATTGTGGTTGTACTGCCAAAGACAAACTCTTCGACAAACTCACTTCTGGCCATTCGGTGCAGACTTTGACTGCCAATCACGATGACCAGCAGCTTTTCCATGAGAATCAGAGAAATCTTTTCAAAATCCATATTCATCCGATTTCCATCCAGAAAAACAAAAGAGAAGAAATCATATCCATCCCCGGAGTTAAAAATGACAGGAAACGCATCACTCTCTGCCAATGCATCTTCAATCGAAAAGCCAATATGCCGCTCCACTTTTATCAGATTCTTACGGTCTACTATAATTAGATTTTCTTCATTTCTGTAAATTTCTGACAGGTTCAAATCCGGCTCACATACAAAGTTATTCACATTCATCATCAGAAGCTCCTTTTTGTATGCCCAACTTTCTCCTAAGCCACCTCGAACTGGCTGTTATAAAGTTCGGCATAAAACCCGCCCTTTTCCATCAGCTCCGTATGGCTGCCGCTTTCAATAATATCGCCGTCCTTCAGCACCAGAATCACATCCGCGTTCTTAATCGTGGAAAGCCGGTGTGCAATGACAAACGAGGTGCGCCCCTGCATCAGCTTATCCATGGCATTTTGAATCAGCGTCTCTGTTCTGGTGTCAATCGAGCTGGTGGCCTCATCTAAAATCAGCATAGGCGCATCGTCGATCATGGCGCGTGCAATGGTGATCTGCTGTCTTTGACCGGCAGACAGATTGACTTTATCATTGATTACGGTATCGTAGCCACCTGGGAGCGTTCGGATAAAATGGTGCAGGCCAACCGCCTTGCACGCCTGCTTGAGCGTTTCATCCGATACATCCTGCTTGTTGTAAACGATGTTTTCCCGAATCGTTCCCTCAAACAGCCAGGTGTCCTGAAGCACCATACAGAAGAGGGAATGGACCTGCTCCCTTGTCATCCGGCTTGTAGGAACGCCGTCAATCAAAATTTCACCGTCATTAATTTCATGAAAGCGCATCAGCAGATTGACCAGCGTCGTTTTGCCCGCGCCGGTAGGGCCTACGATGGCAATTTTTTGCCCGGGTTTGGCTATCGCGGAGAAGTTATGGATAATGGTCTTGCCGGTGCCTTCGTATCCAAATTTTACATTTTTGAATGGTATAGGTTTCTTCAATGTGCCCGTTAATCTGCCCCAGATACTTCTGCTGGTTTTCAAAATGCTTTTGTGATTTGCTCATAATAAGCAGCATGAACACAAAGCCGATGACAACCGAGGCGATGGCCGTAACGGTCATCATCCAGTTTGTAAGGAACATCATAATCAAAGAACCGGCCAGCATGGTAAGAGAGGTCACAATCGTTGTGACGCTGTTATTCAAATTCTGCCCCAGAGAATCCACGTCATTGGTAATACGGGACAAAATATCGCCTGTGGTATTTTTGTGGTAAAACCACATGGGAAGCCGGTTTATTTTTTGGCTGATGTCGGTTCGCATTTTTTGGGATATTCTTTGCGTAACCGTTGCCATAATCTGACGCTTCCCTGAAAAAGAATCGCTTTTTGAGAAACATAACCAATCTTATTGCGCAAGGCGGCCTGCTTGAATTCCTTGACATTGACGCCATCTACATACACCTCGCCCTCCGTGGCATCGTAAAACCGTGGGATCAAATTGATGACGGTGCTTTTCCCACAGCCGGTTGCTCCGATAAAGGCCACGGTTTCTCCTTTGCTTGCCCGAAAGCTGATGTCCTCAAGCACATAATCCTCCGCATCCGGGTATTTAAAGCTGACATGCTGAAACTCCACCTCGCCGGGCGCAGCCGTATGCAGGCTGTCAATGGTGCCGTCCTCAATGGCCGGATCTGTTTCCAAAACCTCGCAGATACGGTTTGCGGATACACTGGCCCGGGGAATCAGGATTAAAACCATCGCCAGCATCATAAACGCCATAAGCAGTTGAATCGCATAGGAGGAGAACACCATCATGTCGGAAAAAACAGCAAGTCTTGACATGACCGCCGCCCCGGAAATCAAAACAGCGCCGATCCAGTAAACAGATAAAGTCAAGCCGTTCATAATCAGTTCGATAGAAGGCATCAGCGCAGCCATTAAGCGGTTGGAAAACAGATTGGTGCGGGTGAAGGCATCGTTGGCCTTTGCAAATTTATCCTCCTGATACGCCTCCGCGTTATAGGCGCGGACAACCCGGATTCCGGTCAGGTTCTCTCTGGAAACGCGGCTCAAATCATCGGTCTGCTGTTGGAGCTTTTTGAATTTCGGAATCGCAAGGGCAATCATGACGACGGATACAAGAATCAGCGCCCCCACGGCAACACCGGTCGCCATGGACCACTGCCAGCTTTTTCCCATGATTTTCACAATGGCCCATACCGCCAAAATCGGAGATTTAATCAATATTTGCAGGCTGATCACAATGAGCATCTGAACCTGCGTGATATCGTTTGTGGTTCTTGTAATGAGGCTGGGAATCGAAAAATTGTTGATTTCCTGCATGGTGAACGACTGAACCTTTTGAAATAAATTCGTCCGCAGCCTGGCGGAAAGATTGGTGGCGATGCGCACTGCAAGCCCTGAAATGATAATGGAAACCACAACGCTCCCTAAGGTGATGAGCAGCATTCTGCCGCCAGCGAGTAAAATTTCATTCATCCCGCTACCGGGCGTCTGGATAATTTCCGTGATTTTCCCCATGTATTCCGGCAAGGTCAGGTCAAGCCATACCTGCAGCACAATCAGTCCAAGGCTTAGGACGGCAAGCATCCACTCCTTGACCGTCAGGTTTTTTAGTATTTTAATCAAGTTGATTCCTCCATTCTAAAAAGAAAGAGCCAATAAAATGTTTTCACATTTCATTGGCTCTGCGTCTTGGCGTCTGGCTCTGTAACTATCTTCAATTTTAAGTTTATAAAGTCAATTAACATTTCCTGCCTGCATTTGGGGCAAAACAGCGGGAAGTTTTTCAGCACCGTATCATCCCTTGCCTTTATTCTGGTTTTGCTGTTACAAACAGGGCATAGAATCCAATTCTCCCGGTTCAAAGAACATCGCCCTCCCTTTCATGCGTATTCATCATGTCCGACAACGCTTCAACCCCGCTGCGAAAGCTCTCCTCATACGCCTCGAAAAAAGCCATCAGTGCTTTTCGCTGTTCCGGCGTTGTGTTTTCCAGCGCGTCATTTTCAACTTTCCAAAGCCGCCCGATCACTTTCTCTGCGTAAAGTTTGCCGCTCTCGCTTAACTTCACCTGCTTATTTCGCCGGTCTTCCCGCATTTCCACCAGTTCAACATATCCCTGTTCCCAAAAGGATTTGATAATCATATTGACACTTTGCTTGTTGTACTGAATTTGCTGGCAAATGTGCTTTTGCGTGCAGCCTTCCGCGTGATCGTAAATGATACTTAATACATTCAAAGACATCGGCGTCAGGCCCGCAGCTTTTGCATATTCCTCAGACAATCGTTCAATAGACTTCCACTTTTTTGAAAACAGCTCGGAGTACTCTTTTATACTTTTTTCCTTCATCTTGCTTGCCTCCATTTGTCCAACGTCTTAATGGTTGTTTCTTTGGACTATTATATGCTGAGATGCTGAACTTGTCAAGAGAAATGTGTGAATT
>DBGEOK010000037.1:0-13201 GCA_048370855.1 Candidatus Limiplasma sp. | reverse complement strand
AAAGCGACCCGCAGGATATCAAGCGAAACGAGAACGCCGCCCGGGCAGGGCGGCAAGTGACATCGACAAACCCATTTTGGGGGTGGCTTGGAGGGGCGACAGCCCCTCCAAATGAAATCGTATCGCCCGGCTGACCTGCGGTCGGCAATTGATCCGGTGCTTTTGATGTGCGCAGCACCCGGGCGGGCGGGGAGTTTGCGCCTCCGGCGCAAACATACCTCCAGTTCCCGTCGGAAAAGCTCGCCTTCAGGCGAGCTTTTACGACGCCCAGATGGAACTCCCTCGCGTCTCTCTACACCTTTGACAGCTTAATTCTACCACCCCTTCCAACCCCTGCATAGAGGGAGAAAGGGATGTTTTAGGGATATTTTTCGGATACTGGCCAAAAAAGCGACTCGGAATGCTTCCAGCGCCGGCGTCAAGGGATGGAAAACGCTTTCCGCAGGCGGCCGTTTTCCCCGCGCGACGCCGGCCTGGCGCGGCGCTCCCTGTGCCGCCGGCGGTTCGGGGCGAATGTCCGCCCCTCTCGCCCTCCTTTCTTTGGCTGTCCGTCAAGCCGCGCGGCGCGTATCAGCGGCTCCTCCTTTCCAAAAAAGCCGCGCGGACGCTGGAAGGTCCAGCCTCGTCCCCCTGCGCCCCCTACGCCGCCACGACGTAAATCCGCACGGCCCCGCTCCTCCATCCGCCTCGGCCTCCCGCGTGTCGGCCCGTACCCGTTCCGCTCGCCGCGCCCCGCCCGCCGTCCCCGGCCCAGCCGTCGGAGGGAACCATCCGTCCTCCCTCTCCCCCTACGCCGCCACGGCGTAAATCCGCTCCAGCGCCCGCTCCTTCATCCGCTTCAGCCCCTCGCGGGTCAGCTCGTATCCATACCGCTCGCCAAACGCCCGCTGAACGTCCTTCCAGCATTCCCCCTCCATCAGGTGCATCTCCACTACGAAGCGCTCGCGCTCGCGCAGCCCGCTCATCCATGCGTCCACGCACCGGATGCTGAGGGAAAGCTCGTCCCGCTCGCGCTCCATCCCATGGATATCCCGCAGCAGGATTTTCACAATCTGCGGCGGCTCGCCGTTCAGGCGCTTTTCCGCCTCGTCCTCCACGGGGCTTTGGATATCCGTGCCGTGCGGCATGCCGGTGTAGCGAACCGCGCGCACGGCTTCCTCGTTGTGCGCCTCCTCCAGCTCGCGCGGCACGCGCAGCTTGTATTGCTCGATCATCGCCTCCAAATGCGCGATGCGCGCCTTGCCGATCCTGTAATTCTTCAGGCGGCTTTCCACCTGTTCCCTCGTCAATCCGCGTTCCTCCTTTCGGCCCGTCCTGTCCAGGCGGGCAATCCCCGGTTCTGTGCCTCCCGTTGTTCGCGCTCCAGCCTGAGCATGGTCGCCTCAAAGCGCTTGCGCGCCAGCGCCCAGGGCTCCGGCGCGTCGCCCTCCCGCTTCTCCCTTGCGGGCAGCGGCGCGTACCCGCCGTCCGCCTCGTCCGCGATTGCTTCCGGCAAGGGCCGCGCCGCCGGCTTTTCGCCGTCCCCCGCCGCCGGCAGGCGCATCGCCTCGCCCACGGCCGCGAACATCGCCCTGACGTCCTCCGGAAGCTTCTGCATTTCCCGCACATGCCCGGCCCGCGCCCGGTAGCCCCGCATGAAGTTGCTCATCACCACGCTGTCCACCGTCGTCTCGTCCATCATCGCCCAGTCCCGAAGCACCCGCGCGTCTCCCACGGCCGCGCGCACATCCTCGGGCAGCCTGGCGTACTCCTGTTCATAGCCGTAAAGGCCGTTGCGCAGCGCGGCCTTGACCAGCATCCACGCCTCCAGCCCGCTGCTTTCGCCGCCCATGCGCATCTGCGCCAGCCTTTCCTTCAGCGCCCCGATGGACGGGGCGAACCCCTTGGTATCCGTTGCGATATAGGCAGTCAGCGCCGCCTCCACCCGGGCGTATTCGTCGTTGGCGAACATGCGCTGCCATAGCCGCGCTGTCGCCCGGATATCCCGCCCCTCGGCAAAGCGCGGCCAGCATTCGCAAATCACCGTCAGGATCTTCGCCGCTTCCATTTCCGTCATGCCTGACCCTCCATTTCCCGCACAATTTCCATAAACGGATTGTGATGCGCCGGGCCCGCCTCCTTCGGCGCCGCCTCGTCCTCCCATTGGCCCCGGCTCAGCCATGTCGCCGGGTACGGGATATACTGGCCGTTCTGCTTCGTCCACTGTTCGCAGCCCCGCTGCTCCGCGACGGCCCGCAGGATTTGCCCGCGCAGCGGCGCGTCCGGCCGGAGCTTCGCCCAGGCCCGCAGCGCCGCCGCTTTTCCCGCCTTGCGGGGATAAGCCTCCCAAAACGCGGCGAAGCCTTCCGCCCCCTGGGGGGATACGGGGGGCCTTGTCCTGTACTGTACTGTTCCGTCTTGTTTAGATATGCGTCCGGCGTGCGGCCCGCCCTGTGGGTCAAACTGGTGTTCGCTATCATCATCCGAATTTGTCTCGAACTGATGTTCGTCCCTTGGGCTCCGCCCCGCCTCCTCCCCGCGTCCATACGCCGCCGTCGCGCTGATGAGCGTATACACAGACGCCCGGTTTCCCCCTCGCGTTTTCCAGCTCAGCAGCCCCGCCTGCCGCAGCGCCTCCCGCGCCCGCTTCACACCCGAAGGCGACAATCCCGCGTGGAGCGCCAGCGCGGACGCCGCGATCGGCAGCTCGCGCTTCCATCCCGACCGGTTGGCCACATGCATCACCGCGTACCACAGCGCGATGGCGGGGGCGCTCAGCCCGCCGCTTTCCAGCCGATCATGAAACGCGCGCAGCTCCAAAAGGTAGTTCATGCTTCCTTCCTCCTTTCCCATCATCCAATGGATTCATCCCTATAATAGAATATATGTTCCCCTTTCGTCAAGTGCCCTGATGTCACTTGTTTCCATGGAGGGAATTTCCATGGGCGAAATGGCCGTAGAATGGATTGTTTCCCCGCGAAAAATTGTCACGGGAAGCCCGGCGTCCGTTGCAGGGATGGAGTGGCTGAGGGGAATGAGGTTTCGCTGCTCATCCACGCCGTTTTCGGAAAGCGCCGCAATGTCGCTTGTTTTCATGGATGAAATTACCATGGAAAGCCCCGGCCTGTTACAGCTATACTCAGGCAGAGGTGTTTGCGTTGGAAATCTACGCCCTATATCGGCAGCGGCGCTCCGCGTCCCTGCAGGCCCTGAACGATTTGGGAGCCGCGGCGCTGCCCCTTCGCGCCGCGGACCTGTGCAAGCGGCTGGGCATCCGGCTGTCCTCCATCGGGCAGGCCAAATCCTTCTTGCTTCGGCAGGATTTATGGCAGGAAGCCTCCCGGCTTGCCGGGCTCAGCGTGCGCGTCGGGCCGCAATGGTACGTGCTGTACAGCCGCGCCCTGCTGGATAGCGGGCGCGCGCGCTACACCGTGGCGCTCGAGCTGGGGCGCATCCTCCTGGGGCATGCCCTGGAGGATGTGGAAGGCGTCTCGGTGTTTCGTTCGCGCTTAAACACCGGCGACCTCAGTCCTTGCCCGCGCGACGGGGAAGAGCGGGAAGCCGCCGCCTTCGCATGCGGGCTTCTGGCCCCGCTATGCGTGCTGGACGCGCTGCGGGCGGACACGCCCCCGGCCGTCGCCCGCCTGGGCGGCCTTCCGCCGGCAGCCGCCCGGTTTCAGGCCGGGCAGCTCGCCATCGCCCGAAGTCGGGGAACCCTTCTGCCAGGGCCGTTGGAGCATGAGGTGCTTGACAGGTTCGCCCCATTCCTCCAAAGGCGGCGGGATGAGGGCTAAGCGGGAAGGAAGGTTGGGAGGCGGCGCCTCTCAAGCCCGCCGCCTAATGGCTTTGCCCTTGTGAATCCCTTTTGGGGGCCGCGTTCGCGGGCCAAGCATGGGGCCGAGGCCCTGCCGAGGTCACCGGCGGCTTCCTGCTCGTAGTAGCGGTCGTCCTCCTCGATGGCCTTGGCAAGCGTCTGGATGTCCTTCGCCCCACACTTCTGCCTGAGCGTGTCCAAGATAGGAGCGGTCGCTCCCAGCTCCTCCTCCAGCGCCTGCGTTTGCCGAAATCGCCGGTCAAGGCGCCGCTGTACCCGCGCGTCGTTGAACTGCTTTTCAAAGGCCGCGCGGCGTTGCGTTTCCGTATCCGCTTCAACGGACGTTTCGGTCTCAGGGCTTCCCGTTTCCGAGCCTTCGCCCGTCTCCGCGAGCATAGAATTGTTTTCCGTATACCACACCCGCAAGCGGATTGTTCCTTCCCCGCCTGCCGCTTGTGGCGGACGGTATTGCCGCGTCGTTTTGGGCGTCCCCAGCCCTCTGCCGCGCCGGCTCCAGCGGCCGCGCCTCCGCCGCCCTCTCCGTCAAACAGGTGCAGGTCAAGCCTCGTTTCCATCGCATCCATCGTCATTCCTCCTGCGGTCTCTCCCGCGCGTCTGTTTTGCCATTCCGCGGTCTTTTCCGCGCGTCAGGTTTCTACCGCTATCAGCATAGCAGGCCGGTTTTTGTTTTTCTCCCCGGTTTTTCCCGTAAAAAAGAGCGCCGCAGCGCCCGCGTTGACTTTTCCCTCACGCCATGCTATACTAATGGTGCAAAGGGTTACGATCTAACCTTTGCGTGGGTTAACGGTCACGATCTCGCACATCGTGGCCGCTTTCTTTTGTGCTGAATATTACAAGCCCGAACAGTGCGATCTGTACGAACGCCGCCAGCCCTATAACACCAACAAAAAGCGTTTCCAGCATCGGCTCACCTCCTTCCTTCAGGCTATGAAAGCCCGTTGGTTTTGGTGAACCCTTTGCACCGGCGGCAGGCGCAAGGCCCACCGCGCTTTTTTTCTACCATGTCCTGGCAGAGATCGTCAATCAAACGCACATGCTCCGGGTACGCCCCCTCCAGCAGCCGAAACGCCGTTTGGGTCATATCAAACATGGCGTCCCGCCTTGCGGCAGCCCGACCGTCGGCTCTGCATTGCAGCCAGAACCGCCCTGCATCCATGCCGTAGCTCGCACTTATGCCGGGTTCTTCCCCCCCAGGGGTCGCACGTGCCGCCTTCGGCGGCCCGCGCCCCCCGGTCGTTCGGTCGT
Source organism: Candidatus Limiplasma sp. (assembly GCA_048370855.1). Classification (GTDB taxonomy): domain Bacteria; phylum Bacillota; class Clostridia; order Christensenellales; family Aristaeellaceae; genus Limiplasma. Next base: position 8,142 of record DBGEOK010000037.1, on the reverse strand, counting down.
CGCCTGCCTCCCTACCGGTCGGCATGCTCGCCTCACTCCCATTCTCCGGGTCGCTTTGTCCCTTCGGGACAAGGCCCGCAGGGCCCCCGCTTCCTTCCGAATCCCACCGGGCGCACGCTCAACTCCGCGCCCCGCGTCGCGCCGCTGTCGCAGGGTTGGCTTGCCCACAGCGCGACCGCCAGCGCCTGCACGACGATCGAGCACGCCGCGCACACGATGTCCCGCCCGGATTGGTCGTAGCCGGCATGCCCGGTTACCTCCATGCAGCGGCAGCCCTCCCGCTCCCAAAATCTTGCCTCGGCCAAGCCCCGGCCTCCTTCCCGGCCCGCGCCCAGAGGTCGCGGGCTTCGCAATTCATTCGCCTATGGCGAATTTCGGTTGCTCGCCGCATCCTGACCCGGATTGGGTGGCGCGCGCAAGCGAATCGGCAGACATTTCCAAATTTGATTGCTATGCTTGTCAAAACCAATCGGCTATGGTAGAATGAGGACACAAATAAGGGCTGGGAGTATGCTTATGCGAAGCTACGTTGCCCCGACCAAAGCGGATTGAGGGCCGTCCCTATCTGACGTTGCCTCCCAAATCGACGTTTCGCTTAAAACCCTCGCGGCATGGGAGGCTGGCGTTCAGGGGCCGTCGGCGGATGATGTTGTCCGCCTGGCGAATATTTTGATATGCTTGTGGATTTCCCGCTTTGCGGCGGAGAATGAATAAGCCGCTGAAGGCAGCGCAAGGATAAAGGGATAAAAGCGAGTGATTTCCAAATGAAGCGCCTTCGTCTGCTATCCCTCTTGGGTTTTAATGCGGGTTGTATGCAGTCATGCCGGATGAATACGGGGATCTTTCGCCCGTGTTTTACGTGGACAAGGAAAACGAAGCGTTGCCAAAGGCAGTGAACCAGCAGATCCGGACTATGCAATCCGATGGAGCCATTGAAGCCATCATCCAAAAAGATCCCTTGGACTGAGCGTCAACAGCCAACCGAATGGCAAAAAGCACGGTGGAGGCGCCAACCAATGAGAAAAGCCCGCACGCCCGTACTCCTGCTGCTCCTGCTCCTTTTAGTACCCCTGCTTGCCTCCGCCGCTTCCTCCATACAGGCGTCGCTTGCCAAGCTGTCCGACACCGAGCTGCTTCAGCTCAAGGAGTGCCTGGACGAGGAGCTGGAAGCCCGCGGTCTGGCTGTCCCCCAAGACGACGCGGTCCTTTCCGTCAGCACGCCCGGCGAACCTCTTGTATGGATTCCAAAATCCGGCTCAAAGTATCACAGCAAAAGCACCTGCAGCGGCATGAAAAATCCGTCTCAGGTCAGTTTGGACGTAGCGCAGAGCCTCGGCTATACCCCGTGCAAAAAGTGCAAGCCGCCCGTATAATCCGCTGTAAGCGCATCCATTGCGTTGGCTTTTCGCTCTCCCTTTCTTCCTTCTCCAACCCGTGGTTTTTTCAATCCCTTTTCCTTAATTGATTTGTGTATTCATCGTCACTCGTCGGTCGCCGGATTAAAACTTTACATCTTCGATTTTGATCATATTATGGCGGACCGATTCCATTCGACGGGGCCGCGACCCCTCCAACCACCCCCAAATAGGTTTGTCGACAAGCTGAGGCCGGCCGCGCATCCCGCGCGGCCGGCCCTTCCTTGTGCCTGGGTTTTCGCCCTGTTACCTGTTGCAGCCGCAGTTGCACCCGCAGTTGCAGTTTCCCGTGTTGCACGCCGCGTTCTGGATGCTCACCTCGTCGTTGTTGCACAGCGAGGCGGGCGGGAACAGCGGCAGCGAGAAGAACTCGTCGCACACGTTTTCCGCAAACTCCTCGCAGGGCGGGATGGGGCAGAAGCCGTAGGAGGGAATCAGGATTTCCACCTGGGCCAGCACCTTCAGGATGACCGTGACGCAGACGGTCAGGTTGAAGACATTGTTGCCGCAGTAGGTACCCGCCACGCAGATGGCGCTGACCATGCTCTCCAGGCTGTAAGGCACGATGGATTCGTCGGGGATGGACAGCAGCACATCCTTGTCGACCGTAATCACGCCCTTGCCGATGTATTCCACGCAGCGGCTGTCCACAAACAGGATGTCGATGGGCACGTCGATCTTGCACCGCACGCGGGCGAAGCAAGGCCGGTCGCACAGGCGCTCAACCGTCAGGTTGCGGATGGTGCCCTCCGTGGTGGTGGAGCGGCAGCTCTCAAACGTGATAGGCGGGACGGGCGCGGAGGTCGGGGGCACGGTTTCGGTCGTGTCCGCGGAGGACCCGCAGCCGCAGTTGCAGTTGCACGAGCACCCGCAGTTGTTGTTTGCGACCATGGCGTAGCTGGTAATGGTTACCTTTTTGTCGTCCAACTGCTCCTGTTGCAGGCAACTGTCGTACACGCGCTTCACCTGTACGCAGACCTTCTCTTGCAGGCCGTCCAGCGCGCTGCCGGAAATCACGCCCGGGCATGAACAGGGATTGGCGTTTTTGTAGCTGTAAAAAGACATTGGCACGCCTCCTTTTTTGGTCGGCCGCAAGGGGCTTCCTTTCTGCCGCAGAACGTTCCCGCCGCCCGACGGGTTCCCGCCCGGCCTCGGGCTGTAACGCCGCCGACGTGGCTTCCCTTGCCTGCCGTTCACTGATACAGTATGACGCGGGCCGCGGGGTGTGCAAAAAGCGCCCCGTCCTTTTTTCCGCCGCCGGGGTGTAACAAATCCCCCGCCCCCGGCCCCTCGCGCCCAATCCGATACATTTTAACAGTTTTCATCCTCCCCTCCCTATGGTATAATAATGCCGTGCGCGGCGCGCCCTCCGTCAAGGAGGCGCGCGCGCCCAGCCCCACGAAAGGAGGTACCCGGATGCAAAATAACGCGCCGCAACAGCAGCGGCCCACGCGGCCCAAAAAGGATTACGCGCCGCGCAGGCATAAAAGCCGCTCGCTGTCGACGCTGCCATACCTGCTGCTGTTCGCGGCCCTGCTTATGGCGATGTACCTGATCTTTCCCAAGGAGGCCGGACGGCATGTGGGCTCCAGCAAGTATGACGGCCTGGTCATCAGCGAGGTCATGGCCGCCAACAACTCCGCCGTGCCCGACGAAAACGGCGCCTTCAGCGACTGGCTGGAATTGTACAACGGCACGGGCGCGGATCTGGACCTGGAGGGCGTGATGCTGACCAACCGCACCGACCGCATCACCTTCCCCTTTCCCAGCTACACGCTGGAGGCCGGCGGCCGCGTCGTGGTCTTCGCCTCGGACAGCTACCAGTTGGACCCGTCCAGGCCGTTTCACGGAAAGTTTAAAATTTCCTCGGCGGGCGACCATCTCTACCTCTACGACCCCAATATGTACCTCATCGACGAGCTGGCCACCCCCACCCTCACCGCCGACACCAGCTACGCCCTCACCGCCGTGGACGAGGACGGCGTGCGCCACTACGAAACCACCACCTATTACAGCCCCGGGTACGCAAACACCGAGGAGGGCTTTGTGGCGTACCGCGCGGCCAATTCCACCGAGACCGGCGCGCTGGTCATCAACGAAATTTGCCCCGACCCAAAGGTCGGCATCCCGGACGAGGACAACGAAATCGTGGATTGGGTGGAGCTGAAGAACAATACCGACCAGCCGATTTCCCTGGGCGGCTATTTCCTCAGCGATAAGGAGAACAAGCCGATGAAATGGCGCTTTCCCGACGGCGCGACCATTCCGGCAAACGGCTATTACCTGGTGTTTTGCTCCGGCAAGGACAAGCTTCAGCAAAACGGCGTGCCGCATACCAACTTCTCCATCAGCGCCGAGCGGGAAACCGTCGTGCTCAGCGACGCCTACGGCCGCCTGGTGGACCGCGTCAGCGTTGAAAACGTGCCGGAGGATTATTCCGTCGGCCGTACCGAGTCGGGCGAGTGGCGGCAGTTTGATCTGTCCACCCCCGGCCAGCCCAACAACGCCGACGGTCAGGCGCGCGCGGACGAGCTCATCCGCGCCTATAACCCCACCGGCGTGTACATCAGCGAGGTCATGGCCTCCAACGATGTCACCGCCCTTGGCCCGGCGGGGATTACCTCCGATTTCGTCGAGCTCTATAACGCCTCCAGCGAGGCGGTCGACCTGTCCTTCTACGGCCTCAGCGACAGCCTCAAGCGCCCGCGCCGGTGGCAGTTCCCCCAGGGGACTGCCATCCAGCCGGGCGAATACAAGATCATTTATCTGGACGGAAACCCGTCCCTCTCCACCGTTACCGACCTTCACGCCAATTTCAGCCTCGCGCGCGCGGGGGGCGAAACCATCTCCTTTTGCGACCCGACGGGCCGCGTGCTGGACCGCCTCCCCCTCAAGCTCATCCCCACCGATCACAGCTACGGCCGCACCATCGGTTACGGCGGCTTCTATTACTACGACGTTCCCACGCCGGGGGCGGCAAACGGCACGGGGTATTACGGCTATGCCCTCAACCCGTCCTTCACCGTGCCCGGCGGCGAATATAAAGGCTCCGTCCAGGTAGGCATTGAAATCCCCGCGGAAACGGTGGTCTGCTATACGCTGGACGGCTCCATCCCCACGCTGGAAAACGGCGAGCGCTACAACCCCGGCGACGTGTTCGACATTTCGCGCGTCACCGTTCTGCGCGCCCGCGCGTTCGATCCCGACGGCAGGCTCCAGCCCAGCGAGGTCGTCACGCAGACCTATTTGCTCAACCTTTACCACGCCTTCCCCATCGTCAGCCTCGTCACCGACCCCGACGAGCTGTGGAACCCCGAAAACGGCATGCTCACCGTGGGGGATAACGTCGTCAAGGATAAAATCCCCTTCAAGAACACCATCTACCGCGAGTTCGGCAAAATCGCCCGTCCCGGCCATGTGGAGCTGTACGACAAGGAGGGCGTCCAGGTGCTGAGCCAGGGCGTGGAGTTCGGCCTTCAGGGGCAGTACAGCCTGGATATGCCCCAAAAATCCTTCAAGGTGCGGGCCAAGGCCAAGTACGGGGCCAAATACTTTGAGGCCAAGCTCTTTGAGGACCGGGACTTTACCCAGTACAAGAGCTTCGTGCTGCGCATGGGCGGCAACGACAGCGCCTGGACCCGCCTGATCGACGGCCTCCAAAGCCGCCTGATCGACCGCTTCAACGAGCATACCGACACCCCCGTGGAGGTGCTTCACCAGGCCTGGAAGCCCGTCGTCGTGTACTTGAACGGCATCTACTGGGGGCATTATAACATGCGCGAGCGGGTGGACCGCTTCTTTGTGGCGCAGCACGAGGGTCTGCCGCTGGAGGAAGCCGCCAACATGGATATTCTCGAGGCCAGCGGCAAGGTGCATTACGGCTCCAACAAGGAGTACCAGGCCTTCATCAAAAAGGTCAAAACCCTCTCCCCCGGCAAGAGCGAGGAGGACCTTCAGTACATCCTGGACCGCATCGACGTGGATAATTACTTTGACTACATGGCGCTGGAGATGTTCTTTGGCAACTCGGACCCCGGCAACATCCGCTTTTACAAGCTCAAGCAGGACGGCGCAAAGTGGAAGTGGATCTTCTACGACGCGGACTACGGCCTGTTTAACAGCGGCTATAACAGCCCCGCCAGCTACTTAAAGCCCGAGGGCGCGGGCGAGCAGAAGATCGACAACACCCTCATCCGCAAGCTGCTGGAGAACGACGAAATGCGGCAAAAGTTCCTCATCCGGCTGGGGGAGATATTCCAGGTCTACACCACGGAGTTCATGACCGCCGAGCTTAACTTTATGGCGGACATGCTGGAGCCGGAGATGATCCTCCACTTTACCCGGTGGGCGGAGGAAACGGATAAGGCCATCACGTTTGACAACCCCACCACGCCGGAGGGCGCGCTGCGCTACTGGCACAGCCGGCTGGACCGCACGCGCAACGTGCTCAAGAAGCGCCCGACGTATTTTTACGAGATGGTGCAGGAAAAGTTTGAGCTGACCGACGACCAAATGCTGATTTACTTCGGCGTCAAGCCCGAGCTGCCCGGCGACGCCACCGTGACCGAGGGCAAAAAGTGGGGCTAACCGGAGCGTCGGAAACGCCCGGCCCTCCGCCCGCCGGGAGCATGGAAGGCCCGCGCTTTGCCGGCGGCCCGGGGCGTTCGGCTGCGGATTTTTTGCGCAAAGAGGATTGCCGCCGCCAACCGGGGCTGATTGAAACGCGGCCCGTCCGTTTCGGCCTCCGCCGCCCTAAGCGCCTCCGAAAGCCCGCGGGCGGCGCCCCCCCGCCGTCGCGCCGGCCAATTGACAAATCCCGGCGTATGCCGTACCATATTCCCAATCACACGAAGGAGGCGTCCATCCTATGATCTCCAACGCCCTTTTTGCCGCCGCCAGCGCGAGTTCCATCGTGGAGGCGTCGGGCCTGGCCGCGCAGTTCAAGTCCATCGTGCCCAGCGACCTGTTTATCGCGCTGGGGCTCGGCTTCGTCATCGGCATCATCATCGCGCTGGTGTACCGCAAAACCTACCGGGGCGTGCTGTACAGCCCGTCCTTCACGCTGACGCTCATCATGCTCACGCTCATTACCACGCCCGTGGTCATGTGCATTAAAAACGATATCGCGCTGTCGATGGGCATGGTCGGCGCGCTGTCCATCGTGCGCTTCCGCACCGCCGTGAAGGACCCGCTGGATACCGCGTACATGTTCTGGTCGCTGACCATGGGCATTTTGCTGGGCGCGGGCCTGCACCTCATCGCGGTTATCGTGGTGCTGTGCATCTCCGTGCTGATGTTCGCGCTGACCTTTGCCAAGCTCACAACGCCCAACGCCTACCTGCTGGTGGTGCATTACGACGAATACTGCGAGGACGCCATTTCCTCGGAGCTGCGCCGCACCGTCAAAAGCGCCAAGCTCCGCTCCAAGACCCTCACCCGCGCCGGGGCTGAGATGACCTACGAGGTGCGCCTCAACGAGCGCCACGAGGTCGTCACCCGCATGCTGGATATTGAAGGCGTGCATGACGCCACGCTGGTCGCCTGCCAAAGCGAGGTCGGCGCCTGACCCCGCCCCAAAGGAACGCTGATGCGTTTCCCGTTGCGCCCGCCGCCTCCGGGCGCGCCGTCCCCGGCGTTTGCGCCGCGCAGAGCCTGGGGGGCCGGCCTTCCGCCGCCCGCCGCTCTCTCCCTCAATCCATAAAGGAGGCCCGCCCATGGCGATTACCGTGCCCCTTCGGCATGAGCTCAAGTTTTTCATCAGCCGCCTGGAGTACGAAGTGCTCTCCCGGTCGCTCGATCGCGTGCTCCAGCGCGATCCCAACGGGGATGAAAATAACGAGTACCACATCCGTTCCCTGTACTTCGACACCTTTTTCAACGACGCCCTCATCGACAAGCTGGACGGCGTGAAAAGCCGCGACAAATACCGCATCCGCATTTACAACTTCTCCGACAGGTTCATCCGCATGGAGTGCAAGACCAAGGTGGGGCAGCTCATTTCCAAGCGCTCCATCGCCATCCCCAAGCTGCTGGCCGAGCAGCTCATCGCCGGGGACCCGACCGGACTGGAGCGCACCCGAAGCGGCCTCCTGCGGGACGTGTACCGCGAGATGAAGCTGAACCTCCTGCGCCCCGTGGTGATCGTGGACTACGTGCGCGAAGCCTACCTTCACCAGGCGGAGGAGGTCCGCATCACCTTTGACAAGCAGCTCCATTCCGGCCTCGGCTCCATCGACCTGTTCAACCCCTACGTGCCCACGGTTTCCCCCTTCGACCATGACGAGATGATTTTGGAGGTCAAGTTTAACCGCGTGCTTCCGCCCTATCTCCGCGATCTGCTGTGCACCTGCGTCCATGGCGCGCAAAACAGCGCCATTTCCAAATACGTCTGGTGCCGGCGCTTTGAGAATTTTGAGTAGCACGGGGGCCGTTGCGGGCGCGGGAATCCGCTTTGGCTATCAGGCTGCCAAATCGTCCGTCAAACGTCGTTTTTCTTCCCGCTCAGGCGGTCAATAGGCTCATGGAAAGCCGTATCCATGAATTGCGCGATGGAGGGCGCGCCAACCAGCGCAAGGCTGATTGCCCCGCTTTCCGGGCCGCCGCGCCGAGGGCCGGCCGCCCCTGGGCCCGCCAAATCAGCTCCGCGCGGCCGCGAACGGAGCTTTTTTTGCGTCCCGGCAGGAAGGTCCTTGCCGCCTTGGGCCGCGCCCGCGGCCCCAAGATGGGG
>DBGEOK010000036.1:0-3572 GCA_048370855.1 Candidatus Limiplasma sp. | reverse complement strand
AATATTTTTTCAAAAAAGGTCTTGACAAACGGGAAGCGTCTGCGTATTATCATTGTACGATGTCATACAATAATGACGGATGAGAGAAACGCCTTCCACGCTCGTTGGCCCCAAAGAAACTATTGCAGATCATGTTTTTTGGTTGGGAGTGAGGCTTGTGGCAAGCAGGGAACGGTCGCTGGGCATGCGGCGGCTCAAGGGGGAACGATGGTTTCCCTATGCGCTGATCCTGCCATCCTTTTTGTTCCTCGTTGTTTTCCTTCTGTACCCCATGGGCAGGGCGCTGTTCAACAGCTTCCTGAATTTTGAGCGCACCAAGCCCAAGCAGTACGGCTGGATTGGGCTGGCGAATTATGTAACGATTTTTACCAAGGACGCCAAGTTCTTGCAGTCGCTTGTCATTTCCCTCAAGTGGGTCGTCATCGAGGTCGGCCTTCAGGTGGTCATCGGCCTGACGGCGGCGCTCCTGCTCAATCAAAAGTTCCGCGGACAGGGGTTTGCGCGCACCATCTGCTTTGCGCCATGGGCGATATCCGGCGTGCTGACCGGCATCCTGTGGATGCTGATCTATGACGACAACTTCGGCCTGCTCAACAACCTGTTAAGCTCCGCCGGCCTCGCCGCGCATTCCTACCTGGGGGATAAAAACCTGGCCTTCGGCGCGGTCGTCATCGCGGAGCTGTGGCGGGGCATCCCCTTCCTGGCCATTACCTGCCTGGCGGCGCTCCAGGGCGTCCCGGACGACGTTTACGAGGCGGCGAAGGTGGACGGGGCGGGGCGCGCGGTCACGCTGTTTCGCATCACGCTGCCGTTTATCCGCGAATCGGTGGTGTACGCCGCGCTGATGCGCTGCATCTGGGCCTTCCAGTCGGTGGATCTGATTATGACCATGACCAACGGCGGGCCGCTGGGGCGAACCACCACGCTGGCGCTGTATATCTACAACAAATCGGTGGTGGAGGGCAACTACGGCTATGGCAGCGCCCTGGCAATGCTGTCGTTTTTGATGCTGAGCGTGTTCACCGTCATCTACCTTCGCGCCAACGCCTTTGGAAAGGAGGAGGCATGATGTCGATTCGGACAAAGCGCGTGCTGGAACGCGTGTTCCTGCGCTGGCTGCCGCTGTTCATCCTTCTGGCGTTCGTTACCATTCCGCTTTTGTGGACGCTGTCGCTTTCGTTCAAGTTTTCCAGCGACGTCGTCAGCGAACAGTTTACCGTGCTGCCCAACCCGTTCACCGTCAGCAACTACACCGGCGCGTGGTCCAGCGGCCGCATCTCGCAGTACTTTACCAACAGCGTCGTCATCAGCCTGTGCGCGGTCGCGGTGGTGTCGGTGCTGGTCCTGTTCAACGGCTATGCCCTGAGCCGCTTTCAGTTTAGGGGCAAGCAGGCGTTCATGGTTATCATGCTCATGACGCAGATGCTGCCGCGCATCATCATCATTTCGCCGCTGTACCTGCTCATGCGGGATATGGGGCTGGTGGACAAGTTTCTGTCGGTGATTTTGGTGGAAATCGCCTCCGCCATCCCCTTCCAAACCTTGCTGATGAAGGGCTTCATCGGCGGCGTGCCCAAGGAGATCGACGAGGCGGCCATGATCGACGGCTGTACGCGGATGCAGACGCTCGTCCACGTCATCATGCCGGTGATCGTGCCCGGCATCGTCACGGTCATCTCCTTCGCGTTCATCAATTGCTGGAACGAATACCTCCTGCCCTATACCTTCCTGAGCACCGGCAGCAAGTTCCCCATCTCCGTGGGCCTGCGCTACATGATTACGCAAACCACCATCAACTATTCCGGCCTGGCCGCCGGCGCGGTCATCGCGCTGCTGCCGCCGCTGTGCCTGTTCGGCTACGTGCAGCGCTACCTGGTCTCCGGCATGAGCGCCGGGGCCCTCAAGGGCTAAAGTCCGCTTCCCCCCGAAATGATTTCCCGAACGAACGGGATTTCAAAAATTTGAAAGGAGCACCCACCATGAAAAAATTTCTCTCTCTCCTGCTGGTTCTCGCTCTCGCGCTGGGCATGGCTTCCGCCGCCCAGGCTGAGGAACAAGCGACCGTCACCTTCTGGCTGGACGACATGACCGACGCGCGCATGGCGATGGTCGAGCAGATCATCTCCAAGTTTGAGGCGTCCCACCCCAATATCAAGATCGACTTCACCGGCCTGCCCGAGGATTCCACCGACAAGCTGATGCTGGCCTTCGAGGCCGGCACCGCGCCGGATATCCTCAACATCACCTCCAAGAACATCGCCACCTACATCGAAAACGGCTACGTCACCGACCTGACCGACCTGTACGCCGAGAAGGGCAACGACGCGATTCTTGAAAGCGCCATCGCCTCCGCCTCCGCGTATGACCGCGCGGACAACCGGCTGTACTACCTGCCCTCCGGCTGCAATTTCTTCTGCCTGTGGGCCCGCAGCGACTGGTTCAGCGAAAAGGGGCTGGCCATTCCCGCCACGTGGGACGAGTTCTTCACCGCCGTGGAAGCCCTCACCGACCGGGACGCCGGGCGCTACGGCATCGCCCTGCGCGGCGGCAAGGGCGCGGCGACCAACCTGGAAATGCTGATGTACGCCTACTCCGGCATTACCCAATACTTCACCGAGGACGGGGTTTGCACCGTCAACGACCCCAAGAACGTCGAGTTTGTGCAGCGCTACCTTTCCCTGTATAACGTATGCAGCGGCGAGGGCGACATCAACTATGGCTGGAGCCAGCTCGCGGGCGCGTTCCAGACCGGCGTGGCCGCCGTCATCCAGCACAACACCGGCTCCGCCGACGCGCACTACGACGCCTTCAACGGCGACCTGACCAAGTTTGAGGCGGTTCCGTTCCCGATGTCCGAAAACGGCTCCCGCGTCATGCAAAGCCTGAGCTGGGACGGCTTCGCCATCAACGCGACCGCCAAAAACCAGGAAGCCGCATGGGAGTTTCTGTATTACCTGTGCGCCGAGGAAGGCGCGGCCATCTACACGGAGAACATCGGCCTGGTGCCCTGCGTCAACGAGCTGCTGACCAGCGAGGACAGCTATATCCAAAGCCCGGAGAAGCCCTGGATGCAGACCGCCGCCGTCGTCATCACCGATCCGGCCACCCTGTTTTACGACAGCCCCACCTACATGCCCTCTTACAGCGGCGCGCTCGCCAACGAGATCGATCCTCTGGTGCAGCAGGCCATGGCGGGGGAGATCACCGCGCAGGAGCTGCTGGATACCTGGGCCCAGATCATGACCGACATGTACGCCGAGGAAGGCAAGTAACCGCGGCAGCCGTCGGTTTCAAATCGGCGATTGATATTTTACCAACGGCGAAGCGCGACCGTGCCGGCACGGGCGCGCTGCCCTCCGCTGGCAAAGCCAGGCGAACCGATTTCATTTGGAGTGGCCTCGCCCCCTCCAAGCCACCCCCAAAATGGGTTTGTCAACGGCTGGGCTCATGGTTAACCCATGCCTTGGGCCGTGAACGCGGCCCAAAAAGGGATTCCTAAGGGCGAAGCCCTTAGGCCGGGGCGTCGGAAAAGCTCGCCTTTCGGCGATCTTTTCCGACGAGAACTGTGGGAA
>DBGEOK010000035.1:0-2592 GCA_048370855.1 Candidatus Limiplasma sp. | reverse complement strand
TCAACAGAAATGAAAAAGAAATGCCCGAATGCGCCGCCCGGAAGCCGCGCCCGCGTTTCTTCCCGAACCTCGGTCACAGCTTGTTCATTTCAGAGGATAGCATGGTATTTTGCAGCATTTGCTTGTAATCGTTCGTCCCCGCGTTGATGATGCCCAGGTAAAGCGCCTCCAGGATCACCAGCTCCACGATGCGCTTGGTGACGCTGTCGCGGCCGATGGTCGTATCGATGGAGGAGGAATACAGGCAAATATCGCAGTACCTGGTGATGGGCGAACGCCCGCCCTGCGTGATGCAGCAGGTGAAGGCGCTTTGCTCCTTGGCCAGCTTCATGGCGTTGACGACGTTGGCGGAACGGCCGCTGTTGCTGATGGCGATGGCGACGTCCCTCTCCGTCAGGCGCATGGCCGTTTCGTACTGATAAAACACATCGGAGCAGACGAAGGCCGGCACGCCCACGCGCTTGAACTTGGTGCACGCGAACTGGCAGGAGGTGACCGCGTCGCCCGAGGCGAAAAAGTAGACGCCCGAAGCGGCCAAAATCGCGTCGAGCACGCGGTCATAATCGCTGTTGATAAAGGCCTTCATGTTTTCCAGCGAGCGGCTGACGCCCTGAATCAGCTTGGTGCAGACGGCGGGCATCTCGTCGGTCACGCTGATGAGCTCCGGGGAATCGGGCTGATCCTCGTTAGCGGCGAAGGCGAAGGCCTGCCGGAGCTGAATATAGGAGGAATAGCCCAGCCGCTTGCAAAGCCGGAGGATGGTCGCCTCGCTGACGGCGGTTTCATCCGCCAGCATGCACAGCGTCATGTCGGACATCTGCGACACATGCGAGAACATATACTCCGCCACCGTTTTTTCCGCCCGGGGCAAAGTGGGCAGCATGAATTGCAGACGGACGAGCAGCTTGTTCAACCCCAACACTTCCCCTCGCTTGTGGTACGGCGCGCCGCAGAGGCGGCTATTCAAAGGAAAACCCCAGCTCCGCCAGCTTGTGCATATCCTCTTTGACGGCGGGGTAGAGATGCTTGTAAATCTCATAATACCGGCCGTACAGCTCATGGTTTTGCCAGTTCGGGCAAAAGACGCGGTAGGATTTTGCCCATCGGTCAATCTCCTCAAACCCATGAAATACGCCGCCGGCAACACCCGCTAAAAAGGCGTCGCCCACCGGCGCTTCCACGCCGTCGGTCATGCACTCCAGCTTGACGCCCGTAATATCGGCCAGGATCTGCACCCACAGCCCGGAGGCGGTGCCGCCGCCCACGATGCGGCAGGCGGCGTCCCGGGCCGATTGAAAGCCGCTGCTCTCCATCACGTGCCTGAGCGCGTACCCCACCGATTCCATCAGCGCGCGGTAAAGATGGGCGGTCGTATGCTTCACCGTCAGGCCCAGCAAGGCGCCGCGCGCCTTGGAATCCCAAATCGGGGTGCGCTCGCCCATGAAATAGGGCAACATCAACAGGCCCTCGCTGCCGGCGGGGATGGCTTTGGCGGCCTTTTCCAGTTCCCGGAAGAGCAGCTTTTGTTCCTTTTCTTCCCGGCCCTCGGCGCTGGTGCCAAGCGCGAGGTTGTGCGCAAACCATTTCGTCAGGGCCCCGGCGGTCGAGATTCCGCCATAAGTATAGCGCAAACGGTGGTCCTTCGTCAAATAAGGCATGGAAATGTACTGTGGGTCCCCTGGCTTTTCCGTATGAAGCAGCCCCCAGTTCAGGCTGGTGGCGAGCACCGCCACGGTCTGGTTGCCGTCGTAAACCCCGGAGGACAGCGTGGAGGCCAGGCAATCGATGCAGCCGGCGCACACGGGCGTCCCCTCCGCCAGCCTCAGGGAGGCGGCGGCCTCGGCGGTCAGCGCGCCGACGATCTCCGACGGGTCAAGGATGCGCTGCGGCAGGACGGAACGGGGAATGCCAAGGCGCTCGAGCATGGTATCCGACCAGTCGTTCTTTTCAAAATCGAATACGCCGCCCAAATTTCCCGCCGACGTGCGGTCAATGGCGATTTCGCCCGTGAGCCGGTAGGCGACATATTGGTTAGGCGTCATGAAAAGCCGGACCCGGGCCCAATTTTCCGGCTCGTTTTCCTTCATCCAAAGCATCTTGGTATAGCCGAAATAGGAGTCCACGCCGTTTTCGGTAATGTTAAACAGCTCCTCCTGATCAAGCTCGGCCTTCAGGCGCTCGCAGAGCGCCTCGGCCCGGCGGTCCATCCAGATGATACAGGGGCGGATGACCTGCATGGATTCGTCCAGCGGGATGCCGCTGCCGCCGTAAAGCCCGCTCACGCACAGCGCCACAACCTCGTCGGGCGCGGCCGCGCTTTGCTTCATCACCTGCCGGATGGTGTGCCGGGCGGCGCTCTCCCATACGTCGGGCCATTGCTCCGCCCAGGCGTTGTTGGGGCAAAGGATTTCATAGCCCTCGGTTGCCGAGGCCAGAATGTTGCCGTGAAAGTCCGTCAAGACGGTTTTGGTGCTGGAGGAACCGATATCGGTACCAAGCAGATAGCGTTTTGCCATGAGAATCCCCCGCTTCTTGATTAAATTGAAAGCGCGCGCCGGCGCCTTGTGCGTGACTCTATTGTAGACATATATA
>DBGEOK010000034.1:0-20289 GCA_048370855.1 Candidatus Limiplasma sp. | reverse complement strand
GTAACGGAGCCGGAGGCCGGGAATGCGGGGGCCGGCAGCGCGGAGGCTTCGCCTACGGCCCAGCCGCTGGCAACGCCCGCGACGCGCCCAGAAACGGCCATGCCGGAGGGCGCGGGGGAGAGCCCGAGCCCGACGGCGGTAACGGAGCCGGAGGCCGGGAACGCGGAGGCTGGGAATGCGGAGGCCGGCAGCGCAGAGGCTTCGCCCACGGCCCAGCCGCTGGCAACGCCCGCGACGAGCCCAGGAACGGCCATGCCGGGGGACGCGGGGGAGAGCCCGACGGCGGTAACGGAGCCGGAGGCCGGGAACGCGGAGGCCGGCAGCGCCGAGGCTTTGCCGTCTGTCCAGCCGGAGGAAACGCCCGCGCCGTCCTCGCTGGATCAGCTTACGGAGGAGGCGGAACCGGAGACGCCGGAAGCTACGGGCCCGGTTCCGGACGAAACGGATGGAGCGGGGGGAGAAACGGCAGCGCCGCCGTCGTCTCTGGATCAGCTTGCGGGGGAGGCGGAAGCCGACGGCCTGTGGTCGGAGGGGCTGGAAATTCAATTTTCAGACGCGCCAAAGCTTCGCTACGCCTATGACGGCGCGCGGGGCGCGTCGTCGCCGCTGCCGCTCGAGCAAGAGGTCATGGAGGTCTATCTGGTAAACGGCTCCGGCCGGGAAACCGCGCCCCTGGTGCTCACCCCCGACGAATGGGAACGGGAGGATACGCTCGGCGGGTTTCGCGTCGCCTGCGAGACGGAGGTTGAGGAAGGGTTTGTGCTTGCCGCTGGGGAAAGACGCCTGATCGCAAGGCTGCGCTATACCCTGACCGGTCGGGAGGCGATTCCGGCGACGCCGGTGGAGGAGGCGCTGACGCTTTCCTTCAGCCTTACGCTCTGCAAGCCGCCGGAAGCTTCCCCATTGGAAACGGCAATAGCGCCGTAACGGGGCGCGGAAGAAAATATAATCGTTTACCCGCCGATTCTGGCGAAAGAGACGCATGAACAACGCCGTCCCAAGCGGGTCTTTGCGCGGCCCGCCTGGAGCGGCGTTGGCGTTTGTTTTTTGAGGGGCCCGGAAGGGCTCGCCGCCGGAGGCGGGGCGCTTCGGCAGCGCGGTGAAGCGGCCTGCCGGCAAGCCCTTTTGGGAACAGGCGGGAAACGGCGGCCCTTCGGCCGCGTTCCGGCCCGCGCCTAGGCGAAACCGCCGTGGCGCGGCGCGAAGGGGCGTCGAGGGGCGCGGCCTCCCACGTCCGCCGCCCGGGGCCGGCGTCCGCGTCCCCGGCGCGACGGGATCATCCGCGCAGGGGGAACGTCGCCTCGTGAATGCGCCCGTCGTCCACCAGAACCAGCTTGCCCTCGCGGAGCTGCTCGCCGTCCGCCACGGGGAACGGGCAGTCGCGGCTGGCGTGGAGATGGTAGGTGGCGGAGCCGAAACGGTAGGAAATCCGGAAGCCTTCCCAGCCGGCGGGCGCGACCGGACGGAAGCGAAGCGTATTCCCAATCTTTTGAAAGCCGAAGAGCTGCTCCAGCATGACGTAAAGGAACCAGCTCGCGCTGCCCGTATACCAGGTCCAGCCGCCGCGGCCGCGCTGCTGCGGGTTGGCGTAGATATCCCCGGCGAGCACATAGGGCTCCACGCGATAGCGCACCGCGAGCTGCCGGGTGGCGGCATGGTTGACCGGCAGCATGGCCGACACCAGCTCCCAGGCGCGGTCGTCCTGGCCAAGCTGGTGCAGCGCGGCGATCGCCCAGGGCACGGCATGCGTGTATTGACCGCCGTTTTCACGCACGCCGGGCAGGTAGCCGGCGATGTAGCCGGGCTGCTCCCGGCCGTCAAAGGGCGGCGTAAAGAGCTTGAGAATGCCGATATCCCGCTCGTAGAGCAAGCGCCACGCGTGGTCCATCGCAACGGAGGCGCGCTCGCGCGACAGGCCGGATAATACGGCCCAGCTCTGCGGGAGCACGTCGATCCGGCATTCGGGAGAGCCGGCGGAGCCAAGCTTTTCGCCGCTGTCATACCAGGCGCGCAGATACCAGGAGCCGTCCCAGGCGTACCGGTCCAGCATCTGCAGCAGGAGAATCCGTTTTTCGCTGAACCTACGCGCCGTAACCGGCTCGCACAGCGGCCCGAAGCGGCGGAGCACTTCGCACAGGAACATGCCCAGCCATACGCTTTCGCCATTTTCGCCGCCGACGCGGTTCATGCCGTCGTTCCAATCCCCTCCGCCCATCAGGGGCAGGCCGTGCGCGCCGTAGGACACGCGGTCGACGGCCCGCACGCAGTGCTGCCACAAGGGCTCCGAAACGGGGGAAAGCTCCGGCGTGCTCAGCCGCTCGCGCTCGCCCTCGGCCAGCGGCGCGTCATGGAGGTAAGGCGCCTGTTCGCTCAGAACGCTCGTATCCCCCGTGACCTGCACATAGACGGCTGTGACGAAGGGCAGGAACAGCAGGTCGTCGCTGACGCGGGTGCGCACGCCGTAACGCGGGGGGTGCCACCAGTGCTGCACGTCGCCTTCCTCAAACTGGTGTGCGGCGCACAGCAGCAGATGGGCGCGCACAAGCTCCGGCGCGGTATGCACCTGCGAAAGCATGTCCTGGAGCTGGTCGCGGAAGCCATACGCGCCTCCCGCCTGGTAGAAGCCCGCGCGCATCATCAGCCGGGCCGCGCGCACCTGGTAGGGCAGCCAGCGGTTGAGCATCAAGGAAAGCGCGGTATCCGGAAGGTCGTACCTCAGCCCGCTGAGCCGGTGCTCCCACAGTTGCTTTACGCGGTGCAGCCGCAGGCTTGCGCCGTCCGACCGGAGGCTTTGCAGCGAGCGGTCCAGCGCCTCGCGCGAAGCGCCGTAACCGAGCGCCGTGGTGATCGTTTTGGCTTCTCCCGGCTTGAGCTGTACGGTAAAGCATAGCACGGCGACGTTTCCCGCGTCGCTGGGCAAATTTTCCGACGCGGTCAGCGCGAAGGGCGCGATGCTCCACAGGCCGTCGAACGCGCCGACGCTCATGGCGGTGGTGAGGGTCGCCTCCGGATCGACGCCGCAGAGGCAGGCCACGCCGTCCATCTCCGGATTTTCCACATAGATCACGCCGTTCATGCGGTGGGTGGAGGTGAGCTGCCAGCCGGTAGGATGGTTGCCGACCGCGAAGGTGCAGGTATGGTAAAACGTGAGCACGCGGTCCATTTTATCCTCGTTTTTGAGGTGGAGCACGCGGACGCTTAGCGGCGCGTCCTCGTCGGTAAAGCATTGCAAGCGGCAATAAACGCCGTAGCCGGAGGTTTCATAGGCGGTTTCGCCGGGCGCGTGGGTGACGCGCGCGGGCAGGCCGTGCCCGAGCGGATAGCGCGTGATCGACCAAAGCAGCTTGTTGGCGGCGTCCCGGAGGAAAAAGCATTCGCCGCCGCGCGGGGCGACGCTGTCGTTGGGCCAGCGGGTCAGCCGGCCGGAATGGCTGTTGCCCGCGTAGGCGAAGACGGGCCCGCTCTCGCCGGCCAAAACGCCGAAGGCGTCCTGGCAAAGCGGGTTACACCAGGGCGCGGGCGTCTGCCTTCCGGGCGGAAGGGTAATGACGTAATTGCCGTCGGCCCTCGAAAAGCCGCCGTAGCCGTTGTCAAACAGCAGGTCGTCAATGGCGGGCAGGGCGATTTTCCACGCCGCGGAGGGCTTGCAGAAAAAGAGCGGCTTTCCCTTGACGGACAGGGTCAGGGCTTTGAGCTGATCGGTCAGGGAGCCGCGGCCGGTTCTGAGCACAACGCGCGCGGAGGCCAGCAGAAGGCTGAACAGCTCGGCGGAAAGGCTTTCCCGGTCGAGCAGGTGGACGCCGCCCTCCTTGCCGATCAGCTCATGGCTGTGGCTGCCCTGCGCCAGCTCGTTAAGGGCGTCGTGAAGCGGATGGTCGTACCCCGCCGGCTGCTCGCAGACGAGCACCAGGTCAATCCACAGGCCGCTCATGCGATAATAGGCATGCGCCTTGAGCAAAAGCCTCACAAGGGAGAGGTCCTTGGCGTCGGCGCATTCCAACGCCAAAATGGGCAGATCGCCGCTTAGGCCAAGCCCCCACAGCTCGCTGAGGGGCAGCGTGTTTTGGGCCGCGTACTGAAACTGCATCGGCTGCCCCGTATAGCACAGGCTTCCGCAGAGGCGGGAAACGGCGTTTTGCGCCTGCGCGTTCAGGTCCAGATACCGCGCGGTGACAAGCCCCTGCGTCAGCGCGGGCTCGTAGGCGCGAAGGGCATTTTCCGGCTGCGCGTAACGCTCCAGAAACGCGGCGGGCGTATCCTGCGCCGTGGGGAGAAGCGTGGCGAACACGAACTGGGCGCGCCCGTTGGCGGGCAGCACAAACTGCCCGCGCAGGCTCAGGCAGGGCTCGATCATGCAGCCGAGGCTGTCGGCCATGGCGCTGACCGGCAGCTCCAGGGCCCGGGGCGCGTAAACGGTGCGCCCGCGCCCCAGGAAGGAAGCGCGGTCCGTCTGCACATGAAAGACCGTCAGGCTGACGTCCGTGGACAGCATATGCCACAGCCGGCGGGGCTCCTCGCCCTCCAGGCGCGGACGCCGCGTGGCGGCCACGCCGTATTTTTGCAGGCGCTCCGTTTGCAAAAAGAGGTTTTGGAAGGCCGGATGCGCCGCGTCCTCACGCTGGGACGCCAGGGACGGCTCCAAATAGCTGCATATTTCCAGCATGCGTTCCATCCCAAGGGTGTTTTGCAGGGTGAGGTGGTGGAGCGCCGTGCCGTCCAGCGGGTTGACGAATATGCGCAGCGTCGCCTCCACATGGTAGCGCTCGTGCGTAAAAACCGCCTGCGCGGTTTGGAACGAAACGCCCCGGCTTTGAATGGGGTCCGTCACATGCCAGTACGAGCCGCTTTGCGAATCGCGCAGGTAGAGGCGCATGCCGGAGGGGAGCTGGCAGCTTTCGTGAAAGCGCGTCATCATCACGCCGTTGCGGCTCATGTAGCCGCCGCCCTGGGCGTCTATCAGGAGCGTCGTGCCCGCGCCGTGCAGCAGGTGCGCGTCCATGGGGAAGGCAAGCGGCGCGGCGGCGCGCTCCGCCCGAAGCGGCGACATGGAGGGCTCCCGCGCGGTTCGCTTCAGCGGATGCTTAATCACCCCCCGGCCGCGCTGCGGGCGCTCCTCCAGCAGCAGGCGGTAGGCCTGGGCGCGCGGCAGGTCGGAAAACAGCCGCGCGAGATATTGGTCGCACAGCGCGTTGCAGATGGCGCACAGGATCATGCCCTGGTGGTGCGCCATATGGCTGCGCACAATTTTAAAGGGATGCTTGTCCCCGATGCGGTCGGGGGCGAAATCCGCCGACTCAAACAGCCCGAGCGGCCCCTCCATGCCCAGGCTTTGAAGCTTGAGAAGGTTGGCAAAGGCGCCCTTGAGGTCCAGCGGCATGGACAGCAGTGAGGCGTATGGCGCCACGACGTTTTGGTTTTTGGTTGGGTCCAGCGCCAGGGCGGGGATGCCGAAGGCCTTATATTGGTAGTACAGGTTGGGGTCGAAGGCGTAATAGCCGCTTTCGCTCACCCCAAAAACGCCGTCCTGCTTAAAGGCCTGCTGCTCGCGTAGCGCGCCGGCGCACGCCTCCTCGAGCATCGTGCCGCGCACGGGCGGCTGGAAGAGAAGCGGCATCATGTATTCAAACATCGTTCCGCTATAGCTCAGCAGGGCCTGCCCCCCTCTGGCGCGGGCGCGCGTGCGGCCCAGCCGGAACCAGTGCCTGACCGGGATTTGCCCCAGCATGATGCTGACGAAGCTCAGCAGCCGCGCCTCGCTGGCCAGCAGGTCGTAATGCGCCGGCGACTCGTTGGGCGTCTCGGGATGAACGCCGACGTAGAACAGCTCCGCGTCCGCGTCAAACAACGGGCCGAAGCGCATCCCCTCCGCGAGCGCGTCCAGCCGGGCGGCCAGGTCATGATACCGGGGGGACAGCTCCGGCATGAGCGTGCGCACGCCCTGGGCGCTGGTCAGCAGGCATACGGCCAGGTTGCCGCTGTCCACGGAGGATACGAACAGGGGCGGCATGGGCTCGAGCGTGCGGGTATCGTACCAGTTATAGAGGTGGCCGTGCCATTTAGGCATGGCTTCCACCGTTTGAACGGTTGCCAGCATGCGCTGCGCCATGTCGTCCGCCTCCAGAATGCGAAGGCGCTCCGCCGCGACCAGCGAGGTCAGGTACAGGCCGATATTCGTGGGCGAGGTGCGGTGCGAGATGCCCTTGTTGGGCTCGATCTGCACGTTATCGGGCGGGAGGGCGTTGTCCTCCTCGGCGATGGAGGTTTCAAAGAAAAGGAAGGTGCTCGAGGCCAGCCGTCCCAGCACCTCGCGCATGTATTCCGTTACGCGCTGCGGCTTTTGGTAGGGCTGCTCGAGCGCTGGCAGCGCGAAGGGAAAGCTCGCCCACCAGGCCGCTGTTGCGATTCCGGCGATCATCAGCGCCCCGGGCGGCAGGGACAGCGCCGCCATGAGCGCCGCCGCGCCCATGCTGAGGTAGAAAAACAGCATGGGCGGCTTGGCCGAAGGCTTGGAAAGCTGGGCGGCGGTGGTCCATTGCAGCAGGTTCCGCCTCGAAAAGAAAAGCCGGTACAGGGTTCGGACGATGGCGTCGGCTTGCATGGCGGCCTCGCACGGCAGCGCCGCCAGCCGGCACAGCAGCGATAAAAACGCCTGCCCGCTTGGAGGCGCAAGGGTGGGAAGCTCCGCCAGCAGCAGGGCGAAAACAAACAGCCACGGCCTTCCGGCGGCGACCGCGTAGCCAAGCAGGAGAAGCCTCATGGGCTGCACAAGGCTGCGGAACATATTTTGCCAAATTTTATGCTTTGCGGTGGGAGAGAGAATGCCCGACGGGGCGCGATGCGCCGAAGGGAAAACCGGCAGCACATAGGGCAAAAGCTGCCAATCCCCGCGCGTCCAGCGGTGCAGGCGGTACAGAAAGCCCTTGAGCGCCTTGGGATGCCCGTCATACAGCGTGATATCCGAGGCGACGGCACAGCCGGCAAGCTCGCCCTCCAAAAGGTCGTGGCTCAGGATGGCCCCGGGAATAATCTTTCCCTCCACCGAGCGCAGAAAGCCCTCCGGATCGATGATGCCCTTGCCGACAAAGGAGCCCTTGCGGCAGCCGTCATAGAAGAAATCCGAGATGAGGGTATTATAGGGGTCCGTGCCGCCCCTGCCGCCAAGCAGCAGGGACAGCCCGCTGCCGATGGTATGCGCGGCGATTTCCATGCGGGGCTGGATAATGCTGACGCCGCGCATGCGCCCGCCGCTTTCCCGCCGCTGCTGCAGGGGATGGCGCATCGCGCCCACCATGCGCAGGGCGCTGCCGGGAGGAAGGATGGTATCGCTGTCCAGCGTGATGACGTACCGATACCGGCCCTTGAGGGATTCCGGGGGAATGGAGCTGTAAGCGAAGCCTTCCTCACAGGGGCGGCCCGTCACCAGGCGGAGCAGCGTTTCCAGGCTGCCGCGCTTGCGTTCCCGGCTCATGAAGAGATGGTCGCGCGTGTTGAAAACGCGCTCGCGCTGCATGTAAAAAAAGGGATGGCCGGTATCCTCCCGCAATGCGCGGATGGCGGCGGAGGCGGTGCGGATCACTTCCTCGTCGCCGGACAGCGCGCCGGTCAGGCTGTCCTGAAAATCGCCCAGCAGCATGAAGTGGAGCCGGGGATCGGGGTTTGCCCGATAGAGTACGGACAGGTGCTTGACCATTGCCAGCGCGTGCTCGGCGTTGAGTAGCATGGTAGGGCACACCACCAGCGTTTGGGTCTCCTCCTCCAGGCGGTCCAGGCGCATGCGGGGCGCCAGGCGCGGCCGGAGCGCGCGGCGTAAGACCCAGAGGGCGAGCTGCTGGGCGGCGTGAAGGAAGACCACGGCAAACGGAAGCCAAAACACGGGAAATACCTTCAGCCACACGCTGAGGGCGAGAAGCAGGGCAAAGACGGCCCAGGACCCCAGGCGAAACAGGCCGCACGCGTGGCCGGCGGCAAAGACGCGCATCCGGTTGGCGACGCCCATGGCCTGCAAATACTGGAGCAGCATGGGCCAGCCCTCGTCCAGCAGGTAATAGCCCACATGGGAGCGCACGTCCCCGCTCTCGGCGCTTCGGCACAGGGCGAGCGCCGCCTCGCACACGGAAAGCTCCGGCTTGCCGCTGGAGCGGCTGATCCGGGAGACGCGGCCGCGGTAATACGCCCGGCTCTCCATATCCATGTCGGGATAGACCGCGTCCTCCATCAGCGCTGCGTGGACGGCGCTGATTTCCTCCAGCAGCCTGTGCCAGGGAATGCGCCCCGCGGTTCTCAGCGAAGCGATGGCGTTGCTTACCCAGAGGCAGTTTTCAGTCTGATGATCGTGTTCCTTTTGGGCCAGCTTTTCAGCGGAGAGCTCGCGCCGGTCAAAATATCGGTCCAGCCATACGGCGCGGTCCGCGTCCCCGTGCGCGCGCAGCTCGCTCAGCAGGCGCTCCAAAAAGGCGGGGCTGTGCTCGTACCGCCTGAACAGGCGCAGGGCATGCCGCTCCCGTTTGTCAAGCAAGGCGGCCGAAACCTGGACGGCGGCAAGCTGCGCCCGCTGCTCGTGCGCGCACAGAAGCGCCATTTCGTGGACGATGCGAAGCAGCGATGCCCGCAGCGCAAGCGGCAGGCAATCGGTTTCATTGACGGTAAAGGGCGAGGTTTTCTGCCAGGCGCGAACGGCGGCTGTCAGCCTTTTCGTTTGCAGGTCGGCGTTGGTATGCCCCAGGAGCTCGCGCGCAAAGGCGGATACGCGGGCGTCGCCCTCGGGGGCTTTGGGCAGCGCGGGCGCTCCCCGCAGCGCGATTTGAAGCGAGGCGGCTTCCTCCTGAAGAAAGCGCCCGTTATCGCTCAACCATTTGGCCGCGGGTAAAAGCTCGTCCGGGGGCAAACGGTTTAAAAAGCCGATGGTCTTTTCCAGCGTGCCCAGCATGTTTCGGGGCATGCGGATTTTGACCCTTCCCCGCCCCTCCGCCCTGGCGGCCATGGCGCTGAGATGGGCGAGCAGCTCGTCCTCCAGCGGCGCGTCGCGGTAGGAGGGAAGGGGAGCGCGATGCGCGCCCCATGCCAATATGAATAGAATTGCGAGCCCAACCGCCGAGATGATCCACTGCATTGCGCAAACCTCCGCTATTCTGTGCGGATGGTAGTGTGCGCAGATATTGGGGGATCAATGTATGAGCCAAAACCGGGGGCTCAGGCTTTTGGGCGCGAAGGCATCTGAAAACCCCTCAGCGCATGGTTCAGGAACGCGTTAAACGGGCGCATCCGTTCAAATACCCGCGCCGCGCGCGCGATGAAATCCCGCTCGCAGAGCTGGGCGTCGGCGACGGGATACTCCAGATACCAGCTTTTGTATTTGAGATATTCGGCCTGCGGATGCGCCGGATCGAAGCCCTTGGGCACGTTTTTCAGCTTTGCGCCCTGAAGCGTGAACAGCTCCGAAAATTCGGGCGCGGAAATAATCCGGGCCCACTCGTCCCCGTTTTGCGCGATGGCGGCGCGAAGGCTCGCGGTGGCGTCGGCAAACATGTCCGCGAACAGCCCGCCGCCCAGGAACGAGCGGTCGCCGGGGCGGATCATCACATAGCAGCCCACCGGCACGGGGAGCTTGCCGCCCGCTGAAATATGCGCCCGAAAGGCCGGCAGATAGGGGGATTTATCATGGCTGAAGCGGGTGTCGCGCGTGAGGCGGAAGGTGAGCTGGGAGGGCTCGTAGGCCAGCACGCCCGGCTCGAACCGCCCGATTTCAAGGGTCAGGCAGCGTACGAGCTCCTCAAAGGAAAGCGTCGCCTGCCGATAGCGTTCCTTGTTTTGATGGAACCAATCACGATTGTTATTGGCCTCGAGCTCGGTGAGGAAAAGGAGCATTTCGCGCATATCCATGAACATTAGCCTTCCTTTCTTTCGGTAATGGGCGACAAAACGCCCGAGGCAAGCAAGCCGCGGATGAACGCCATGGCTTTTTCGGGCGCTCGGTACGCGGGCAGCCGCGAAAACACGCCGGACTGCTCGTCCAGGCGATCCATGGCGCCGATAAACAGGCTCTCCTTCGCGCATTCCTCCAGGGCGCAAAACTCCAGGCGCTCCGGATTGACGCGGCGGCTGTGGACGGCGTAGTCCACCCTTTTTTCGCAGTCGCAGGAGCCGGTTCCGCTCAGCCCGCAGTATTCCGAAAGAAAGGCCGCCACCTTTTTGCGGATGCGGGAGAGGCGCTGCCGGTACGCGTCGGGGGAGATGTCCAGGAGCTCGGCGGCCAGGCGGCTGTCGAGCCTAAACATCGTGCCCAGCACGAAGATCAGGCGGCTTTCGGGGTCCAGGCATTGCAGCATGACGTTGGTGCAGCAGAGCTTGAGCTCCCGCGCGAGCAAGCGCCTGTCCACCCCGCCCGTCCGGTCCGGCAGGCCGTCCGTCTGGGCGCAGGCGATATCCTGGCCATAGATTTCAAAGCTCAGCGGATGATCGGCAAACCGGCTGCGCCGGCAGTCGATGAGATAATTTTTCGCAATGCGGAAAACCCATGTGGAGAAGGCGCTTTTTTGCCCGAAAGAGTCCAGGCTTTCCGTTACCTTGAGCAGGATCTCCTGCGTGGCGTCCTCGGCGTCGGGGACGTCGCCCAGCATGCGCAGCGCAAGGTTGAACACCATGTCCTGAACGCTTTCAAGCAGCGCTTCCACCGCCGCCGAATCCCCCTGCCTGGCCTGCAAGAGGAGCGTTTCCGTCGTTTCCATCTTCATTCCCTCCTTCGTCTGGTTAGACGGAGAAAAGCGCGCCGTGTGACAGGAATCGTCAAAAAAAGTTTTCCCGGTATGCGGCGATGAGCCCGGAGGCCCAATCCAGCATGGTTTCCACGGACGCGTCCAGCTCGCTGCGGCTGGCGCACGGCTCCCTGAGCAGCCGCGCGCGCCGTAAAACGGCAAGGTCTTTTCCTTCCAGGCGCGGCTCCAGCGCCGCCCGGCTTTTGACATATTCCCCGGTTTCACAAAACCGCTTGGCCTGGAGGATGAAAAAGGCGGTTTTATACAGCCCCGCAAGCTCCCCCCAATCGGGATGATGGAGATAGAGGTGGGAGCACGCGTGATACAGGGCGCACGCGCCCGACAGAACCGCGGCGCGGGCGTCCCGCGTTCCGGGAGGCGAAACCAGGCGGTCCAGGGCGCCAAAGCATGGGAGCGTGTCATAATAAAACTGGAACAGATCCGCCCTTTGCCAGCCCTCGAGCTCCGCCCTGCCGCAGACAAAGCCGCAGACGCGGTCCCGGTCCGGCAGGCCGGCGAGGGCGGCCCGGTATTCCCTCAGATCGTTCATGGACAGGCCGTTCAGGATGAGCACAACGTCAATATCGCTGCCCTCATCCGCCTCTCCCCGCGCATAGCTGCCCTGCAGGCCGATAAACAGCACGCGGGAGCCGAAAAGCGCAAGCATCGCGTCCCGATACGCCTTCATCCACTTTTGCATCTCTACGATCATAGGAAGGCCCTCCTTTCGCAGGTTTTGTCATGATACCACAGCCGGAGGGGAAAAGACAACCAAAAGAATGGGAGGGGGAGCAGGGCGGCGAAAAAGTCCGCCTGAAGGCGATCTTTTCCGACGAGGACTGTCGGTATGTTTGCGCCGGAGGCGCAAACTCCCCGCCCGCCTGGGTGCTGCGCACATCAAAAGTACCGGATCAATTGCCGACCGCAGGTCAGCCGGGCGAATCGATTTCATTTGGAGAGGCCTCGGTCCCTCCAAGCCACCCTCCAAAATGGGTTCCTCAATCGTCGCCCGCCGCCCTAGCCGGGCGGCGTTCTCGTTTCGCTTGATATCCTGCGGGTCGCTTTGCGCTTCGCGCAAGGCCGCGCAGCGGCCTCGCTTCCCTCCGTCAACCTGAAATGCGTTGGGGCCGCGAAGGCGGCCCCAAAAACGGGATTCCTAAGGGCGAAGCCCTTAGGCGGTAGGTTTGGGAGGCGGCGCCTCCCAACGTCCCTTCCCGCGCACGTGGAGGGAAAAGCCGCGGCTCAGCCCTCCAGGGCCGCGGCGGCTTGCCGCAGCTCCTCGATGATGGAGATATGCTGCGGGCAGGCGGCCTCGCACTGTCCGCAGGCGATGCACTCGCTGGCCCTGCCGCCGTCCCGCGTTTCCCATTCGTAGCTGTGCCTGGCCCCCTCCAGATGGTGATAGACCTTCAGCGTGTTCATCGCGGCGAAGATCGGCGCAATCCGAACCCCCTTGGGGCAGCCCTCGGCGCAATACCGGCAATCCGTGCAGGGAATGCGTTCCACCGCTTTTAGCCGCTTTGTGACCTCGGCCAAAACCGCGCGCTCCTCGCCGGTCAGCGGCTGAAAGTCCTCCATATAACTGACGTTGTCCCGCATCTGCTCAAGGCTGGACATGCCGCTGAGCACCGTGACGATCCCCTCCAGGGACGCGGCGAAGCGCACGCCCCAGGAGGACAGGGAGGCGTCGGGCGCGAAGGCCTTCATCGGCGCGGCGACCTGCTCGGGAAGGCCCGCCAGGGAACCGCCCTTGACAGGCTCCATCACGACCACGGGCTTCTGATGCGCGCGCGCCACCTCATAGCATTTGCGGGACTGCACGCTATCGCTTTCCCAATCGGCGTAGTTGATCTGGAGCTGAACAAAATCCATTTCGGGATGGGCGCAAAGCAGCTTTTCCAGCGCGTCCGCTTTGTCGTGGAAGGAAAAACCAAGCTGCCGGATCAGCCCCTTTCGCTTCTGCTCGGCCAGAAAACCCCATACGCCGAAATCGTCGAAGCACTTGGTGCGCTCGCCCCCGCAGTTGTGCAGCAGGTAATAGTCAAAATATCCGGCGCCCGTTCGTTCCAGGCTGGTCCAGAACATGTTTTCCGCTTCCGCGGCCGTCTTGACGCCGGCCCACGCGGGCAGCTTGGTGGCAAGCTGGAAGCGGTCGCGCGGGTAGCGGTCCACCAGCGCCGCCTTTGTCGCCGCCTCGGACTGGCCGCCCAGATAGCCGTATGCCGTGTCAAAATAAGTAAAGCCCTTGGAAAGAAAAAGGTCTACCATTTGGATCGTTTGCTCCAGGTCCACGTCGCCGCCGATCATCGGCAGACGCATCAGCCCGAAGCCAAGCTTTTTGATCGCTTGTGCCATATCCATTCTTCCTTTCTGTGCCGCAAGCCGTCCGTTGAAGGGCGCGACGTGCCGGAATGCTCTCATCATACACCATGCCCGCGCCTTACGTCAAACCGGCGGGAAATGTTGCAATCGCTTGCTTGCCTAAACCTCCGCGCGTGTGCTAAAATAGAGGGCAGGTGAAACGAGCTTGTCAATGCGGGGGAGGATTTTGCCCATGGGAAAAGCCGCGCGAATCGCCTTTTTGGGCCTAGCCGTGCTGCTGATGTGCCGCGCGGGCGGGGCGGTTGCCGCGGAGACGGCGCTGCCGCTGGAAAACCTGGGGCTGCGCTACTATGCGGAGCAAGGCGAGGTATGCCTGACGAGGGAGCGACTGCCGGAGGAGGGCCTTAGCAGGCTTAAAGTAGAGCGCGAAACGGCCTTGGCGGCCATGGAGCGCGACGGAAGCTGGCTTGTGGCGCTGAGGGAGGATGGCCGGCAGGTGAGCCTGTGCGTGCTGCCCGCCCCCGAAGGGTTCTCCGCGTCGGATGTGAGCGCCCTGAACGCCGAGGAGCGGGAAGCGCTTCTGCTGACCCTGGCGCGCGGGCAGGCCGCGCACGACGCGGTCTGGCTGGAGGATGCGCCCGATTATGCGCTGTGCGAGAGCAGCCTTACGGGCGGGGCGCTGGACATCCATACGCTGTCGCTGAATACGCTGTACCTGGGAAAGATCGTCTCCCTGCGCATGGAGATCGTCGGCCGGGGCGTAACGGAGGCGGACCGGGAAGCGCTGCGCGATGCCGCCGGGCGGACGCTGCGGCTGGGCGCGGCGTCCGGGGCGGGAGAGCGCGAGCTGGAAACGCCGGAAATGCCCGTGCTGACCACGGAAACAGCCGCCGTTGAACGAAAGGGCGACGGGGTGGAGCTCAAGCTGGACCCACCGCCGGCGACGGTAGGCGGCAACGTCGTGACCTTGAGCGGAACGACGGACGCCCGGGCAAAGCTCCGCTACGAGGTCAACGATTCGGGGTCGTATGCCTTTGTACCCGAAAAGGACGGCAGCTTCTCGGTTACGGCGCGCAACCTGAAGGACGGCCAGGATAACCGCGTGACCGTAACGGCCAGGCTTGACGGCGCGTCGGCGTCGGCAAGCTTTACCGTAGGCGTTGACCGGCAGGATACGCCGCTTGAGATCAGCCCGACATCGGGCGCCTCGTTTGCGGACTCGTTCGAGATCAGGGGCGTCACGCTGCCCGGCGCGGAGGTCGAGGTGCTCAAGGGCTCGCGGGCCGTTGCCCCGCAGGTGGATGAGAACGGGCGCTTTTCCTTCACGCTCAACACCCGCAAGCAGGGCAATTATTCCTTTACCGTGCGCGCGACCTATCCCGGCTTCCGCCAGACGGAGGCGAAGGGAATGATCCGCCGCCAGAGCGAGGCCGGCGCTCAAAAGGCGGCCTCGAAGCTGGAGTATGACGCGCTTGTCGCCAAGCCGGAAAGCTATGCGGATACCGCCGTGCTGCTGGAGGGCGAGGTGAAGGGCCTGGCGTATGAGGCCGGCCAGCCGCTTTGCCTGCTGGAGACCGCCGCCAAGGAGAAATACCTCTATCTATGCGGGAACCTTCTGGATTTGGAGCTTGGGCAGCCGGCGCGGCTGCTCGGCGTGCTGACGGGAGAGACGCTGAAGTTCGGGGGCGCGGAGACGCCGACGGTTGAGCTTCAGGCGGCGATCCCCCTGACGTAAACGTTGCAAAGGATGTGACACCATGCGTAAACTCATTCCAGGGCTGCTTTTGCTGGTTTTGCTGCTGGCCTGCGCGCCCGCTTTGGCCGAGGTTTACATGCTCGACGAAATTTACGGCAGCGTGGATGTGCCGGACAGCTATATTGTGCTGACCAGCGGCAACCTTGAAACCTACGCGGACTGGCTGGAATCCCGCGGGCTGACCACGGAGGCCGTCTCTAACGACTTTATCAGGCGCGGCGTGCTGCTGCAGTGCTGGACGGCGGAATACGACGCCTGCTTTGAGCTGACCGCCGTACAGAACGAGGATACGCTGAACCTTTTCGACGTCAACGAGCAGAGCTCCTCCGTGCGCGGCGCGTACCGGCTGGGGCATTACCCGGAAAACAAGTATGCGAACGAAGGGTATGATTTTTCATCCGCCGACTGGAAAAACACGCAGAACGGACGCTTCCTGGTGATGCGCTACGTTAAGCGGGACAACGGCGAAATCCTCCATCGGGGGCTGATGCGGCGCACCGTCCGCAACGGGTATGAGATTACCTTCGACATGCAGGTGTACGACCGCTCGGTTACCAACAAGGATAACAGCAACCTTAACAAGATATGGGAAAGCTTCAGCTTTATCGAGGTGCTGCCCCTGCCGCCCGCCGCCAGCGCAAAAATCAACATCACCGAGGCGCCGCCGGCGGAAATCAACGACCAGAGCTTTACCATCGAGGGCACGGCCGCCGAGGGCGTGAAGCTGACCGCCGTGGTGATGGGGCTTAGCAACCCGGAGCCGCTGCTGTCCGAGGCGACGGTTCCAAAGTCCGGAAAGTTCAAGCTGCCGATCAAGCTGCCCAGGGAGGGCGTGTTCGTCATCACCATCACGGGCGAATACCAGGGCGAGGACGTGGCGGAGCTTCTGTACCCCGTCACCTACCAGCGCACGCTGCTGACCGTCAACGTGACCTCGCAGATGCCGGAGGTCGTCAATACCGAGGAGCTCGAGATCGCAGGCACGTCCGAGCCGGGCGCGTCCATCCAGATTTTGGTTAACGGCGAGGCCGCCGGAACCAAGCGGGTGAATACCGCCGGCAAATTCAAGATTACGGTTGACACCGCGGAGGAAGGGCCGTATGAGGTCATCCTCGTCTTTTCCAAAAAGGGGCTGGCCGACCGCCGCATTACCTATACCTTCAACCGCAAGTGGACGGAAGCGGATATGCTCAAGCAGTTGAAGAAGCAAGCCGTCAAGCCCAGCTACACGCAGTTGAAAAACAAGATGGAGGGCTACGAGGGCCGCATTATGGGCTACCGCGCGTATCTGCTGGACGTGACGCAGAGCGGGGACGAGTGGATTGCCCGGATGGCGCTCACCAAAAAGGGGAGCAATTACAGCGGCATCATCCTGGTCACATGCAACGAAAAGCCCAGCTACGCCGTGGGAGAGCGCGTGATGATGTACGGCACCTGCGAGGGCATGTCGCTGAGCGTGGCCGGGAGCGGAGGAGAGGAAGGGCAGACGGAGGAGCAGGAAAGCTATCCCTGCTTCAGCCTGCTGATGTTTGTGTCGCTGGAGTAATGAAGGGGGGACGTTGGGAGGCGCGCCTCCCAAGCCCACCGCCTAAGGGCTTCGCCCTTAGGAATCCCGTTTTTGGGGCCGCGAACGCGGCCCCAATTTTGATGGGTTGACGGAGGGGAGCGGGGCCGCGGTGCGGCCTTGCGCGAAGCGCAAAGCGACCCGGAGGATATCAAGCGAAACGAGAACGCCGCCCGGGTAGGGCGGCGGGCGACGATTGAGGAACCCATTTGGGGGGTGGCTTGGAGGGGCCGAGGCCTCTCCAAATGAAATCGTATCGCCCGGCTTTGCCGGGCGGGCGGGGAGTTTGCGCCTCCGGCGCAAACATACCGACAGTCCTCGTCGGAAAAGATCGCCTTCAGGCGAGCTTTTTCGACGCCCAGAGGCCGCCCGGGTAGGGCGGTGGGCGACGATTGAGCTTGCGGGGGACGGAGGGGAGCGGTGGCCCTGTGGGCCTCGTTCATATCATTCTATTTTGGGCCGCGAATGCGGCCCAAGGATGGGTCAAGGGTTGACGGAGGGAAGCGGGGCCGCAGTGCGGCCTTGCGCGAAGCGCAAAGCGACCCGCAGGATATCAAGCGAAACGAGAACGCCGCCCTGCCGGGCGGCGGGCGACGATTGAGCTTGCGGAGAAGCCCTTGTCAGGGTTTTAGGGGTGAAACCCCTAACGTCCCCCTCGTTCTTCGCCGGCGCTTTCCGCGGCTCATGGAAAGCCGGCCTCTCCGCCGTCTCTGGCGCCGTCGTTGCGGATGCCGGCCCAGCGCCGGCGAAAATAATGCGCCGCCATTTTGGGCCTCCGGTCGCGGGTAAACAGGCCCTTGCGGTTGCCGTCGGCGCGCAGGCAGCCCTGCTGCGTTGCGAAATCCGCGAAGTTCCAGGGATGCTCGCCGACGAAAAAGTCCCGTTTGTCAAATTCCGCGTTCAGGCGGCTGTAATAGGCTACCTGAAACTCCTCGCTGAACATCTCCGGCACGGTCATATGCACGCCGGGAAGGGTATCCGCGCCGTATTCGGTCATCATGACGGGCTTTTGCTGTTTTTCCCAAAAATCCAGCTCCAGGTTGAGCGCGCGGCAGGCGGCGTCCAGGTCGCCGCTCAGGTTGTACCACCCGTAATACCGGTTGATGCATACCACATCCATGGTGCGGGTCACGAGATCGCGCGTGTAGTCGTTTTGGCAGCAGACAAGCGTGACGGGGCGCTTTTGCGGGTCCAGGGCGCGGGCCAGCTCATACAGCGAGCGCCAGTAGGCGAGGGCGTCCTCGGGAAAATGCTCGGTGTCCGGCTCGTTGCCCAGCGACCACATGACCACGCAGGGGTGGTTCTGGTCGCGGCGGATGAGGTCGCGCAGCACGTCCTCGTGATGCCGGCGGATGGGGAAGGTTCGGTAGGGGTTTTGCTCCGCTCCCGCGCCGATGCCGACGGCGGGCGTTTCGTCGATGACGACGATGCCCGCCCGGTCGCACAGGTCGTACATTTCCTCGGCATAGGGGTAATGGCTGGTGCGGAAGGAGTTGGCGTTGATCCAGCGGATCAGGCTGACATCCTTCACATCCAGGCAAAGGTCGAAGCCGCGGCCGCGCACGGCAAAGTCCTCATGCTTGCCGAAGCCCTTGAAATAAAAGGGCTTGCCGTTTATCAGGAAGCGCGTGCCGCGCACCTCCACGGTGCGGATGCCGACGGCTTGCTCGTAAAGGTCCCCGCCGTAGCGCACGACGGCGGTATAGAGATAGGGCTCGCCGGGCCAGGGCTCCCAGAGGCGCGCGTTGCTGACGGTGAGCACGCCCTCGCGCCCGCGGGCGGAGGCGACCGGCGCGCCCTCGGCGTCTAGAAGGTCAACGTATACGTCGCCGCCCGGCTCTCCGCCGGTTTCCACCCGGTAGGCGACAATTCCGTCCGTTCCCTCGATCCCGGTGGTCACGGACAGGCCCGAAAGGTACCGGAAAGGCGTGGTATACAGGCGTACCGGCCGGTTGATGCCGGCATAGTTGAAAAAATCAAAATTGGGAAGGTTGACCGGGCCGCGCTGCTTCTTGGCCTCCTCCACGCTGGGGATGCCCGGATTATCCGAGCCGAAGAAGGCGGTTCCGCCCTCGTTGCCGACGGGAAGCGTCGCGTGGCTGACGCGGTTGTCCACGGCGACGGTCAGCTCCGCTTCCTCCCCCGGCCGGAGAAGGCCGGTCACGTCCGCCTCAAAGGGAAGGAAGCCGCCCACATGCTCCAAAAGGAGTTGTTCGCCCAGGTAGACCCGCGCGCGGTGCGTGACGCCGTCAAAGCGCAGCACCAGCCGCTGGCCTCCAAAGACCGACGGGACCGCGAACGTCCGCCGGTAGGCCGCCCAGCCGCAATGCGTGCGAAAGCGCGGGTCCTCCCGGAGGTCGTTATAGGAGGCGGGCACGGCGAGCCAATCGGCGTCCCTCATGGAGTCGGGAAAGGGGTTTTCGCCCTCCAGCAGCTTAAACCGCCACAGCCCGTTTAGGTCCAGGACGGCGCGGGCGGCGTTGGCCTTGGGGTACAGCATGCGTTTTTCCTCCTGCGTTATGGGTTTCGCTCAATCAAAGGCGCGGCAGCCGAGCTTGGCGCCGCAGCTTTCGCGTACCACCAGCGTGGCGTCCCGCATCAGGTTGAACGGCTGGGTGTGGTTTTCCTTCGCGGACAGCAGCTCGCGGATCGCGCTGCGGGCGTGATCCTCCGGGTGAAGGTCCATGGAGGTGAGGGGCGGGTCCGTATAGGGGCAGAAAAACTGGTTGTCGCAGCCGATGATGGCCATATCCTCCGGCAGCCGGAGGCCCATCTGCTTGAGCTGCTTCATCGCGCCCAGGGCGACCAGGTCGTTAAAGGCGATCATCGCGGTCGGCCAGCGCCTGCGCTCCAGGCCGGACAAAAGCCGGAGTACCGCGCGCTCCCCGCTTTCCGCGTCAAACCCGCCCTCGTGATGGTAGGCGGGCTCGTCCGGAAGGCCGAGCGCCCTCAGCTCGTCCAGGAAGCCCTGGCCGCGCGCGCCGGAGCCGCCGACCTGCAGGGAGCCGCCGATAAAGGCGATGCGCCTGTGGCCCAGCACGTACAGGTGGCGGACCGCGTGCCTGGTGCAGCTAATGAGGTCGTTATACAGGCAGATGCAGTTGAGGCTGGTTTGAGGCGGGCAGATGGCGACGATGGGCATGTACTGCCCAAGCCGCTTCAGGGCGTCGGAAAGCCCCTGGCGGCCGGCCTCCCAGATGCCGCCCACAAAGAACGCCCCCTCCAAGCGGCGGCGGATCAGCTCGTCCACCACGTCGCTTTCGATGGATTCGTTGCTGGGGATTTGGTACAGCCAAACGGAATAGCCGTTTTTACGGGCCTCGTCGTCGGCGGCGGCGAAGAGCTGCGCGAAATAGGGGTTGACGATTTCCGGCAGGATGATGCCGATGGTGCGGTTCTGCCCGTTTTCCAGATCGCGCGCGATGGCGCTGGGCGTGTAGCCCCGCCGGCTGATGACGTGCTGGACGCGCTCCCGCGTGGCGGGCCGGACGCTGGGGTGCCCGGACATCACGCGCGTCACCGTCGCGGTGGAAACGCCCGCCTCTTTGGCGATATCATAAATCGTGGTCTTTTTCTCCATTGGGGCGCCTTCTTTCCGATGCGGTGATGGAGGATGACAAGCAACGACAGACCGTTGGCAAGCCCGTTTTGCGGCGGCACGGAGGGGCCGGGGCCCCTCGGAACGGCACCGTAGCGTCCGGC
The DNA here is from genome assembly GCA_048370855.1 of Candidatus Limiplasma sp. Classification (GTDB taxonomy): domain Bacteria; phylum Bacillota; class Clostridia; order Christensenellales; family Aristaeellaceae; genus Limiplasma. The sequence continues at coordinate 194 of DBGEOK010000034.1, read as the reverse complement.
GAACCCGCTGCCGGCAACGGCTCCGCCGTTTTCGCCGCGCGCGGCCCGGGCGTTTCGGCTCTGGCCGCGGCGTTTCCGGGAGTTTGAATGATTGTTGCTTATTATACAATAAGAAGGCTGGAAATGCAATGAAAATGTTAGCGGTAACATAAATGTAAGAAAAAGGAACTTCAAAAAGATTGTGAAAAAATATT
>DBGEOK010000033.1:0-42977 GCA_048370855.1 Candidatus Limiplasma sp. | reverse complement strand
GGGCGGCCCCCCCCCGCCGGGCGGGGGGGCGCTCCCTGCGCGTCAAGGAATCTTGCCCGAAGGCGAGCTTTTCCGCCGAAACGAGCCTCCCCCGCTGCATGGCCGGGGAAACCCGCACAGCTTCCAGCGCAATCGCCAAAGTCCATTCTCCGGTTCGCTTTCGTCTTGGGAAATGGCCCCGGTCGCTCAAACGCCGCGCCGACCAGCGGGCTGCCGTATCCCTCCGTCAATCCTTGACCATCTTTGGGCCGCGAACGCGGCCCAAAAAACGGGATTCCTAAGGGCGAAGCCCTTAGGCGGAGGGTTTGGGAGGCGGAGCCTCCCAAACGTCCCTCTCCGCTCTCACGGTACTCGGCAGGCTTGGCACGCGATTCACGCCCGGCCAGCCTTCCTTACAGGAACGCCTTCATCCGGTCGACGTTCGCCTCCTGGATTTCCAAAAGCCGTTCGCCTAGGCCGCGAGCCTCGTCACCCCCGCTTTGAAAATCCTTCAAATGCTTAATTGTCTTGGTGATGCCCATGGTGGTGCCTTGAATGGTCATTTCCGCGATTTTAGACGGGGAATCGTTGAGCGCCAGCTTGCCCGCCGCCATCCAGTCCGCGGACGTCTTGGCGACCGGTCCTACGCCGCTCGCCTTTTCGCCCTTTTCCGAAATCAATTCCTCCGCCTCGTCCCGCAGTTTTCCGTATTCCTTTTGCTGCCGGGCCAGCTCCTTCTGGAGCGCCGCCTGCTCCACATGCCCCATGACCGAGTCGATACCCTGACAGCCCATATCGGCGGTTTTGTAAATGTATTGCAGCAGTTCCATTTCCGCATGCATTTTCGATCACCTCGGGCATAGTGTTGCAAAAAGGGCGACCGGGCATACGCCGGCGCTCGGCTCCAGGCCGAAAAAGAGGAAGCTTGGGCGGCGCGGAAAGGGAAGGCGAATTATGCCCCGGCTTATCAGGCCGCGTTCTCAAGCGCAACGCGCTCCGGCGCGGAAGCGCCCGCATGAAAGTTTGCCGCGAACCTGCCGTTCCATCCGACGCCGGGATCATTTTCGCGCAAAGCCGGGAGCTGATCGCCGCCTATGAGGAGCGGAGCCTGTGCCGGGACCCGGCGCTTCTGAAACGGGTTTGACAAAAAATCGGCGCGCGCATTCGGGAAAACACGCGCGACCTTCCCGACGGCTTCGGCCCTGCGGCAAGTGGCCACAGGCCGCACGCTCATTTCCAGCGCCATAGGGCTGGCGCATCCCTTCGTCGACCCCAGACCCGCGCTCAGGCCGCGAACGCGGGCCAAAAAAGATTTTTTCAGAGCAAAACCCTTAGGCGGCGGACTTGAGAGGCCGCGTCTCCCAACGCCCCTCCTCGATAAAGCCCCTCCACCCAAAAAAGCTTTGTCATCTGCCTGTAAAAGCCCTCAAATCGTCCGCCAGCGTTTCTACGCGCGTTTCAAAAAAGCGCTCCTGAAAGCGCACCGCGCGCATGATCGCCTCGCGTCCGGGGCGCGCGCCCCTGTCCGCCACCACCCATTGGTCCTCCGGGTCGTTCAGCCTGTGAACGACGGCGACCACCTCGCCCTCAAAGCACTCCACAGGCTCTTTAACCCCATATACATAGGCGTCCTGCCACTCGTTGTCGGCGGCGAGCACATCCTGAACATACCCATAATTAAGCTCATAGACCAGCTCCCGGCGCTCCGGGTGGCGCGTGCCAAGCTTGTGGTCCACCGTCACGGTAACCCTCCTGCCCAGCGGCGACGCCTTCTCCGCGCGCTCTTCATCGCGCTCTCCGCCTGCCGCCCGGGAGAGCGTCGCCGGCGTCTCTCTGCCGCCAAACGTCCCCAAAAACGCGCATAGATCGGTCGCCAGCGCGCCGCGCTCTCCAAAGCGCTCTTCAGCCGCCTCCCCCGCAAGCCCATGCAGCGCGCATGCCGCCTGCAGAAGCATCAAGCCGCTCATATCCGCTTTCAGCCCGCCTGCCGCGCGCATTGCCAGCAGGGCCGCGATCACGCCGGTCAGCGCGTCGCCGCTGCCGCCCTTGGCCATCGCGGGCGTGCCAAAGGGATTCAAGGCTTCTCCTCCCTCGGCATCCACAAGCACGCTCGCCGCACCCTTGAGCACAACGCCTGCGCCGTAGCGCCTCATCAGGCGGCGTGCCGCCGATACCGGAGCCTGCGTTATCCCGGCCGCCTCACAGCCTAAAAGCCGGCTCGCCTCGCCGGGATGCGGCGTCAGCACGGCGCGCGGAAGCCTGATTTCCTCCGTACTTCTCTCAGCCAGAAGGTTCAGCGCGTCGGCGTCCAGCACGGCGGGAAGCGGGTCCGTTTGCAGCCGCACAAGCAGCCTTTCCATCAGCTTTTGGGTTGCGGCCTCCAGGCCAAGCCCGCAGCCCGCGCCAAGCGCGTCCGACCTGTCCAGCGCTTCGCCCAAAAGCGCCCATGCCTTGTCCGGGTCTTCCATGGGCAAGGGGATGCAGGTTGCGCACGGGCAAAGGGTTTGCACCACATCCACGATTGTCTCCGGGCACGCGACCGTCACCAGCCCCGCGCCCGTCCTCAGCGCGGCGGTCGCGCAGAGGGCCGCCGCCCCGGCCATTCCTCGGCTGCCGGCCCAAAGCAGCGCGCGCCCGTAGTCCCCCTTATGGCTTACGCGGCGGCGCGGAGGCAGCAGCGTCGCCAGGTCGCTTTCCTCCAATATGAAAAAGCCCGCGCCAGATTCCGGCAGGGCCGCGATTCCAATGTCCGCCACGGTCACGCGCCCCGCGTAATCCGGCCCGTCCCGAAGGTACAGGCCGGCTTTGGGACGATGAAAGGTCACGGTTTCCGTCGCCCGTACCGCGCGTCCCATCACCTCTCCGGTTTCCCCGTTCAGTCCGGACGGGATATCCACCGCGATAACGGGAACGCCGCGCTCATAAAGCGTGTTGGCGGTCCCGCACAATTCCGCCGTCATGCCCTCTACGGGACGGGAAAGCCCGGTGCCAAACATTGCGTCGAGCACGCATGAAACGCGGGCCGGCATAGGCGGAGGTTTTTGCCCGGTCATCCGCCTCACCCAAACCCGCGGCCCGCCCGCTTCCGCCGCTCCCAGCTCCTTCAGCTTTGTCAGCTCCCGCTCCGCGTCCGGTGAAAGCGCCCCCTCCATCACCCAGCATTCGCCCCGGAAGGAAAGGTCCGCCTCCGCCAGCATCCGCATCGCCGCCAGGCCGTCGCCGCCGTTGTTGCCCGTGCCGCACAAGCAGAGCGCCGCGCCCGGACGCCCGGCCGACAGCCTGGAAGCCGTTCGCGCCACATGCGAGGCGGCGCGCCGCATCAGTTCTTCGCCTGATACGCCCGATTTTTCCATATAAGCCGTTTCCAGGCTTTTCATTTCGGCGGGAAGAATGGTTTGCAGCATCCAAGTGGCCTCCTTGCTCCTTACGGCGGCATGCCGATACGCTTTTCCCTTATTCCAGAACGCATACCGCGCCGGCCATGCCGCCCTCGTGCGTCAGGCTCAGGTGCGCGCGCGTAGCGCCCAGCGCGCGCATCTTTTCCGCCGCCGCGCCCGTGAGCTCATAGCGCGGCGCGCCGCGCTCATCGTGCCTCACGCCGATCTCGCTGAGGGCGATCCCGCCCCCAAGCCCCGCGCCCGCCGCCTTGAGGAACGCTTCCTTGGCGGCGAACATCGCCGCGGCGCTGTCCGCGCCCGCTTTTCCTCGCCCGGCCACGTATTCGCGCTCGCCCTCGGTAAAAAAGCGCCGTAAAAAGGCGTCGCCCTTTTGCAGCTCCTTTTCGATCCGGCCAATTTCACACAGGTCAAGCCCCAGACCGATCACGCGTCCCGCCCCATATGCGCGGCGTTGCAGACCGCCCGCGCCATCGCCTCGGCGGCGGCGGCGCAGAGCTGAATTTGATTGACGTCTTCGTCCACGCGGCCGGTCGCCAGCGCAAACACCGTATCGCCGTCCATCTGCGTATGCACGGGCCGGACGGCGCGCGCGAGGCCGTCATGCGCGCAAGCCGCCAGCCGCTTTGCCTGCGCCTTGGTAAGCACAGCGTCCGTGGCGACGACGGCAATCGTCGTATTTTGACCCGTTACATTGGAAATTTTCAGCCTGTCGGGCGCGGGAACCGCGCCATAGAGCAGGCTTTCGCAAAGCACGGGCTTGCCGTCCGGCAGACGCCCGCACGCAATCGGCTTGCCGCTTAGGATGTCGTACACGTCGCCGCATGCGTTCACGGCGGCGATGGCGCCTACCGTAACCCCGCAGGCGAGGCGGATGCTGGCCGTGCCCACGCCGCCTTTAGCGGGAACGGCCCCGGGCACCAGCTTGCCGACCGTCGCGCCCGTACCCGCGCCATACGCTCCCTGCTTTACCTCTTTGCCGGACGCCTTGCACGCCTCCATGCCCATCTCCGCGTCCGGGCGCACCCGCGCGTCCCCGACCGCCAGGTCGAACAGCACCGCGGCAGGCACGATGGGCACCCGGCACACGCCCATATCCAGCCCCGCGTCATGCTGCTCCAAAAACGTCATCACGCCCGTGGCGGCAGCCAGCCCATAGGCGCTGCCGCCTGCCAGGACGATGGCGTTGGCCCTCTCCACCGTATTTTCCGGGCTGCAAAGGTCCGTCTCCCGAGTGCCGGGAGCGGCGCCCCGCACATCCGCGCCGACGACGGCCCCGTCATGGCCGGCCAGCACCACCGTCACGCCCGTGCGCGCCTCCCGGTTTTCCGCCTGTCCCACGCGAATCCCGTGCACATCCGTAATGCTTCCCTCAAAAATAGGCTTGCCCATGCGACACGCTCCCTTTCCGTATGCTATTCCATCCGGTCAATGACAACGCTGTCCAGCCCATAATACCTTGCGTAATATACGTTGGGGAAATACGCGGTATCATCCGTCAATTCGTTCAGCCCGTAAAAGGCGTCATATTTGGACTTGCCGGCCACGCCGAAGGTCGTCGCCCGGCTCTTTCCCTCGTCGCGCTCCCGGCATACCTCCTGAACGCGCGCCTGGGCCAGCCGGTAGCGATCATAGGCGTTTGGAAGCGCGCCGAGCGCCGTCATCGCCATAGCGAAGGCAAGGCAAAGCGCCAGCGCGCGGCCCAGCGGGACCAAGCCCCGCGGAAGGTCTCCGATCAGCAACGCGCAGGCGGCTATCAGCATGACGCACGTGCCGGTAAAGGCTCTTTCAGGGTAATAGCCGGACCCCGTCATCGCAAAGTTGCACAGCAGGGCGCATACGAACAACCCCACGGCCAGCGCCGCCCTATCCGCCTCCGCGCCGCGCGCACGGCCGGATGGTCCGCCCGACGGCGCATGCGGCTCAGCCCCCGACCGGGATTCCAGGCTGTCGGGCCGCCGGAGCCGAACCGTCCATAGGGCGAGCAACGCCAGAAACGCTAGGCTGAGCCATAGGCCCTTGTTCATAAACATCTCCATAGCCGCCTCAAAATTACGCAGCATCGCGCCGGCGCCGCCCGCGGCGCGGCTAACGTTGGCACGGTTCGCCGGCGAGAGCATCAGCGCAAGCCAGCCCGCCCCGGCGGCCAGGGGGGTAACGAGCATCCAGGCGCGCACGCGACGCCGGCGAAGCAGCATCCACGCGACGCATAGCGCCATCAGCGCCACGGCGGCGGCGGACACATTCTCGCTCATGTTGCCAAACGCCAGCGCCCCAACCCCCATCAGCGCCTGCGTGGCCGCCTTTGGACGGTCCCTGCCGCGAAACATGGCGTCCGCAAAGGGAATGAGCAGGTAAACCATCAGCGTGTCGCACCACAGATAATTGACGGAACCCGCCATCCACAGAAAGCTTTGCCCAAACGCGGGCGGAAGCAAGAATACCGCGCCCTCCACCGCGCACAGGAGGCGCACGTCATAGCGCTCGGTACCACAGGCCAGCCAGTACAGCCCCAGCGTAAACGCCAGATAGACCAACGCGTTTACCGCGCCGAAGACCTGCCTTGGCAGCAGCGTAAAAAGCTGTACAAAGAAATGCGGCGTCAGCCTGCCGTTCATCTCCCGGGCGTGCGCGGCCAGGGAGGGAAAAATCTCCCCGACGGACGAAATTCGCTCTCCCGTGGCAAAGCTGAACGCATACATATAATCATCCGCCACAAGCGGCGTCAGCAGGTTCAAGGCGAGCATCGCCGCGAACACGCCCAACAGCACAATGAGAAACGCCGCCTTGCGCTGGCTTTCCCGCATCTTCTTCCCTCCCATTCCATGGCCGGGGCCGCAAACTCGCTTTGCGCCCGGACGCGTCCCGCTCAGCAGTAGCCCATCAGCCCCCGGACGGATACGTCTCCGCTCAGCACGCGGCGCGGCTTTGCTCCGCCGTCGTTGACCAGGAGCGCTCCGGTTTGGTCAATATCCTCCGCCACGCCCACAAAGTCCGCGTCTGTCCCGGTTACGCGCACGCGGGCGCCCAGCGTTACGGAACGGCTGAGGTACGCCTCCCGGATTCCCTCCAGGCCTTCGCGCTCCAAGGCGTCCACAGCGTCCTCCATGCGCCTGAGGTAGGCCGCCAGCAGCCTGCGGCGGCAAAGGGGCTCCGCGTCGGGCTCCTGCCGCCGCAGCTCCAGGAGCATGGAGGTCGCCCTCTCCCCCAGCCCGCCGCCGAATTCCCACTGGTTTACATTGACGCCCACGCCCGTCACAATAAACTCGATCCCATCCATATCCGCGGAGAGCTCGCTCAAAATACCCACGCACTTCTTGCCGTTCAAAACCACATCGTTCGGCCACTTGATGCCGGGCCTGAGCGGGGGGCAAACGTCCTCGATCGCCTGGGACGCAGCGACGGCGGCGGCCAGCGTGCAAAGCTGGGCCTTCTCGGTAGGCAGCCTCGGCCTGAGCAGCAGCGACTGCATGAGCGCCTCCCCCGGGGGCGCCTCCCACGAGCGCTGCAGCCGTCCCCGGCCCTCCGTCTGAAGCTCGCATACGGCCACGCTTCCATGCGGCGCGCCCAAGCGCGCAAGCTCCTTCATCCGGGTGTTGGTGCTGGTCATCCGCGGTTCATAGCAGAGCTCGCCGCGCCCGGCCCATTTCGTATTAAGCTCCAGCGCGAGATAGCCGGGAAGCAGGCTGTCCCGCACGGGCTCCAGCCGGTATCCGCGTTTCCCGGCGGCAGCGATGGCATAGCCTTCGCCGCGCAGCTTTTCCATCCGCTTCCACACCGCCCCGCGCGTCATTTGAAGCTCCGCGCACAGGCGCTCCCCTGAAATATATTCGGTTGTGGAAAGCATTTTCAGCAGCGGCTCCACCCTGTCCGCGCCTCCCCTCAGCCCGTCCGAGCCGTCTTTTTGGGCTTGCGGTAGCGTTCCTCCTCGCTGAAAACACAGCCGCAGTATTTCTGCATATACAGCCCCAATTCCCGCGCGCGGGACTGCCCCTCCCGAAACAACGGGCGGAAGTCGCGGTACAGAAACGACACTCCAAAGTCCTTTGCCGCCTGCCCGCCCGCCTCCCTTAGCCGTTCATGGTTCTGATAGGGGCTGATGAGCAACGTGGACGTAAAATGGGTAAAGCCGTTTTCCGCGGCATAGCGCGCGGCGGAGCGCATGCGCATGGCGTAGCACCGGCCGCACCGGCCGTCGATATCCTCCGCCACCTCGCGCACAAAGGGGCGCAGGCCGTATTCGCCATGCCAAACAAGCGCAAGGCCAATTTGCGCGGCATAATCGGCCAGCGCGTTTTTTCGGCTGCGGTACTCCGTATAGGGGTGTATGTTGGGGTTATCCCAAAATCCGACGGGCTCGAGCCCCTCTCCCCGCAGGCTCTCCACGCACATGATGGAGCACGGGGCGCAGCAAACATGCATCAGCAGGTTCATCCCTTCCCACCTCTGCCCTATTGTATCACGCCTTTCCCCGCCAAACAAGACGTGTTCCCAAACCTGGCTGTTTGTGTTATAATAGGGAAGAAAAATCCAAGCGCATGCTTATGTAAGGAGCCGTTACGCCATGCATTGTCATCGACAAATTGCCGCGCGCCTGCCGGCGCTTCTTCTCGCGTTGATGCTGTCCCTGCCCGTCGTCGCATCCGCTGCGGACGACCGCGCGACCCTGTTTGACGAAGCCCGGGCCGCCCTGCTGACGCCCGCCGAGGAGGGGCTGCGCACCGGCGCTTACGCCTTGCATACGGGCGACAGCGCCTATGTTCCCAGCGTCGCGCCTCCTGTGACCCCTTACGACGAGCGGGAGGAAGCGTCGCTTCCGGCGGCGGAAGGCGCTTTTGAAAGCGCGGACCCAAGCATCGTAACCGTATCCGCGGACGGGCTGATGACGGGCCTGAAGCCCGGCAGCGCCGCCGTGACCCACCACGCCCCGGATGGAGATCGCCGCTTTGAGGTCTCCGTAAGCGACGACGTCCCCCCCGAGACGATCAAGAACTATATCTACGTGCTCAAGCGCGAGTTTTATGAGGTCAAGCGCGCAAGGCTGCCTAAGTACAACAAATACGCCAAATGGTACTACGGGAAGAAAAAAGAGGTGGGTTGGTGTTCCGTTTTCACCATTTACTGCGCCAACGCCGCCGGCAACAACCCGCTCAAAAAGGGAGAGGTGGACGCCGCCAATCCGCCGCCGGTCCAATTCCTGCGGGAAGGGCAGGTGGGCAACCAGTTTGACGGCTTCCTGTCCATGAACCGGTTCGTGGGCGTGCCAAGGCCCGGCTATCTGGTGATTTACGCGGATATGAGCAACGCCTACCGCACCGTGCATATCGGCTCCGTTACGGACGCGCGCGACATGGGCGGCGGCGTATATGCGGTTACGACGGTGGAGGGAAACATGTCCAACAGCGTAAAAAGCTATTGTTACCTTTATGACAGCAACAAAGACAACCATCTTGTCGGCACGGAAAAGGGCCTGAAGCTCCAAAACAATATGGCCGAGCTTCCAAAGGACGAACAGACCGACCCGCTGGTGCAATACGGGCTTCATACGGATCATTGGTCCGTGTTCGGCTTTTGCCAAACCTGGGAATAAAATGTTTCGCCCGGCCCGCATGTGGGTATACTGTGCTTGAAAAACAAGCGCATTCAGTCATACCATATTTTTGAAGGAGGATGTACCACCTATGAAATCTTTAAAGGGAACCAAAACCGAAGCCAACCTCATGACCGCCTTCGCCGGCGAAAGCCAGGCGCGCAACAAGTACACCTACTACGCCTCCAAGGCGCGCAAGGAAGGCTACGTGCAGATTGCGGAGCTCTTCGAGGAAACGGCCGCCAACGAAAAGGAGCACGCGAAGATCTGGTTCAAGCTTCTGCATGACGGCGACATTCCTACCACCGCCGTCAACCTCCAGGACGGCGTTGACGGTGAAAACTACGAGTGGACCGACATGTATGCCAAGATGGCCGTGGAGGCTAAGGAAGAGGGCTTTGACAACATCGCCTATCTCTTTGAGGCGGTCGCCCAGATTGAAAAGGGCCACGAGGAACGCTACCGCAAGCTGCTCCACAACGTGGAAAACGGGCTGGTCTTCAGCCGCGACGGCGATATGATCTGGCAGTGCTCCAACTGCGGCCATATCGTTATCGGTCCCAAGGCGCCCGAGCTCTGCCCCGTGTGCAAGCATCCCAAGGCTTACTTTGAAATCAAGGCCGAAAACTACTGACGCCCTGCGGGCGGTAAGCGGGCAAGGCTTCCTTCCGCGCAACCCTGAAAAGCGGTCGGAAGCCGCCGCCTGATGACCGGCCAATGGGTTTATCAACAGCCTGAGCCGCCGCCGGGTATGCGTATCCGGCGGCGGCTCCGTTTTGCTTTGGAAAGCTCGGGGAAAATTGCTGCCGGAAAGGGAGGAAAAAGCGCGCGGCAGGTCGAATGTCATAATATTGGCAGCACTTGGAAGAAGCACGCTTTTGCGCTTCGTTTTTGCGCCGGAAACGGCAGGCGCGAGGACGGGCCTCCACGGAAGCGCCTTCTGCGCGGGCGCGGCCCCGTCCTGTACGTCAGGCGGCTTTGCCCCGGCTCACGCCGGGCAAAAAGAGATCCGACTATAATAGGGAGGAATCCAAATGAAAAAGAGAACCCTTTCATTGCTTTGCGCGGCGGTGCTGCTGATGACGGCGATGCTGCCGGTCGCGGCGCTGGCCAACGTTCATCATGCCTATGTCTATACCAGCAACGGAAAAAGCCTGAACATGCGCAAGGCGCCCATCACGCATGCGGACAACAAAATCGCCAACGTGCCATACGGCGCGGAGGTGATCGTGCATGAATATGTCAACTCCAATACGTGGGCCTATGTGGAATATAACGGCAAGCAGGGCTATGTCATGAGCCGTTACCTCACCAACACCAAGCCCAACCCCAAGCCCTCCAGCGGCGGCGATTCGGATTCCAGCGACGTAAGCTTCAAAAATTTCGTGCAAACGGATTACATGGCGCTGGTACGGGCGTCGGCTCCGGGCGGCTGGGTCAACCTGCGCTGGGCTCCCTCTAAAAAGATGGCTGTGCGCGAAAGGGTTTACGACGGGCAAAAGCTGGAGGTAATCGCGCAAAATGAGACGTGGGCGCAGGTACGCGATCCCGAAACGGAAATCGTAGGGTTTATGATGCGCGCGTTTCTGACGGTGCTCGGCAGCGGCGCGGAATCCTGAAGAGCGTTGAGCCGGCGATTGATAAGGGAGGTAAAAACAGGATGAAAAAGGGATTTGCATTGTTTTTGGCGGCGGCTATGCTGCTGAGCGCCTGCTGCGCGGTAGCGGAGACGGTACAGGTATACCGGGCGACGGACGACTTTGACGTGACCATGGTGATTCCCGAAGGCTACGGCATGAAAGAGGAACGCGTCAACAGCACGCTCATGATCGACGTTACCAGCGAGGACGAGACGCTGCCGATGTATCTTTTGACAATTGCCTTCAGCGAGGAATATGAGGGGCGCACCCTGTCCGAGCTGACAGAGGACGAGCAGGACGAGCTGATCAACATGATGGACGACGAGTACCATCATCCCGTCGTTTCCAGCCAAACGACCAAGGAAGGCACCATGGTTTTCGTGCTGGATGAGAACGACAGCGAGTCTGATTACGCCACTGCCTTTACGGTGTACAAGGGCTACTTTATTCAGGTCTATATCGCTAAGCCCAGCTTTGACACGCTGAGCGAGGCGGATGTCGAAATGGCGATCAACCTGCTGGGCGATATGCATTTCGTGGAGTAACAAGCTGCGGGGCAGCCTCATCGAGCGGGGCCTGGGCGCTTTTGTCCGGCCCCGCTTTGCGGTTGCTTCCCCTTGACTAAGCCGCCGGGAAGGCCGGATGCTCGGGTGGATTCTTGCTATTCGGGTGAATTCTTGCTATACTAAAACGGTTGACGGATCGTTTGCCTGGAAAGGGGGGGATGGGATGGCGGATCAAGTTCGCATTCGAATGTTCGGCGGCTTCAGCCTGTTTGTCAATAACGAGTGCAAGGATCAAGCGGTGGCAAAGTCCAAAAAGGGAACCGCCCTTTTACAATACCTGATCCTGAAGCACGACGCGCCGGTAGCGAATTATAAGCTTATCGAGGCGCTCTGGCCCAACGAGGAAAGCAGCAATCCGGAAAACGCGCTGAAAACGCTTATCAGCCGGTTTCGGGCCATATTAAACCAATGCAGCCCGGAGCTGGGCGCCTGTATCGAGGCAAGCCGGGGCGGCTACCAGTTTTCCCAGATCCCCGGCCTGAGCGTGGACATGTTCGAGTTTGAGGAATATGCCCGCAGGCTCGAGGGCTGTTCGCAGCTTTCCCAGGAAACCCGCGACCTGTATCAAAAGGTGCTGACCCTTTATACGGGAGACCTTCTGGCGGGCAACGAGCAGGACGACTGGGCCGTCAGCACCAGCGTCAACCTGCACGGAAGGTATATCAAGATCATCTATTCCTATTTAAACCTTCTTAAAAAGAAAGAGGAGTACGACCAGATCATCCAAACGTGCCGCTTTGCCCTGGAAACCGACCCGTTTGACGAGCGCCTTCACCTGGAGTTGATGCAAGCGCTCGTCAAGACCAACCGCAACAACGAGGCCCTGATGCAGTATAAGCATGTTACCAACATGCATTTTCGCTACCTGGGCGTAAAGCCGCCGGAGGGCATTCAGGAATTTTATAAACAGATCATTCAGGCCGGCGACACCCTGGATATGAACCTGGACGCCGTGCGGGCGGAGCTTCAGGAGTATGGCGAGGTTCACGGCGCGTTTGAATGTGAATACGCCGTTTTCCGGGAGATCTATAATTTGCAGATGCGCAACCTGGAACGGCTTGGGTCCACCATGTATATCGCAATGATTATGATTACCAGCATGGACGGGGAGCCCATGGAGCCTCTGAAGCTGGACGATATCATGAAGGGGCTGAGCGAGGTCCTCAAGGGCCACCTGCGCAAGGGGGATACGATTACCCACTTCAGCCCCTCGCAATACGCGCTGCTGCTGCCGACGGTCAATATGGACAGCGGACGCATGGTGATGGAGCGGATCAAGCGGTTCTTTTACCAGCGTTACCCTAACAGCAACGTGATGTTTAATTACCGCATCGGCCCGCTGAGCTCCAACATGAGCGGTAAACCCTCGGGCCCCGAGGAGCGGCGGCCGTCCGTAAAGCGCGCCGGAAAAAAGTAATTTTGTGGTTTGGAGCGCGCATATGGTGGGTATAATAAAAAACGAAGGCCAGAGATGCGAAGGAGGAAAGCGTATGGCAGTGAACAAGGTCACGGCGGAAACCTTTGATACCGAGGTGTTGCAAAGCGATAAGCCCGTTCTGGTGGATTTTTACGCGGATTGGTGCGGGCCGTGCAAGATGCTGTCTCCCATCGTGGACGCAATCGCGGAGGAAAACGGAGACTTCAAGGTCTGCAAGCTCAACGTGGACGACGCTTCGGATATCGCCGCCCAATACGGCGTGATGAGCATTCCCACTTTGATCGTTTTTAAGGGCGGTTCGGTGGCGAACAAGACTGTCGGCGTCCAGAGCCGCGAGACGATTCTTGCGATGATGAAATAACGCGCCTTAAAAGCCAAAAAAGCCGCATGGCGGCGGGAGCTATCCCGCGCCATGCAGCTCAGACTATTGACAAACCCATTTTGGAGTGGTTTGGAGGGGCCGGCGCCCCTCCAAATGAAATCGTATCGCCTGGCTTTGCCAGGCGGGCGGGGAGTTTGCGGCTTTGCCGCAAACACTTCCAACAGTCCTCGGCGGAAAAGATCGCCGAAAGGCGAGCTTTTTCGACGGCCTGAGCCGCATGGCGACGGGAAAATCCCGCGCCATGCGGCTTTTTGGCGCTTGCCCGGCTCAGGAGCGGCCCTGGCGCATTTCCGCCAGGCATTTGTCACACACCAGCTTGCCCTTGAACAGGGTGACGTCGCGGGCGTCGTTGCAGAAAATGCAACCCGGCTGATATTTCTTCAAGATGATTTCATCGCCCTCAGTAAAAATTTCCAAGGTATCCTTGATGGCGATATCCATTGTTTTTCTCAGCTCAATGGGGATCACAATCCGACCCAGATTATCCAGCTTGCGTACAACTCCTGTAGACTTCATTCGTTGCTCCTCCCTCCAGCGTTAGCTTGTTACCACGTAAAACCGTTTTATGTGGATAGACTAAAAATACAACGATGGACATAATCTGTCAATGTCTAAAACGGCATTCCTTTCCCACATTATACATATGATTGGATGTAAACGCCCCAAAACCCAGGAAAATTAGCACTAAAATTGGTGTGAAGGGATGCGTAATTCCTATGTTTTTACAATGGATCTGGTTTCTGATGATGGCGGCGTCCATCCTGTTCGCCTGCTTGACGGGCCGGGCGGAGCAGATGCTGCCCGCGGCGCTACACGGCGCTTCCGAGGCCATTTCGCTCATCGTCAGCCTGGGGGCGGGCTATCTCTTCTTTTGCGGCCTCATCGAGATCATGAAGGCTTTGCGCGTTCCCCAGCGGCTCAACCGCGTGTTGGGGCCGCTTTTACGCCGGCTTATGCCTTCTGTCAGGGGCGAGGAAACCCGTCAGGCGGTCACCATGAACCTATCCGCCAACCTGCTGGGGCTTGGCAACGCCGCCACCCCCATGGGCATGGACGCCATGCGGCTGATGGAGCGCGAGCGCGCGTTGAACCCGGAGGTGGAGCACGCGATGTATATGCTGCTGATTCTGAACGCCACCAGCATCCAGCTCATCCCAACGACCGTGTTAACCCTGCGCATCGCGGCCGGTTCCGCCGCTCCCAACGCGATTTTGCTGCCCGGCCTTGCGTGTACGGCGGCCTCCACAGTTGTGGGCGTGGCGCTCGGGCTTCTCTGCCGCCGCGTCATGGAGAAACGCCATGCTTGAGAGGCTGCTGATTCCGTCGCTCATGCTGTGGCTGCTGCTTGCCGCGGCCTGGAAACGCCTGCCGATGTACGATCTTTTTGTCGCGGGCGCAAAGGAAGGCATGCATGTGGCCGTCAGCGTGCTGCCCAACCTGGCGGGTATGCTGGTCGCCATTTCCCTGATGAGAGCGTCCGGGCTGATGGACGCTCTCTGCGGCTTGTGCGCCCCGGCGTTTCAATGGCTCGGACTGCCGGCGGAGGTGGCGCCGCTGGTAATGCTCCGCCCGCTGAGCGGGTCCGCCTCGCTGGCGATGGTGGAGCGGATTTTGGCCGAGTATGGCGCGGATTCGCGCGTCGGGCTGATTGCGAGCACCGTGATGGGCAGCAGCGAGACGATTTTTTATACCATTTGCGTTTACATGAGCGCCGTCAAGTCGCGCAGGACCGGCTATGCCGTTCCCTGCTCCCTGATCGGCGCGCTCGCGGGGGTATGGATTGCCGGTTTGTTTTTTTGAACGTTGACAAGCGGCGAAAATTGGGTATAATAGGGTCGAAATCAATATCCGGCAATGATCGGGAGAGTACCGCCGGGAACCCTGGCAAAGAGAGCCGCGCAAGGTGGGAGGCGGTCCTGGGTTCGGCGGGAAGATGGCCCGGGAGCTTTTTTGCCCGATAGGTAGGGCAGAACGGAGGGCGCCGATATACGCCGGCGGTCATCAGGGCCGCAAGTGATAAAAAAGGGTGGTACCGCGGGTTCGGCTCGCCCCTTCAAGGAAGGGGAACGGGCTTTTTTTCATTGAAGGAGGCGTTGGAATGCCAAACCGGGACACGTTCTATATTACGACCCCTATCTACTATCCAAGCGATAACCTTCATATCGGCCACGCTTACTGCAGCGTCGCCGCCGATACCATGGCCCGCTTTAAAAAGCAGCAGGGCTTCGACACGTATTTTCTGACCGGAACGGACGAGCACGGGCAGAAAATCGAGCGCAAGGCCGCCGCCAAGGGCGTTACGCCCCAGGCGTATGTGGACGGGATCGTGCGCGGCATCAAAGAGCTGTGGAAGCTTATGGATGTAGAATACGACGATTTTATCCGGACGTCGGACGAGCGGCACGTAAAGGCGGTCCAGAAGATTTTCCGCAGGCTTTACGACCAGGGGGACATCTATAAGGGCAGCTATGAGGGCTGGTATTGCACGCCGTGCGAAAGCTTTTTTACCGAGCTTCAGCTCAAGGACGGCTGCTGCCCGGACTGCGGCCGGCCCGTGGAAAAGACCTGCGAGGAAGCGTATTTTTTCAGGCTAAGCAAATATCAGGACTGGCTGATTGCGTATATCGAAAGCCATCCGGACTTGATTCAGCCGGCCTCCCGCAAAAACGAGATGCTCAACAATTTTCTCCGGCCTGGCCTTTCCGACCTGTGCGTCAGCCGCACGTCCATCAAATGGGGCGTGCCGGTGGATTTTGACCCGAAGCACACGGTCTATGTCTGGCTGGACGCGCTTACCAACTACATCACGGCGCTGGGCTTTGAGAGCGGGGACGACAGCCTGTACAGGAAATACTGGCCCGCGGACATCCATTTGGTGGGCAAGGAGATCGTCCGCTTCCATACCATTATATGGCCCATTATTCTGCACGCGCTTGGGCTGCCGCTGCCCAAGCAGGTCTTTGGCCACGGCTGGCTGGTGCTGGACGGCATGAAGATGTCCAAATCGCTGGGGAACGTGGTGGACCCGGTCGTGCTGTGCAACCGCTACGGAAGCGACGCCATCCGATACTTTTTGATGCGGGAGATGCCCTTTGGCAGCGACGGCCAGTTCAGCTATGAGGCGCTTTTGACACGCCTGAACGCCGACCTTGCCAACGACCTGGGCAACCTTGTCAGCCGAACGGTAGCCATGGTGGAAAAATACTTCGGCGGCAGCGTGCCCCCTCCCGGGGAATGGGACAACAGCGACCGCCTGCTGATCGCGCTGGCGGAGGGCACGCCCGGCAAGGTGCGCGGGCATATGGACGAGCTGCAGTTCTCCATCGCGCTTCAGGATATCTGGCAGCTGATTGGAGAATGCAACCGCTATATTGACCTCAACGCCCCCTGGGTGCTGTGCAGGACCGAGGAAGGCAAGGCGCGGCTCCAAACCGTGCTGTATGTGCTTTGCGAGTGCATCCGCTTCGTCGCCGTGCTCATTGCGCCGACCATGCCCAAAACTCCGGCGCGCATCCTTGCGCAGCTCGGTTTGAAGGAGGGCCTCCTTTCCACGCCCGAGTCGCTGAGCGCGTTCGGCGGGCTGCCCGCGGGCACGCGCGTTCAAAAAGGAGAGGCGTTGTTCCCGCGCATCGACGTGAAAAAGGAATTGGCGGATATCGTTCCCGAGCCTGAGAAAAACGCGGAGCCCAAAGGCCCCGTTCAGAAGGAAAAGCCCGCCGGGACGCCTTCCTCATCCGGCGTCGTCGGCATCGATGAGTTTAATAAAATCAAGCTTCGCGTGGCCCGCGTCGTGACCGCCGAGCGGGTGGAGGGGAGCGATAAGCTGCTGAAGCTTACCCTGAGGCTTGGCGCGGACGAGCCGGTGCGCACGGTGGTCAGCGGCATCGCAAAGCATTATACGCCGGAGGACGTGTTGGACAAGCAGGTCGTGCTGGTCGCCAACCTGAAGCCGGCCAAGCTGCGCGGCATCAGGAGCGAGGGCATGCTGCTGTGCGCGTCCGACGCGGAGGACCGGACGCTCAAGCTTGTCACCGTTGAACCCGGCATGGAGGACGGAGCGTACATCCGATGAACTTGTTCGATTCGCATTGCCATCTAGAAAACGAGCGCTTTGAAGACGACTGGCGGGAAGCGCTGGCCCGTATGCGCGAAGCCGGAGTGAGCCGCTGCATTCTGGCCGGAAGCGATATGCAAACCAGCGGGAGCATTGTAAAGCTTGCGGCGCGAAACGAGGCGGTATACGGCGTGGTGGGCGTTCACCCGCATGAGGCGAAGGATTTTGCCGAGGAGGACCTGAAACGGCTGGCCGAATGGGCGGGCCTGCCCAAAATTGTCGGCATTGGAGAGATCGGGCTGGATTATTTCTACGACCTTTCGCCGCGCGAGACGCAAAAGGAGGTCTGCGTGCGGCAGCTTCTGCTGGCGCGCGAGCTGGGAGTGCCCGCCGTGTTCCATATCCGGGACGCGCACGGGGATATGCTCGAGCTGCTGCGGTCGCACAGGCGCGAGCTGCCGGCGGGGGTTTTGCATTGTTACAGCGGCAGCGTCGAAAGCGCAAAGCAATACCTGGATTTTGGCTTTTACCTTTCCTTCGCCGGACCGGTTACCTTTAAAAACTCGGCAAAGCTTCAGGAGGTCGCAAGGTTTTGCCCGGAGGACCGGCTGCTGGTGGAAACCGACAGCCCCTATCTGGCCCCCGTGCCCATGAGGGGAAAGCGGAACGAGCCCGCCTTTGTCCGCTTTGTGGCGCAAACCGTCGCGGAGCTGCGCGGGGTGACGCCGGAGGAGCTGGCGGATACCGCCACCCGCAATACCTGCCGCCTGTTTGGCATCGCGCAGGCGCAGTAGCGTTCAGCATCCCCGCGGTACGTTTGCCGCTGCGGCGGAAGGAAGGCCGGTTGATGGAGATACGCAGCGCGACTTACGGCGATTTGGATGTGCTGATGGCAATTTTTGAAAAGGCCAGACGCTTTATGGAAGCCCGGGGCAACCCCGACCAGTGGCGCGGAGGCTATCCCGCCCGCGGGCTGGTCGCCGGGGATATCGGGCTGGGGCAATGCTTCGCATGCGTGGAGGACGGGCGCGTCGTTGGTACCTTTGTACTGGCGCGGGGGGAGGAGCCTACGTATGCGAGGATTGACGGCGCGTGGAAAAACAACCGGCCATACGCCACCCTTCACAGGATCGCCTCCTCCGGCGCGCGCCGCGGCCTGGCGGACGAGATCCTTTCATGGGCCTTCGCGCGCGCGGGCAATCTTCGCGGGGACACGCACGCCGACAACCTGCCCATGCAGCGGGCCTTTGAGCGCAACGGCTTTGAACGCTGCGGCATGATATGGGTGAAGGACGGCTCGCCGCGCATCGCGTATCAGCGTGACAAATAACGCAAGGGGGGGAAGGGCCGTGCAAGCATTGCCGAAGCTTGTGGTGATCGCGGGCACAAACGCGTCGGGCAAAAGCGGTATCGGCGTGGAGCTCGCCAAGCGCTACGGCGGCGAAATCGTCTCGGCGGATTCGCGGCAGGTCTATCGCGGCCTGGATCTTGGAAGCGGGAAGATTACGCCGGAGGAAACGCGCGGAATACCGCATCACCTGATCGACGTGTGCGACGCGGGCGATTTTTTTTCCATGGCGGATTTTCAGCGCCTCGCCTATCGAGCCATCGACGGAATTGTCCAAAAGGGGCGGCTCCCTTTCCTGGTGGGCGGTACCGGTCTGTATGTGGACGCCGTGGCGGACGGTTACGCCTTTTCCGACAAAATGCCGGACCTAGCCTACCGGGCGGAGCTGGAAAAGCTTTCGACGGACATGCTGTACCGGATGCTGCGGGAAAAGCTGCCGGATACCGATGTAGAGCCCAAAAACCGCAATCGCGTTATGCGCGGGCTGGAAAAGCTGCATGACGGCGACGGCGCGATACCTGGTAAGGAGCCGCGCTACCAGACGCTTTGGCTGGGCGTCACCTGGGAACGGGAGGCCCTGCGCCGGCGTATTGACGAACGGTTGGAGCGCCGGCTGGCCGAAGGCATGATCGACGAGGTGCGCGGCTTGCTCAACGCGGGCGTAAGCGTGGTTTTTTTAAAGAAGCTTGGCCTGGAATACCGGATCATTACGCAATACCTGCTGCGCGAAATAGAGACGCAGGAGGAGATGAAAACGCTGCTCGGCACGGCCATCAAGCAGTTTGCCAAGCGCCAGATGACCTGGTTCAGGAGGAATCCGCACATTCACTGGCTGAATATGTCCGCCAATCCGCTTGAAGAGGCGTGCCGTTTCATCGACGCTTTTTTGGCGGATTAATGCTGGACGGGCTGCGCTCCCGGCTCGTCGCCCGAAGGATGAAAGGAAACGCGGCGCATTTCGCTTTCGGCGCGCCGGATGTCCACATAGTTTTTATGAATGGGAACGGCCGCCACCAACGCGCAGCCGAAGGCGATTGCGAAATGCCGGGTAAAGAAGGCTCCCGCCGCGCAGCTAAGCGTGAAAACGAGGAAGGTGACCACGCTTCGCCGCTCGTTGGGATGGATGACAACCGCCAGCGAGAAAAACAGATACCAGAACACCAGCACCCAGACGGCATTGCTGAAGGGCAGCAGCCCGATCAGCACGCCAAAGGCTGAAGCGATAGCCTTGCCGCCCCGGAAGGAATACCATGGCGCGATGGCATGCCCCAACACCGGCCCCAGCATAACCAGCGGAAGCATGGGAAAAAAGGGGCCGAGCCGCCGCGTGGCCAGCCAGACCGGAAGAAACCCCTTGCCCATATCCATCAGCAGGCACAGGATGCCCACCGGAACGCCGGCAAAGCGGAAGGCGTTGGACGTGCCGGGGTTATGGTCCGGGCTGAGCGCGACGATATCGACCTTTCTGACCCACAGGGGCAGATGATAGCTGAACAATATGCTCCCCAGCAAAAAGGAAAAGAACAGGAAGAAGAGCTGTTCCCAAAACAAGGCGGATGCCTCCTTTCGCAAAGCCTGACGGTCCGCCGGACTAGCGCTCGTGCTCGAGCAGGTACCCGGCCACATCGTCCGCGGCGCGGGCGTTGATCTGCTCCCGCTGGCTTGCGAGCTGCCTTTGACGCAGCTCCCGGTCGTTGTGGAGCAGCAAGGCGGCCTGAGCGCTTTCCAGCGGGGTCGTGGTGGGCAGCGATATGCCCAGCCTGCCGAAGAAACGGGCGTTTTCGGTTTCACAGCCCGGGATGGGCGCCGTATGGACAAAGGGAACGTTTTTCACGGCGGCCTCCGTGCTGGTCAGGCCGCCGGGCTTGGTAAGGGTTACGTCGCAGGCGTCCATGTACAGGGCGACCTGCTTGGTGTAGCCGACGGGCTGTACGCGCGGCTCCCGCCCAAAGCGACGGGCAAGCTCTTCCGTCAGGCGCTCGTTATGCCCGGTCAGCACAAGCACGCGCATATTGCTGCCGCCGAGGTCGCATAAATGCGCCGCGATGTCCGGCACGTCGCCAAAGCCCATGCTGCCGCTCATCAGCAGGTACAGCACCAGGTCCTGAGGAAGGCCAAGCGCGCTTCGGGCCTCGGCCATGGTTCTTTTTTCGAGGAAAGCCCGCGGCACGGGGATGCCGGTCTCTACCAGCCTGGCGGGCGGAAAACCCTTGCGCTCATACTCGGCCCTCAAGGCGTGATGGGGGATGAAGAAGACGTCCACATCCGTCTCCTCCCAGAAGGGGGTGCAGGTATAGTCTGTGGCGATGCCATAGCACTTTACCCGCAGCCCGCGCTTTTGGCGCAGGTAGGTCAGCGCTTCCGCCGGGAACAGATGAGGGCACAGAATGGTGTCAAAGCCGCGCTGGATGATGAAATCCTCCAGCTTGACCGCGTAGAGAGAATTGGCGTAGTAAACCGGGCTTTTAAACCGTGGGTTGGAAATCAGGGAGCCGGCCCGGTACAGCCTGCCAAAGGTACGGGGGCTTCGCTGCGTGATTTTAAGATAGCTTCCGCTGACAACCCCGGACGTTTTTTGACCGCCGAAAGAGAGCGCGTCATGCATTTCGGCGGGAACGCCGCGCGCCTGAAGAGCCTCCAGCACGGCGCGGCCCGCGGTGTTATGCCCCTGGCCGGTGTTGCACGACAGGATAAGCGCTTTCATCCAACCACCCCTTCCCGCTGTTCTGGTTCTAGTATATCATAGGTTTGATGGTTTTGGCAGATTCTTGCCGGAAAAACTCGCGCGGCGGAAAATGAAAAAGCAGGAAAACGAGTGGTTGACAGAAGCATGAGGATATGCTACAATTCCAAATTGTCAGCGGGTAACCTGAGGATCTGCCCCAAGCGCTGCGCGGTATGCGCCTGTAGCTCAGTTGGATAGAGCAACGGCCTTCTAAGCCGTGGGTCGGGGGTTCGAATCCCTTCAGGCGCGCCAGACATGGTGGGTGTAGTTCAGTGGTAGAGCGCCAGATTGTGGCTCTGGATGTCGTGGGTTCGAACCCCACCACTCACCCCATCTCCCCCCAATGGGGTATCGCCAAGCGGTAAGGCACGGGACTTTGACTCCCGCATTCGTAGGTTCAAATCCTGCTACCCCAGCCAATATCGCCTAAGACAGACGCCAGCGTGCTTGTAACCCTGATGTCTGTCTTATCTATTTCGGTGATACGGTCGATAAACAGGCGCGCCGCTTTTTCGTCGGGCGCGCCTTTGCTTGCGTTAAGCCAAGCGCTGATTGGTACGGCGGTATCGTTGCGCCGGCGCCTCGCGCAGCGACGCTGTTTTGTCCTTTAGGGCTTGTGTTTTGACGCCGATATCAGCCGGCGCAGAAGCTGAAAGCGCGCTGGCAGATAGATTCGATCAGGGCGCGCCACGTATGGCATGGCGGCTTGGAACAGGCTGACGCGTTTACGAAGACGGATCAAGCAGACGTATCTATGCCTGGAGGAAAGAGGCAGTCGGGGGCTTTTTTTGCGTAAGCCAAAGAACCGGATGGCAGTCCTCTGCCCGCATGCCTGGAATCCGCTATATGATTGGGCAGAACCGCCTGACCGCCGCCGTTCAGAGCATGAAGCGCGTTGCCGGGGCGGTTGTTAGCTTTTCACTGCTGTAATGGCTATGTGCCACGCGCAAAGGGCATGTTGACAAATCCATTTTGGAGCGGCTTGGAGGGGCCGAGGCCCCTCCAAATGAAATCGGTTCGCCTGGCTGACCTGCGGTCGGCAATTGATCCGGTGCTTTTGATGTGCGCAGCACCCAGGCGGGCGGGGAGTTTGCGGCTTTGCCGCAAACACTTCCAACAGTCCTCGTCGGAAAAGATCGCCGAAAGGCGAGCTTTTTCGACGCCCTGAAAGGGCATGTTTTCAGACGAAAACATGCCCTTTGCCGGCAGGCTGCCGCTGCCCTGCCGGGCAGTGTTCGCGTTGCACTTGGTATCCTGCGGCTCGCTTTCGCCTTCGGCGAATGGCCCTCAAGGCCGGCGCTTCCCTCCGTCAACCCATAAGGCATTTCGGGCTGCAACCGCGCGCTAACCATGTGTCATGGACAGGGCCCTTGCCGCGGCGTGTCGAAAAAGCCCTTATTGAGCGGTGTACAGGAGGCGCGATCCCTCCAAATAAAATCAATTCGTCCGGCTGACCCGCGATCGGCAATGGCTCCGGTACTTTCGCCATGCACAGCGCCCGGCAGGCGGGCCGTTTCGCTCCCGGCCGCAGCGTTCCCGAACACAGTCGGCGGAAAAGGATGCTTGAGCGTACTTTTTGGCGGCCTGTGGGGCCGCCACCCCGCCTCCTGTCGCCCGGCGGCGGCTCCTTTCGCTCCTTTCGCCTTCAGCGCAGCAGCTCCCTCATCGGCTTTCCCTCCGCCTCGGGCAAATCAAGGCCCAAGATGGCGGCAATCGTCGGCGCCACATCCAATACCGAACCCTCCGCCAGCCTCGCCCCAGGCCGGAAGGATGGGCCCGCCGCCACAAAGGGCGGCTGCGGCCCCTTGTGCGGCATGTGGCCGTGCGCCGCGTGGATTTCCGCTTCCCCGGGCGCGTTCAGGCCGCGCATCCACGCCCCTTGGCGTTCGTTGCCAAAGAGGGTTTGGCCGTCCGTTTCCGCCACAAAGGAGAAGCCCCCGTAAAGGCCGTACTCCTTCCGCGCCTCGTCCGCGGTCAACAGCCGGAAAAAGCCGCCTCTCCCCTCCGCAAGCCGGTCGGATAAAAGCGCGCGCACCCGGCGATACAGCCCGGCGTCGTCCCGGCGGCGAAGGTAAATTTGCGCCGAAAGCCCGCCGCCGACGGCAAAGGCGTCCCATTCGGCCAATCGTCCCCGCGCGTCGGCCTTCAGCAGTCCGTTTTGCGCAAACAGGGCGTTCAGACATGCCTTGCGGCTGACGTCCAACTGTCCATGGTCGCTTACGAGAATCAAATCTGTTTGTTCCGCGATTCCGGCTTCCCGATAGGCGGCGGCCAGCCAGCCTATCCATTTGTCGATCCAGCTCAGCGCCTCCCGGATATGCGGGCCAAACACGCCGCGGCGATGCCGGGCGCTATCCACCATTCCCCAATGGGTAAAAAGCAAATTCGGCCTGTATTGGCGCACGATATCCGCGGCGCAGGCCGCGCTGAAGGCATCGTAACCCGGGCGCGCGTTGCCGTCCAGCAGGCGAAGGTTGGGGCGCGCTACGCTCTCCCAGATCGGCCCGGCCCCTCCCCTGACAAGCGCCGCTTCCATACCGCCGTCCGTTAAGTCGCCGTCCAGTACCTCCGGCACCAAATAATCGATCCAATCGTTTCCGCGCGCGGTCACCGGCCACCGTGCGGCGCAAGCGCTCAACCCCCGCCGTCGGGCCGCGTGGAAGATCGTTTCGCAGCGAATGTCGGTCAACAGGTTATACCATGGCGGCTGCGCGGCAAAGGGCTCGAAGCGTTCGTTATGAACAACGCCCGTCCCGCCGCAGGCGCGCCCGCTGAGCAGCGAGGCGTGCACCGGATGGGTAAGCGACGGATAAACCGTCCGCATCCTGTCCACGACCGCGCAATCGCCAAACAGCGAGGCGCAGTTTTTCATCCCAAGCAGAAGAGGAAGATCCTCCCTTACCAGCGCGTCCACGCTGACCACAGCCACATAGCGGTTATCCATTCAGCGTCTCAGCCCCCTCCAGCGCCATGCATAGGGTGCGCAGGCAGCCGTGGGGCATCTCCACCCGGACGCTGTATGCTTCGCACGCAACGGGCCGCCGTTCCGTTTCCGTCAGGTCGGCCAGCCATGCCTTTTGAATTTTAAGCCTGGACGTAACGACAGCCTCCGTCCCTTCCCCCGCCTGGCACAGGCGCAGAATGACCTGGCCTGGCTCGTCCTCGGCCCGTTTGACTCCAATCAACTGCGCCGCACCCTCCACGGTCAAAAAGCTCATTTCCGGGGCAAGCCTTCCCGGATGAACCGAGCTGGAATAAGCCATCAGCGGATGGGAAAAACGCAGCGCGCTCTCCGCCAGCTCCGGGCCGTTCACATCCCGCACGGCGGTCAGGCCTATTTCCATGCTGTGCTCGCCGATATCGGGGCACGGGTCCGGGAAATACGGAGCATGCAGAAGGTTGACGGCCAGGCTGTTATCCCAGCCCCGGTAGCCGTACTTACAATCCGTCGTCAGGCCCAGCGTGGCCTTTTGGCCCTCCGGCACGGGAGCCGCGTAACGGATCGCGGGCACGTCGTGGCCGGCCGCCTCGCGGTCGATGGAGCCGCAGGGTATGTCATAGCGGTAGGACCCGGCCGAAAACCCAAAGGGAACATAAAACTGCAAAAGAGGCGTGACGCCGTTTTCCTCCCCAAACTCGCGCCACAGGACGCGCACGGAAAACCGGAGGGTCGCGCTTCCCCGCGGCAGCGATACCGTCACCCCCAGTTTGGAATGTTCAAAGGGAAGCTCATATCGCACATAGGGATGCACGCCCGTCAGCAGGCGCTCGCCCACTCGGATAAACCCTTCTTCGTTGAGGTCGCGGATCTGCCCGTAGGGGCCTATGGTCCACGCGGAGCGCTTGTAATAATCGGATTCCGATATCAGCCGGAAGAAGGCGGACGGCCTTTCCGGCGTTATCAAAGCCTGGCCTGTGCGCCGGTCCGTCAGGCGGACCAGCTTCATGGTTTCAGGGGCAAACTCCGCCCGAAGAAGCTCGTTTTCCAAAATGACCGGCTCATCGGCAATGCGGGTCACGCGGGGCGTATTGACAGGGGGCCTGACAAAGCTTGCGCGCCATTCCACCGGCGCGCGCTCATCCTGCCCGTATTGCGACCGGAACAGGGGCAGCGGCTCCATAGCCGGCTCATAGCGAACCGCGACGCAGGCGTAGCCCAGCGCCGGGACGCGCGCAACCGACGCGAGCCTGGCAAAATGATGCCCCCAATAATGCGTACCCTCCTCCCGAACGTCAAAGGGAAGGGTTTGGCCGTCCAGCGTCACGATCCGCGTCATGCGCAAGGGATACCGCCAATCCCACAAGGTGAGCTCCACGGGGTCCTCCCGGTCGTACTGGGTGGTATTGAACAGGATAAACACACGGAGAGCTCCGTCGCCGTGAGAGGTCGCGGAAAACCCGTAGTCCGTTGACCCAGCGTTCACGCCGTAGCCCCGCGACTTCATCAGGTTATAGCCGACGCCCGCCCCGTCCGCCAGAAGTCCCGCGTTGCCGGCGGGGCCGAACGCGTCGGTGGCGATGAGGCTGGAAAGCCATTTCATCGAGCGGTTCGCGTTTGCCACGCAGCAGGCCAGGGCCTCCTGGAACGAGCCAAGGGCCTGCGTGCGGGAGTCCGGAACGCAGGAGCCCGGCAGAATGTCGTGAAATTGGTTGAAAAGCACCTTTTTCCATGCGTCCGCGTATCCGGCATAATGCGTCAGCGTATCGCCCAGCAGGCCGGACCACGCGCTGAGCGTTTCCGCGTCGTACAGCCTTTCCTCCCCGATGCGGTTTGCCAGCTTTAACTGAGCCTGGGAAGTATAGCATCCCGTAAACAGGCAGTTGAGCTCGTCCCGGACAATGGGAAATTTTTCCCTATCCTTTTCCAAAAGGTGAAAAAATTCATGCATCGTGCTAAAGCGGATGGACGGCATCAGCGGCCAGCCCGCCATATCCAGCAGCCTTTCGATATCGCGCCGGGTAGGGCCGCCGCCATGGTCGCCCACGCCGTAGACGGCAAGGCATACGTTCGTATGGCTGTCATGGCAATACTGCGGCAGCGGCAGCACGACATTGTAGCTTACCTCGCTGGAATACCAGTACGGCTCCGTGTAGGCGAGCACCTCGGCCCCGGAAGGGGCCTGCCAGCGGTACGCCAGGCTTTTGCCCTCGCGCCCTCGGCAATGATAGTAATACCGAACGCCGCCCTGCCTGAGAATCTCCGGTATGTTGGCGCTGTGCCCGAAGGTATCCGGCTCAAAGTCCACCTCCATGCTGTCCATCGCAATGCCCAGCAGATCCGCCAAATAGCGCTTTGTGTAAAGAATATGCCTCGCCATCGCCTCGGAGCCGGTCATATTCTTATCCGGCTCCACCCAGGCGGACGCCGTCACCTCCCAACGGCCCTCATGCACGCGCCGGCGGATATCCGGCAGCATGGAAGGGCAGTACCGCTCGATGATCTCGTAGGTGGACGCCTGGGATTGCGAAAAGGTAAAATCAGGATATTCCTCCATGATATCCAGCATGGTCTGAAAGGTATCTATAATCACGCCGACGGTTTCAGGGGTGCCCCATTCCCAGTTCATATCCACATGGGCGTGAGCCACGCACAGCATTTGGATTTCCCTGGCCGTTTCCGAAAGGGGCTCGAGGATTTCCTCCGCCCTGAGCGCATCCTCCCGCGTCAGGGTTCCCTGGCGGTCAAAGGCCTCCTGAAGACCGGCGACCGCTTCCGCCATTTGACCGGGCAGCGGCTTTTCCCGGGTCTGATAAAGCCGGCTGATATATTCGATTTCCGTCAGGATACGCGTCGTCCAGTAGCTTTGTTCCGTGTTTTGACACAGCGCCCGGAATGCCTGGAGCTCGTCCATCATTTTCACCTCGTCATGCTTCATCTTAAACCATTCCCACCGATGGCGCGCAGGTGCGCGATTCGCCGCCCGCGTCGCGGGTTTCTTGCGACCGTCCCGTGCCGCGGGCTTATCCCGCGGAAGACCCCATTCTCATTCATCCCTTGTTTGCCCCGGATAGGGAGAAGCCCTTGGACATAAACCGCTGGGCCAGGATATACAGGAAAATGGACGGGAACGAATACAGGATGGAAAACGCCGCGAGATTGCCGTAGGACACGGAGAAGGCGTCAATATATTTGTACATGGTTATGGACGCGGTATACTTGCCGCTGGAGGAAAGCAGGATATAGGGCGTCATAAAATCCCCCCAGGCGGCGGCGAAGGCGCGGATGCCGACGCAGCAGATGCCCGGCAGCACCAGCGGCGCAACCACATGATAAAGCCTCGCCCAGTAACCGGCCCCATCCACGGCGGCCGCTTCCTCCAGCTCGATGGGGATGCTGTCCATAAAGTTCTTCATCATCCAGATAGAGTAGGGCAGCGTGGTCGCGGTTAAAAACAGGACGATGCCCGGCAGGCTGTCGTATAGCTTTAAAAGCACAAACATCTTATAGACCGGCACAATCAGCACCGTTCCCGGCAGCGTGGTCATGAACAGGATCGTCAGCATATAGGATTTGGAAAGCCTTGATTGATAGCGGGAGAGCACGTAGCCCGCCAGGGTGGACGCAATTACGACGCATGCGGCCACGCCTAGAGACAGCAGCAGGCTGTTGAGCATGGCCTGCTGGTTGGATTTGCTGCTGACGACGTTGCGAAAATTATCAAGCGTCACCCGGTCCGGCACTTTCATAAAGATGTTCGCGTTGCCGTCCAGCGCGGCCAACGCCATCCACAGTACCGGCAGCGCCCACAGCAGCGCGAACACTGCCAAAACCAGATAGCTGACGCCCTTTCTCCTGCGAAAGGAACGGCATATGCCCGTGAGGGGATTTTTCATTTTTTCGCACCTCCGCCCAGCATACGCGTGTAAAAAACGCCGAAGATAACGCCGATGACCAGCACGGCCATTGAAATGGCGACGCCGTAGCCAAGCTGCGAGTTTTGAAACGCCTTCACATACATCAAAACGCTGAGGGTATTGGTTTTGCCGCCCGGTCCGCCGCCCGTCAAAATCCAAATCATGCCGAAGCAGCCGAGCGTAGAGAGGGTGATAAGCATGCTGTTAGTCGCAACCGTCCCCTTGAGGACAGGCAGGATGATTCGCACAACGCTGGAAAACGGCCCGCATCCGTCCAGCATGGCGGATTCCAGAATGGACGTGTCCACGTCGTCCAGGGCCGCCTGATAGTTCATCATGGAAAAGGCGGTTCCGCGCCAGATATTGGCCAGGATCACAGCCAGCATAGGATAGGTAAACAGCCAGGATATTTTGGATACGCCCAAAAATCCAAGGATTGTATTCAGGGTTCCATGGTCGTCGAAAAAAGAGCTCATGCACGTGGCGGCCACCACCTCCGGCATGACCCAGCCCGCCATGACCAGCGAGCCGATGATCCGCCGCACCCATGATTTTTTACCGCGAAGCAGGTACGCGATGGTAAAGCCCGTGACGCTCTGCCCCACAATGGACCCCAGGGTAAAGATCACGGTGTTGGCCGCGGCCTTGATTACATTGGTGTCCCTGAACATTTTGGCGTAGTTGGACAGCCCGACAAAGGAAAGCTGCCTCGCGCTCGCGCCGGTCAACGCCAAATCCGTAAAGGAGAAAGCGACGCACAGCAGTGCGGGGATAAAGAAAAACAGAAGGATCATCAGCGTGGCCGGCAACAGAAAAACCAGCCGATGGGCGCCGTGGCGTTTTTCAGGCATGGGATTCCCTACTTTCCTTGCCGTTGCGGTCTTGAGAGGGGGCGCCCGCATCCCGCGGGGGCGCCCCCAAGCCCTTCCTCAACAAGCTTACTGGATGAGCGTTTGCGTCTGTTCCTCGCCCAGCGCGTTGGTCACGTCGCGGGCGAAATCGCTCATCGCGTCTTCCGGAGAAGCGCCTGTGACGACCGCTTCCAACGCGGTGGACAGGTAAGAGGAAACCGTCGAATACGTGCCCACCTGCGGGCGGTATTGGGTCCACTCCAGGAAGCCGGTTGCCAGCTCCACATAGGGCCGGGCCGTATACTCGCCATAGTTGGGCGCCTTGCTGATATCCCGGCAGGCCAGGCTGCCGTTGGTCACATTGCGCAGGCACAGCCCTTCCACGTCGTCCATCATCACCGTCAGAAACTCGATCGCAAGCTCCCGGGCGTCGGACTTTGAGGGAACGGTCAGCGCATAGCCGCCGGAAACCGTCACAAAGCCGCCGTCCTGGCCGTTTTGAGTGGGCATGGGAAGGAATTTCAAGGAATCCTCATAGCCCTCCCATTCAAAGGCCGCGCCAGGCACAAACTGGGAGTTGGCCACCCAGCTTCCGCCCACGAACGCCGCCAGCTTTCCGTCGCGCAGATATTGGTAGGCATAGGATTCCGTCGAGCTGCTGACCAGCTCGGACAGCGTGCCGGTCAGCCCTTCCCGGACGGTGGTTTCATAAAAGCTGAGCGTATCCAGAAGGCCCTGGCTTTTCACGTTCCATTTTTGGGTGTTCCAGTCATACAAGCCGTCCGGCGTGCCCATCAGGAAAAGCAGCATATTGTTGACCGTAGTGCCCTCGGAATTGGCGATGGGCTTATACCAAATCGGGATGACCTCCGGCAGCTTCTCCTTGATTTGCCGAAGGCCCGCAAGCAGCTCGTCCCAGGTCGTCGGCGCCCAATCCTCCCCCAGGCCGGCGTCCGCGAGCACCTTGGTGTTGACCCACAGGCCGCGCGCGTCGGTTTCAAAGGGAATGCCGTAGATACCGCCGTTTTCCCCCGTAACCATCGTCTTGCTCGCCTCATAGAAGGAGCCGTCGTTCCAGGCGGGCCATTCGGCCAGCGCGCCGCTCAGGTCGGTCAAGTATCCCGCCGCGGCGTCCGAAACGGCCTGGAAGCTGTCGTCAAAGTAAATGTCCGGCGCCGTGTCCTCGGATTGCATCATGAGGTTGGCCTTGGTAAACATATCGTTGCTGCTGCCGGTTTGGGCAAGCAGCTCGAGCTCTACCTCATCCCGCTTGTCCCAGTTTTCATACGCGTGCATAATCCAGCGGTACGCGTCGTCGTTTTCCTTCTCGTCGGTGGAATCCCAGTACATAATGGTCAGCTTAGTCTTTGGCGCTTCCGCGCCCGCGGTAACCGTAAGGGTCATGAGCAGCGCCATACAAATCAGGATACTGAAGAACCTCTTCATCTTTTCCACGCCTCCTATTCTTGTGTAGAACCCGGGAACCTATCGTCCCGACCGTATGCGTTCATTATAGAAACTCCTGATTTCTCTGACAATCCTCGACATGTCACATTTCCCGGTGACAAATATCACAACCTGTCCAACGGCTCCGTTTTCCCATGCTTTGCTGATTGACGCCGCTTTGCCCCGCGCGTATACTTGGCTTGTAGCGGGGAGAAGCCGGAGGGAGCCGGGCGGGAAAAGAGGGTGCCTATGGACAAAATTTCCATACTTATTGCGGACGATCAGCTTCTGTTTGCTGAAAACCTGAAAATCATGTTGGAAACCCTGACCGACGATATCCGCGTGGCCGGCATCGCCGCGGACGGCGTGCAAGCCGTTGAAATGGCGGAGGCGTTAAACCCCGATATCATCCTGATGGATATCCGCATGCCCAACATGAACGGCGTGGACGCGACCAAGGCCATTTTGCGGAAAAACAAAAGTCAAAAAATTGTGATTATGACGACCTTCCAGGAAGAGGATTACGTCACCGCGACGCTTAACCACGGCGCAATCGGCTATTTGCTTAAAAACATGAAATCCAGCGACCTGATTACCGCGCTGCGCGCGGTCAACAACGGCAGCGTTTTAATTTCGCCCCAGGTCATCAGCCAGCTTCTCAGGCATGCGGATGAGGAGATGGACGAAGCGGAGGCGGCGCGCTGCCGGAGCCTGTACGAATCCTTCAGCAACCGTGAAAAAGAGGTATTGCACATGATGGCCTCCGGGTATAGCAACCGCCGCATCGCGCAGACGCTGTTTCTTTCCGAGCCGACCGTGCGCAACTATATCAGCTCCATCTACGCCAAGCTGGGCACCAACGACCGCATGGAGGTGATTGCCAGTGCCAAAAAGCTCCTTACTTACCTTCCAAGGCATTGAACGGCGCTCCCGCCTGATGCCGCGAAGGTCGGCCATTTTCACCGCCGCTTTGCGGATGCTGGCCTGCGCGCTCGCCTTTGGCGCGGCCGCGCGCCTGGACGCCGCCAACGAGTCGGGCTGGACGCCCCTCTTGCTAGCCTTCTGCGGCTTTACGCTGCTGGGCTTCGCGCTCAGGCTTGCCGACCGCTCCTGCCGGTGGGTGCGCTACCTGCTGTTTGTGGAAATTTTTTATGTGCAGATTCTTGGCTATCACAGCAAGGCCCTCATTTTTGTTGAATATTTCTTTATCCCGTTGGCGCTCCTGGACATTGGCTACATGTTCCCGGTCGGGGCCGCCGTACCCATCGAGCTGGTCGGCGGGATCGCGGTCATTCCGCTGATGAGCTTTTCCTTCCAGGCCCACGCCTCGCTCATGGCGGGCGGGCTCTCCATCCCGCTTTTGATGATAACGCTTCCCTGCTACGCGGCCTGCGCGTGCGCAAACTCGCTGCTGGCCATTTCGGCGTCCCACCAGGCGCAAATGCTCGCGGTCCACAACGCGGAAATCAGCGTGAATCGCAACCTGGATTCCATCAACCGCGTGCTTTCCTCCCGCATGTTTTCCATCAAGTCGGAGTCGGAGTTAACCGCGAAAATGCAAGTGACGAAGGACGTGCATGATAACGTCGGCTATATTTTCACCAACCTGATCATGATGCTGCAGGCGACGGAAGCGGTTTACGAGCGCGACCCCGCCAAGGCAAAGGGCATGCTGAGCAACTGCGTGGAATACAGCCGCCAGGGAATGAATGAAATCCGCCATACCCTGCGGGTAATCCGCCAGGCCGACCGGCCGGCGGCCTGGATTCAAAAGGAAATGAACGACCTGATCCGGCTGTTCTCCCGCTGCACGGGCGCCAGCGTCTCCATTGAATATGGAAACTGGCCCAGAAGCTTCTCCCCTCAAATCGATTCCTTTTTGCTTTCCTTTGTCAAGGAAACGCTGACCAACGCCCTGAAGCACGGCATGGCGGCGAGCATCCGCATTACCTGCTGGCTGGGAAAGCGCGAGCTGAGCATGACGGTTCAGGATAACGGAACCGGCTGCCGGGACGCCATACGCTTTGGCATCGGCCTGCAAAGCATTCAGGAGTCCGTGGCGCGGTTAGGCGGCGAGCTGAGCGCCGCGTCCCGGGAGGACGGCTTTAGGGTGCGGATTCAACTGCCGCTGCCCTCGTGACGAAAGGCAGACAGCGCCGCAGTTCTCTTGTAAAAACAATTGAGCGGTTCCGCGCTTCTTGCGCCATCCGATTTGAATCGCCCCGTCCGCCGCGAGAAACCGCTCATAGGGCTTGCCGCAAGGGCTGCCGTTTCCCTCCGTCAACCTTAACCCATGCTGGGGCCGCGAACGCGGCCCCAGAAAAGGGTTCCCGAAGGGCAAAGCCCTTAGGCGGGGGCTTTGGAGGTAGCGCCTCTCAACATCCCTGAGCGGAGAGCAGCTTCTGCCTGCCGCCCCGGCCGCTTGCCTGAAGCGGCCGGGGCGGAGCAAAGCGTTCCTCCGAAAAAAGGCCGTAGCACGGGGGCGGATCGAAGGCTTTTATGAACCGCGCACGCTCAGCGAGCGAACGCCTACATTTTTTAGGCAGAGCTCATAGTGGGAACAGGTATCGACTTCGATAGCGTATGCGTCTTCGGCCTTTGCCTCAAACGAGAAGCAGCCCATCCCGCAGTTCTGCCAAACGGACAGGACCTGTCGGGTCGCCGCGTCGCACAGCCGCACGCGCCACATGCTCTGGCCTCCCGGGATGACGCACCCGGAAATCAAACCCGCCTTCACGGGCCAGGCGTCTCGTTCGGGGCAGGCCGGGCACGCGGGGCAGGCCGCGTTTTCAACGTCCGCGCTGTTCGCAATGCCGCCTTCCGCATCAGGGCTTGCTTCCGCTGTGCCCGGAGGCGTGGCGGCCGGCTCGTTTCGGTCGTTCGTGCTTGGCGCGCCCGCGTTGCCCGCCGCGCCGGTTGTGACGCCGCCCGCAAAGGGGAACCAGTGCAGCTCAAAGCCGCTGCCCTCCTGCACCCACAGGTTTCCCAGCACGGCGTTTCCGTCGATGTTGCCGCCCGTGGTATGGGCGTTCCAGGCGGTATCCGGCGCGAATACGCTGCCATAGATCGCCGTCGGAAAGGCGAGGGATACCTCCTTGGCGTTCATCAGCACGTAAAGCGTGCTGCTCGAAAGCGCCTCCTTCCCCCACAGCGGCGTATTGACGCTCATCGTTTCCCCGCTGAAAATGCGCACGATGCTGACGCTGCCCTCCGGCACGTCCAAAGCCAGGTTGCCGGTAATCGAGCCCTCTGCCGGCCACTCAAGGTCAAAAACGTTTTGCCGTTCGTCCGTGCCCTTCAGCGTATAACCATACTGATCCGGCAGGGTTTGCCCGTTGGCGCTCAGGCCGGAAAATGCGTTTTTCCACCTGTCCATGCTGACGCGGGCGTCCGCGAAAAAGCCGGTCACATCCGCGCCCGCGCGCGCGGCTGGAATGCGCCTGGGCACGTCGTAGCTTGAAATGATGTAATAATCTCCGCGATCCGCCGGCTCCCAATAGGGGCTGCCGTTAGCCGCCGCATAGAGCTGGGCGAGCGTCTGCCGCTGGTTCGCGTCGCCGTCCTTGCCAATTAAGTAGGTGCTGCCGCTGCCGGCCTGAAAGGCGTCGCCGGAGGTCAGCACATTGCCGACGACCGTCAGCGCGCCCGCCACCGAAACGTTGCCGCCCGCC
The DNA here is from genome assembly GCA_048370855.1 of Candidatus Limiplasma sp. Lineage (GTDB taxonomy): Bacteria > Bacillota > Clostridia > Christensenellales > Aristaeellaceae > Limiplasma. The sequence goes on along the minus strand of DBGEOK010000033.1, from coordinate 9,037 downwards.
AGCAGGCGCACGTCCTTCGCGCTCAGGGGTACAGCCTGGCGTCCCCTCCTGGCAAAGCCGATGGACATGCCCCGGTAGCTGTTCACGTTACCCTGGACGGCCATCGGCCCTTCCAAATCCACAATATTTTCCAGCTCGCCAAAAATGAAACCGTTGTAGCCGATTGCGGCGCCAAAGGGCTGCCCCTCCACATCCTGCCAGCGCACGTCATCATACGCGACGCCTGTGCTTTCCGCCATAGCCGACGCTCCTTTCCGTTCCGGGTGCTGAAACTGCCGTCCCGGTATCCTATGGCGTCGGCGCGCAAGCGTGCGGGGCGCTTGCCTTTTTTACGCGCGCCTGCTATGCTTTATCCGAAAAGGGGCGGCGTTTATGGCTGAATACGAAAAGGCCGTTCATCCCTTTATGCCGGAATGGGACGAACGGTCGCGGGTGCTGGTGCTGGGAACCTTTCCCTCCGTCAAATCCCGTGAAGACGGGTTTTATTATGGTCATCCAAGAAACCGTTTCTGGCCTGTGCTCGCGGCGGTCCTCGGAGCGCCCGTGCCCGCGGGCGTTGCGGAAAAGCGCGCGCTGCTCAGACGCGGCGGCGTCGCGCTCTGGGACGTGCTGGAGCGCTGCGATATCGCGGGCAGCAGCGACCAAAGCATCCGCTTTCCCATCCCCAACGACATTGCCGGCCTTCTCCGCCGGGCTCCGATCGAGCGCGTTTTTTTAAACGGGCAAAAGGCCGGCGCGCTTTACCAAAGGTATTGCGCATCCTTCTGCGGCTTGCCGGCCACGGTGCTGCCCTCCACCAGCCCGGCCAACGCTTCCTGGAGCCTCGAGCGCCTGGCGGAGGCGTGGCGCGTCCTCGCGCCGGGACGGGCCGGATAGTCGCCCGCGCCGGGGCTACGCGGCGGCCTCCTGCCGCAGATATCTCCGAAAATACCGCCCGAACAGAAACGCCGTCACGCTTACCGCAACCGCGTCCGCGATGGGTTCCGCCAGGAATACCGCGTCCGTCTTGTTTGGCAAAAACGCGGGCAAAACAAAAATCAACGGTATCAAAAGGATTACCTTGCGCAGCAGTGCCAGGAAAACGGACGATTTCGCGTTCCCTACGGCAATAAACGTCTGCTGACAGGCAATCTGAATGCCGAAGATGCCGGAGACCGCCATGTAAATGCGAAGCGCGTGCACCGTCGTTTGGATCAGCACGGCGTCATCCGTGAACATGCCCGCAAAAACCTGGGGAAACAGCATCACCAGCGCCCACAGCGCGCCGGAATACGCGACGCTGGCGATCAGAAGCAGCGTAAAGCACCTCTTGACGCGCAGCTTGTTGCCCGCCCCGTAATTAAAGCTGATAACGGGCTGCGCGCCCTGCGTGAGCCCCTGCAGCGGCAGCATGGAAAACTGCATCACGCTGCTGAGAATGGTCATGGCGCCCACCGCCATGTCCCCTCCATACCGAAGCAGCGAGGAATTGAAGCAGACCGACAGCACGCTTTCCGTGGATTGCATGATGAACGGCGACAGCCCCAGCGCCACGCAGGGCAGATATACCCTGGGCTTGATGGCAAGGTTCTCCCGCTTGATTTTCAGCAGCGTTCTGGGACCGCGCAAAAACCGCAGCACCCATACCGCCGAAAGGGTTTGAGAAAGGATCGTCGCCCAGGCCGCGCCGCGCACGCCCATGCCGAACGTAAAAATAAAAATCGGGTCCAGCACGATATTGCATACCGCGCCGATCAAAACCGTCAGCATGCTGATCCTGGAAAAACCCTGCGCGGTAATAAAGGCGTTTAATCCCAGCGCGATTTGCACCGATATCGTGCCAATCGCATAGATGGACAAATATTGCCACGCGTAATCGATCGTGGCGTCGCTGGCCCCGAACATCAGCAGAAGCGGACGGCCGAACGCGAGAATCCCGGCGGTCAGCAGAACCGCTGTCACGGCCAGCGCCGTGGCGCAGTTGCCCAGGATGCGCTCCGCCTCTTTGTGGTCGCCGCGCCCCATCATGATAGAGGCGCGCGGCGCGCCGCCCATGCTGGCCAGCGTTGCAAACGCGGATACAAGCATAATGACGGGCAGTGTCACGCCCACGCCCGTCAGCGCGGCCGCTCCAATTCCGGAAATATGCCCGATATACATGCGGTCTACCATATTATACAGCACGTTGACAATCTGCGCCGTTATGGCCGGCAGCGCCAGGCTGAACAAAAGCCCACCGACCGGCTTGGTTCCTAGCTCGTTTTCCTTGCCCTGGGTTTCCATAGACCTGCCTCCCTTTATCGTATCCCTCCTATTATATTAGGAACGCGGCAGGAATGCAATCGCTTTCGCCCCGCAGATTTGACAAGCGCGCCGCCCCATGCTAGACTAACTCCGCCCGACATGGGCAAGGGAGGTGCGCGGGCTTGTGCGTTAAAGACGAGCTGGAACGGGCGGAAGCTTACTTTACCAACCCTAACCACGCGCGTTCCTTTGAGCTGCTCGAGGGCGAGGGCAGCGTAATGTTCAGCGCCCCTCACGCGGTCGTTCAGACAAGGAACGGGCGCGTCAAGTTTGCCGAGCGCTATACGGGGATGCTGTGCCTGCTTATCCATCGCCACGGCGGGTTCCCTTGCCTGTACAAGACGCGCCACCTTCATGACGACGCGAACCATGATCCCTTCAGCGAGTACCGCGACGTTTTGTGCCGGTACGCGCGCGCTCATGGCATCCGCTATGTGCTCGACCTGCACCAGCTCAAGCCGGAACGCCCTATGGCGCTGTGCGTGGGAACGGGCTATGGCGGCAACCTGCTGGGCGATACGCGCGCGCTTCCGGCTCTGATAAGCGCCTTTCAAGCAAGGAATATCTCCCCCATAACGGTTGACGACCCGTTTGCCGCCGCGGGAGAACACACCGTGAGCGCCACCGTCGCGCGCTGCGGCATCACGGCGTTGCAGTTGGAGCTCAATACGCGTCTGTTTGTAAAGGACGATACGGAAAGCCGCTTCCTTCCCGTGTTGGAAGCGCTTCTGGAAGTAGCCGGCACGCTGGCCAAACACGAGGGCATGTGATAAGGGAAGAAGGAAACGCCCATGCTTCAGGGTCTGATGGTTGTCAACGCGTTTTTGCGCTCGACAAAGTTTGACGACATTTACCGCACGCTGTTGGCCGCCGCGGAGGAATGCGGCATGGGGCTGAGCGTACATACCAACGCGGAGCTTTGCTGCAAGGCGGACGGCCCCGCCTTTGACCCGTCGGCGTTCGATTTTGTGCTGTTTTGGGATAAGGATGTCCAGCTTGCCACGCAGCTTGTTCAGCGTGGAATGCGCGTGTTTAACGCGCCGGAGAGCATCCTTCAGTGCGACGATAAGGCGCTGACCTACCTGCGCCTGAAGGAAGCCGGCCTTCCCATGCCGCGCACGGTGCTCGCGCCAAAAACATTTTCCAACGTGGGCTACACAAGCCTGGATTTTGTAGAGGAAGCCGCGCGATGCCTGGGCCTGCCCGTGGTGCTCAAGGAGTGCTTCGGCTCTTTCGGCCAGCAGGTATATCTGTTTGAGGAGGTTAACGAGCTTGCCCAAAAAGTGCAAAGCCTTGGCGCCACGCCGATGCTTTTTCAGGAGCTGGTGCGGGAGAGCTATGGCCGTGACGCGCGCCTCAACGTGGTGGGCGGGCGTGTAGTCGCCGCCATGCTTCGCCAGAGCACGGACGGGGATTTTCGCAGCAACCTGACGCGCGGAGGCCGAATGGCGCCTTACGCTCCCACCCGGCGGGAGGAGGACCTCGCGTTACGCGCCGCGGCTTGCTTGGGGCTGGATTTCGCGGGTGTGGACGTTCTTTTCGGCAGGGACGGCCCGCTGATCTGCGAGGTCAACAGCAACGCCCACTTTCAAACCACGCTTCAATGCACCGGCGTAAACATGGCGCTGGAGATCATGCGGCATATCGCCGGAAAGCTGGGGTGACGCCATGCGCCCCGTCATATGGCTTCTGTACGACGACCCTGATTATACCGCCAACCGCGATTTTGCCGCCCTCATGCGGGGGGAGGGCGAAAGGCGCGGCCTGCTGGTTGAGCCGGTCCTCTCTAGCCAATTGACCCTTGGCTTTGGCTGCGACGGACGCCCCTTCTGCCTGCGGCGCGAACGCGCGGAGCTTCCCGCCGCCGTCTTCTCCCGCCAGAGGGACAGCCTGGTCAGCCGCCATTTTGAACGCATGGGCGTCCCCGTGCTCAATGGTTCGCGCGTTTGCGAGATCTGCAACGATAAGCGGCGAACCTGTCAGTTCCTCTCCGAGCTTCCCATGCCGCAAACGCTGTTTTTGCGTTCCGGTATGAAAGACCCGCCGGAGGGCACGCGCTTTCCGGTGGTGGTAAAGCCTGCCGACAGCCATGGAGGCGACCGCGTAACGCTTGTGCATACGGCCGACGAATGGCGGGCCGCGGCCGGCTCTATTTTTCCCGGTCCCGCCGTCCAGCAGGCCGTCGTCTCCGGCGCGGGGCGCGACCTTCGCGTGTATGTGGTGTTTGGCCAAATCGTCGCGGGCGTCATGCGAACGGCTTCCGATGGGATTGTCAGCAATTACAAGCGCGGCGGGTGCGTGCGGCTGCATACGCTGACCGACGAGGAGCGCGCCTTGGCCGAGCTTGTCATTCGCCGCTTTGAGCAGGCCCGCGCGCCCCTTTACCTGGCCGGCGTCGATTTGCTGTATGACGGCGGACGCCCGGTCGTGGGCGAGGTGGAGGACGTGGTGGGCAGCCGCATGCTGTACCAAACGAGCGAGCTTAACATCGCGTCGATGTTTTTGGACGCCTTTTTAGACCATTTCGCCAATCTCATATGACAGAATCCGCAAAGCATGCTATAATGCGTTATACACCCATTTACCAACCGGCAGGGAGGCGGTCCCCTTGATTCCTTTCAACATTCCCCCCTATGTGAGCCAAAGCTCGGATTACATCGCCCAAGCCATTGCCGCGCGCAAGATTTGCGGCGACGGCGAGTTTACCCGGCGGTGCAACGCGGAGCTGGAAAGGATGACCGGCGCGCCCAAAGCGCTTTTAACAACCTCCGGAACCTCTGCGTTGGAAATGGCGGCGATCCTGCTGGATATCCAGCCCGGCGACGAGGTCGTCATGCCTTCCTTTACGTTTGTCAGCACGGCCAACGCCTTTGTGCTTCGGGGCGCTCGAATCGTGTTCGCCGATGTAAGGCCGGATACCATGAACCTGGACCCCGACTGCGTGCGCGCCGCGATAACGCCGAAAACGCGCGCGATTGTGCCCGTGCATTATGCGGGCGTATGCTGTGATATGGACGAGCTCCAGGCCATCGCGGACCATTACGGGCTGGCCGTGGTGGAGGACGCGGCTCAGGCCGTCACGTCGCAGTACAAGGGACGCGCCGCCGGCACGCTGAGCAGCGTGGGATGCTTCAGCTTCCATGAGACAAAAAACTTCTCCATGGGAGAAGGCGGCGCGGTGCTCCTCAACGATCCCGCTTTAATCGAGCGGGCCGAGATCATCCGCGAAAAGGGAACCGACCGCAGCCGCTTTTACCGCGGTCAGGTGGATAAATATACCTGGGTGGATATCGGCTCCTCCTTCCTGCCCAGCGAGCTGAACGCGGCCTACCTTCTGGCACAGTTGGAGCAAAACGCGCAGATTACAGAAAGGCGCATGGCGCGGTGGCGGCAATACCGCGACGGCCTGGAGGATCTGGAGCGCAACGGCCTGCTGGAACGAATGCGCGTGCCGGACGACCGCGTCCACAACGCGCATATGTTCTACATCAAGCTCCGCAGCCTGAGCGAGCGCTCCGGGCTGATTGCCTGGCTGCGCGCGCGCGATATCCACGCCGTCTTCCATTATATCCCCCTCCATACCGCGGAGGCCGGGCTTCGGTTTGGGCGCTTTGCCGGAGAGGATCGCCACACCACCAGCGGCAGCGAGCGGCTTCTGCGCCTGCCCATGTATTACGAGCTGTCCGAGGACGACTGCGGCAGGGTGATCGAGGCGATTCACGGCTTCTTCGCACGCTGATTTCCCCTGCCCCTCCCTTCCTCCATGATTAAACGCGAAAGGAAGTTCACTATGAAAAAGATCTCTTACAACTGGAACCGCACGACCTCCTGCTGGGCCGCCATCCTCTTCTACGCCGTATGCGGCGTGCTGCTCCTGCTCTGGCCAAACCTGGCGCTGAGCATTGCCAACTACGCGCTGGCCGTGATTCTCTGCGCAATCGGCGTGATCGCCATTGTCGGCTATGCCCGCGGCAGCGTGCTGGACGGCGTGCTGGGCATTCAGCTTGCCCTGGGGCTGGTCACCGTCTGCTTCGGCATTCTGCTTTTCTTCAATCCGGACTTTCTGCGCGCGATGCTTCCCTTCCTGTGGGGCCTGTCGCTGCTGATCGGCGGCTTTGGCAAGGTGCAGATGAGCGTAGATCTAAAGCGGATCGGGGACAAGTACTGGTGGACCGTGCTCATCGGGGCCGTGGTTTCCTTCGTCCTGGGCGCGTTAGCCGTCGCTCGGCCCGCATTCATCGCTACCGTCACCATGCAGTTCATCGGCATCTCGCTGTTGGTGGAGGCCGTGCTGGATCTCGTCGCCTTCTTCACCATCAACAAAAAAATCAAGGCGTTCCGCAAGGCGATGCAGAACGTCACGATTGAGATGTAAGGCGCTCCGTTGGGAGGCTCCGCCTCCCAAACCCTCCGCCTAAGGGCTTTGCCTTTAGGCGTCCCTTTTGGGGCCGCGTGCGCGGCCCAAGGATGGGCCAAGGGCAAAGCCCTTGTCGGAATCTCAGGGGTGAAACCCCTGACGCCTTCCATGCTTCGCGCTTCATCCCCGTCTCCCACGCCGCTTAATCAGCAGCCCGGGCCCATTGGGCGCATGCGTCCCATAAGCCCGGGCTTTTCAGGAGGTTCCTTCATGTACGTTCCCTTTCAAGCCCGCTATGAAAGCATGGCCTACCGCCGCTGCGGCAGAAGCGGCCTCAAGCTCCCCGTCGTCTCCCTTGGGCTTTGGCATAATTTTGGAGAGCGCACGCCCTTCCAGGTACAGCAAAGCCTGCTTCGTACCGCCTTTGACTGCGGCGTCACCCATTTTGACCTTGCCAACAACTATGGCCCTCCCTATGGCGAGGCCGAGCGCAGCTTTGGCGAGCATATGCGCCGCGATTGGCGGCCCCACCGCGACGAGCTGATTCTCTCCACCAAGGCGGGCTATGATATGTGGCCGGGGCCATACGGCAACTTCGGCAGCCGGAAATCCCTCATAGCCAGCCTGGACCAAAGCCTGCGCCGCATGGCTGTGGACTATGTGGATATCTTTTACCATCACCGCCCTGACCCGGAAACCCCCATCGAGGAAACCATGGGCGCGCTTCATGATATCGTCCTAAGCGGCAAGGCGCTGTACGCCGGCATTTCCAATTACAATGCCGCTCAGGCCGACGAGGCGGCGCGCGTCCTCAGCGAAATGGGCACGCATCTGCTGATCCACCAAACGCGGTACAGCATGCTGGCCCGCGGAGCCGAGGACGGGCTGCTGGACGTGCTGCGGGAAAAGGGAATTGGCTGCATCGCGTTCTCTCCCCTTCGCAACGGCATTCTGACGGATAAATACCTTGGCGGCATCCCCGCCGACAGCCGCGCCGCGCTGGACCCGCGCTATTTGAAGCCCGACATCCTGACCGACGAGCTGCTTGAAAAGGTTCGGCAGCTCAATGATATGGCGCTGGAGCGCGGCCAAAGCCTGGCCGAAATGGCGCTTTCCTGGGCGCTGAGGGACGGCGCGGTCACTTCTGTTCTGATCGGCGCGAGCAAGCCGGAGCAAATCATTGAAAATTGCAAGGTTGCGTCCGCGGCTTCCTTCAGCCCCGAGGAGCTTCAAAAAATCGACAGGCTGACGAAATAGCTTTTGGCCGCCCGGCCAAAAGCAATCGGGAATCGCGCTTACGGGCCTTATGCCGGCGGGCTCCACCCTGTAAAGGCCGCGCCCGGACGGCGCTTGTCCAGCGTTTTGCTCGAGTGGTTTTCCACCGTCAGGCGCGCATGGTCTCCCGGCTGGCAAAGTTCCTGAACGCGGGCGCGAAGCTTATAAAGCAAGCAAAAGCCGATCCGACAAAGCTTGCCCGAAGCCTAACCCGCCCTCCGTCAACCGACTTTGACGGAGGGCGTCGTTGCGGTTACGCCAGCACATCCCGGATCAAATCGCCAATGGCCTTATCCTGGCAATTTTCAAAAAAGTACGTGCCAAACCGCTCTCCGCTTACCGTTTCCTTGAGGAAATCGCGGTCAAGCTCGGCCAGGATCGCAAGCATATCCTTGTGCGTCACGGCCTTCACCTGGTCCAGAATTTTCTTGTTCCGCTGCTCCGGAACCACCCGCTCGGGCGGATAGCCGTTGCCGCTGCCGAACCCGAACGCCTGCGCAAACACCAATTCAAGGTTCAGCTCCGCGCCCCAGCCAAAGCCCTTGGCAAACGGAAGGGCCATCGCGTTGCCGTCGTTAATTTGCGCGAACATGAAGGCGTCCGACGGGTCCACGATATGCCCGCAGAGCACGTTGGGAAAAGCGTTGCACGCCAGCATCGCGCCCTCGCCCGTTCCGCAGCCGGTCACCACATAATCGGCCGCTTTGGCGTTGAGCAGAATGGCTGCCAGCAGCCCCGCCTTGACATAGGTGATCTGGCAGAGGTCGTCCGGCGTATACATGCCATAGTTAAAGACCGTATGGCCCATCGGCTCCACGATTTTCCTTAAACTTTTCTCGATCAGGGCGTTCTTCGCCGCCTGGCTGTTCTCGTTAATCAACGCAATTTTCATTCAACGCGCCTCCCTTGTATCATCGAGGGCCTTTAGCCCTTCCCGGTTATTCTAGCCTCTTTGGGCGTCCCCTGTCAACCCTTTCCAACGGGCTGAGGAACGGTCAAGCCCTCCAAGCTCCCCCGCGCCAGCCCGGCAAGCCGCAGGCGGATATACCATGCGAACGGGCCTGCCGACCGTCTCTTTGCGGCAATTCATGTATCGCTCACGTCATTTAGCGCCACAGCGCC
>DBGEOK010000032.1:0-58883 GCA_048370855.1 Candidatus Limiplasma sp. | reverse complement strand
GTTAATATATCCGCATAATGATTGTCAACTGATTCACACGCTTCATTGGCAATCACATCATCGTTAAGGAGGAATCCCCATGAAACGTATCGTTGCCCTGATCCTTTGTCTAACAATGCTTCTGACATGTGCGGGCGCCTTTGCGCAAGGCCAGTCTCTGGTGGTCTATTCGGCGCTGAACGAGGAGCACACCGAGGCGGTCTGCAAAGCCTTTGAGGAAAAAACCGGCGTCAAGACCACGGCGGTGATTCTCGGCGGCGGCGAAATTCTTGCCCGGATCCGCGCAGAAAAGGAGAACGCCACCGCCAGCATCTGGTGGGGCGGTTCCTGCGACTCCTTCATCGCGGCTTCCCAAGAGGGGCTGTTGCTCCAGTACGAATCCGAACAGAAGGACAAGCTGGCTTTCGTGGATGAGAACGACTATTGGGCGTCCATCTATACCGGTTATGTCGGCTTTGTCGTAAACAGGGATCGTTGCGCCGAGCTGGGCATCGACGTTCCTTCCTCTTGGGCGGATCTGCTAAAGCCCGAGCTGAAGGGCGAGATCATGATGGCCTCCGCCGCCGCCTCCTCCACCGGTTACGTCATTATTGCGTCAATCCTCCAGGTGATGGGCGAAGAAGCCGGCTGGGAATACATCTCCAAGCTGCATGAGAACGTCTTCCAGTACACCGAGCGCGGCTCCACCTGTATCTCCTCCGCCATCGCCGGGGAAGCCGCCGTGGGCGTGTGCTTCACGCATGATGGCATTACCAATCAGCTAGCCGGCTATCAGGACCTGCTGGCCGTGGTCGTCCCCTCCGAGGGTACCGGCTGCGAAATCGGCTCCGTCGCCATTCTGGCCGATGGGCCAGACCAGGAAGCGGCCAAGCTATTCTATGAATTCTCTTTAAGCCCGGAATGCCAGGAGCTTGCCGCCCAATACGGCGCGTACCAATTCCCTTCCAACAGCGACGCAAAGGTCGTCGAGGCCGCGCAGTCCCTGGTGGGCGTCGCTCCCATCGTATACGATCCCGTCTGGGCGGGCGAGCATAAAGCGGATATCATCGCCAAATGGCAGGAGGTCACCGGCAATTGACGGCCAACGCATGAATCCTTCAAGCGGACAGGGAGGGGTTGTTGCCGCAACAGCCCCTCTCTTTAAAATCGGAGGTCGCTTATGATGGGTAGAAGCAAATTGAGGGGGCAATCCTATGGAATTTCGCGCGAGCCGGCTTTAGTGGCGGTCGTGCTGTTGGTGATCGCCGTTTTGCTGCTGTTTATACTGTTTCCCCTGTATTCCATCCTGAAGACCAGCTTTGTTTCCACAGACGGCGTTTTTTCCCTGGAGTCCTATGCAAACACGCTGCGCAACAAAAACTTTCTCAACGCGTTTACCAACACGCTGAAGCTGGGCCTGACGACCGGGCTGTTTTCCACATTGATCGGGTTCTTTTTCGCTTACACGCTGGAGTGCGTCAAGAGCCCGTTGAAGCCGTTTTTTCGCGCGGTGGAGATTCTCCCGCTGATCACGCCGCCCTTTGTTTTGTCCTTTTCCGCCATCTCCCTGCTGGGCAAGCGCGGGTTGATTACCTACGGCCTGCTGGGGCTGACCAAGTGGAACATCTATGGATTCCAGGGGCTCGTCATCGTCCAGACGATGTCCTTTTTCCCGATTGCGGCCATGACCTTCGAGGGGCTGTTTCAGAACTTCGACGTATCCATGGAGGAGGCCGCCCGCAACATGGGCGCGAACCGCGGCAAGGTTTTTTTGACGGTCACGCTCCCCATGATGCTGTCGGGCATCGCCAACGTCTTCCTGCTGTCCTTTATCGAGGCGGTAACGGATTTTTCAAACCCGATGGTGCTGGGCGGCGGATACACAACCCTGGCCACGCAAATCTATGTGCAGGCTATCGGCAATTACGATATTCAGGCGGGAACGACCTATGCCGTCGTGCTGCTGCTGGTAACCGTGGCGGCTTTCACCATACAGAAGGCGTTTCTGGACAAGCGCTCCTTCGTTACGCTGACGGGCAAGGCGACACGGGAGCGGGAAATGATCGACGACAGGGGCATCATGGCGTTTTACAACGTCTTATGCGTTCTGGTCTGCCTGATCGTGCTGCTGTTTTACATATTTATGATCCTGGGCGGATTCTTTGCCAAATGGGGCGTTGATTACACGCTCGTGCCCGACAACTTTGCCTTCGTTCTCAGCCGGAGCGGCAAGCCCATCGTCGACACGCTTCTCATCTCCATCATCGTAGCCCCGGTATGCAGCCTGCTCAGCGTTTTGATCGGTTATCTGATCGTGCGCAAGCGTTTTGCCGGACGCGCTTTGATCGAGTTCGTCTCGCTGTTCGGCATGTCGGTACCCGGCACCGTGTTTGGCTTAGGCTATATTCTGAGCTTCAACACAAAGCCGCTGATCCTGACGAATACGCTATCCATCCTCGTGATTGTGCTGGTGATGACGAGGCTTCCCGTTGGCGTGCGCTCCAGCGTCTCCGCCCTCAGGCAAATCGACCCGAGCATCGAGGAGGCCGCGTCCAACCTGGGCGCGAGTACGGCCAAGGTATTTTCATCCGTCACGGTGCCGCTGATTAAGCCCGCGTTCTTCAGCAGTTGGGTGTTCAGCTTTATCAAAAGCATGACAGCCGTCAGCGCGGTCATTTTTCTGGTAAGCGCCAACTACAACCTGCTGACGGTCCGCATTATGCAGCATGTGGACAAGGGGCAGTACGGGTACGCCTGCGCCCTTTCGACGGTGCTGATCGTGATTGTGCTGGCGGTCGTCGCCGCCATGAAGGCATTCCTGAACCGGATGGGCGTCAGCAGCGACCGCAACCAATTGATTTGACGGAGGGGCAGAAGCATGAACTCGAAGCGCCTGACAATTACAAATCTGGTTAAGACCTACCCCAGCCATGGATCGCAAGAAAAGGAAGTACGCGCGGTGGACGACGTATCCATTGATATCGCGCCCGGGGAATTGATTACGCTGCTCGGCCCGTCGGGCTGTGGGAAAACCACCACGCTGCGCATGATCGCCGGCTTTGAAAAGCCGACCTCCGGCGAAATCCGTTTGGGGGACCGGGTCATCAACGCGCTCTCCCCGGACAAGCGCGATACGGCCATGGTTTTTCAGAGCTACGCGTTGTTCCCCAACTATAACGTGTGGGACAACATCGCTTACGGCCTGAAGCTGCGAAAGCTATCCAAAGAGGAAATCGGCGGCAGGGTCGAAAGCATCATCGAGATGGTAGGTCTTAGCGGAATGGAGCGGCGGCATACCAACCAGCTTTCAGGAGGCCAGCAGCAGCGCGTCGCCCTGGCCCGCGCCCTGGTCACCAAGCCCAGCCTGCTCCTCTTTGACGAGCCGCTATCCAACCTGGACGCCAAGCTGCGCGTACAGATGCGCACCGAAATCCGCAAGCTTCAGCAGGCGGTGGGCATCACCTCGGTCTACGTCACGCACGACCAGTCCGAGGCCATGAGCATGAGCGACCGAATCGTCATTTTAAAGGACGGCAAGGTGGCGCAGGTCGGCGCTCCGAAGGACGTTTATTACCACCCGGCCAGCGAGTTCGTCGCCAACTTCATCGGCACGGCGAATTTCATCCCCGGCGTCGTTGCCGCCCATGACGTTAACACCGTAGACGTTACAGCCTTTGGCAAAAAAATGATGGGATTGGAGTATAGCGGCCGGCTGAAGGCAGGCGACCCGTGCAGCCTCGTCATCCGCCCGGAGGCCTGTTCGCTCGGGGATAAGGGGTTGTTTCAGGTACGGGTTCAGTTGTCGGTCTTTATGGGTTCCTACCAGTATTACGAGGTGGATTTCGACAGCCGGACCTTCCTGATTCATGAGAGCAACCCCAAAACCAAGCGGATCTATGAACCGGGCGAGGCGGCGTACCTGAGCGTGGACGAAAACGACGTTCACGTTCTGTAACGGCTCGGAAATGGAGGGGAGGGATGCCGGATGAATCTGATTCTGGTGGCGGGCGTGCCCGCGTCGGGCAAATCGCGTTTTGCCGCTTACGCCTCAGAAAAGCTTGGATACGTCCTCCTTGTGAAGGACGAGCTGAAGGAGCGCCTTTTCGACACGGTGGGTTTTGACAGCCACGAGGGCAAGCGTCGGCTGGACGCCGGCGCCACGGCGTGCATGTTTTACGGCGCCGGCCGCATCCTCGCCGGCGGGCATTCCGTCATTCTGGATAACAACTTCCTGGCCCGGGACCGTCCGGCCGCGTTGGCGCTGGCGGAAAAATATGCCTGTCAAGTCGTCACAGTACGATTTGGCGGCGACATCCGCGTTTTGTTCGGGCGTTACGAGCAGCGCGACAAGGACCCGTCCCGCCATCGCGGCCACGCCGTCAATTGCCGCTATCCCGAGGTTCCCGGTATGGAGCGGCGGGAGGCGGCGTCACGGGAAACCTTGGCGGGCTTTGAGCGTAAGTATCGGGAGCGCGGCGCGTTTGATTTTTCCGTGGGGGACGTCATTGCGGTGGATACGACAGATTTTGCCGCCGTCTCCTATGAAGCCGTTCTGGCGCGGTTAAAAAGCCTCCTGAAATAAACGAAATGGAAAGGAACTGGTCATATGCCTTTGGTTACGTTAAGCTCCGTCCTGAAAAAAGCGCAGAAGGGGCGTTATGCCGTCCCCAGCTTCAACTTCAGCGGGATCGAGGATCTGCGCGGCATTTTGGACGCCGCGCAGGAGGAGCGCTCGCCCGTCATCGTCATGACGAGCGTGAATATCGGCAACTATTGGGGGCTCAAGGGCGTGGCGTCCTATATCCGCAGAATGAGCGAGGATTTGGAGGTGCCCGTTGTGCTGCATCAGGATCACACCCAGGATTTTGACACGCTCCGCCGCTGCGTGGACTACGGCTACACCTCCGTAATGATCGACGCCTCGCAAAAAAGCTTCGGGGAGAATGTGGAGCTAACCAACCGCGTGGCGGATTACGCGCATGCCTTCGGCGTATCCGTGGAGGCCGAGCTTGGCCATATCAGCGGAGCGGAAGAAGGGGCGGGCGCGGACGACGAGATGCTGACCCTGCCCGAGGACGCGCAGCGCTTTGCCCGGCAGGCGGATATCGACGCGCTGGCGGTGGCGGTGGGTACTGCCCACGGCTTTTACACCAAGCCCCCGAAGCTTGACTTTGAGCGTTTGCGGAGGATTCGCGGCCTGACGGACGTACCCCTGGTGCTTCATGGCGGCAGCGGCGTGCCCGAGCCCGATTTTGTCCGCTCCATACAGTGCGGCATCACTAAAATCAATGTGGGCACGGAGCTCCGCTACGAGGTGATGCAAAACCTGAAGCGCAATTTTGCCAGCGACCCGGACGAGGTGGATGTCCGAAAGCTGGTCAGCAGCGGGCGGGGCGTCATCCGCGAGGTCGCCAAGCATAAGATGGCGCTTTTCGGAAGCTCGGGAAAGTGCTGACCGACCGCGCCTAAAGACCAAACGGCGGGGGGCGGCAACCAATGGGGATGGAACAAACGGATCGTTAAGCCCGCCTCGCCGCCTGATGCCATATCGTCCTCCCTTACAATCCAAAAGCCATGCCGATAACCGACGCGGCCACGGAGCCGAAAAGCGGAGAAAAGGACGGGCCCAAGCCGGTTCTTTCCTATGAAAATACCCGTCAACCGCATTCTCTTCCCTCCCCCGTCGCCGATGCTTACGGGCGCGGGACCCGCAAGCACTGCAACAGCGCTTTGTTTCAAATTGTGAGCGCGCGACGGGCGGCGTGGAAGCGATGCGAAGCCGGCATGGGGCCTTTTGGGGCGGCACGGCTCATATTTTTTCCGCGCGGCTTTTTTCCCTTCCGATATCTGGACAAAACGCCAGCGTTGCGGTATGATATGGGAACCGAAACCATTACGGCGGGCTTTCGCCCGCAAGCAAAGGAAAGGCGGTAAACCATATGAAAAAAGCAGCGGCTTTGTTCCTCACCCTCCTCCTGGTCTTAACGTCCGCGATGGCGTGCGCCGAGGTCGCCCGCAGCAAGGGCGGCGTAGACCTCTCCGGCATGAGCTACGACGAGCTTGTGGCGCTGAAGGACCAGATCAACCTGGCCATTTGGGCGAGCGACGAGTGGCAGGAGGTCACGGTTCCGCAGGGCGTTTACGAGGTGGGTTCCGATATCCCCGCCGGCCATTGGACCATCAAGCCCGCGGACGGGATGCGCGTCTCGGTCAAGTGGGGCGACGAGCTGGACGAAGGCGGCCGCGACCTGGGCTTCGGCGGCTCGATTTATGAATATGAATACCTTACGAGCGAGAGCTATAAGTACTTTGAGGCTTCGGACAAGACCGAGGTTGATTTTAACCTGATGGACGGGCAGTACATTATCGTGGACGACGGCCAGGCCGTGTTCATGCCCTATTCCGGCAAGCCCGCGCTCAACTTTAAATAAGCCCGCGCTTCTGAGGGGGCCGCGGCAGTCAAAACTACCAGCAGAGCTGGTGGTTTTGACTGGGTTCGTATTCGCGGCTCGGGCAGGGGCTCAAAACCCTTGGCCAAGCCAGGCGAACCAATTGGGCCTCGGCGCCTCCAAGCCGCTCCAAAATGGGTTTGTCAACGCCCTGAATCCCGCAACGTCAAGCGTTGCGGGATTTTTGCTATGCAGGCCGTCCCGCCCGCCGTCGGCAAACGGCGTCAAAACGCATGAAAACCCTATATCATACTAATAGTTTCTTCCTTTCGCTCCGTTTTTCATGCTATACTTAGGTATTCCATATCATGCAGAATATACATAAGAGGTTGGTCTATCATGCGCGACGCAACGCCTGAAATGCATCGGTGGTTTGCAGAGTTTACCAGACAACGCTATCCCGACGTGCTCAAGCTTTGCCAAAGGCTGTGCGCGGGTAGCTGCCTGGGCCCGTCCTACGCCGAGGATCTGGCGCAGGATGTGTTTTTCATCGCCCGCAAGCGGTTGGATACGCTCTACGCCCATCCCGCGCCCGTCAAATGGCTGTACCAGACCGTCAGCTATTGCTTTAAAAACGCGCTTCACAAGGCGCGACGCCGCGGCGCGGTGAACGCCTTCAGCTTTGACGACGAGCGCGCGCCCGAGCCGCCGGACGAGAAGGCGGAATTATCGCTGCTGTCGTCGCTGTCCGGGCGGACGGAGCTGGACGCGGCGCTTCGCCGCCTATCGCCCAGCGACCGGCTTCTCTTTGAGCAGGCGTACCGCGAGGAGCTTTCCACCGAACAGCTTTCACGCGAGCACAACCAATCTAAGGCGGCTATTCAAAAGCGCTTGCAGAGGCTTCGCTGCCGGCTCCAAAAAAATATTTCCGCGGAAATGAGCAGATAGTGTCCGTTTTACGCTTTGCCGCGACATGGATATAGTGAAAGGAGCTTCTTTCATGTCCAACCAATCCAAGCAACAAGAGGTGCGCAACTCTGTGCGGCAGATTCTGGACGAAATCGACCGAGACCTGGACTCGATGGACCTGAACCGCATCAACGCGCTGGCGGCCGGGCCGGAGCCCGCCCCGGGCGAGGAGGATGCCGAGGCCCTGCTCCGCGCCGTGGAAAAGCGGTGGCGGGACGAACGCCGGCAGTCTCAGGTAAAGTCGTTCTTTGTCCACGCCGGGCGCGTCTGCGCGGCGCTGGCGGTAGCGGGCGCGCTGACCGTCGGAGCGGCAAGCGCCTTCCGTTGGGAGGCCTTCCTCCAGTTTCTCCAGCCGCTTGCGGATGTGTTTTCCCTCGCCTCGTACCATATTGGCGAGGACGCGCTGCCGCTGAAGGCCGAGGAACCGGCCGCGGGCGAGGAAGACGAGGGCGAAGCCATCCCCCGGGCCGAGCGGGAAGCCGCGCTGTACCAGGCGCTGCCAAACGAGGAAAAGCCGCTCAGGGCTTTGCTGGCCGTTTACCCCATGACCGACCTTCAGCTTTACAGCGACGAGGAAATACGCTTCGCAACCCTTACCCTGAAGGCCGAGGGCGGCGACGTCCTCGTGGATATCCAGGCTGTGAGCGACCCGGAAATTCTCAGCGGCACGATGTTTGAATACGCGCAGGCCAAAACGGACGAGCTGTCGCTAAACGGCGTGAGCGTATCGCTGTATCAAAACGAAGCGTATTATGGGTGCGGTTGGACAAACCTGCTATCGGCTTACCATGTTTGGAACGCCCCTACCAAGGACATTACCGTGGATATCGCCAAAATTCTGATTGGAGGACCGCCATGAAACGTTTATTAAGCGCCGTTTTCGCATGCGTGCTGCTGTTTTCCTCTGCTTCCATCGCGTCGGCGTCGGAGATTACGCCCTTTGCCAGCAGTTATTTTGACTCTTACACCATTACCGTGTCCAGCCCGTCCACCGCCAAGGTGAAATTCGTATTCCACGTGACCGCCGTGGGCAAGGCGGATACACTTGGGGTCAATACATTTTATATTGAGCGCAAAAATAGTGATGGAACATATACTACTGTTTACACTGATACCGTTAACCACACTAAATCCGATGTTTCCGCGTATACCTATTCCTACACGTACACCGGCTCCAGCGGAAGCTCCTATCGCGCCGTCGCCACGTTTTACTGTAAAAAAGGCTCCGGCTCCGCTACCACCGTTATCAAGTCCGGCACCAAAACAGCCTCGTAACAGGAGGGACGCATGATGGACGCTCTGGCTATGAAAATTCCCGCCGCTTACTTCCAAAACGTGGAGGAGCTTGCGCTCAAGCTGTTTTCCCACGTGTACAGCTTCGTTTCCGCCGCCCTGTACCTGGACCGGGACGGCTGCCTGCTGGACGCGCGGCTGTTTGACAGCGCCTTCGGCTCCGACGCGCTGGACGCGCCCATGCCGCCGGGCACGGCCCGCGCGGTGCTGGTGGTCAACCAGCCGGAAGGCTTGCGCGCCCTGGACGAGGACGACATGTACAACCTTAGCCAGTTGCGGCTGAGCGTCAGCCTGCCGGTTGAGATTTATCGCGTTTGCGAAAGCCAGTGCGAAAAGGGTTGACCGGATGAAAATCCGCTTTGCGCATGAAAAGCGCCTTGCGGCGCGCAATGCGTTCACGCGGCGCAGCCAATTTTCACCGCCTGATCGGCGTGAAGACGGCGTCTTGCGGACGCCTGCGCATCGGAAGTGTCAACGTTGATTTCCATGGGTTGACCGGCTAGACCCAACGAGCCCGGGAAGGCGGATCGTCTTCCCGGGCTCAGGCCGTCGAAAAAGCCCGCCCTTCGGCGAGCTTTTCCGCCGAGGACTGTTGGAAGTGTTTGCGGCAAAGCCGCAAACTCCCCGCCCGCCTGGCAAAGCCAGGCGATACGATTTCATTTGGCGGGGCTATCGCCCCTCCAAACCACCCCCAAATCGGTTTATCAACAATCTGAGCCCGGGAAGGCGGATCGTCTTCCCGGGCTCGTTGGGTTTTTTACCGCTTTTTTTCTTCCGCGTCGCAGTCAACAGGCTTTTGCCTGTGGATCGCGTACAGGCGGGAATAGCTTTCAGCCTCGCCCTCGGTGCGCACGGCGGCGGGCGTCAGCCCCGTACACTCCGTGGCGGAGGCAAGGTCCTCCACATCCTCGATGGGAGGGTTTTCAATCGGCGGCCTGTCGCCGCCCAGGGCTTTGTTCGCGGGCTGTTGCACGGCTCTCCTCCTTTTCGCGGAGCAGCGTCGCGCTCCCCCGCCAATGCCAGTATGGCCCGCGCGGCCCGCCCATATGCGCGCACCGCTTCGCTAAAGGCGGGCCGTCCGCCAACGGCGAGGAAATGATTGCCGCCCCGTCCGCGCGAATACTCCAAATCCCCCTGCGAATACTGATAGCGAGGTGATCCCAATGGAGAACTATGTGGACGGGCCCGAAATGCCCATGGGCCTGGGCATGGCGCTGGCCCAAAACCTGGAAGCCATGAACCGCTTCGCCTCCCTCCCCCGCGAACGCCAGCAGGCCATCATTGCGCATACGCACAGCATCCGCTCCAAGGAGGAGATGCGGGCCTACGTGCAATCCCTGCTGGGGTGAACGCGCCCAGGCCGTTGCGCGCTTGCGGCATACGGGCCGGTCTTCCCGGGCCGGCTTCGCCCGCCGCCGCAGCGGCCTGGAACGTCTTTTCGCGTTTGAGGCTCAAAGCGCGTTGGAAGCCGGAAAATTACGGCGTTCACGCCCCTTTCGTCCCGCGCCGGTCGCATCGCGGGCAAAAAAGCACCGGACCCCAAGCCCCCGAAGCATTGCGCAAGGCGGCCCGGCGACGCCGGCCGAAACGGAGGTCAGCGTCCGGCGAAACGGCGGGGCAAGCGGCCCGAGGCTTCCCCCGAGCCGCGCGCTGTTCCGCCTCGCAACGCCGCCGGGCATGTCGGGAGAACGAAACGCCTGGCGATGTTTTACAATTGCTTCCCTCGATTTGCTTGACTTTTTGAGCGGAAGCGTCATATAATATGGATGTGAAAACGTATTGTTATTTTTGTTTTCACCAGTCGAGCCCGCGCGGCAAAGCGGCGCGATACGCGGGCGAGCGTCCCGCGCCCAGCCGTCGCAAAGCCCTGCCAAACGCGCGGGATGGCTCCCGCTTCCAAGCCAGATCCCGCTGCGGACTTCGGCGCGGGGGGAAGCGCTCCGGCGTGTCGGCGCGTCAAACGAGTGCGCGCTCCTTTTCGCCCATAGGCGCGCTGCCTGCGCCGTGGGTCCGGGTTCCCTGCCCGCGCGGCAAAGCGGCGCGATATCAATGAGCGCCCGCGGGGCTTCGGCCCCGCCGCCCCGAACGGAACTGCCCGAAGCGTAAACGCGCTCCTTTTTTTGCCGGTGATGAAAACAATTTTTTCACTTTGTTTTCACATAACCTTCACCGGCCCGGAGGTAGATATGGATTATTTGTCGTCCATCCGCTCGCTGGCCTCCAGGCCCGCCGCCAAACGGCGCGTCAGGGCCAAAAACGCCCTGAGCAAAAAGCTGGCGCGGGATATGACGCGCTCCGCCATGCAGTTCCTATCCATCATTATGCTCTGCTCCCTGGGAACGTTCCTGTTTGCCGCGCTGGACGGCGTGGCGCGCATGGCCCAAACCACCATCGACGTTTATTTTGAGCGCAATAACCTGGCAAATTTTTGGGTCAGCCAGCCCGCGGCGGACCGTTCCTCGCTCAAGAGCGTACAGCGGCTTCCGGGGGTGGAAGGCGCGTGCGCCCGCGCGAGCCTGGATATGGAAACCACGCTGCCCGGCGAGCCTACCCTCAACGTAACCGCCTACGACGGCAAAATGGAAATCAACGTCCCCATCGTCAGGGACGGCGCTTCCCTGGACACGACCGATATCCGCGGCTGCCTGCTTCAGGCGGGCTTTGCCGACGCGCACGGCCTGGGCGTGGGAGACCGAATCGCGGTAGAATATGGCGGGAAGGAGTACGCCTTCGTCATCCGCGGCATCGTATTCAGCCCGGAATATGTGTGCGTCACGGACGGCCTCGCCCCCAATCCGGAGCGCTACGGCTACCTGCTTATCAATGCGCGCGCCATCGGGACCCTTCCGCTGAACCAAATTTTGGTCACGCTGGAGGAAGACGCCGACGAGAACGGCGTCCGGGCGGCAATCGAGCGCGAGCTGCCGGGCGCGCTGGTCGTTGACCGCGGTACGCACAGGAGCACCGCCAACGCCAGCAGCAACGCCTCCCTGTTTAGCAACCTGACGCTTGTGTTTCCGCTGCTGGCCTATGCCGTCGCCGCGCTGATCGTCATGACCACGCTCACGCGCATGATCGACAACCAGCGCATGCAGCTCGGCACGCTGAAGGCCTTGGGCTTTCCGGCCATTCAAATTCAGAACCATTATCTCGCCTACGCCGTGTGGCCGTCGCTGATCGGCTCGGTGCTGGGCACCGTCGTCGGGCATTATACCATGCCGCCGCTCATTTGGGCGCTGCTCATCGGGCAGAACGAATATCCCTACCGGCTGGACCCGCCCATCTCCCTCGCCGCGTGGGGCATGGTGGCGCTTTCCGTGCTCATGAGCATGTTTATCTGCCTGGCGACCTACCGCAGGAGCGCCAGGGAAAGCGCCGCTGAGCTGCTTCGCCCCAAGCCGCCCAAGGATGGGAAGCGCATCCTGCTGGAGCGCGCCGCTTTCCTGTGGAAGCGGTTCGGCTTCAACACCAAAATGGTCATCCGAAACCTGATGCGCAATAAGATGCGCACGCTTATGTCCTGTGTGGGGCTGCTGTGCTGCAACGCGCTGATTATCGCCTCCCTCGGCCTTCAGGATTCCGTGGTGGCGCTGGTTGACAACCACTATACCAAAACGCTGGGCTACGACGTGCGCGCAAACCTGACGCAGGCCGCGGGAGAGGCGGAAGCCTACAAGGGCCGTCTGGACGCCGAAAGCGTGGAATGCGTCATGGAGCGTTCCGTCGGCGTCTATGCCGGAGGCGAAAGCCGGACGACGCTGCTCACCGTGGTGGAGGATGGGCAGCGGATGCTCCGCTTGGGCAAGGACGCATCCTACGTTCCTATTGTAAAGGATTCGCTGGCCATGACGGAAAAGCTGGCCAAAACGCTGAACGTGCGCCTTGGCGACACGGTGGAGCTCCGCCTGCCGGGCGACGACGAGCTCGTATTGCTTAGGGTCGGGCAGCTTGTTTACAACAATATCTCCCAGGGCGTCTACCTGACGCAATCAGCCTGGGAGGGGCTGCGCAAGGGAAGCTTCCAGCCCACCGCCGTCCAGCTAAAGGCCCCCACGGCCACCTGCCTCAAGCAGCTTGCCGATATGGAGGAAACCGACAGCCTGGAATACCCGTCGGATCAGATTGGCGAGATGATGCAGATGCTGGACCTGCTGTCCTCCATTTTCGCCCTTTTGACGCTGATCGCTCTGGCGCTTGCGTTTGTGATCTGCTATAATATGGGCCTGATGAACTTTGCGGAACGGACGCGCGAATACGCAACGCTCAAGGTGCTCGGCTACCACCAAAGGGAAATTCGGAGCCTCATCCTGCGCGAAAACAGCATCATCACCGCCCTGGGCGTCGGGTTTGGCGTGCTGCCCGGCATTTGGCTGACAAGCCTTGTGCTGGCCGTCTGCGAAACGGAGTCCACGCTTTACCCCAGCTACACGTCCCCCGCGTCGGTTTTGATCGCCTGCGCCGTTACCGTTTCGTTTTCCTTTTTGATTCAGCTTCTGCTGACGCGCAAGGTACGCGGCATCGTCATGGTGGAAGCGCTCAAATCCGTTGAATAGCTTCAAAAGAAGGAGGCAGGTCCCATGCCGTTGCCCTTTACGCCCGAACAGATGCAAGAAATCCGCGCGCGGCTGTTTGAAAGCGCGTGCCGGCACGCCGCGGGCACCGGTATGAAAAAAACCTCACTGGACGCGCTGAGCACCGACGCCGGGATTTCCAAATCCACCTTTTATAAATTTTACCAAAGCAAGGAGCGGCTTTTTTTGGAGGTCGCCTGGTACTGGGAGGGGCTGGTGATCCAGGAACTGGAGCGCGTGCTTCATGAGCCGAGCGCCCAAAGCGATAAGGAGCGCACGGCCACCGCCGTCAGCGCCGCTTTTGAAAAGCTGAACAGCCTGGGAGCCATGCGCTTTTTTCAGGAGGACCTGCCCATGCTGGCCCCCTTTTTTTCCATGCCGGAGGCCCTGCGGCACTTTGAGAGCATGTCCCAATGCATTTTGGAAATACTCAAGCGCGAGCACATCCGCTTTACCGTGCCGGAGGACGTGATGCTCTCCGTCATCCACCTGCTGTACCTGTGCATCCAGCATGCGGAGGCCCTGGGCGACCAGTTTAACGAGGCGCTGAGGCAGCTTGTGCTCAGCGCCTGCGAAAAGCTGGTAACCTGAGGCGTTACAGCAGGCTGAGCTGCTCGGCGCGCGGCGCGCGGTTGCGCGCCCGGATGGGCCGGCGCACCGCCGACGGCACAAGCTCCCCTAAAAAGGGCGAGGGTTCTCCTCCGCAGGTGATAACAAGCTCTTCCCGGGAGCGCGTCATTCCCACAAACAGCAGGCGGCGTTCCTCCTCCCGGTCCGCGGAGCCGTCCGCGCGCTCCAGCGGCAGGTCTCCCTCGTTTACGCCGGCCACAAACGCCACCGGAAATTCAAGGCCCTTTGCCGCGTGCAGCGTCATCAGCCGCACCGCGCCGGAGACGTACCCGCTGCCCGAGACGCGGCGGATATCGCCTTCTTCCCCCAGAAGCAGCGTTTGCAAAAAGGCGGCCATGCCGTCGTGGAATACGGCGGCGTTCAGCAACCGCTCCACGGCCGGTCCCGACGCGCCCGTAAGCTCCGCAAGCCGTTCCAGTTGCTTGCGGGGCTTTTCCCTGCTCAGGCGCGGCAGCAGGGCTTCCACGGCGTCAAACCAGGGCCGCAGCGGCTCAAAGCCGCAAAGCCCGTCCGCTAGGAGCTTTGCCTCCGGCTTCGCCATCCCGCCAAGCAGCGTCTCCGCGCGCTGAATCAGCGGCTGCGGGCAGCGCCACAGCGCCATTAGCGCCTCGCGCAGCGACAGCGCGTCCCGAGGGTCTAAAAGCGAGCGGAAAAAGCCCAAAAGCCCCCGTACCTTTGGGTCGGTCCAAAAATCCTCCCGCCCAAATACCACGCACGGGATGCTGTCATGCCGCAGGCACGCCTCCACTTGCTCCAGGCGGCGGCGCGTGCGGCACAGCACCGCGATTTCCGAAAAGGCGCGGGTCACGGGACGGTCGTTTCCCGCGGCCTGGGCATCCAGCATATCCACGCCGCCAGCCATGCGGGCGATCTCTTTGGCGATCCATACGCCTTCGGAGAATGGGTCCGGCGCGGACATCACGCGCACGGGCGCTCCGGCGGGCCGGGTGGGCGCAAGCTCGCGGTTCCTTCCGCCGTTATGGGCAATGACCGCGAGGGCGTTTTCAAGCACGGCGGGAGCCGAACGGTAATTTTGCGTCAGCGTTACGGTCCTGACCTCCCGCGCGTCGCTTAACATCTGGTCAAAGCACGTTGCGTCGGCCCCGCGGAAGCCGTAGATCGACTGGTCGGGATCCCCGATGACAAACAGGCTTTGCCCCGCTTCGCTCCAACGGCGCACCAGCTCGCGCTGAACGGCGTTGATATCCTGGTATTCGTCCACCAGCAAATGGGTGAATTGCTTTTTGCCGCTTACATCCACCTTGAGCGCATCCAGCAGCACGCCGTCCAGGTCCCGCATGCCCATAGCCCGAAGGCGGTCGTCAAACGCCTCCGCAAAGCCGCGCGGAAGCTCGGCTCCGCCTTCGCCCAGCCCATTTTTGTAAGCGGACAGCCTTCGGAGCGCTTCAGCGGGCGACAGGCGCCGGTCAAGCTCCAACAGCAGCTCGCCTGCCAGCGCGAGCGCCTGCGCCTGTCCAATGACGGGCTTTTGATCTAAAAGCCGCAGGCAGACGGCGTGAAAGGTGCCGATGGTCAGCCCCGAGATTGCCCGTTTTCCGCCAAGCCTGTCCTCCAGCCTGCGGCGCATTTCCTCCGCGGCCTGCCGGGTGAAGGTGACGGCGGTTATTTGCGAGGGGGAAACGCCCCGCGTCTCTATCAGATAGGCGACGCGCTCCACCAGCGTTCCCGTTTTTCCGGTTCCGGGCCCGGCGATTACCGCCACTACGCGCGCCGCCGCTTCCACGGCCTCCCGCTGGCGCTCGTTAAGCGCCGCCGCCCGCGGCTGCGGCGGCTCGGCTTCCGGGCGGGGCGCGGCCGGCGGCGGGCCCGACTTCCGGCCCCTTCCGCCCCGCGACGGGCCTGCCGGAAGGCCCGCCAGCTCCAGCAGGGAGGTTTGGCCGCCCAGCAGCTCCAGCTCTTTGGGCTCAAAAAGCGTTATAGCGCCATACTCTCCGTCATAGCCGGCCTTGCGGATCACCCGTCCCGCCCGCAGGCGCCGGAGGCCCTCGGCCACGGCAAAGCCCGCCGTCCGCTCCGCCTCCTCCACGGGCAGCTCCCTCAAGATGGAAAGCTCCGGCCCCAGCCGGTTCAGCATCTCCAGGTAGGCGGCCTGAACCCGCTTGCCGGACGGGGACGCGCCCATGCAATCGGCCAGCAGCTCCGGCAGGGGCATCAGGCTTTCAAACGGCTTGCCGCCCTCCCCCATGACGCCCTCCTCCCGGTCCGCCAGCTCCTCCACGCGGTGCAGCACGCCGATGGTCAGCTTGCGCCCACATACGGGGCAGCGCCCGCCCAGGCGTTCCGCGTCGGCTGGGTCCAGGCGGCAATGACAGCCGCGATGGCCGTCCAGATGATATTTGCCTTCCTCGGGAAAAAACTCAATCGTACCGCGAAGGCCCTGCCCGGTTTCAACGGCGCGCTTGAGCGCGGCATAGCTCATGGCGCATTCCAGCACGTTCGCCTCGCGCCCAAGCTTGGCCGGGGAATGGGCGTCCGAGTTGGAAACGAGCGTATAGCCGTCCAGCGCGGAAACGCGGCGGTTCATCGGCGGATCGGACGAAAGCCCCGTCTCCAGCGCGCGCACCTGGCCGGAAAGATCGCCGTAGCATTCCTCGAGCGTGTCAAAGCCGGAAAACGCGCCGAAAAGGGAGAAATGCGGCGTCCAGATGTGAGCGGGGATGTAGATAGCCTCCGGGCAGCAGTCCAGGGTGATCTCCAGCAGATCATGGCTGTCCAGGCCCAGGATCGGCCTTCCGTCGCTATGGAGGTTTCCGATGGCCTCCAGGCGGTGGGACAGCGCTTCCGCCCGTTCCAGGTCCGGAAGCAGAATGACATGATGAACCTTGCGGGTTTTCCCGTTTTTCTTATAAATGGTGCTGATCTCGCCGGAGAGCACAAAGCGCGGGGATTCCCCGCCGCGGGCCGGCCCGCCGGGCAGCCTGTACTCCTCCTTCAGGCGGTACAGCCCGTCCTCGTCCGGCACAAGCTGCTCCGCAAGCTCCGCGCGCCAGGCCGGATGCGTAAAATCCCCCGTGCCGACCAGGCCGATTCCCTTCCGGCGCGCCCACAGGTCCAGGTGAGGCGCGTCGCAATCCCGGCTGGTCGCGCGCGAATATTTGGAATGGATATGGAGGTCGGCAACGTACATCGGCAACACCTGCGTATTCAAGATACGCCTATTATACCGGCTTGCGCGGAAAATGGCAAATCGGCCCGAAGGCGGGCAGAGCGCCCGTCCGGCAAACCCACAGTGGCGCCCGGCCCCGGTTTTCGGTGAATCCGGCGGTTGGTTCCGGCAGTTACATTCAAATCTGCTGCCAGCGAAATGATTTGAATGGTAACAGCCGTCCGTTTTTGCAACAACAGCTTCGGACATTTTACCCTTCGGAAGCGATCACCCCGCCCGCGCGGATTCTTGAATTTTCCGTCCGCGTAGGCTATAATAGCCTCAATCGCTGCACGGGGGGAGATGCCTATGGCAGATACGCGCGAGGTTTATCATCATATTGTGGGCGGCGACAGCTATGACGGGGCGTATGTGCTGAAAAATCAGGCCCCGCCGTTTTCCGTGTACCTGGCGCGGCAGTTGGAAGCGCGCGGCGTCAGCCGCTCAAAGCTGATCGAGGCGCTTTGTATCGACCGCGTATAGGTATCAGTTGTTGAACGGCACGCGGCGCATGAACCGCGTCAACCTGATTCGCACGGCGTTGTTTTTGCAGATGGATATGGAGGAGACGGAGCGGTTGCTGCGGTTGGGCGGCGCAACGCGGCTGTACGCGCGCGACTGCATGGACGCGCGCGTGATTTTTGCCATTAAAAAAAGCTGCCCTACGACAAGGCCTGGCTATTTATCTGGCAAGGAAAAGATAACGGCCATGACGTATGACGCGGAATTTGAACGGCATTACGCGCATGCCCTCAGCGATTGCCCGCTGCCCCAAACGGCGGCGGACGCCTACGAGCTGCTGGAATGCCTGCGCCAAAGCCGTGAGAAGGCGGCCTGGCTGGTACGCGACCGTCAAAGCGGCGGTCGCTGCATGCTCAAAATCGCTTATGGCGGACAGCGCCGCTTTTTGCGGGCGGAATGGGATTACCTTACCGCGCTGAAGGGGGACAAGTCCGGCTGCTTCCCTCAGCCGCTTCGTTATGAGCAGGAGGAAGGCTGCTCCTGGCTTGCGCGCTCCTGGGTAGAGGGACAGTCGCTGGCGGCTTTGGTGGACGAAGAGGGCTTTTTAAGCGAGGAGCAGACGGTCGGCTATGGCATGGCGCTGTGCGACGCGCTGAACGCGCTGCATGCGCACGGCTATATCTGCCGGGATGTGAAGCCCGAAAACATCGTCGTCACGCCATCGCGGCGCGTCATGCTGATCGATTGCGACGCCGCGAGGCGATACGATTCCCAAAAGGCGCGCGATACGGTCTTTGTGGTAAGCTACGAAACCGCCGCCCCGGAGCAATACGGCTTTTCACAAAGCGACGTGCGCACCGATATATACGCGGCTGGGCGCACGTTGATCTACATGGCCTGCGGAAGCTATCATTCCAGCAAGCTGGACAGCCTTCGCGTAAGCCGCAGGCTGAAGCGCATCCTGCGCCGCGCCGCAAGCCCTCAGCCGGAGCGGCGGTATCCCAGCGCCGAAGCGTTGAAAACGGCGCTTCAGGGCTGCCGCTCACGCCGCGTCTGGCCGTGGATTACGGTTGCGGCGCTGCTGATCGCCGTCCTTTCGGTCGGCGCGTCGGTCTTTTTGGGGCGGGCCGCCCCGCCGGACGGCGCGCCCGTTACGCCTGTTTCAGCGGACGGAAAAGCGCGGGAGGAAAGCATGGCGGCACAATTGGGGCTTCCGTCCGCCCGTGTCTTTCGCGAAAAGATTATCAGGATATGCTGGACGACCTGCTAACCCGCTACGCCGCGCGCGATAAAGCGCCGTTCGCGGACGCCTGTGAAGCCCTGATAACCGCGCTGTACGCAGATCCCGCGCTTCTTCAGGGAGAGAAGGTTGATTACGCTCTGATTTCGCCCCTGCCCGCGGATTTCTTTGACGTTACCCCCGTTCAGGCCATCGATTACGGCCTGTGGTACAGCGATGAAACACTCAGACGCAACCTCGGCGCATACCGCGATTACGCGGCGCACTTCCTGCGCGTAATGAATGACGATCTCAGCAGCGCGGCGCTGGGTGAAAAGATCAGCTCTATCTATACCTATCTTGACCTGCCCATGGAACGGCGGGACGAGGTGTTATCCTATGCGCTGTCGGACATCGTTACCCTCCTGGGCAGAGCCATCGACACGCCGCCGCCATAATGCAGTTTTGCTGACCACAGCTCCCGCAAGGTATGCTAGAATGCTTGCGGGAGTTTTTTTTGATTGCGCAAAGCCTGAAGGTGAAACGGAAAACGGCAAAGAATCGCGGGAAAGCGCGTTTCAATCAGGCGGGGCTTGTTCATCGGTAAAAAAGGAGGCTGAAAAAATGAGGAAATTCTTATCTCTGCTCATGGCGCTCGTTTTGCTATCCTGCGCGGCCAACGCGTCGGCGTCGGCGGCCGGCGGTTATGAGACGCTTCGGGATCTGATTTCAAGCACCATAGAGGACGAAGGGGATGCCAATACGGCTACGGCATACAATATGGGATATTCCGCGCTCATTGTCTCCATCCCAAATAGCGAGCTCGTCCTGTTTGGCGAGGGCAAGAAGGGCGATATCGTCTGTACCGAATGGAAAATTGACAATGACACGCAATTGGCTTATTTCTTACTGTACTTTTGCCAGCAGTTTGACACGTTTGCCGCGCTGTTTGACGACGAAATGCCATTTGCCGTCGGCTATGACACGGGAAGCGAGAAGGAAACCCTTTTGGTCTCCACCCAGCAGCACGCGGACGAGCTGTTGGACGCCCTTGGGATTGACGTAAGGCTGGACGACGAGCTGTTATACAAGGCAACAAGCAAGGGTTCAAGCAATACAAGCTCGTCCAAGGCTTCCGGTTCATCCAAAACTTCCGGCTCGTCCAAAACCTCCGGTTCGTCAACCCTCATCAGCAAGGACGATTATTCTGTATTCTATTTCGCCGATTTGCCTTGGGACAGCGACCTGGATACGGTAGCAAGCGCCATCAAGGACAAAACCGGCATGAAGGTTTACATGAACAGCGACAATATCTATGACGGGCTTGTATGCTACCCGGAAGAGCGTATGCGGCGTTTTCCCGGCCTGACCAGCGACTGCTATCTAACCGCCGTCAACGTCTATCCCGAAAAGGACGACACCTGGTGGCTGGAGTGCCAGATCGCTCCCAGCGATGTTAAGTTCAAAAGCCCCTCCGAGGCTGCGGACTGGTTTTCAAGCGTGTGGGGCATGCTGGAAAAAGCATTGGATCTGCCCTACCCCAGCGATATCAAAGTCGTCTATCCCAAATCCTTCAAGGGAACCAAAACGGTGCGGGCCACAGACTCGCCCAGCGAATATCTGGACGCATGGGCCAAGGCCATCGAAAGCGGCGCGCAGGGCATCTGCATCCGAATCGTATACAATAATATGACTTTGGCTTTGGAGAACGCGACGTTGGAGGATGGAACCTCCTTCAATTCCTGCTGGATTATTCTAGAGTCCAGGCCCTGACGCCACCGTTCGCCGCTTCGCGCCGCGCAGGCTGGCTTATCGAACCGTTGAGCATGCCGTATACCACAGAGAGGGATGAACTCAGGCTGTGAACATGGAGCGGCTTTGGCAAAGCGAACGCGCGTCTTTTCTGAAAGAAGCCAAAGAGGCGCGCAGCAACGAAGAGGTTCTCAGGCTCTACCGGCGTCTGCTGGAAAACATGAAAGCAAGCGCCATGACGGCGCTTCAGGACGTCGAAAAAGCTCGCCTTTCGGTGGTCTTTTCCGCCGAGAACCGACGTTTTGGCTCAAGCCGAAACGCCCCAGCGCGGAAGGAGGCTCCGGGTTATGAAATGCGGAGAAAACAAACGGCCGGAAGAAAAGCCCTTGAAAAGCGCCCCGGGGAGGCCGAAGCCTGAGCCGCACCCAAACGCCGACGCCGAAGCATTAAAAGCGGCGGTCTTGACGCGAAAAAGCATGGACGTCATGCGGGAGGTGCTCGGGAAGCGCTTGCTGACAGAGGAAGGATTCCTGCCCTATTTTGTGGCTTTCGACCTCCCAGGCTCCGCCAACGAAGCGCAGCTCTGCGTTATGCGCGACGCAATCGACGCGGACATGCTGAGGCTGTGTACGCGGGCGCGACGCAAGGAAACGAATCTATGCGTCATGAATTACATGGCGCGCGGCAGTTTGAATGAGATAACCGCCTATTTATCCCAAGAGGAGAATGCGTCGGCTTTGCTTAAAAGCCTGCGGCGCTTGTCCGTGTCTGTCGACAACCACATGGAGGGCTAGGCCCTCGCAAGCGGGAACGCGCCTCGCGGTAAGCCCGTCCTCGCCTGCGCCATAGGTTACGCGCCGGCTGCTTCGCTCCTGAACGGCGGATACGACCGTTGCCGGCCTGGCTGTCATGGAAATGAACAGCTCCCGCATTGCTGAAAAAAAGAACGTATCCCCGCCCATAGCGGCTGTCCTCTCGGCTTCAATATCGGAGGGGCGGGCGTATTTTTCCCGAGCAATCGCGTGCTTGTAAAAGGATTCGCCGGTTCGGCGGCGAATCCTCTCGCGTTACGATACCCTTCCATAAGAAAGGAGCGGGCGCGCTTATGGCGGTTCTTGTGCGGTTTTATCCCTCGCGGGCGGTGAAGGAAGAGGCCCTCCAATACGCCGTTATCGTCGCCCGGATGGAGGGACGTTGGGTGTTTTGCCGCCATCGAGAGCGGTCCACCCTAGAATGCTCCGGCGGACACCGCGAACCGGGCGAGTCCGCGCTTGACGCCGCCCGTCGTGAATTGTATGAAGAAACCGGCGCTGTGGATTTCACCCTGGAACCGCTCTGCATTTACTCCGTGGAACGGGACGGAGGCGGGGAGAGCTTCGGCCTGCTGTGCCGGGCTGAGATCCTGGCTCTTGGCCCCCTGCCGAAGAATTTTGAAATGGCGGAGGTTCGATTGCTGGACGTCCTGCCGCCCCGCGAGGGCTGGACCTATCCCGATATCCAGCCCAGGCTGCTGGAACGCGCCGGGGCGTGCGCGCCGCCCGAGTAAAGGCAAACGGGCTATGTAGCGCCACCCGTCGGGCCGGTTGTCCCCGGCTTCCCCGTTTCTTTTCAGAAAACCGCTCCGACCGTACATTTGCGGTCGGAGCCTTATTCAATCTCCCCTTCATGTAACCATGGCCGCGGCGCGGCCGTTACTCCTTCGCCGCCCTTTTCAGGCATAGGAACAGCAGGACAAGCCCGACGCCTACGAGGATATGCCCGATGCCCGCCACCCCCGAGATCGCCGCGTCCAGGCCGGCCGACAGCGGAACCGCCAGCACTTGCATGACGCCGCGTACCACCAGCATTGACACCATCAGCGGAACGCCGATATGATACACCGTCATAAAGGCTTTAAAGCCCTTTTGCTCCGTTACCGGTATGCGCCCGCTGAAAAGCGCCACCAGCAAAAACACCACGCACCCCAGCAAAAACAGATGCGTATGCACCACGCCAAGCGCCGTTTCCCCGGTAAAGCCGTTCAGCTTGGTAAACTCACGATAAAACACCCCGCCCGCCAGAGCGGCCAGCGCGTACCAAAAAGCGATGTTAATGAACCTCTTCATTTTTTTGTTGCCTCCTCATATCCAGGTAACCAATCAGCACCGTCCACACATAGGCGCAGGTTTTGGGAATCATCAGCATGCCCACCCAGGCCGCGCGGTCCGCCCAGAGCACGACGGGAATATAAAACGCAAAGCTGAGCGCAATGGTCAGCCACATCCAGCGGTAGGGTTCGTCATGGTTCCGCCTGGCTTCGGTGTAAAACAGCGCAATCATCACAATGCCCAGAAGGGCGAACGGGATATTGCGGTAAATCCCCCAGCTCAGGGGAGCGTCCGCGGACAGCCATTGGTTTTGGGGAAACAGGCACAGCGCCGCCCGGACGGCGGCCAGCGCGTACACCAATGCGGTCAGGCCGTTCCTGCCTTCAATCCGGTACCGCTCGCGCCAGACATAGTACAGCAGCACGTAAAACGCCGTCATCGTCATCGAGGTAATCAGCTTGCCCGCTCCCAGCGCCGCCGCGTAGTCGGCAAGCCCTGTGGTGCACAGCGCAATCGCCCTGGGGACCAGGTGAAATGCGTCTCCGACGCCCAGCGTCACCGCCATGACCCCAAACAGCAGGTGTTGGCGGCTGCCTCCGGCGCGCCGAATCATCAGCGCGCCAAGGGTGATGACCGTGGTTAAATAAACAAGGTCGAACAGGGTTTCCATGATAGCTTGCATGATACGCTCCCCTTCCGTCAGTTCATTCTTGCGTGTCTCCCGCCTCTTGGTAGACGCACCGGCGGATCAGCGCGGTCAGGAAGGCGCCGCGCTCCCGCCCCAGCATCAGATCCGCCCGTAAAAAGTCCAGCGTAAAGCCGGCAAAATCCTCGGGCGTAAAGTCGGCGTTCCAGGTCTCCTTTCGGATCGCCGGATCGTTTTGGAGCGCTCTGAGCAGGACCGTATGCATGTGCCGGAAATAGCCCTCCATTGCCGCGCGCCCCTTCTCCTTGTTCGCAATAGCGGAAGCATGCTTCGCAAAAAAACCAGGATATGCTTTGACAGCGTCATGGATGCTTGCCAGCATGCGCTCCACCAGCTCCAGAAAGCCGGCGGGCTCCGCCTCGCTCAGCGCCGGATGAAAAATCTCCCGCCATACCTCGGCTACTACCGCGATGGTTAAATCGTCCTTTGTTGAAAAATAGTTGTAGATGGAACCAACGGCGATTCCGCCGCTCCTCGCTACCTCTCGCATTGTCAGCGGCGGCATACCCTCCGACAGCGCGAGCGCTTTCGCGGCCTTCAGGATGTCCTCCCGGGACGTCACAACGGTATTCATACGACCCTCCTCCAAAGTGAACAACGTTCATTATAGTGCAAAAGCAATCGAATGTCAACCGAAATCAGAAATTTGTCGTTTGCCATCAAAAAAACAAAAAAGGCCGTGCGGCATAGCGCGCCGCGGCCCTGTGTTTCCCAATCCCGGTTTTTCGCTTTCCTCCCCGCTCGAGAGCGCCCGTCCTTACGGCTTACCGCGCGCCTGACCCGATGAAACTCCGGAACAGGACGCCGGGCGGGCGGTCGGCGCGCGAGCGCCCGCGCCGGGGCTTCGGCGGCACGCAGCCGTTAAAAGCAACGCTCCAGCCTGTTTTTGCGGCAGTTTTCCCGAACCTTTTCTTCATCGCAGCGGTAACAAATCTCGTTGGGCAGCTCGCCGCCGGAAAAGAAGCGGTTCAGGTTTTCCACCGTTTCCTCGGCAATCCTGGCAAGCGCCTCTTCCGTCAAGAACGCCTGATGGGAGGTCAGGATGACGTTTGGCCGCCCAACCAGCAACGACAGCGTATCGTCCCGAACGCCCGTATCGGACAGGTCCTCAAAGAAGAAATCCGCTTCCTCCTCGTACACGTCCAAGCCCGCGCCGCGAACCGTTCCATCGTTAAGCGCGTCCAGCAGCGCCTCCGTATCGATTAGCTGCCCGCGGGATGTGTTCACCAGCAGCATCCCCCGCTTCATGCATGCAAAGGCGTCCTGGTTGAGCAAATAACGGCTTTGCTCCGTCAGGGGACAATGCAGGCTGATAAGGTCCGCGCCGGACAGCAGCCGGTCCAGGGGCACATACTCAAAATCCGCATCCTTCGCCGGATAGGGATCATAGGCAAGCACCCTCATGCCAAAGCCCTTGCAAATGCCGATAAATACCTGCCCGATCTTACCCGTGCCGATCACCCCGGCGGTTTTGCCGTGAAGATCCATCCCCGTCAGCCCCACAAGGCTGAAGTTAAAATCACGCGTGCGGTTATAAGCCTTATGAAGCTTGCGGTTCAGGCACAGCGCGAGCGCCATGGCATGCTCCGCCACCGCATAAGGAGAGTAGGCCGGCACGCGCACAATCGTCAGCTTTTGATAGGCCGCCTTCACGTCCACATTGCTGTACCCCGCGCTGCGCATAGCCAGCACCCGCACGCCCAGCTTATGCAGCGTTTGAATCGCCTGCGCGTCCACCGCGTCGTTGACGAACGCGCATACGCCCTCGCAGCCCCAAGCCAGCGCGGCCGTATCCGCCGTCAGCTTGCTTTCGATATATTTTAGCTGGTATTGATCCTTGGCCGCCTCGTCAAAATAAAGCCGGTCATAGGGCTTCGCGTCAAAAAAGGCAATCTTCCTCATTAAGCATCCTCCTTCATCAGAAGCCGCGCTTCCATCAACAAGGATGCCCGCGGAGCGCCGTTTCCAACCTGCCCGGTCGCTCTTTTCCGCCCCTCTCCACATAGGCTCCCTACCGCGCCACTATACCGCGCTTTTTTTCCCGCTGTTATCCGCGTTTGGGTTTTTCCGGAGTTTGCGCGCCCTTTTCACGCCCTCCGCCACCACCGCGTGATACAGGCAGCCCGCCGCGACGGAACCCAAGCTCCACCATGCCCACTGTTCCGGCGTGGAAAGGCATCCCGTCTGGGCGGCGTACAGCTCCAGCATCGCGTTGACAAGGAAAATCTCAAAGGACGCGCGGCCCAAAAAGCGCAGGGGGGCAAACGCCGTGCGAAAGCGCGCCGCTTTGCGCAGCCCCCATGCGATTGCCGCGCACAGCGGCGGCGTTATGAGAACAAACGGGTGCCAGTACATGCCGTAGGCGGCCAGGGCCTCCGGATAGCGGGCGTAGCAAACAAGCAGCGAGGCAAGTCCAACTATAAAAGCCGCGGCATGGCAGGCGATTATCGCGCCCGGCCCGCGCTTTCGGGCAGCAAGCCCGGCAGACCCGCTTGATTTTGACGGTAAAGGCGCTAAACCCGCGCTCGCCGACCCGCGTTCCCCCGCGCCGGGCATGGCCAACCCCATGCCCAGCAGGAAAACGGGGAGCCTGGAAACGGCCATATACTGATTTTGGTTCACAAACGCCAGCCCCGCGAAAAACGCCAGGCCCATCATCGCAAGCAACGCCCGCGCGGGCCGCCTGGCCTTGCTAAGCACGGCATGCACGAAGGGAGCGACCATGAGGCTCAGCGCCAGCCCGCCGACATACCAGTTGACCGTTTTGGGTACGCCGGCCCAAAAACCGTCCATGGTCAGGTTGCCGGCAATGGCGCGAACCGTATCAACCGCCCCATAACGGAACAGCGGAAGCATCACCGCAAGCCAGACCAGGCAAAACGGCAGGTATGCGGGCAGCAGCCTCCAGGCCCTGCGAACCAGATAGTCCCTGAGATCGCTTGACCTTTCCAAGGAATGATACAGGCCAAACCCGGATAAAAAGAAGAAAATATCCACGCCGCCATAACCGAGCTTTTGCACGTCGTACAGGATTCCCGTCAATCCAAGCTTCGCGTGAAACAGCACCACCCAGAGGATAGCAAGGCCCTTCAGCTCGTCCCGGCAGGCCCGGAGATTTTCTCGGCTTTGCACCGGCAATCCCTCCCTTTGTATGAGGGGCGCGATTCGCCCGTTCCTTCCATTATCAAAGCACAAATTGGATTAAAATGCAACGGGACGAAGGCCTCTTTCAGAATATCATTCGGATTATAAACATGCAAACGCATTCACAAATCCCTGCTTTTCTACTAAAAAAGACAGCAACAGGGAGCTGATTGCAAGCCGTATGGAGGGCTGCGGACGATAGGGAGCATAACCATGCGCAAAGCTGGTTTCCAGGAAGCTTATCCGCCCCGGCCGCTTCTTGACAACGCGGCGGATTTAGCATAACATGCAAAAAACGGCTTGAATCTGCAAATTTCGCCGGTTGCGGGAGGATAGAGCCATGACGGTCATTGCAATTGGTCAAGGGGAACCTGCCGCCTGGCTTGAAGCCATCCGCGAGGCGATTTTCAGGGCCGTGCCGGGTAGCTCCCGAGCCCCCTCTGCCGGCCCGGAATACGCGCGCGGTCACGCCGCCGCCCCGGATATCGGAACGCGGAGGTGAAGCGGTCGTGAGCACGATTGGCGCCATCAACATTTCTCTGAAAATCTTCGGCAGCGTTCTTTCGCTCGCCATTTTTTTCAGCCTTTGGGCGAGCGGCATGCGGAGCGACCCCCTCAGTCAGAGGTTTATTGTCCTCCTCTTTTGCAATGTCAGCGTCCTTTTAAGCGACGCGTGCGCCTGGCTGCTGAAAGGCCGTCCCGGCGTCTTCTGCGGCTGCGCGGTGCGCGCGGCGAATTTCCTTGTATTTGTTTGCGGATACCTGCTCTTTCTGGCCTTTACGGATTATCTGATCGCCTATTTGGGTTCCAACGCGCCGGTATCCAGAAAACCGCTCTACGCTTCCCGCTGCCTGTGCGCGGCGGCCGTCGTTCTGGTGATCGTTTCCCAGTTTAATCATATGTACTATCTCATCGGCCCCGACAACATCTACCGGCGTCAGCCGCTGTTCTGGCTTTCTCAAGCCCTGGGCGTCGCCGGCATGGCCCTGAACGCGGGAGTCATCCTTTATTACCGCAGGTATCTGAGCCGGCCGCAGCTTGCCGCGCTGATGACCTATATCCTATTGCCTGTAACCGCTATGCTTGTCCAAATGTTTATCTATGGCGTCGCGCTGCTCAACATCGCCACCAGCGTGTCGGGAGTGGTGGTATACATGACGATCCAAGCCGACCAGAACCGAAGGATGAAGGAAAAGGAGCTCGAGCTTGCCGACAGTCGGCGCGCTGTGATGCTTTCCCAAATCCAGCCGCATTTCCTCTTCAACGTCCTCACCGCCATCAGCAGGCTTTGCGACGTGGACAGTGTAAGCGCGAAGCACGCGATTGTGGAGTTTTGAAACTATCTGCGCATGAATCTGGATTCCCTCACCCGCAGGGAGCTGATCTCCTTTGAAAGAGAGCTAGCGCACGTTCAGGGCTACCTTTCGCTGGAAAAAATGCGCTTTGAGGACGAGCTGAACGTAGAATACAGGATTGAAAGCCTACGCGGCATGCTTCCGCCGCTTACCGTACAGCCGCTTGTGGAAAACGCCGTGCGTCATGGCGTCGCAAAGAAGGAAGGCGGCGGAACGGTGTCGATTTCCTCGTTTGAAAACGAGGACGCCTTTTACGTGGTCATTAAGGACGACGGCGTCGGCTTTGACCCCGACGCGCCGCAAAAGGACGACCGGACGCACGTAGGCATCCAAAATGTACGCAACCGGCTTGCCGCGCAGTGCGGAGGCAGGCTGGAAATCCGCAGCGCGCCCGGCGCGGGCACTTCCGCGACCATCATTCTACCCAAAAAAGCAGCGGGGAATAAGCATGGCGTGCCGCAACGCTGTTCCTGCCGTCCGTACACAGCATGGCCCATACCCTTTCGCAGGGACGTTTTAACAATAAAACGCGCTCAGGGTTGCTTACATAAGATCCTGCAATTCGTATTCCCGCCAGGCCGGTTCCGTCAGAAGGTCGCCATGGGCCACAATGGAACAGGCCCGCGTTTTTCCGGATATTCCTTTCATAAAAAAGCGGCGCTAAAGGGCATCGGCGCGGGCAGGGCGTTTCTCTGTTTCAAAGGGCTTTGTCAGGCATTCGTCGGCCCCGGTTCTCAACGCCTTCCATTTATCGGACAGCGCCGCCGACCTAACAAGATCAGCATAGACGTTGGCCGTAACCTCCGCGGGGTCTTTACCGGCTCCACGCCGTCCGTTCCGGGGAACCGTTCGTTGCATCATAGTCCTTCCCAGCCAGCCCTTCCCGGGCGGTCGGGGCCTCATTCTCCCGTGCCGTTACGCCGTCCGTTTTTGTCCGGTTATTGTTACTTTCTGATTTTTGCCATGGCTTCTTTTCTTTCATAAATAGCGGCTATTTCCTTCTCAACATCCTTTGACGGATACTGCAGCCCGCTTCTTAATGCCTGTATCATTTGTTCAGTCCGGCTGCGGATTTTCTGCTCGATTCCATCTTTTATAAAGATATTTCCGGTCTGTCCAAAGATAAGCTGCACATCGTATTTCACACAAGCGTCATAGACCCTTTGCACCCATTCATAGTGAAGCGGCCTTGAGCCGAGATCATTTTCCCCGCCGGCAAGGACGACTTCGATTTGTCCGGTTGCCAGATATTTGTCAATGTCAACCCCGCCAATAAAAGGTTTCAGACTGACCCATTTGTGTTTGGATGGGACCTCCAGCAGGTGCGCCATCCTTTCATCCAAACGCTTCTGGTTTTCGCAAGAAACGAGACGGCGTTTGCGGTACAACCAAGGGGCTAAGCGGCGGCGGGAAAGAAACAAACGAACGAAGCCGTTTGACATTTCCACGCGCCGCTATTACAATGAAATCAGCCGACGAAATGCTTGTTCGCCAAAGGCGGACCAGGCGGTCTGAAACAAATGGAGGGAAAATGCGATGTCGCTTAAACTTGTGGGCTGGAATGTCGTTCTGGATTCGGATAACGCCGATGAGTTATCCGTATTTTATGAAAAATTGCTTGGTTGGACAAGGTACCCCGGTAAAGAATATACGGTGCTGGCAAATGTGGAACAAGCGGGGTTCCCGACTTGGATTACCTTCCAGCAGGCAGACGATTATGCGCCGCCGGTCTGGCCCGCGTCAAAAGAAGAGCAGCAGCAGATGGCGCACCTGGATTTCCATGTTGAAGATGTTGGGGAAGCGGTCAAGCATGCCCTTTCATGCGGCGCGACCCTGTCTAAAATCCAATTTGAAGATAGCTGGCGAGTGATGATAGACCCGGCGGGACACCCGTTCTGCTTGCTGCCGCCCCCGCCTTGGATCAAAAGGGATTGAGGGCCGGGGCTTACCAGAAGCGCCGCGCAGGGCCGTGAGGATACCAACGCGTTTAACGGCCCCGGCTTTGCATCCGCCGCTCGGCCTCTTCGCGGCGGAGGCGGTTCAGCCGCCCCTTCCAGCCCCCGCAAAAGGACGCGGTTTCCCCTGTCGGCACAGCCGCCGCGCAAAGCCCGGGAGATGAAAAATTCTCCCAACAGCCCTTGCGCGTATACAGAAACAATGCTATACTGTCAAACGGTGTCCATTGAGAAATATGGCAAAGGCAACGCATGCCTGCTCGGGAGGAAAACGCATGGAGCATACGGTGGAAAAACTGTCCGGAAACAAAGTGAAAATTTCGTTTCAAATTCCCGCCGCCGATTTTGACGGGGCGGTCCAGAAGGCTTACCTTCAAACGCGCGGCCGCATCAACGTACCCGGCTTTCGCAAGGGCAAAGCGCCCCGCAAGCTGATCGAGAGCATGTACGGTCGGGAAATTTTTTACGACGACGCGCTGGAGCTTTTATTTCCGGAAGCCTATATGACCGCCGTGAAGGAAAACGGCCTGGAGCCGGTGGGACGGCCCGAGCTGGACGTTCAGGAGATGGAAGCCGGCAAGGATCTCGCTTTCTCCTGCGAGGTTTTTGTAATGCCGGAGGTCACGCTTGGCGAGTATCAGGGCGTCGCGGTAACGCGCAAGGTCCGCAAGGTAACCGCCGAGGATGTGGATGACCGCATCGCCCAGGAGCAAAAGCGCGTGGCCCGCAGCGTAGACGTCACAGACCGCCCCCTGGAGAACGGCGACAAGGCGGAGCTGGATTACAGCGGCAGCGTGGACGGCGAAAAATTTGAAGGCGGCACGGCGGAGCGCCAGACGCTGCTGATCGGGTCTGGCAGCTTTATTCCGGGCTTTGAGGAGCAAATGGTCGGCATGAAGATCGGCGAGGAGCGCGATCTGAACGTCCGTTTCCCCGACGAGTACCACGCCGAGGAGCTCAAGAGCAAGGACGCCGTTTTCCATGTGAAGCTTCACGCCATTACCCGTGAGGAGCTGCCCGAGCTGGACGACGAGTTTGCCGCGGAGGTCAGCGAATTTGATACGCTGGCGGAATACCGCGCCGATCTGGAAAAACAAATGCAGGCGGCCGCCGACGCGCAGGCGGACGAGGCGGCGAAGCAGAGCCTGGTGGAAACGGTTGTCGGCAACGCCGAAGCGGACATTCCCGCGCCCATGGTGGAGGAAAAGCTGGACGACATGATGCAGCAAATGAGCTGGCGCATGCAGCAGCAGGGCCTCAGCATGGAGCATTACCTGAAGCTGACCGGCCAGACAGAGGCACAGATGCGGGAGATGTACCGCCCGGAGGCGCTGGCCAACGTCAAGTCCGAGCTGGTTATTGACGAGATCATCAAGGCCGAGGATATCAAGGCCGACGAAAGCGACGTAGACCAATTGCTGAGCGAATATGCCGGCACGATGAACCAGACCGTCGACCAGTTGAAGCAGTCCTTTAACGAATCCCAGTTGGATTACTTCAAGCACCGGGCGCAGATCAACAAGGCGCTTGACCTGATGTGGAACGCGGCGAAGGTTACTGACGAGGAAGCCGGCCCGGAGCGGCCCGACGGCGATAAGCCCGCCGAAGAAAAGCCGACGGAGGCCAAGCGCTCGCGCAGGAAGGCGGAGGACGGTCAGCAGCCTGAAAAGAAGCCCGCCGCAAAGCGGAGCCGGAAAAAAGCGGAGCCGGAAACCAGCGCGGAAGCTTAAACCAATGCGCATAATGCGCGCATCGCATGCATATGCTGTTAGGGTATTGCCTGCGGTGCGCGTGTTTTCAAAAAGAAAGCACGGCAAGGAGTGATCGATATGAGCTTGATTCCCATGGTGATTGAACAAACCAACCGCGGCGAGCGTTCGTTTGACATCTATTCCCGACTTTTGAAAGACCGTATCGTCTTCCTGGGCGGCGAGATTGACGACGACGTGGCCAATTTAGTGGTTGCGCAGCTCCTGTTCCTGGAGATGGAAAACCCTGATACGGAAATCTCTCTTTATATTAACAGCCCCGGCGGCAGCGTAACGGCGGGCATGGCGATTTATGATACCATGAATTACATCAAGCCCGACGTGCGCACCGTCTGCATCGGCATGGCGGCAAGCATGGGCGCGTTTTTGCTGATGGCCGGGCAAAAGGGAAAACGTCTCGCCCTCCCCAACAGCGAAATCATGATTCATCAGCCGATGGGCGGCGCGAGCGGCCAGGCGACCGACGTGGCCATCCGCGCCGAATGGCTGGTCAAAACCAAGGAAAAAATGATCCGGCTGATGTCCGAGATGACGGGCCAGCCTATTGACCGGGTTAAGCAGGACGTGGAGCGCGATTATTTCATGAGCGCGGAAGAGGGCCTGCAGTATGGCGTGATCGACGAGATTTATCATCCGAGGAACGCCAAGTAAAGAGGTGAGAACATGCCGGGAGATGATTTCAACCCCCGCATTCCAAAGCTGAAGCGGTGCAGCTTCTGCGGCAAAACAAGCGAACAGGTCCGCCGCATGGTCGCGGGACCAAACGTCCAAATCTGCAACGAGTGTATCCTGCTGTGCCAGGAGATTATCAGCGACGATTTCACGCCGAGCGAGGGCATCTCCTCCGCTGAAATTCCACGCCCAAGGGAAATCAAAGAGGTGCTGGATCAGTATGTCATCGGTCAGGACGACGCCAAGCGCGCGCTGTCGGTCGCGGTATACAACCATTACAAGCGCATTGACGCTCCCCCCTCCTCCAATGATATCGAGCTGCAAAAAAGCAATATCCTGATGGTCGGCCCCACCGGGTGCGGCAAGACCTTTTTGGCGCAGACGCTGGCAAAGATTCTTCGGGTGCCCTTCGCCATCGCGGACGCGACCAGCCTTACCGAAGCCGGCTATGTGGGAGAGGATGTTGAAAATATTCTGTTGCGCCTGATCCAGAACGCGGACTACGACATCCCCCTGGCACAGCGCGGCATCATCTATATCGACGAAATCGATAAAATTGCCCGCAAGAGCGAAAACCCCTCGATTACCCGCGACGTCAGCGGCGAAGGTGTCCAGCAGACGCTCCTGAAAATCCTGGAGGGTACCATCGCCAGCGTTCCTCCGCAGGGCGGCCGCAAGCATCCGCATCAGGAGTTCATCCAGATTGACACCACCAACATCCTGTTCATCTGCGGCGGCGCGTTCGACGGGCTGGCGCCCATTATCGAAAACCGCGTCGGCAAAAAGACGCTTGGCTTTGGCAGCGAGGTCAAGAGCGCGCAGGAGGAAAACATCAACGATATCCTCAAGCAGCTTCGCCCGGAGGATCTGACCAGGTTCGGCCTGATTCCCGAATTTGTAGGCCGCCTGCCCGTTGTGGTCACGCTGGATCAGCTCGACGAAAGGCAGCTTGTGCGCATTTTGACGGAACCGAAGAACGCGCTTGTGCGGCAGTATGTCTATCTGATGGACCTGGACGGCGTGGAGCTGCTGTTCGAGCCCGCCGCGCTCAAGCTGATCGCCAAGCAGGCGATCGAACGCAAGAGCGGGGCGCGCGGCCTCCGCGCCATCATCGAAAGCGTGTTGATGGACACGATGTTCGACCTGCCCTCCCGAAGCGATGTCAAGCAATGCGTCATTAGTGAAAAATGCGTGCTTGGCAAGGAAAAGCCAAAGCTGGTCAAAAGCGACGTCGCTCATGCCCGCAAGCCGCGCGCGCATTCCGCCGCGGAGAAACGGCCGCCCAAGGCTGAATCCAGCGAATCCAGCGTTTCCTAAAGGCGTTAAGTCCTTTGATTCCTGCGGGAAGCGGGCGGCCACAAGGGGCCTGCCGAAAGCCTGAATCGTCGGGGCCGTCGCGCAAGCGTTATATGATGGGCAGCCTTAATGCCGCAAATACAAAATCCGTTTTCAAGCGGTGTTTGAAAGCGGATTTTTTGTGCGAATTTTGGATGCAAAGGACTTGCGCAGCAAGCCCCTCGTTTCGCGCTTCGGAAACTTTGCGCATTATGTAAAATGCCAATGGGCTGGCGTTATCCTGACGTCTTCTTCTGGCCGCTTTCGCCTTCGGCGCTGCCGCCCGTTCCCAGCGCCGAAGGACTGGCGCTCCCCCGTCGCTCTCAATCACGCTTAGGCCGCGAACGCGGCCCAGGGTATCGCCTGGCATAGCCAGGCGTTAGGCCGTTGACAAACCCATTTAGGAGTGGCTTGGAGGGGCCGAGGCCCCTCCAAATAAAATCGTATCGCCTGGCTGACCTGCGGTCGGCAATTGATCCGGTGCTTTTGATGTGCGCGGCACCCAGGCGGGCAGGGAGTTTCGGCCTTGGCCGAAACATTTCCGACAGTTCTCGTCGGAATAGATCGTCGTCAGGCGAGCTTTTTCGACGCCCTGTCGCCTGGCAAAGCCAGGCGCGCGGGGGTTCGCGCCTCCGGTACAAGCATTTCCCGCATTGGCAAAAAGGAACGCGCTCCTTTATTAGCGCGCAAACAGGCGCGCCCGAAAGCTCGGACGCGCCTGTTTGATATGGTCTTTGACTTACTCCACCGAATACGGCATCAGGGCGATGGCACGCGCGCGCTTGATGGCCTCGG
Source organism: Candidatus Limiplasma sp. (assembly GCA_048370855.1). Lineage (GTDB taxonomy): Bacteria > Bacillota > Clostridia > Christensenellales > Aristaeellaceae > Limiplasma. The sequence goes on along the minus strand of DBGEOK010000032.1, from coordinate 24,635 downwards.
AGAGCTGGCGTTGATGCTTGGCGCAGTTTCCGCTCATCCGGCGGGGCATGATCTTGCCGCGCTCGTTTACAAAGCGGCGAAGGCGGTTAACGTCTTTATAGTCGATATATTCGACCTTGTCCACGCAGAAGCTGCACACCTTGCGGCGGGGCTTGCGCCCGCGGGGACGAGGCCGTCTTTCACCACGATCCTCAGACATGGGGCTTTACCTCCTTTGGAAACTCATCGGGAAACGGCCGCAATTGGCCGTGCTGGCTTAGAAGGGCAGGTCCTCGTCGTCCACCTCTTGAAAACCCGTCTCAGCCGCCGGAGCGGCCGGCTGGGCCGAAGCCGGGGGCGCATAAGCGCCGTCCTCCGACCTCGAGGACAGAAATTCGACGTCGTCCGCCGTTACATCCAGGGAAAAGCGGGTGGAGCCGTCGTTGGCCGTGTAGCTGCTCACAGATACGGCGCCGACCACAGCCACCTTGCGCCCCTTGGCCAAGTATTTTTGGCAGTTCTCCCCCAACTGTCGCCAAGCCGAAACGCGGAAGAAATCCGCTTCCGGCTGATTGCTGTTTTGCGAAGAACGGCGCCGGTTCACGGCCACGGTAAACGAACAGACGTTGATGCCCGTGGATGTGGTGCGCAGCTCAGGGTCGCGCGTAAGGTTGCCGATGATGGTTAATTTATTCATTGCTTACACCATCCTTACTCAGCGGCGGGCGCTTCAGGCGCGGGCTCGCTTTCGGCGGCGACCTCGGCGGCGGGCTCGGCGGAAGCGGCGGCCACAGGCATGGGCGCGCGCACGGGGCGGGGCTTCACGCTGTGCTTCTTTTCCTCCAGCTTGATGATGAGCGAACGCATGATGTTTTCGTTAATGCCCATGTTGCGCTCGATCTCCCGGGGCAGCTCGGCAGGGGCCTGGAACGTTACCAGCACGTAGTAGCCCTCCGGCTTGTCGTTGATGGGGTACGCCAGGCGGCGCTTGCCCCACGTTTCGTCGACCTTCTCCACCTCTCCGCCGTTTTGCTTAATCAGCTCGGAAAACTTCTCGATCAGTTCCTTGCGGGCGTTTTCCTCCACAGCGGTGTCGATGATGTAGGTCAGTTCGTACCTATTCATTTCCTTTCACCTCCTCTTGGACGTATGGCGCCGCGTCTTTGCGCGGCGCAAGGATGTGCCAATTAAATATTTTAGCAGACAACCGCGAAGATTGCAAGGCCTTTTATCCAAAAAATTGGACATGCCAAGGATGATTTTGGCAATCTCGTCCGTTTTGTATGCATACCGTCGGCGCGCCGCGTGGGAGCGGCACGCTCCGGTCAGAACGAAACGGAGGTGGAACCATGCAACGACTGCTTGCTCTCCTGCTCTGCTGCCTTGCGCTTACGGGCGCGTCGCGTTTCGCGGCGGCGGAGGAGGATCATGTGACGGGCGAACAAGCAATTCAAATTGCCCGCGAAGCCGTGGCCGACAAGCTGGGCCTTGCCGACGCGGAGCTGGACGCCTATATCTGGCAGGTTTCCAGCGGACCGCTGGAGGGGCACAGCGGTGAAATTTGGACGGTAGACGTGGGGATTCCCTATGCGAACGAAATTTACTACCTTTATCATGTTTCCATCGAGCCGAAATCCGGCGGCATTCTCCTGGCCGATATCGAGCCGGACGCGCTGGACGGCGTGAAGCGCATGCTCGCCAGCATGGAGGCCTTTGAAAAGCTGACGGCGGAGAAAGGCCCCTGGTATACCTGGACCATGGAGGAGCGGGTAATCTTTGAAAAGGAATACGGCGGCGGAGGATACCGCATGCCCGGCGAGGGCGACCTGACGGAGGCTCGGGCCGTCGAGCTCGCGCGTCTGGCGCTCACGGACGTGGGCGGCCTGGAAAAGAGCGTCGCGGAGGACCTTAAGGTAAGCGCGGTCCTCTGCGCCGTAGAAAACGAAGCGGACTATTGGATGATCTGCCTGTACGATCCCGCGATTCCTTCCGGGGACAACAATATTCTGACGCATATCGTTTATCTGTCCAACCCCGACGGGGAGGTGCTGGACGTCAGCATCGACGACGGTCATTCCAACGGCTGAACGGAAGGAGGAAGAACGCGATGATCCACCCGAGACGAATGGCCGGCCTGCTTTTGGCCGCGCTGCTCTGCCTGTCCGGCGTACACGCAACGGCGCGGGCCGGCGATCTTGAGCGGGAAACCGTGACGGAGGCGGACGCCGTGCGCATTGCCGCGGAGGCCGTGCGCCAGGCGGTTTCCCTGACGGACGACGAGTTCGCCTCGCTGACGCCCGCCGCCCGCCGCGCCGCTTTGGATGGGCACAGCGGCGAAGTCTGGGAGGTATCGTTCCTCCTGACGTCAGGCACCTACGTCATCGGCGTGTATGAGCTGACCATCGAGCCCTATACCGGCGGCATTCTTCAGGCGGCGATTCCAAAGGCCGCTTACGAGAACGCGCTCCGCGAGGCCGAAGGCTTCAAGATTTTGGAGGAATGGCGGCAAACGAAGGGCGACAGCTATTTCTGGACCATGGAGGACGCGGTCTGGCTTGATCAAACCTATTTCGACGGCCTCTACCGCATGCCCGGAGACGGCGACCTCAGCGAAGAGGAAGCCGTCGCCCTTGCAAAAAAATACGCGGCCGACGAGCTGCAGTTGACGCGGGAATACCTGGACAGCCTTCACTTCTGCGCGCGCCTGTACGCGGATACGGCTCAGGAGAAAGGAACCTGGATCGTTTACCTGGTGGACCGGGAGCTTCTCAGCGTGGACGGTTATCTGGCGCCGCATATCATCGTGCTGCGCAACCCCGGCGGCGAGCTGGTCAACGCCGTTCCGGCCGATCCCAAGGGCAACGGCTGACAGCCTTTCCGTCCTTTTGCTGAAAGTATGCCAAAAAAACGGAAATACGACAACAGGGTTATTGACAAACGCCCGTTGCATCCTGTAAAGTATGTAAACGAGTGTTGAGGCACACGGCGCGGCTCCGCCGCGCCGTGCCTTTGCATGCACAAAAAGCAAAAGGAGCATGCACGAATGAACGGCCTGACAAAACTGAACAACCTCCTGTTCCCCGGCGCAAAAACCTATGAAAAGGTAGGCGCGGGAAAGGCGCTTGCCTTGGGCTTCCAGCATGCGTTCGCCATGAGCTGCGCCACCATCCTGGTTCCCCTGCTGACGGGGCTGGACGTGGGCGTGGCCCTGCTGGCCGCCGGCATCGGCACGCTGATCTTTCACCTGTGCACCGGAGGCAAAAACCCCGTGTTCCTCGGCTCGTCCTTCGCCTTCATCGCCGCCCTGAGCCTGGTGATCAACAGGAACGACATTCCCAACGCCTTCGGGAACACAACCGTTGAACAAATTCAAGTGGCCATGTGGGGCATTCTGGGCGCCGGCGCGCTGTACCTGATCGTCGCGCTGCTGATTAAGCTATGCGGCGTCAGGTTTATCGACCGGCTCTTCCCGCCGGTGGTGCGCGGCGTCGGCATCGCCATCATCGGCCTCAACCTCGCCTCCGCCGCCATCAACAACATCCAGGCCAACAACGGCTTTGAGCTTTATTCCTCCGGCTATTACTGGAGCTGGGCGCTCGCGCTGGTCACATGCCTGACCGCCGTGCTGCTGTCCAGCTACGGCAAGGGCATGTTTAAAATGGCATCCATCGTCATCGCTCTGGGTACGGGTTACCTGCTCGCCCTGGTCGCCACGCTGACGGGCGCAGCGCCCGAGGGCCTCATGAACCTGTCGGCAATCGGCGCTCACGCATGGTTCGAGCTGCCCAGGGTCACCTTGCCGACGTTCGACTTTGCCGCCCGCGGCAGCCAAATTCTGCGCGCAGTCGGCATGATCTCCCCGATCGCCATTGTCACCATGGTGGAGCATGTAGGCGACGTATACGCCAACGGAGCGGTCGTCGGCAGAGATTTTACCAAGGACCCGGGCTTGCACCGCACCATGCTGGGCGACGGCCTGGCCACCATGGCGGCCGGCTTCCTCGGCGGCCCCGCAAACACCACCTATTCGGAAAACACCGCCGTGCTCGCCGCTACCGGCAACTATAACCCCATGACGCTTCGCATCGCGGCGCTGATCGCTATTGTGCTCTCCTTCTTCGGCAAGGCCATCGGCGTGGTGGAGACGGTGCCCAACTGTGTGCTGGGCGGCGCGTGCATCGTCCTTTACGGCATGATCGCCTCTGTCGGACTGCGCACGTTGGTGGAAAACCACGTTGATTTTACCAAAAACCGCAACCTCTGCATCGCCGCGGTCATGCTGGTGCTGGCGATGGGCGGCGCCGTCATCGGCGGCCCGGATTTCAGCTTCAGCGGCATCGGACTGGGCATTATCGCCGGCATCCTGCTCAACCTCATCATGCCGGAGGGCAAGACCGTAGACGAGCCCGGCCTGGTGGCGCACAGCGTGCCGGAGGAAGAAATCGTCGGCGAAAAATAAACGGCCGACGGGCCGACCGCCTGAAGGGAGGAACCGGCTCGCCGGTTCCTCCCCTTTACAAGCTCGTTTACGGGGCCTGCTAGGCGCTCCTTTCATAAGCGGGGCGGATCGCGCTCGCGGTTATGATCTGTTGGCGGATGCCCGCAATCGCTTTGACGCGGCGAAATAACCGTAACGCCCGGCGCGTCAAACGGCTGAAACCCCTTTCGCTCTTGTGAATTTTCCAAAGGCGCATTTGGGCGCTCCAATCCTTTCCCAAAGCTTGCCATTCAGGCTTGAGTATGATACAATAGCTTGGAAAACCTTCTGGCTACGGCGTTTCGCGGTAGCCCGCCTTTTGGCGACAAGCCAAAAAGTTAGGATCGACGCAGATGAAAATTCTTTTGACGGGCATCCTGGATGCCTTCGTCGCGGATATGGTTCCGCAGTTTCAACGGGATGGTCACGAGGTATCGGTGCTGGCGGAGTGGGAGCCCGCCCCCTCCCTGCTTCCCAAATCCGCCCGTTATAAAATGAGCCCCAGCGACCCCGCCGTTCAGCGTATCTTGGAAGCCTGCCGGTTTGACGCCGTCATTTTCTTTTTCTCCTGCCAGTGCGAAGCGCTGAGCGACGACGCCTCCGTCAAGGGCGCCATGCTGGACGCGCTGCTGACGCTTCAGCCGGCGGCCCAAAAAAGCGGCGTCGCGCACTTTATCCTCATCACGGACCGGCGCGTGTTCGGCCGGACGCAGGAGGGGCTGGAAACCGAGCAGCCCCTTCCGGACAGCGCCGCCGGGGTGCTCATCAAGGCGGCGGAGGACTGCTTTCAGCACAGCATCGCCAATCAATTTCAAACGCTCCTGGTACGTGTCACCAGCCTCTACGCGCCCGGCTGGAGCGGGTCCTTCTTTCGCTGTGCCGCGCGCATGGCCCGAGATGGCGAGACTCTGACGCTTTCCAGCTCCGCCGAAACGCCCTGCGACTTTTTGCGCGCCGCCGACCTCGCGGAGTTTCTTTGCCGCGCGCTGGAAGCGGGCCTCACAGGCACGGCGCACGCGCTTTATGGGGAGCCGTCGCGCTATGCCGACTTAGCCGCCCGGCTCGCCTCCTGCCTGCCAAAGCTGCGCGTGGGCTACACGGACGCTAAGCTCGCCCCGCCCATGCTGGAGCCGGGCTTATCGCGCTGCCTAGACTGGGTGCCCCGCCATAACTGGATAGAGGAGCTGCCGGCCCTGACGGGCGAGGAGCGGCCCGTCAAGCGTCGCGGCCCTGCCGCCGGCCTGAGCGGATGGCTGCGCCGCACCTTTGGACGCGCGCTTCCCTATCTGGAGCTCGCCGTGCTCGCGGCCGCGGCGTTTGGGCTTACCAAGCTTACCGGGCGGGACGCGATGTTTCGCTACCTGAACTTTTGGCTGCTCTACGTGGTGGTGGTCGGCAACATGCACGGCATCCGGCCCGGCCTTGCCGCCGCGCTCATCGCCTGCTTTTTCTATGGCTGGGACTGGATTCAGGCCGGCAACGAGCTCCGCCTGCTTTTATACAATATCGACAACTGGCTGCCCATGACCACTTACCTGCTGGGCGGCGGCATCTTCGGCTATCTGCACGACAAGCGCGGCGAACAGCTTACCGCTTTGGAGCGGGAAAAGCAGGAGCGCGACGAGGAAGCCGCGTTTTTAGAAACCATTTACCAGCGCGCCGCGGAGGACCGCGACCGCCTCCAGGCGCAGGTCGTCCGCTCCAGAGACAGCTACGGCCGCATTTACAGCATCACGCGCGAGCTGGACAGCTTGCAGCCGGAGCAAATCTTTCTATCCACGCTCAACGTGATGGAAGGGATTTTGCAAAATCAGTCGGTGGCGATTTATTATTATAAGCCGGAGTGCGACTTTGCCCGCCTGGTACTGCGCTCCGGCGGCATGAAGCGCCTCGCCAATTCCCTCGACCTTTCCAAGCTTCCCTTGCTCCGCCGTGAAATGGACGGCGGCAAGGTGTTTGCCAATACCGACCTCTCGCCGTCCTATCCCGCCTTTGCCGCGCCCATTTTGATGGACCGCGCGCCTATTGCGATGATCGTCCTGTGGGACGTTCCCTTCGACCAGTGCTCCCTCTACTTTCAAAACCTGTTCAGCATCACGTGCGGGCTGGTGCAATCCGCTATGGTCCGGGCGATCCAGTATTTCAATCTATCGCCGGACGTCTATATTGAAAACACCCATATCCTGTCCGAGGGGCCGTTTCTTTCCGCGCTGGAGATATACCGCAGCATGCGCCGCCGCCACGCCGGCGATTTTCTGCTGCTGCGCGTAACCGCGCCTGAGGCCGGGCTGGGCGTGTTGGAGTTTGACAGCCGCGTCGCCGGGGCGACGCGCAGCACGGACCTTTGCGGCCGCCTGAACAGCGGCTCCTATTATGTGCTGCTGCCGCAGGCTGACGAAGAGCATTTCACACAGATTTCCGCCCGTTTTGCCGCCCGCCAGCTTCGGTGCGAAATGGTGCCGCAGGAGTGTGAAGCGCTTGAATGAATGGCTGCTGTCCCTGCTGGCGGCGCACCTGCTGCTGTGCGCCTTTACCATTGCGCGGCTCTGCGCCGGGCGTGCCCCGCTGACCCTGACGCATGCGCTTTGGATGCTGCTGCTTCCCTTTTTTGGAGCGCTCTCGATCCTGTCGCTCGCGCGGGCGTCCGGCAGCGAACCGTCCGAAGGCGAATGGCTGAAGCGGCAGAGCGAAGCGCACAGCCGCCGCCTCTCTTTCCAATTGGACGCGCAGGACGCCGTGCCGCTGGAGGAGGCTCTGCTCATTAACGACCCGAGGCAGCGCCGAAGGCAGATGATGAATCTGCTCAGGGGCGATCCCATGGATCACCTGGATCTGCTGCTGATGGCGCGCTTCAACGACGACGCCGAAACCGCCCATTACGCCACGGCGACCATCACCGAGCTTCAGCGGCAGATGCAGTTGGAGCTGCAGCGCTGCCAGGTCGAGCTGCAGGCCAGCCCGGACAGCGCCGGGCTTCGGCGGGAATATGTGGAGCTTCTTAACCGCTATTGCGAAAGCGGGCTGATCGAGGGGCAGGCGTTGCGCCGCCAGCGCCTCGTCCTGTCCCGGGCGCTGGCGGACGCGCTCAGCCTTTCCCCCGCGCTGGAGCTGACGAGCCTGGCGGTGCGCAACCACCTGGCCCTTAAAGAGCCCGCGCAGGCGCGCGAAATCGCGGAGGAGGCGTTCCGGCGCTGGCCCAAAGAGGAACAGGCCTGGTTTGATATGATGCGCGTCTGCGTGGAGACGCACGACCAGCGGGGGTTCCGCGCCCTGTTGGAGCGGGTTCGTTCCGCCGGCGTGGATTTTAGCAAAGCGGGCCGGGAACGGCTTCAATTTTGGATGGAGGGCGGCGGCGCATGAAATTATCGATGAAGCGGCTTTACGCGCCCCTTCTGTTCATGTTTTTGCTTTTGGCGATTATCCTGGCCGAGCAGAAGGGGCCGGCGTTTGAGGCGCGCGCGCCCATGCTGGAATATCTGGACGCTTATGCGGAGGCGTCCGCCCCGGATCACGGCGAGGCGGATCTGCTGGTCGCGTTTCACTCCGGGCGCGCGCTCGAGGCCCCCTATGTCGCGCAGCTCGAAGATACGCTCGGCGAGCTGAAAACGCCCTACCGCAGCGTGGACCTGGCCCTTGAACCGCTTGGCAGCCTGGACGGCCTGCGCACGATCCTGCTCTGCTCGCAAAGCATGGACCCTCTGCTCGGCGACCTGGAGCGCCTCACCGCGTGGCTGGAATGCGGCGGACGCCTGGGGCTGATGATGTCGCAGGAGAATTCGGACGCGTTCCGGGTCATGAGCCGCAAGCTCGGCATCACCGAATGCCAGGGCAGTTACGTGGAGTATTCCGGCATCCGCTTTCTAACGGACCTGCTGCCGATGTATGAGGACGGAACGGAGCATATCGATCAGACGCTTCATGATACCACGCTTTCGGTACGGCTGTCCGACGATTGCACCGTCCACATGGAAACGGCGGACGAGCGCCGCATCCCTCTCCTGTGGGAGCGTCCCCTGGGCGATGGCCGCGTCATGGTGTTTAACGCCACCCTGACCGGCGAAAAAGCCAACCGCGGCCTCGCCCTCTGCGCCCTGATGGCGCTGGAGGACGCCGTGGTCTACCCCATTATCAACGCCGGCATGGTTTTTATCGACGATTTTCCCGCTCCCCAGCCCGATGGCACAGACGAGCGCTTAATGAAGGACTTCGGCTACGGCATCCAGGGCTTCTACCGCAACCATTGGTGGCCGGATATGAAGCGGCTCGTGTGGAAATACGGCGTGCGCTATACCGGCGTGCTGGTGGAAACCTATAACGACCGCGTAGAGCCGCCCTTCGAGCCGGATACGGAGGATCGCTCTCTCCTGCGCTATTATTCCTCCGAGCTGATCCATTCCGGCGGGGAAATCGGCCTTCACGGCTACAACCATATGCCGCTCTGCTCGGACGGGTTTGTGTATAGCGGCGAGGATTACACGACCTGGCCGTCCAAGGAAAACATGGCGCTGGCCCTTCAGGAGCTGTACCGCTATGGGCATAAGGCCCTGCCGGAAGCCGCGTTCGCAACCTACGTCCCGCCCTCCAACTATTTAAGCGCGGTCGGACAGGAGGTTCTGCTGGAAACGCTGCCGCAGATCCGCACCATCTCCGGCCTGTACCTGAGCGAAACGGGCGTGGACGCGCTGGTTCAGGAGTTTACCGAGGAGCGGACGGGGAGCGTCTCTGTGCCGCGCATTACCTCCGGCTTCAGCATGGACGCCTATATCCACCTGGTGGAAGCGCAGGAGCTTCTGTTGCACGGCGTTTTCTCCCACTTCATTCATCCGGACGACGTGCTGGACGAGCGCCGGAGCGGCGGCCTGGGATGGACGGAGCTGTACGAGGATTTTTCCCAATCCCTGGAGCAGCTCTCGCTTGCCTACCCAAAGCTCCGCTATTCCACCGCCTCGGAGGGCGCGGCGGCGGTTCAGCGCTTCAGCCGCCTGCAAATGGAGCGCATATGGGAGCCGGGCGCCGTCACGCTGAAGCTCTCCCCCGAGATGGACGAGGTATGGCTGGCCGTTAGGGTGCGCGGAAAGAATCCCGTTGTGGAAGGCGGCGTCGCCTATCGTGTCAACGACCACCTGCTTTGGGTGCGGGCGGAGGCCGCGGAGCTGCGCGTGAGCTGGGAGGCGGACGAATGAGGATTTGCGTGATCTGCGAGGGCTGCTATCCCTTTGTGATGGGCGGCGTATCCTCCTGGCTTCAAGGCTTGATTCAAAAGCTGCCCCAGCATGAGTTTGCCATTTGGGCCATCGGAGCGGAGCAAAAAAAGCGCGGGCAATACGCCTACCGTCTGCCGCCCAACGTCGTGGAGCTAAGGGACGTCTACCTTGATTCCGTCCTGACGGAGCCTATGGGCAAGCCCTCCCATATCCGCCGTCGCCTCACCCCCGCCCAGCTCGACGCCGTCCGGGAGCTTTTCCGCTGCGGCGCACCCGATTGGGAGGAGCTTTTTTCCCTGTTTCACAAGCGCCGGATGGATAACGTGGCCTTTCTGCTTCAAAAGGAATTTTTGGACATCCTGGAGGAGACCTGCAAGGCGGATTATCCATTTGTGGGCTTTACGGATTATTTCTGGACCATTCGCTCTATGTTTCTGCCCTTGCTCTACCTAATGGGGGACGAACCGCCCGAGGCGGATCTGTACTATGCCGTGTCGGCAGGCTACGCGGGCGTTTTGGGCTCCATGGCGGGAACGCTGACCGGAAAGCCCTTCCTGCTGACCGAGCACGGCATCTACACGCGGGAGCGCGAGGAAGAAATCCTTCGTACCCATTGGGTTCCTTCGCACTTCAAGGACCTGTGGATCAACATGTTTTACATGTTCACCCGCTGCGCCTACGCCCACGCCGGCCGCGTAACCTCGCTCTTCCATCGCGCCAGTCTGATTCAGCAGGAAATCGGATGCCCGCGCGAAAAATGCGTCGTCATTCCCAACGGGGTGGATTATGAGCGCTTCGCCGCCATTCCCCTCAAGGAACCGGACGGTTGGGTGGATGTGGGCGCGGTGGTGCGCGTGGTGCCGATTAAGGATGTCAAGACGATGCTCTATGCCTTTTCCATGGTCTGTGACGAGGAGGAGCGCGTGCGCTTGCATATCATGGGCACCACGGACGAGGACGAGGAATATTATCAGGAATGCCTTCAGCTTCAGGAGGAGCTTCAACTGGACCGGGTGATTTTCACCGGCCGAGTGAACGTGGCGGAATACATGAGGGGCATCGACTTCACCGTGCTGACCAGCCTGTCCGAGGGGCAGCCGTTGGCGGTTTTGGAATCCATGGCGGCGTCGCGCCCCTGCGTGACCACCAACGTGGGCTGCTGCGGAGAGCTTCTGGACGGCATAGACGACGACTTTGGCGAGGCCGGCATCTGCGCGCCCGTCATGCACCAGACCGCGCTGGCCGACGCCATCCTGACGCTGTGCCGCAGCCGCGCCCAGCGCCTGAAGCTGGGCGAAAACGGGCGCAGGCGCGCGGAGGCGTTCTACCGCCATCCGGATATGCTGGCGCGCTATGAGGAGCTCTTTCACGACGCGTTGGCCGAAGGGGGGCGTGATTGATGGCCGGAATTGGCTTTGAGCTGAAAAAGCTGTTTGCCGGGCGCGGGATCATCATGAAAATCCGCGCCTATGCATATGCCAGCATCGTCTGCTCCGGCACCATGCTGCTGGCAATCGTGCTGCTGCTGGGCGTGCAGGGCATTGCCAAGGCGGCCGGGGCCAGCGAGGCGGAACGGGACCGCCTTGTGATTATGATGGTTTACGCCATGCTGTTTTCCCTGCTGCTGACCTCCGGCTGGCAGATGCTGCTGTCCCGCTATGTGGCGGACCAGCTTTATCAAAACAGCCCGGAGCGCGTGCTCCCGTCGCTCTTTGGCGCGTCGCTGCTGGCGCTGATCCCAGGCGGGGCGCTGTACGGATGGTTTCTGGCCCAAGCGCCGGAAATTGCGGCGCTGGACCGGGCGCTCAACTGGCTCCTGTTCATGCTGCTGATTCCGGTATGGCTGCAGATGTCCTATATCACCGCCGCGAAGGATTATAAGCGCATCCTGTACGTTTTCGGCTTTGGCGTGGCGGCGGCGCTTTTGCTGGGCTGGGGGCTGATCGCCGCGGGCGTCGCGGTACTGACCTCGCTGACGGCGGCCCTTGCCGCCGGCTACGGCGTTATGCTGGTAGGCTTCACGCGGGTGCTGCTGCGCTACTTCCCCGTCGGCCGCGGAAGCCCGTTTGCTTTTTTGGCTTGGCTCAACCGCACGCCCGCGCTGTTTGCGATCGGCTTTTTCAATATGGCGGGGGCTTTCGTCCATATGATCCTCATGTGGTTCAGCCCGCTGGGCGAGCCGGTAGCGGGCCTGTTCCGGCAGGCCGCCTCCCACGACGCGGCCTCCTTCTACGCCTACCTCGTCACCATCCCCACCAGTATCAACTTCATTGTTTCCGTGGAAGTAAACTTTTACCAAAAATACCGCGACTACTTCAGCGCCATCGCCTCCGGCGGCACGCTTTCCCAAATCCAGCTTGCGCGCGAGGGGATGACCACGGTGCTCCATCAGGAAATTTTCAAGCTTTCCAGCGTGCAGATGTTTTGCATGGTGGCTTACGTGGTGCTGATGCGGTATTTTCTGGAGCTGATCGGGTTTACCACGGAGATGATCGCCATGTTCCAGATCATGGCCATCGGGTACAGCGGCTATGCCGTCGGCAACAGCCTGATGCTGCTGCAGCTTTATTTTAACGACCGCAAGGGCGCTCTTTTTACCGCCGTCGCGTTTTTTACGGTCAACCTCGCCGCCACCGCCATTTTGATGAACGTCTCGTCCCTGTACTATGGGGTAGGCTTCGCGCTGGCGGGCGGCGCGGCCTATGTGTCGGCGCTGCCCAGGCTGCTCAAGTATGTGAGGGATATCGATTACCATGTGTTTTGCGAGCAGCCGGTCCTCAACCGGCGGGAAAAGGGCTTCTGGATCAGCCTGACGGAATGGCTTGACCGGCGGGCCCGACCATCGCAGGCTTCAACGCAAGAGGGAGGAATCGGCGTATGAACAGGAAAAAATCCGGGCTGCTCTGCTTATGCCTGGCGCTTTGCGCGCTGCTGTGCGGCTGCTCGCAAACCACGGAGGTCGCGCCAGCCGCGGATCACGGGCCGGCGTCCGGAACGGTTGTAAAGGCGGATACCCCCGCTATCGACGACCTTCCCCTGGCGGACGACCCCAGCCTCTATTCGGCGTACGACCCGCTGGACGTGGTCTGCTTTTATGTGACCGTGGTAAAGGGCGCCGCCGCGGACGGTACCGACCATACGTTTCAGGAGGTAAACGCGTACCTTAACCTGCAAGGGATGGCGAACGTTGAAAAGATCAAGGCCGAGGCCATCGTGCAGATCGGCGACGAGAGCGGCCCCCTGCCCGGCGAGGTCGGCTACGGGGCCACGGAGCCGAACGCGACGATCAACGTGCGCGGCCGCACCAGCACGGGCTCGCCGCAAAAATCCTACCGCCTGTCGCTCTACGACGGCGCGGGGCTCTGGCGCGGCCAGCGCGCCATCGCGCTCAACAAGCATCCGTCCGACCCGACGCGCCTGCGCAATATGCTGTACTTCAGGCTTCTTCAGGACGTTCCGGGTATGGTCAGCCTTCGGACGCAATTTGTTCGGCTATATGTCAGGGACGACACCGACGACGACCCCTCCCCGGAATTTGTGGATTACGGCCTGTTTACCCAGGTGGAGCTGCCCAACAACCGGTTTTTGCGCAACCATGGCCTGAGCCGGGACGGCGGGCTGTACAAGGCCAACATGTGCGAGCTGTACCGTTACCCGGACGCCATTCGCCTGGCGACCGACCCTCAGTACGACCTCGCCCGCTTCAGCGAGGTGCTGGAGCCTAAGGTATCCCAAAACCATGAGAAGCTGATCGAGATGCTGGAAGCGGTCAACGACTATTCCCTGCCGATTGAAGCCGTCGTCGAAAAGTATTTTAATCTGGACAATCTGACCAGCTACATCGCCTTTAATATTTTAACCGGCAACGTGGACAGCAACGCCCAAAACTATTACCTGTACAACCCCGTCAACAGCGATACATGGTATTACCTTTGCTGGGACGGCGACGGATCGCTCTCCTTTACCGAAGACACCCTGCGGGACGGGGAGTGGGCCGAGGGGCTTTGGACGCGCGGCGTCTCGGACTATTGGAACGTGGCGCTCTTCAACCGCATGTTCCGCGAGGAAACCTACCGGCAGGCGCTGCTTAACAAGATGGAGCAGCTTCGCGCCATCATCACCCCGGAGCGCATAGCCGGGTTGGTGAAGCAATACCGGACGGTCGTGGACGCTTATACCGCGCGCCTGCCCGACGCCGTCCACATGCGCGTGGAAAGCAAGCTGCTGGAGCAAATCTATGAAAGCCTTCCGGGCGATGTGGAGCTTTCCTACCAGTATTTTCTGGAATCCCTTGAAAAGCCCATGCCGTTTTTTCTAAACGACGCCGGGCTGGAGGGCGCGGCGCTGGCGCTGAGCTGGGGGGACGCCTATGATTTTGACGGCGAGTTTGTACGCTATACCGTTCAGGTGGCGCGGGACTGGAGCTTTGAGCCGGATACCATCGTTTATGAGAGCTCCGCGCAGCTTGCCGCGGAAGCCCTGCTCCCTCTGCCTGATCCCGGCGTTTACTATTGGCGGGTAACGGCCCAAAACGAGAGCGGATATACGCAGTCCGCCTTTGACCAGGTAGAAACGGGAACCGGCGTTCATACCGGCATGCGGCGCTTTACCGTGGCCGCCGACGGGACGGTGACGAATCCCGAATGAGCCAGAGCCTTTACCGTCACGAGCTCAAGTACCTCATCAGCGAGCCGGAGTGGGCGTTGCTCCGGCAGCGGCTTCTGCCCCTGATCCCCCGCGACCCGCATGCCGGCCGCACAGGGGAATACCACATCCGGAGCCTTTACTTCGACGACTATTGGAACAGCGCCTATGAGGAAAAGGAGCTTGGCGCGCTCACGCGCCGCAAATACCGCATTCGCGTCTACAACTGCTCCGACAGGGTGATCCGGCTGGAGCGCAAGAACAAGTACGGCCAGTATATCCTCAAAGAGAGCGCGCCTCTGACCCGGGAGGAGGCCGAGGCGATCCTGGACGGAGAATACGCGTTTCTGCAAAAGAGCGGGCACAACCTGCTCAGAGAGTTTTACGTTGAGTGTACGTCCCGCATCCTCCGCCCGCGCGTAATCGTGGATTATGACCGCGAGCCCTTTGTGATGGAGGCCGGCGAGGTGCGGCTGACCTTTGACAAGCACGTGCGCGCCGGCTTCGGCCGTTTTCTGCTCTTTGACCCGGAGCTGCCGACGGTTGAGGCGGTGGGCGGCGGCGAAATGATCCTGGAGGTCAAGTTTACGCGCTTTCTGCCCGCCCAGGTGCGCCGCCTGCTGCCGCCCCGCGCAAGCCAGATGACGGCCGCGTCCAAATACGTGCTTTGCTGCGACGCGGCGGTACGGGAACATTCCAATCATCGTGCGGAGGGGATACTATGGAAACTTCAATGACCTTTCGGGACATCATCAAGAAATCCGTGCTGGAAGCGGGCCAGTTTCTCCAGCCATACAGCGTGGAAACGCTGTTGAAGGCGTGCGGGTATATCCTGCTGGCCCTGGCGGCTGGGCTGCTGCTTTACTGGCTGTACAAAAAGACCTATGCGGGCGTGGTGTACAGCCGTTCCTTCGCTACCTCGCTGATCGGCATGACGGTGCTTACCTGCGCCATCATCGTCACCATTCAATCCAACGTCGTGCTGTCGCTGGGCATGGTGGGCGCGCTGTCCATCGTGCGCTACCGCACCGCCGTGAAGGACCCCATGGACCTGCTTTACCTGTTCTGGGCCGTGGCCGACGGCATCGCCATCGGGGCGGGGATGTTTTACATCGCGCTGTTCGTGATGCTGGTGATGACCGTGCTGCTCCTGGTGATGAAGGCCTGCAAAGGTCCGCGCGACGAGATGTACATCCTGCTGGTGCATTACGACGGGGACGGCGTGGAGGAACGCGTGCGGCGGGCGCTGGGCACCTGCCCCTACAAGATCATGTCCAAAACGCTGCGCAAAAAGGATGTAGAAATGGCGATCGAGCTGCGCCTGAAGCGCAATAACCTGTCCCTTCTGGACGCCATCCGGGGGATGGAGGGCGTGTTTGACGCCACGCTGGTGCAATACGGCGGAGATTACATCGACTGACCGGGCCTAAAGGGTAAAGGGGGCTTTTCTGATGAGGCGCTTGTTTTTAGCGGTTATGGCCGCGTTCTGCCTGTCCCTTTGCGGCGGGGCGAACGCCGCCCGCGTTGTTTTCGACTATGAGCCGGACGACGAAAGCGTCTTTGTCAACCCCTTTATCGGGAACGTAGCTTGGGCGGAAGACGACAATGCCGGGTCGCAGCCCTTCTCGCTGGTTTACGCCAATTTGCGTTGGGCGGATTTTGAGCCTGAGCAAGGGCGGTATGATTTTGAATCCTTCGAGCGGGAAAATCATCTGGAACGCTGGCGCGCGGAAGGCAAGCGCCTGATTTTACGCTTTGTGGCCGATGTCCCCGGTCCAAAAAAACACCTCGATATTCCGGAATGGCTGTATGCTCAGACAGCCGACGGCGTGTATTATCACACCTCCTACGGCAGGGGATACAGCCCCAATTATGAAAATGAAACCCTGATCGCGGCGCATGCGCGGGCGATTCAAGCGCTTGGCGGGCGGTATGGCGGGGATTCCTTCGTGGCGTTTGTGGAGCTTGGCTCCCTCGGGCATTGGGGCGAATGGCACGTGCATGACGATATTGGAGAGCTGCCGGGGGCGGACGTTCGGCGGCGCTATGTGGAACCTTATCTGCTCGCGTTTCCCAACGCCTATCTGCTGGCGCGGCGTCCCTTCGGCTTCGCCGCCGCGGACGGCTTCGGGCTGTACAACGACGCGAGCGGCGCCCCCGAGGCGACGGAGCAATGGCTTGCGTGGATTGCCGACGGCGGAGCCTACCAGGGGGAGGAGGACGCCCTTTCCCCCATGCCGCTGAAATGGCGGGCCGCGCCCATCGGCGGGGAGCTGGCCACGTCCATGGAGGCGGAGGAGTATTTGGGCGAATGCTTTGACAAAACGCTCGATCTTTTCCGCGCGTCGCATACAAGCTGGATCGGCCCACATAGCTTTGTCAATGTGGAGGTGGGAGGCGAGCGCCAGCCCGAGCTGGACGCGCTGCTGCGCGCCGTCGGCTACCGGCTGCGCATCAAACGGGCGACGCTCGAGCTGGACGCCTCGGGAACCCGCTCGCTTACGCTAGCCTGGCATAACGACGGAATCGCCCCGTTTTATTTTGACTGGCCGGCGCGGCTTCGCTTGTCCGACAGCTCCGGCAAGCTCACGGAGCTGGACCTTCCCATGCGCGTTGGCGACATCCTGCCGGGCGGCGGCCTGGAAACGACCGTCGCGCTGCCATCCGGCTCCTATGACGTCGCGCTTGGCATTGCCGATCCGTCCACCGGCGAGGCCGGCGTATTCCTGGCCATGCGCGCCCCCCGTTCCGGCTGCTGGTATTCCCTCTTTTCGCTTGAATAAGCCTTCATTCTGTAAAATCCGCAATCTCCCATTGCTTTTTAGGGAGGAGCGTGATACAATACAATGGTCAAAGATGGTCTATGTTCTTTGGCGAAAGGAGGATGGTCATGAGGCTTAGCGACGCCATCGAGCAGTTTATCAAAACCCTGCTCACCCAGGATGAGCAGGAGGTCGAGCTGAAACGCAATGAGCTTGCCGAGTATTTTAACTGCGCGCCCTCCCAGATCAACTATGTGCTGGCGACCCGCTTTACCCCGGATCACGGCTACCTGATTGAAAGCAGGCGCGGCGGCGGCGGGTATATCCGCATTTTCCGCATGGAACAGGATACGAGCGAGCAGCTCCTCTACATGCTCCATGAGCGTGTGGGAGACTCGATTGACGATCTCTCCGCCTCCCATCTCATTCAACAGCTCAAGGAGCGCGAGCTTGTCACGGCGGGCGAGGCGTCGCTGATGCTATCCGCCGTCTCCCCGCAGGCGTTCAGCCTGCCCATCACGTCGGAGATGAAGGATGCGCTCCGGGCAAAGATTCTCAAAAACATGCTGCTTGAAATTGCCCGAAGGGGCAAGAATGAGTAGCGAAGCAGGAAGGGAGGGGCTTGCATGCTCTGCGAGGAATGCAAAAAAAACCAGGCGACGGTCGCCATCACCGTGACGGCGGGCGACGAGGTCACCACGCGCCATCTCTGCCCCGAATGTATGAAAAAAATGGAACTGAGCCTTGCGCACGGCGATATTCAGAGCTTTTTAAGCTCGATTCTCTCCGTGCTGGGCAACGGTCAGCCCGCTAAGCCGCAGCTCACCTGCGGCGGATGCGGCCTGACCTACGCGGAGTTTGAACGGACGGGCAAGCTGGGCTGCGCCCAGTGCTACCGTGATTTTTCCGAACAGCTTGGACCGTTGCTGCAGCGCATTCACGGAAAGACTCAGCACGCTGGGCGCACGCCCAAAAACCTGCCCCCCGAGCTGGAGGGCGACCGGCTTGCCCGGCAAATTGACGACCTGCGCCAAAAAATGGAGCACGCCGTGGCTAGTGAAAACTTTGAAGACGCGGCAAAATACCGGGACGAGATCCGTGCGCTGACGGAATGCGGGGAGGCGAACCAGGAGCCATGAGCCAGAGCGTGAACGATGTCGTGGTGACCGGGCGGGTACGTCTGGCGCGAAATTATTATGACCTGCCCTTTTCCAGCGCAGGCAATCCGGACAACGCAAAGCTCTGCATCGATCGGGCCTGCAAGGCGCTGGAAAGCGAGGGAGGCGCTTATGCGCTTCATTTGCTGCGGGACCTCCCCAAGGTGGAGCGCATGGCGCTGGTGGAGCGCCATTTCATCAGCCGGGATCTGGTGCGCAACAGCGAGGCCGGCGCGGCGCTGATCCGCGGCGACGGTCGCATCAGCGTAATGGTCAACGAAGAGGATCACCTGCGCATACAGGCGATTGGCGCAGGGCTTGACCTGACGTCCGCGGCCGAGGAAGCGTTCAAGGTGGAGGATATGCTCCAGGAGATATGCGCCTTCAGCTTTGACCCTCAGCTCGGCTACCTTACCTCCTGCCCCACCAATACCGGTACCGGCATGCGCGCCTCTTTGATGCTGCACCTGCCCATGCTCACGCGCTTTAAGCAGATGGGCAACGTGAACCAGAGCGTGGCAAAGCTGGGGCTGACCATGCGCGGCATCTACGGGGAGGGCAGCGAGGCGCTGGGCGACCTATACCAAGTCAGCAACCAGGTGACGCTGGGAAGGACCGAGGAGGATATACTCGAGGCGGTCATGGCGGTTGGAAAGCAACTGATCGATATGGAAGCCGCGCTGCGGGAACGCTGCCTGGAGCAGCAGCCCTATGCGTTTAAGGATTCCATTTTCCGCAGCTACGGCAGCCTGCGCTATGCCATGGAAATGGATGAAAAGGAATTTATGCAGCATTGGAGCAACCTGCGCCTCGGGGCATCCAGCCGCCTGCTGGACGTGGAGCTGCCCGTGGTGGACGAACTGCTGACCACGGCGCAAAACGCCCATGTAAAGCGGTATATGCAGCAGGAGCCCGGCAACTTGACGATCAACCAGGCGAGATGCGAAGTGATTCGCAGCGCGCTCCAGTAAAACCACAGGAGGTTTCATATGGCGATATTTGGACGATTCACCCAGCGGGCTCAACGAGCCGTCGCGGCCGCGCAGCAGGCCGCTGTCGCGCTGCATCAGCCCTATGTTGGCACCGAGCACCTGCTGCTCGGACTGCTGAAGGAGCCCGGCCCCATGCTTGCGGACGTGCTGCCCGAAGGCGTCAATTATGATACGGTATTTGAGCGCGTGCGCGAGCTTTTGGGCGAGGGCACGCGGCAATCCGGCGGAATGCTGGAGCTGACGCCCAGGAGCAAGAAGATCCTGGAATCCAGCATATTGGAAAGCCGGCGTCTGCATCACAGCTTTGTAGGCACAGAACATTTTTGGCTTGCGCTGCTGCGCGAGGGCGAGGGCGTGGCCGTCAGCCTGCTTCGGGAGTTGGGCGTGGATACCCAAACGCTTCAGCAGCAAATTTTGGATAACCTGACCAACAACCAGCCTGATCCCAACGCCGGGGAAGCGGCCCCCGCTGAGGAACCCGAGGCCGGCAAGGGCGGCAGCGTGCTGGAGAAATACAGCCGCGACCTGACCAAAGCCGCACAGGACGGCGAGCTGGACCCCGTGATCGGCCGCGGCATGGAAATTGAGCGAATCATGCAGATCATGAGCCGCCGCACCAAGAACAACCCCGTATTGATCGGCGAGCCCGGCGTGGGCAAGAGCGCCGTGGTCGAAGGCCTCGCGCAGCTCATCGTTTCGGGCAAGGTGCCCGAAACCCTGACGGGCAAGCGCATCCTGGCGCTGGACCTTGGAAGCATGATTGCCGGCAGCAAATACCGCGGGGAGTTTGAGGAGCGCCTGAAGGATACCATCAAGGATGTGCAAAAGCAGGGCAACGTCATCCTGTTTATCGACGAGTTCCACACCCTGATTGGCGCCGGCAAGGCGGAGGGAAGCCTGGACGCCGCCAATATCCTCAAGCCCGCCCTTGCCCGCGGCGAGCTCCAGTGCATCGGCGCTACCACGCTGGACGAATACCGCAAGAACATCGAGAAGGACGCCGCGCTGGAACGTCGCTTTCAGCCCGTAAAGGTCGGCGAGCCGACCGCCGAGGAAGCGCTGGCAATTTTGAAGGGGCTCCGCGACCGGTACGAGGCGCACCATAAGGTACAAATTACCGACGAGGCGCTGGAGGCGGCGGTCAACCTGTCCGACCGATATATCAGCGACCGCTTTTTGCCGGATAAGGCCATCGACCTGATGGACGAAGCCGCGTCCCGCGTGAGGCTCCACAGCTTTACCGCGCCGCCGGACGTCAAGGAGCAGGAGGAGCGGCTCAAAGCCCTCCAGAACGAGAAAAAAGAGGCCATCGCCCACCAGGATTTTGAAAAGGCCGCTCAGCTCCGCGACGAGGAGCGCAAGCTTCGGGAGGATGTGGCGCAAAAGCGTTCCGCCTGGGAGCAGCGCAAAAGCGCCAGCCATGAGGTGGTCACTGACGAGGACATCGCCCAGATCGTGGCAAGCTGGACGGGCGTGCCCGTCAAGAAGATGACCGAGGATGAGAGCGAGCGCCTGCTTCACATGGAGGAGCTGCTTCACAAGCGCGTCGTCGGGCAGGACGAGGCCATCGGAGCGGTCAGCCGGGCGCTCAGGCGGGCCCGCGCCGGGCTGCAGGACCCCAAGCGTCCCATCGGCTCCTTTATCTTTCTGGGCCCGACGGGCGTTGGAAAAACCGAGCTGTGCCGCGCGCTCGGCGAGGTGATGTTTGACGATGAAAACGCCGTTGTTCGCATCGACATGAGCGAATATATGGAAAAGCACAGCGTAAGCCGCCTTGTCGGCAGCCCTCCGGGCTACGTCGGCTACGAGGAGGGCGGACAGCTTACCCAAAAGGTGCGCAACAAGCCGTACAGCGTCGTGCTCTTTGACGAGGTGGAAAAAGCGCACCCGGATGTGTTCAACATCCTGCTGCAAATCCTGGACGACGGCAGGCTGACTGACAGCAACGGTCGCGTGGTGAATTTCAAGAATACCATTATCGTAATGACCTCCAACGCGGGCGCCAGCACCATTACCTCCAAGCGTTCCCTGGGCTTCGGCGGCAGCGTGGAAACCGCCCGGAACTACGAGGCCATGAAGGAGCGCGTGATGGCGGAGGTCAAGGACACCTTCCGGCCAGAGTTTCTCAACCGGATTGACGACCTGATCGTATTCCACGCGCTGGAGCCGGACGACATCCGCCGGATTGCCGGGCTGATGCTGGAAAGCGTGGCGGGACGGCTGCGCGAGCATGGCATGCGCCTGCGCTATGACGATGCCGTCGTAAACCTTCTGGCGGAGGAAGGCTATGACGCCAACTACGGCGCGCGGCCTTTGCGGCGTACCATCCAACGCTGCGTGGAGGACGCCCTGAGCGAGGAGATCATTGCCGGAAAAATCGCGCTTGGCGATCAAGTGCGCCTGTATGTTGACGCGGAGGGCAAAATCGCCTTTGAGAAAGCGAACGCCGAAGCCCCCAAGCTTACAGGAGAACCCGCGCAGGCATAAGGGACAGTCCCTTCAACCGATTTTGGGGCGGCGGTCGGAGGCTCAAACTCCCCCGTCCGGACGTCGCGCGTGGCAAAAGCGCCGGAGCGTTGCCCGCCGCAGGCCAGCCGGCGATACGGTTCCATTTGGAGAGGCCGCGTCCCCTCCAAACTAACCCAAAAGAGGATTTTTTCGTTACGCTGACGACGGGGCGGCGCCGGAGGTTTCCGGCGCCGCCCCCAAACGTTATCAGCCGCGCCCGTATCCCGCCGGCATCAGCGCCGTCCGAATCCGGCAGCGCGTTCCCCCGCGCCAAGCCCGCGATTTGGTTCATGATAGGCTCAGGTGTAAAAAGGGCCCGCCTGCGCGCGTTGTACAGCGCGGGGAGGCCAAAGGGCGGCGTCCGCTCGATGGGGGAGGCGCTCGGGCCCTTTAGCCGCCGGCGCGGCGATGGGCGTTAAATCCTGCCCGACCGTTGTTTTCCTATTTGCTTATTTGCCCGTTCATGGTATAATAATGCGAAAAACGTTGCAAGGGGAGGCCGTTGGTGATTAAACGCAAAGACGTCTATCTTTTGGCGGGCTTTTTGCTGCTGGCCTTGGCCGCCTATCTGATAGGACCGCTCTTGCGGCCCGCGGCGGGCGGCACGGTTCTCGTTACGGTGGACGGACGCGAGTATGCGCGCCTCAGCCTTGGGCGGCGGCAAACCATTACCATCGACTGCGGGGACGGAGAATTCAACGTTCTGACGGTGGATGAGGAGGGTATGGCCATGGAAAACGCAACCTGCCGGGATCAGCTTTGCGTCCAGCAGGGCAAGGTGACCGCCGAAAACTATACGAAGCGGGCGCTGGGCGGAGACATTATCTGCCTCCCCCACCGGGTCGTCTGCAGCCTGCTGCCCGCCGGCGACGGTTCCGACGCGCCGGATAGGTAGGAGCAAACAATGAAGGCAAACCAATTGGCCCGATATGGGCTGTTGACGACCGTGATGCTGGTGCTTGGGTTTATTGAGCGCCAGTTTGTGCTGGTACCCACCGTTCCGGGCATCAAGCTCGGACTTCCGAACACGGTGCTGGTTTATATCGCGTGCATCGAGGGCGCGGGTCCCGCTTTCCTGCTGATGGGGCTGAAGGTAGGGTTGAGCGCGTTGCTGTTTGGCAGTTTCACGGGAATGGTCTACGCCCTTTTCGGCGGGCTTTTCAGCATCACCGCGATGCTGCTGATCAGCCGCTGGAAGGGCATCGGCGTGTGCGGCGTGTCCATCTGCGGCGCGGTTTTGCATATGCTTGGGCAGATGGCGGCATCCCGGGTGCTGCTGGGAAGCTGGGTCATGCTGACGGTCCTTCCCTATCTGCTGGCGGCGGGGACCGTCGCGGGCGTGCTGACAGGCATTGCCTCGCAGGGCATGATGGTCGGCCTTGCGCACAATGATCCCCAGTTGAAGGAGCGGCTGGCCGCACGCGGATGGTACCAAAAAAAGACTCACAAATGAGCACATATAAGGAGGAGTACCCGTTATGAGCAAGAAAGCCCTGAAAGAACTAGGCTTGCTGGTCGGCATCTGCCTGGTTGCCGCGCTGCTGCTTGCGCTGACCAATCAATTGACCGAAGGGCCCATTGAGACCATCAAGCTGCAGGCGGCGGAAAGCACCCGCATCGAGCTGCTTCCCGCCGCGGCCGCCTTTGCGGAGGTGGAGCTTCAGGACGGCAGCGGGATGGATAGTTGCTATGAGGGCCTGGATGAAAACGGCGAATCCATTGGATACGTGATTCAGACCACGGTGACCGGCTATGGCGGGGATGTCGCCGTAACGATCGGCCTGGACAGCGACGGGCTTATTACAGGCGTGGAGGTTGGCGGAGAAAACTTCAGCGAAACCCCCGGCCTGGGCGCGCTGGCTAAGGAGCCGGCCTTTACCGACCAGTATTTGGGCAAAAAGGTTCCGCTGAAGCTGGTCAAGAGCGGCGAGCCGAAGGGCGACGATACCATTGACGCCATCGCCGGCGCCACGCGTACCTCTGCCGCCGTAAACGGCGGCGTCAACCTGGCGGGCAAATACATCGCGGACCTGAGCGGCGGCGGTTCGCCCAACACCGCCAGCGCGCAGGGCTTCGGCGGACCGGTAGCCGTAACGCTCGAGCTTGACGGCGAAGGCGCCATTGCCTCCATTATCATAGGAGACGACTATTTTAACGAAACTGCCGGTTATGGACTCAAGGCGCTGGAGGATTCCTTCAGCAGCCAGTTCATCGGCAAAAAACCGCCTCTTCAGCTTTCCGACATTGACGCGATCAGCGGGGCGACCGTTACGTCCACCGCGGTCGTGAACGCGATCAATACCGTATACAGCCAGTTGACAGGCGCGGAAGCTCCCGCCTCCCCCGCCGCCGATGAGGATGCCGACGGTCGGGCGACGCTGTATGAAGACGGCGCTTGGCGCGCCGCTTCCAAGGGCTTCGGCGGCCCCGTGGCCGTGAAGCTCGTGCTGGACGAGAACCTGACCATTACCGACATCTCCATCGGTGACAACCGCTTCAACGAAACGGAATACTACGGCGAACGCGCCCTGGAGGACTCCTTCCGCAACCAGTTTAAGGGCAAGTCCCTTCCCCTGGCCGAAGGCGACGTGGACGGCCTTTCCGGCGCGACCGTTACCACCAACGCCGTCCTTTCCGCCATCGACAAGATCTATCAGGCCGCGAGCGACGACGAGCCAGACGAGCCGCAGCCGCTTTCCACGCCTGAACCCGCCCTCGCCGCCGATTCGGAAGCCGCCGATCCCGACGCACGGCACGGATGCCATCGTGCTGATGTGGCTGAACCGCCTTTCCGACTATTTCTATCTGCTCGGGCGCACGCTCACAGAGCATTACGGCGTCGAGGAGACCTTGGATTCCATAAAGCTTTGTATTCCAGTTTATTGATGCGTGCGCATGGATGTTTTGTAATT
>DBGEOK010000031.1:0-2762 GCA_048370855.1 Candidatus Limiplasma sp. | reverse complement strand
CCTAAGGGCGAAGCCCTTAGGCGGTGGGCTTGGGAGGCGGAGCCTCCCAACGTCCCTTCTTTATACCGTAAAGCCTGTCAAACGCGCCCACGCTTTTTTCGTCGCGTCCGTAACGTAAAGACTAATCATTTTCCCCCCTGGGGCCGCGAACGCGGCCCCAAAGCGGGATTCCTAAGGGCGAAGCCCGTAGGCGGTGGGCTTGGGAGGCGGAGCCTCCCAACGTTCTCCCCTCCAATTTCCACGCCGCCTGTGGAACGCCGCCCGCGCTTCCTTCGTTGTTTAGGTGTGGGGCATAGGCATTCCAATCGTATTTACAAAGTATGAAAAAAGTGTTAAGATGAACGCAATCCTGATTGCGAAAGAGTTTGGAGGTGCCGCGCGTGCCAACGGAAATACTTGCCCGCCTTAGCACCAGCCTGTCAGAGGTGCTGGTCTATGCCGCCATCGCGCTGGTTACGCTGATCGGCCTGTGCAAATGCATCTATCCGCTGCTGCGCAACGCGGCGCTTTTAAACCGCGCGGTGGTCAAGCTGGAAAAGAGCACGGCGGCGGGGGAACGCCCCCTGTGGCGGGAGGCCCGGTTTTTGGGCCGCTCGCTGCGTAACGAGTGGCAGCAGTTCCTGCTCAACGCCGGCCAGTTGGATTTGCGCGGCATGCCGTGCGATATCAGGGAATACGTCAATGAGGATACCGCGGTCGATAAGCCGGGGCACGTCCAGCTTGCGGAGCTGATCCCGGGCCTGCTGACGTCGCTGGGCATTTTGGGCACCTTTATGGGGCTGATGCAGGGGCTGACCAGCGTGGATTTTTCAAACGCGGAGGGCACCATCCAGAGCATCCCGCAGTTGTTAAGCGGCATGCGCTTCGCGTTTGCCACCTCCGTGGCGGGCATCGCGTGCTCGCTGC
This sequence comes from Candidatus Limiplasma sp., assembly GCA_048370855.1. GTDB lineage: Bacteria > Bacillota > Clostridia > Christensenellales > Aristaeellaceae > Limiplasma. The sequence continues at coordinate 1,856 of DBGEOK010000031.1, read as the reverse complement.
TGTTCAACATGTTTTACCGCATGGCGGCGGGCCGCGCCAACCGCGCGCTGGACGGCTTCGAGGACGCGTTTTATGAGCTGGCGATGCCGCGCCCCCTCCAGCCGGAGGTTCAGCTCCTGTGCCAAAAGCAGGACGAGGAGGCGCGCGTCGCCCGCCTGGCCGAAAGCGTGGGCAATCACGTGGCCGCATCGCTGGAAATGGCGCTGGGCCGCGCCATGGCTCCGCTGACGCAGTCGCTGGATACCTTTATCAAGGGCGCGACGCAGGAGCAGGTGGAGGGGGTCCGCCGCATCGTGGGGCAGTTCGTGCAGCAGATGAACACGTCGCTCAACGGCCAGATCACCGCCCTGGGCGAAACCATGAGCATTGTCAGCGAGGGGCAGCTTCAAACGCAGCAGAACCTCCAAAGCACGCTTCACGCGGCCCGCGCGCTGTCCGACGACGCGCGCGTCATTAGGCAGGCCAGCGGGGAAATCGCGGAGCAAATGCGCCTGTTCAGCCAGGAAATCCGGCTGGAGCGCGAGAAGCGCGCAAAGTCCGCCGGAACGGCGGAGGACGCCGACGTCGCGCTGGCGCGCCGGCTCGAGGAGCTGACCGCCGCGCTGGGCCAGGTGCGGCAGTCGGTAGACGCGCTGACCGGCGAGCTGGACGGCCCGCCGCCCGCCTCGCCGCCGCAAAACGGCTACGCGCCGGAGCTGGGCGGCTATTGAGCGTTCGCGCCGTAAGGGAGGGGCAACATGGCACAAAGGCGATATCGGCGGAGCCGGGGCGGCAAGGCGGACGGCGGTTCGGCCTGGATCAGCTATTCGGATATGATGGCGGCGCTGCTGCTGGTGTTTGTGCTGGTGCTGTGCTACAGCATCTACCAGTATTTCGTCATGCTGGAAACCAAAAGCTCCGAGCTGGACGAAAAGGGCGCGCTGTTCTCGGCGCAGCAAAGCACGCTGGAGCAGCAAAAGCTGGACCTGGAGGCCAAGCAGGCGGAGCTGACCGCCAAGCAGAATGAATTGACGGGCGCGCTGACCGCCATCGACGAGAAAAATAGCCTGCTGAGCGACCAAAGCCTGACCCTGGAGGAGCAGGAGAAGATCATCCTGGCCGCGCAGGCCGCCCTTCAGCAAAAGGAGGACGAGCTGGCCGCCGCCAACCTGGAGCTGGAAACCAAGCAAAAGGAGCTGTCGGACGCGACCATCCTGCTGGGCGCGCAGCAGGAAGCCATGAGCACCCAGCAGCAGCGCCTGGACGACCTGGTGGGCGTGCGCACAAAGATCATCCGCGAGCTGAGCACAGCCCTGACCACCGCCGATCTGCGGGCGTCCGTGGATAAGAACACGGGGGATATCATGCTGGAAAGCGCCGTGTTTTTTGATGTGGGCAAAAACGTTATCAAGGACAGCGGCAGGCGGCTGCTGGACGAGTTTATCCCCGTGTACCTGGGCGTTTTGCTCCGTTCCGAATACGCGGACTACCTGGGGGAAATCATCATTGAGGGGCACACGGACACGCAGGGCGACTATTTGATGAACCTGGAGCTCTCCCAGGAGCGCGCGCTCAGCGTGGCCAGCTATTGCCTGCAAATGAAGGGCCTGAGCGGCGAGCAGCTTTCCATGCTGCGCGGCATCCTGACGGCGAAGGGCCGCAGCTATTCCGACCCCATCTACGGCGAGGACGGAGCCATTGATATGGACGCGTCCCGCCGCGTGGAGTTCAAGTTCCGCCTCAAGGACGCGGAGATGATCGACGAAATCAGGCAAATCCTGTCCGTGCCGGAGGACGGCGCGGACGGCTGAGGAAAGGAAGTTAACGGCATGCGGGGACTCAAAATCGCCGCCATCGCGTCGGTTTCGCTGGTGCTG
>DBGEOK010000030.1:0-38359 GCA_048370855.1 Candidatus Limiplasma sp. | reverse complement strand
TAGCAGAAGCAGCCATGCGGTCTTGTTCGCTGTCGCTTAAAGGAATTTCGATTACTTTTTGGATACCTTGACGGTGAATGATACTTTTTTGACGATTTTTTTCATCCATTCAAAACGGCTCAAGCATGGGACCATTCGCATCGCCGCTATACCGGCGCCGCCCGGCAAAAAGGCCGGAGGGCGCTTCAAGCGATCCTCCGGCCTCAGACTGTTGATAAACCTATTTGGGGGTGGTTTGGAGGGGCGACAGCCTCTCCAAATAAAATCGTATCGCCTGGCTTTGCCAGGCGGGCGGGGAGTTTGCGGCTTTGCCGCAAACACTTCCGACAGTCCTCGGCGGAAAAGCGCGCCGAATGGCGGGCTTTTTCGACGGCCTGAGGCCGGGGGCGCTTCAAGCGGTCCTCCGGCCTTTGCCGTTAAAATCTGTATGGTTTGATTGGATATGGGGCGCGAACCTGAAGCGCGCACTTCGCATGCGCGGCAATCCCGCGCGACCCGATAAGGTCAGAGCGGCCCCGTTCTTCGCGCCCCTCCCCGAAAGCGGAGCGCCCGGGGCCGACTCGCGCGGTGCTCCAGCCTCATTCCGGCGCGTTGACTTCAAAAACGGGATACTCCCCCGCCTCATGGTAGCCTAGTTTTTTCGCCAGCGCCACGGAAGCGCGGTTGGCGGCGTCCCAGCTTGGATACAGTCCCCGCTCCAGACAGCGAAGGATCAACCGAGCGCAGCACGCCGCGGCAATCCCGCGCCTTCGCCTGTCCGCGCGCGTATCCACCTCGATTTCAATTCCTCCGCAATAGCAGATGTAAGAGGACGCCCCGCCAACCAGCTCGCCATTCTCAAGCGCCGCCACGCCCAAGCCGCACGCCTCATACGCCTCCGCCGACGCGAATTGCGAGCACAGGTCGCGCGACCACTCCGCTTCCAGCGCGAGCGTATATAGCTCCCGGTCGATCCGCCTGAGCTCGACCCCCTCCGGCGTTTTCGCCGCCATCGCTTTCAGGCGGGCCCGGTCAAATAAGTCGCCTTCCTTTTGCATGGCGTAACGAAGCGAACGGCGGGCCCGGGAACCGAACGCCTTCACAAGCGGCGCGTCCCACGACGGCGTCCGCGGAACCAGAATGCCGTAACGGTTCCCGAGCCGTTCCCGGCACGCCTCCGCCAGCTCCGACGCTCCGCGCGAGGAAGGATCGCCCGCAAAAAAGAGGAGATCCCCGTTCCAGCAGACCCCGGCTTCAGGCGTCTCCCCGGCTTGCGCGCATCCGTACACCGAGCCCATGCACCCCTGCAACGCCGACCACACAGGGGTTTCCTCCCACCCGTCAAAAAGGGGCGCGAAACGCGCCCGCGCCTCCGGTCCCTCCGCGCGGATCACGCCCCGCATCCCGGGGCCGCCAGCTCCTGCCGGATGTAATCGAGCGACAGCAGCTTTTCCTTCACCTGCTCCACGGTCAGGAGCGTGGTATTGTTGGAATTAAACTCGGTGAGCGTGTTACGGTTCTCGTCGCCCTGCACCACGTACTTGTCGTAGTTCAAATCGCGCGCGTCCGACGGAACGCGGAAAAAGCCGCCCATATCCTCCGCATGCATGCATTCCTCGTTGGTCAGGAGCGTTTCGTACATTTTTTCGCCGTGGCGCATGCCGATTACGCGCACGGGGTTATCCGCCTGAAAAACTTCGCGGACCGCCTCCGCCAGCGTTCCAATGGTGCACGCGGGGGCCTTCTTGACCAAAATATCGCCGCTTTTCGCGTTCTGGAAGGCAAACAGCACCAGCTCAACCGCCTCCTCCAGGCTCATAATGAAGCGCGTCATGTCCGGGTGCGTCACCGTGAGGGGCCGGCCCGCCCTGATCTGCTCGATAAACAGCGGAATAACGGATCCGCGCGAACACATCACGTTTCCATACCTGGTTCCGCAGATCAGCGTCTGTTCCGGCGAAACGGTCCGCGCCTTGGCGACAAACACCTTCTCCATCATGGCCTTGGACGTGCCCATGGCGTTGACCGGATAGGCCGCCTTATCGGTGGACAGGCAGATGACCTTCCTCACGCCGGCGTCGATACAGGCCGTCAGCACGTTGTCCGTGCCCAGCACGTTGGTCTTGACGGCCTCGACAGGAAAAAACTCGCAGGATGGAACCTGCTTGAGCGCCGCCGCGTGGAACAGGTAATCCACCCCGTGCAACGCGTTTTTCACGCTGGCCAGATCCCGCACATCCCCAAGGTAATATTGGATTTTATCGTTTTGATAACGATGGCGCATATCGTCCTGTTTTTTTTCATCCCGGCTGAAGATGCGGATCTCCCTGATATCCGTATCCAGGAAGCGCTTCAGCACCGCCTCGCCAAACGAGCCCGTACCGCCCGTAATCATCAGGGTCTTCCCGGTAAAGAGCATCTTCTTATTCCTCCTCCGCATTTTTAAGCACGTTGCCCGTCAGCCGGTGCAGCACCTCCTGGTACGCCTCCTCCACATCTCCCAGATCATGCCGGAAGCGGTCGATATCCAGCGGCTCGTGCGTGCGCGCGTCCCAGAAACGGCAGGTGTCGGGCGACACCTCGTCCGCCAGCAGGATCTCCCCCTCATAGCGCCCGAACTCCAGCTTGAAGTCGATCAGCTCGATGCTGATATCCCGCATGCACTCGCTGACAATCTCGTTCACGCGAAGGCTCAGCTCCTCCATGCGGCCGATCTCCTCCGCCGTCGCCAGGGACATCGCCGTAATATGCGTCAGGTTCACCAGCGGGTCCTCCAGCTCAGGGTCCTTCAGGCAATACTCCACCACCGTATTTTTCAGCCGCGTGCCGTCCGGGTAGCCGATGCGCTTGGCCAGGCTTCCCGCCACAATGTTTCGCACCTTCACCACCACGGGGATAATCTCCACGCGCTTAATCAGCGAGCACCGGTTGTCGATGCGGCGGATAAAATGGTTGGGAACGCCCTTCTCCGTCAGCAGCGTAAACATGTACTCGCAGATCAGGTTGTTGATTTCGCCCTTTCCGATGATACGGCCGCGTTTCAGGCCATGAAAGGCAAAGGTTTCATCGCGGTAGTAAACGACCGCCTCATTCGGGTTCTCGGTGGCGTACAGCCGCTTGCCCTTGCCCTCGGCAATCATGTCGGTGATGTTGCTCATGCGCTCTCCCTCTTGCGTCCATCCATTTTCTGTCCATGGGTTTCGACCTATTGTAGCATGCTTCGCGGCGCGGCGCAAGATACGGGCGTTTTGCGCGGAGCGGCCCAAAAACGCAGCGATCGTTTGCGCCCCGTCTGTCGCTTGGTTTTCTTTTACTCCGCGCTTTGGGCGTTCCTTTCCTTCTTCTGCTTTGCTTCTCCTATTGGATCATTTTGCTTTTATCCCGCCTTTTGACCGCTTCCGCGCATCCTCATGCATTGCCCAAAGCATCAATCTATGCTATACTACGTCTGGTTCGACAGCCATGCTAGGAATGGGAGCTTAATCATGAAGCCAGGCACGAAAAAGCTGTTCAGCTTTGTCTTTTTGTTTTTTACCCTTGGTATCGTCCTGTACATTGGTCTAAGCGGCAACGATATCGGCGAGCTGATCGCGGCCCTTCGCACGCTCAGCCCGGCCTATTTGCTGCTGTGCCTGTTGAGCTGGATGCTGTACGTGCTCACCGACGCGCTGTCCGTGCATTATTTTCTGCTTAGGCAGGGGCACCGCATCCGCCTGCGTTCCAGCATCCATGCCGCCATGACGGGCATTTACTATTCCAACGTCACGCCCGGCGCGACGGGCGGGCAGCCCATGGAAATGTACAGCCTGAGCCGGCATAAGGTTCCCATCGGCATCAGCGGCTCGGCCATGGCGGTCAAGTTTATCACCTTTCAGGCCATGCTGCTGCTGACGGGAGGGGTGCTGTGGGCAACGAACGCCTCCTTTGTGGCGGCGCACACCCAGGGCACGCTTTGGTTTGTGCTTCTTGGGTATGCGGTCAACTTCGTCTCCATCGGCATGGTCTTGCTGATGGCCATCAGCAAAAGGGCCGTGCGCTGGGTGATATCCCTTTGCATCCGCGTCGGCTCCCGGTTCCGCATCTGCAAAAATCCGGACGCCTCGCGCGCCAAATGGGAAAACCACTGCCAGAGCTTTTTGGAAAGCGTTCAGCTCGTCATCCGCCACCCCAAGGACGTGCTCGTCCAATGCGTCATCGCCATCGGCCAGCTTATGTCGCTGATGCTGGTGATTATCGCAATTTATCATGCTTTCGGCCTCTCAGGCGTCAGCACGGGCGAGCTGGTCACCATGGGCGTGCTTTTGTACATCGGAGCGAGCTACACGCCCCTGCCCGGGGCCTCCGGCGCGCAGGAGGGCGGCTTCGCGGTTCTCTTCAAGGGAATTTTCCCGGACGCGCGGCTGTTCGTCGCGCTGCTGATTTGGCGCGTATCCACCTATTACCTCAGCGTACTGGCAGGCGCGGTGATGACCACTGTGGAGAGCGTGCGCGGCATTCGCGCAAGCTCCAGGCAAGAAGGTGTTTCTGACGAGCATCCCCACTGATGAAAGGCTGTTTTCAAACCGCGATCTTTCCCGGCTCATTTTTCCGCTTGTCATCGAACAATTTCTGGCCATTTTCATCGGACTGGCGGATACGGTCATGGTCAGCACCATCTCCGAATCCGCGGTTTCGTCCATTTCGCTGGTAGACAGCATCAACGTGCTGTTGATCCAGCTTTTTTCCGCCATGGCGACCGGGGGCGCGGTAGTGGCGGCGCAGTATTTAGGCAAGGGCGAACCGCTGAATGCCTGTAACGCGGCCAAGCAGCTTCTATACGTATCCCTCGGCATATCGGTTTTCATGGCCGCGATATCCATCGCGCTGTGCGGCCCGATCCTCCGCCTGTGCTTTGGCGCGCTCAGCGACGCGACCATGGCGTACTGCCGCACGTATTTTTACCTGTCCGCGCTCAGCTATCCCGCGCTGGCGCTGTATAACGGCGGCGCGGCGCTATTGCGCGCGATGGGCAACAGCAAGGCCAGCATGTATACCTCGCTGATGATGAATGTGCTCAACGTCGCCGGAAACGCGATTTTGATTTACGGTTGCGGCCTTGAAGTCGCCGGCGCCGCCGTCGCTTCTTTGCTCTCCCGCGTGCTGGGCGCGGTGATTATGGTTAGACTGCTGCTCCATCCAGGCTCTCCCATCCATCTGATCCGCCCCGCCCGGCCCGAGCCCGACCTGTCCATGATTAAGCGGATTCTCGGCCAGGGCATTCCCAACGGGCTGGAAAACAGCATGTTTCAGATTGGCAAGCTGATGGTGGCCGGCATCGTCGCAATGTTTTCCGAGGCGGTCATCGCCGCCAACGCGGTTTCCAACTCCATCGCCTCCATGGCCAATTTGCCCGGCACGGCCATCGGCCTTGCCATGGTCACCGTGGTGGGGCAGTGCGTAGGGGCCGGCAGTACCCGCCAGGCGCGCTATTATTCCAGAAAGCTGATACGCGTCGCCTATGCGTCCATGGCCGTTACCAACTTGATTTTGTTTGGCCTTGCGCCGCAGTTTGCGGGCATTTTCCACCTGAGCCCGGAGGGAATCGACGCCGCGGTCGAGGTCTTGAGGTGGTTTGCCGCCTTCGCCGTTTTTTTCTGGCCCTCCAGCTTTACCGTGCCCAACGCGCTGCGCGCCGCGGGCGATTCACGCTTTACCATGGGGGTTTCCGTTTTCTGCATGTGGATCTTCCGTATCGGGGCCAGCTATCTGCTGGTATATGTGTTTCATATGGGGCTACTGGGCGTTTGGATGGCGATGTTCATTGACTGGGTCGTGCGTTCGGCGTTGTTCGCGTGGCGCTATCATGGCGTCAAATGGCTGACCAAAAGGGTGGTATGACCGTCAGGGAACCACCCGCTCGACCGTATACCCCATCCCTTCCAGCTCCGCTACCACGCTGTCCCCGGGCAAAACCAGGTGCAGCAGCCCCACCGTTACAAAATAGCTGTGGCGCTCGTCTTGATCCAGCATGCCGCGGAGCCGTTCCGCCATGCCGGCATTCCGCCGGGTGACCAGCGCCGAGTGATATTCGGCCATCAGCTCCGGCTCGGGGTCGCCGGCCATGCCGTCGACGTAGGCTTGGGCAAAGGCGTCCGCGTCCCCATTCCGCCACCATTCAGGCCATTGCGCGATGCCCTGGTCCATCCCGCTCGCAATCCCCGGCTCCACAATGGCGCGGCAGGTAGACGTCAGCATGTATTCCTGAAGGGCGGGACTGAAGCCGTTGATTGCCGACAATTGCTCATATGCCGTTTCCAAATACAGCACCTGCTTATCGCCGCCGCTTGCCAGCGCGCGGATCTGGTTTTCCACCCCCAGGGCAATCGCGGAGGACGCGTCCTCCATACCCAGCTCGGCGGCCGTTTCGCGCCTGGACAGCAGGCTCGCAGCCGCCCATGGCCGAAGCAAATTGAGCGAGGAAGCCGGATATCCGGCCTTTTCCGCCGCCTGCCTGGTCAGCTCATAGCATTCCGGCGACACCTGCTCCTCCAGCGTTTTGCCGTCGGGGCTTCGCATGAGCGCGGCTGTTTGGGCCACCGCCTCAGGGGATTCGGTATCGCATTCAAAAACGAGGGTGTCCGCCGCCGCCATGGCCTGCGTAATCGCCTCGCCAAAGGGGTACATCCCCTCGTTTCCAATATGGATGGAGCCCAGAAGAAATATTTGGTTTTTCCCACCGGTAACGCGGTAGCACACGCCCAGGCTTTCGCCCTTGGCCTCCTGCCTGGGCATGGCGGCCAGCGCGGCCGCGAGCGCGAGCACCACGGCCGCCGCGGCCGCCTTTTTTTTCGCCGTCATCTTCATTCACATTCCTCCAGCCGCTTTGCGGCCTGCGCGATATTTTCGTCATAAAGCCGCCACTCCGGCGGCAGCAGCGCTTCATACTCCGGCAGGTAATAGCGTTCGTCCATCAATAGCACAAGCCCTTTGTCGCGTTCGCTTCGCACCACGCGCCCGCCGGCCTGAAGCACTTTATGCATGGCGGGAATCCGGCACGCATAGCCAAAGCCGTCCCCGAAATGCCTGGCATAGCATGCCTGCACGGCGCGCAGCCGCTGCGTGGGCGCCGGCAAGCCGACGCCTACCACCGCCACGCCAATCAGCCGGTCGCCCGGCAGGTCGATGCCTTCGCTGAACAGCCCGCCAAGCACGCACATTCCCAGCTTCGGCGCGTCGTCTCCCTCAAACGCATCCATAAACGACGCCCGTTCTTCCTCCGTCATCTCCTGCCGCTGCGCCCATACCGGAGGCAGCCCGTCCTCCCGCAGGCAAGCGCGCACAAGCCGCAGGTAAGCGTAGCTTGGAAAATACGCGATGTACTTTCCGGGGCGCGTCAGAACCGCCTCCTCGATGCACGCGGCAATTTCGGCGGCGCTTTTCTCCCGTTCCCCATAGCGGGTGGATACGCGCTTGCGTACCACCGCCAAGCGTTCCGGCGGAAAGGGCGACGGAAGCGAAAAGCACGCATCCTCGTCCGCCCCGCCCAGCAGCCGCTTCATCGCCGGCAGGGGCGTCAGCGTCGCGGAAAAAAATACCGCGCCGCGCGCCGCTTTAGTTACGCGCGCGATCTCCTTCGCGGGGAGCAGGCAATACAGCGCAAGCTCCCGCTCCCGCCCTCTCGCGCTCAGCAAAACCGCATAGTCTTCATCCAAATGCTCGGCGGCATAGCAAAAGGCGAAGCACTGCCTGAGAACCACGCCCGCCGCCGGCAGGCTTTCCAGCGTTCGCTCGAGCGCCGCTTTGTCGCCGCGCTCCGCAGAACCGCCTTCCGATTCCTCCTCCGCCCGCGCCGGTATGGCCCGCAGCTCGCGCGTCAGCTTCGATAACGCTTTGTAATAGGGATGCGCTCGTCCCGCCGCCCTGCCAAAGGCAGCCCGGGCGCGCGCAAGCGTCCCGCTGTCCAGCTCGCCGGAGAGGCTCTCCCGCACACGATCCACCGCGTGGTGCGCCTCGTCCACCAGCAGCGTCAGCCCGCCTCTCCGCTGAAAAAGCCGCTTGAGCTGCGCGAAGGGATCAAAAGCATAGTTCAAATCCATCAAGACCACGTCCGCCAGCTCCGTCAGCGATAACGCCAGCTCAAACGGGCAGATGTCATGGCGGTCCGCCGCAGCCCGGACGACCTCCTCCGTCCAAAGGCCAAACCCGCCCGTCAGCAATTCCTCAATCGCCGCCCCCTGCCGGTCAAAATGCCCTTTGGCGCGCGTGCAGACGTCCGGATGGCAGCGGCCGGGCCCGGAGCACAGCTTCTCTTTGGCCGTCAGCACGGTCGCGCGCGCCTCGAGTCCCTGTCCGCCCATCCGTTCCAGCGCGTTCAGCGGGCTCTGCCGGGCGGTATTGCGCGCCGTCAGATAGACGACCTTCTCGGTCTTCCCCTCTCCAAGCGCCTTGAGCGCGGGGTACAGCACCGCCGCGCTTTTGCCCGTTCCCGTCGGCAGGCTGGCGAACAGCCGCTTTTTGCGCGCAATGGCGGTATAAACCTGCGCGGCCAGCTCCCGCTGGCCCACCCGGTAGCGCTCAAAGGGAAAGGGCAGCGCGCGAAGCGAGGCGTTCCGGCGCTCCCGGTGCGCCCTCTCCCGAACGGCAAACACCAAATAGGGTTGTAAAAGGCTCAGCATCTCCTCCATGAGCGCGCCGCGGCAAAGGGTTTGAACAAACTCCCTAAGCGTCGAGCCGTTTTCGTCCACGTAGCAAACGCTTACGCAAACCTCCTGGCAGGCTTCCTCTTCCGCTACCATTGCGGCATAGCAGATCGCTTGCGCGCGGTGCTCCGGCAGCGGCGCGTCCTCCAGCCACCCACTCAGCTTGATTTCCTCTACGCGGGGTACCGCGCCGTCGGTAAAGGCATCCATGCGGCCATATACCGTCACAGGGCCGTCCCGCGTTGCGAAGGTATGGCTGACCGGCTTTTCGGCCTCGCCGTCCATCAGGCGCGCCTGCCTTGCCCGGTGCGCCCGCGTGCCCGCCCACATTACGCTCATGTCCCCGGCCGGCAGGATATCCGCTTCAAAATAGGAAAAGGTCACCAGCTCGCGGACGGATATCCGAAACGTCTCTTCCACGGCGGAGGCCCTCCCTGTTTTTTTGAGTGGCTTTAGTCCCGCCTGTTGCGAGAGAGAAGAAGCAGGCGCACAAGCTGCAGCAGGCTGCTGATAACCGAAGCCACATACGTCATGGCGGCCGCGTTGAGCACCGCGCGCGCGCCGGCCAGCTCTTCCTCCGTGAGGTATCCGCCGCCGCTCAGCGCGGCCAGGGCGCGGCTGCTCGCGTTAAATTCCACAGGCAGCGTTATCAGCGCGAACACCAGCGTCAGGGAGAAACAGGCGATGCCGACGTAAATCAACGGCTGCCAGCTAAACACCAAGCCCAGCAGAAAGATGGGGAAATAGAGGTTGCTGCCGATATTCACCACCGGCACGATGGCCGTGCGCAGCTTGAGAGGCGCATACCCCTCGCGCTGCTGCATCGCATGGCCGCACTCATGGGCCGCCACCCCGATGGCCGCCACGCTTTGGGAGCCGTACACGCCGTCGCTCAGGCGCAGCGTGTTTGAGCGCGGATCGTAATGGTCCGTCAGGTTGCCCCTGATTTCCTGGATGCTTACCTTGCCGCAGCCATGATGGTTGAGAAGCACGCGGGCCACGCTGTCCGCCGTTTCACCCCGCCCGGCGTTGACCCGGGAATACTTATGGAACGCGGCGCTGACCCTTCCCTGCGCCCACAGGCCCAGCAGCAGGCCCGGAATGATAATCAGCATTGTCCAATCCCAATAGAACATGCCTTCCATCCTCCGACAATCAAAAATCGGCGGCGCGGTCAAAGCTGCCGCCACATCCATAGCATACACCATTTAAGCGAAAATTCAACCGTGAATGGCCCGAACGTCGCTTTTTTTGCTTCAACGCTGCTCATAGGGATTTTCTCTGTATAGGCCCGCGTATACGCTTTCCCGCTCCCGGGCACGCTAGCCGGGGGAGGGATTGACATGCTGAAAAAGTACGCGGGCCCGTCCGCCTTTCGGGCGGTTTTACCGGAATTGCTCCTGCTGGCGGCTGCGGCGTTGATGTTTGGCCTGGCGCTGAGCGCCCCGCTTGCCTTTGCCGAGGAAGCCGGGCTGAGCCATGAGGAAACGCTTCTTTGGGACGCCTACCTGCGCGGGGAGGTCATCCGTCTGCACGTGCTCGCCGACAACGACAGCGGCGAGGCCCAGCGCGTCAAGCTTGCCGTCCGGGATGCAATTCTCAGCGATTTCGGCCAACAGCTTGCCAAAGCCGGCGCCCAGGACGCGGACACGGTTTATGCGATGCTGAAGGAAAACGCGGAGCGGATGCGCGAGGTAGCGGAGCTGTGCGCCCGCGATAACGGCTTTAACGGTCCCGTAGCCGCGGAGGCCGGCGTGCTGACGCTGCCGGAAAAACGGTACGGGCAGGTAACGCTTCCGGAAGGGGAATACCGCGGCCTTCGCGTCACCTTGGGAAGCGGCACGGGGAAAAACTGGTGGTGCGTCCTCTTTCCAAGCCTTTGCCTGGCGGCTGCCAGCGACGAACCCTGGCAGTCCGCGGCCCCGGAAGCCGAGGCGGAGACCGTGACCTGGAACTGCGAGAGGATTTTTCACTGCTGGCCCGCATGCGGCGGCTGACGGCATGGCGGTCGTTTATAAAAGCTGAACGCCCTTGAACGTTGAAAGGTCCGACGGTAGCAGCCCGCCGTTTTCCTCCTTCGGCGCGCCCACGCCCGGAGCGCCCGTCCAGGAAAGCTTCGCCTTTACGCAATACCCCACGCATAGGGTTTCCATTAGAAAGGCATGGGCAATTTTTACCCCGCTCTTCCCGGATTGGAACGGCCCGGCGTTTCCGCCGCACAAAAAGCACTGGTCGCATATTTCAAACAGGGGCGAATGCGCAAACCGTGTAATGCCGACGAGGTAAGCCCCGTTGCGCTTGATCTGCCGCGCCATATCCACCGTTTCCCTCGCGGACCCGCTGTAGCTGAACGCAACCGCCATGTCTTTGGACGTCAGCGTACCGGCGAGCAGCTCCTGAGCCCGCACGTCCATCGAGCAGCAAACCTTTGGCGTTAAATGCAGGAAGCGGTGGTAGGCGTCAATCGCCGAGGTCATGGAGCTTCCGACGCCGATAAACAAAACGCGCTCGGCGTCAAGCAAATGATTTACGGCGGCATCTATTTCCCCCGCGCCCAGCATTTGCTTGGTCTCGCGCAGCACGGCAAGGCTGTTATGATAGATCTTTTCCTCCATCGTATCTATGGGATCGTCCTGGGCTACGATGCAGTCGGCCAGCTCCGGCTCCGCTTGTGCGGCCTTCAGAGATAGCGCCAGCGCCATGCGAAACTCAGGAAAGCCGCAGTTGGCGATCCGCCTGCAGAAACGAAAAACAGTGCTTTGAGCCACCCCGCATCTGTCTGAAAACTGCGTGATGGTCATGCCGGACACTTCGCCGGCGTGGGCCGTCAAATAATCCGCAATTTTCTGCTCAACCCGCGTCAGGGATTGGTAGCAGCATTTGACAGAGGCCAAAATATCCTTGCACATAGCTGCGCCCTCCATTGCTTCTTCCGTATTTGTATGATTAGCCTATTCTATCATCGTGCATTTTGCCTGTCAACAGCATTTCATTCTAACAGTATTCTATTTGAAACTTATAATAAAATTTTGGCAGTCAGAAGCTCCTTTCTGAGGGTGGCCTCGAGGAGCGCGGCCCCTCCAAATGAAATCGTATCGCCTGGCTTTGCTAAACGGGCGGGGGCGTTTCGGCCTTGGCCGAAACATTTCCTATCTGTTCTCGTTTGAAAAGATCGTCGTAAGGCGCGCTTTTTCGACGGTCCGCGGCGTGTGAGCCCTATGCGCGAAAAACAATCCGCGGGGGCGTTCCTGCGCGCGCCCGCGGATTGTGCTGCCAGCCGTTTTTTCTATTTCAGGCGCGGCCCGACCGTCCAGCCTGACCGCGCGTTCCCGTCACCAGGTCGCCTTGCTCGCCGTGGTCACCGCGCTCTGATGGTCCGGGTCCACCTTTTTGCTTCCATGGGTCATGCTGTTTTTAAAATGGACGCAGAAATGGCCGTCAAACCCGTTGGAGATCGTGGTGGTCCCATGCGGCATGCCGTTCATGGAGGCGGCGTACACATGACCGTTGTAGCGCACCAGAATCGCCCGTCGGCTCCAGCTCCAGCTTCCGCCATAAATGCTTTTGAGGATCGCGGTATCCTCCGCGGTACGGGGCTCGGTATCCATATGGTTTGCGCCGGACCAGCGAACGGCCTCGAAGGTCTTCCCGGTTTTGACGTCTTTGATGGTCACCTTCGCGTTTTTGGGGATAACGTTTGTCATCTTATCCTCAAACCAGTCCAACGTCTCGGTTTTGTAGGTTTTGGAGTCCGTGGAGTCCGCGTCCGCGCTGCCGCCGAAGATCACCCGCAGCGTGGAGGCGCCCGCAATGCCGTCCTCCTTCATGCCGCGGTTTTTTTGCAGCTTCTTGACCGCCGCCACGGTGCCCGCGCCATAATCCCCGTCGATTCCGCCCGAATAATAACCAAGGCATTCCAGCGCCTGCTGAAGCTTGACCACATTGGTTCCGGTATCGCCCTCCTTGCACGCGGACGGCGCGGAGCCAATCTCAGAGATGCTGTCGACCGTCTGATATTTCGAGCCGGTCTTTGTCGACGAAGCGCCGGCGGCCTTTCCGGACGCCGCGGCCTCGGTCGGATCGGGCTGTGTGGTCAGCGAAACCTTTCCGCAGCTTCCAAAGATGCTGGCGACCGTCGTTTTACCCGCATAGCCGTCAATCTCCAGTCCCTTGTCCTTCTGATATTGCATAACCGCGGCGGTGGTTCCTTTGCCATAATCCCCGTCGATCTTACCATCGTAATAGCCCAGGATCTCCAGCGCCTGCTGAAGCTTTTTGACATCCGCGTTGCTGTCTCCCACGCGCATCACGCCGGGAGGCGTTCCCAGCCCGGAGATTTTGGAGGCGGCCTTAGAGACGGCGTCGGCGCTCGCCTTCACATATTTTTTCATAATATACCCGGTGTAGCTGCCGTAGTTGACCTTGTAAAAATCCCCCGACGTCCCCAGCAGCTTCACCTCCTCGCCCTTTGGAAGCGTTTGCAGGGCGCGGGATTCCTTGTCTGCGGATTTCCTCATAACCACCTTGGCCGTCACGACGCCCGTATCCGCCGCATAGGCGGCGGCGGGTAAAACCAGGCTGCCTAATAATAGCGCAAGCGTCAGCGCCAAGCAAAGAGCGCCTTTGGCCATGCGAAAAATCATCGGATTTGCCTCCATTTTCATTTTCAAGCTCCTCCTTACGCGATTCTGCGGGCGGCGCGTCCCTGACGGCGCCCCGCGAGCTCCCCATCAATATATTACGAAATTATTAAAAAGTCAATACAAAAGTATGAGCTGTTACACAGTTTTCATCCTCCCGCTGCACGAAATTCTGATATCTTTTCCGCAAAATGGGGGAAGCTATTGACGAAAAGGAAAATCAAGATTAAACTGGTACGGTGTTCATGGTTCATTCATAATTGTTCATTCGATGGGCACACTGAGAGATTAAAGGGGTTAATTCATGTATGAAGGAAATCAACGGCACCATTTCGCTGGCATACGTTGAGGAGGACAACAAGCAGCGCGTCATTTTTCGCGTTATTCCGCTATGCACCCGCGAGGGATGCACTTTTCGCGGCGGCGCGGAGGATTTCCCGGACGAGGGAAGCCTGAGAATCGTTCCCGACAAGCGGGAGCAAAGCACTTTTAAAGAAAGGATGCGGGCGCTCGGCGGCCTGTGCGTCATCCATCTGCTCAGCGACGGGAAGGAACTGCTGAAGGTGCGGCAAAACCGCAATTACGCGCCGGAGCAGGGAGAGCGCAACCAGTTTGCGATTTATTCCGACGTCATCTGCGAATTTA
This sequence comes from Candidatus Limiplasma sp., assembly GCA_048370855.1. Taxonomy (GTDB): domain Bacteria; phylum Bacillota; class Clostridia; order Christensenellales; family Aristaeellaceae; genus Limiplasma. The sequence continues at coordinate 24,417 of DBGEOK010000030.1, read as the reverse complement.
CCGAGGACGGCTGCTTTGAGGTAGTGGAGCTCGGCGCGGCGGCGCAAAGCGCGCTGACGCCAAAGGTGCTTGTGCATAAGAACAAGGTGCTTTACGGCCCCGTTGACAAGGAAGCAGCCGATACGACCGACCTCTCGGGGCTCAAGCCGTTTGGCAACGACCGTTTTCTGCTGCATATGGTGGATTCTCCGTTTTTGGGCAGCCATCTGATCTATTGGGACCCGGAGGCGACGCTTACCTGGCGTCAGCGCCGCAGCTCCCTGCGCCGCCGCGACAAAGCGGGCGCGGACGAGGCTCCCGCTTCGCAAGCCCCTGCCGGAGATGAAACGGACGCGCCTTTCGCAGCGGTTTCAGCTCCTCCGGAATCGGATTGCGCCGATCTTCAGCCCCTGTCGGAAGAAAAAGCCGCGTCGCGGGCTGAAAAAGCGACCGCGCGGGTCGTTCAAAAGCCGACCGCCATTGAAAAGGCAAGCCGAATCAAGCTGGACCCCCGCACGCGGCGCGTCGAGCGTTCGGCGCAGGCGCTGAGGGAGGAGGAGGCCAAGCGGGACGTCGAAAAGGCCGTCGAGCCGGACACGGTTCCGCTTCCCATCGGCACGCGGCTGGACATTTTGGATGCCGAGCTGCCGTTTGACCAGCAAATTTCACGCCTGGCCCAGCCTCTGAGCGAGGGCGCAAACCGTTTGACCGCCGAACCGGAGGCACTGCCCGAGGCCGAGGAGGAGGAGCCGCAGGAGGCGGTCGCGCGTTTCTCCGGAACGCCCCTGATGAAAGCGTCCGGCCAGATCAGCCGGACCACGACCCATCCCGAGCCCATGCACCATGTGGTAGACCAGCAGCTTCGGGGCCGCCGGGACGGGACGCTTGGCTCTGAAATTGGCCAAACCGCTTACGGGCTTTTGGATAACCCGATTGAAAATTTGCAGGGCTGCATGGAATATGTGTGGCAGAACGCGGACATGCGCGAGCAGGCCATATCGGCGCTGATGCAAAACGAGAGCTTTGTGCGCGATATGCTGCGCGCCTTCCGCCAGGGAGGGCTCAGCACGCAAGCCGCAACCGCCGCGCAGGAGCAGTTGGCCGAAATAGAAGCCGAGCGCCTGAGCCTGCTGATGCAGCTCGAGACCGCCAGGGCAAACGAAAAAAAATTCCGCGACGAGGCCATCGCCTCCCTAAACCGAAAAAGGCGCGAGGAGGCCGAGCATCTGGAAAAGGATATCCGGCGGCTGGAAAGCGTCCGGCAGGAGTTGACCGAGGCCGCGCGGGCCTTCAGCTCCGGCGTTGCGGCGCAGGCGACCGACTTTCTGGCGGCGCATATGCGCTGCCTTACCGGCGCTGGGGATCAGCGCGTTCTGCTTTCGCCTGTGCTGGGCCGTCACTACGCCCAGCAGGAGCTGGCCGAAAAGCTGCGCGTGCATATGAACGACAGCGGCTTCAGCCTCAACGAGGACGACGCGATGAGCCTGCTGATTGACTTCTCGCTGTACGACGCCGTTTGTTTCCGCGCCCCCGCCATGGCGGAGGCTCAGCTTTTTGCCCAGGTTCTGCTGGAGAGCTTCGGCTTGCAGAGCGTCTCGGCGGCGGTTCCGCCGGGCTCCTATGTGGAAATGGTCAGCCTGCTGCCTGAGGATACGCTGCGGACGCCGACGGTAACCGTTCAATTCCTCGGTACCGAAACGATGTCTGTGTTTGGGCATAAAACGCTGTTCCTTACGGATATGGAAACCGTTCCCTCCGATATGGACATGCTTCTCCCCTACCCGGTTGTCAGCGTGCCCGCGTTAAGCAAACGGGCCTTTGGCCGGCCGCCGGAATGGACGGCCCTCGAGCCGGCCGCGCTTTCCTCCTTCGCGGCGATTCGCGCAGACGTCCACCCTATGCTGGACGAAGCGGAAAAGTGGTTTGACCGTATCAAGCACGAGCTTTCCCAAACGGAGCTGAGCCTGCCGGATACGATGTTTGTAAGCATGCGCCGCTTTATCGAGGTGGCCTCCCGCAAGGTTCGCGGAGGTTTTCTCGCCGCCGCCGACACCGCAATGTGCCATTGGGTGGTTCCCATGCTTGCCGTGCGCAAGGTGGACGAGCAAAAGCTGGCGGAAGTGATGGCGGGCTTGCCGCGCGCGCTGGAGCTGTTGGGAATTCGCTGATTACAAAACCGCTTCTCCATCACGCCAGGCATTCCTGAAAAAGCGCGTCAGGAAGGGCGGCGCGTTCATCCGGCAAGCGCTATACTCGCGCCGCGTCTCCGCCCGTACCCGCAACCCCCTCCATACAAAGCGCGCCCCGCACAGATCAGCGGGGCGCGCTTCATGTCAAAAGAGTACCGCTCCTTTTTATATAATCAGATGGACGTTTGCGCCGGAGACACAAGCTCCACAACCGCAGGCGAAGCCGCGCGATACGATTCCATTTGGAGGGGCCGCGGTCCCTCCAAACCTCCCCCAAATGGGCTTGCCAACGGTCGCCCGACGCCCTCCCGGGCGGCGCTCTCGTTTCGCGCTTTCAGAAACTTTGCGCTCCACGCAAGGCCGCGAACGCGGCCCCAAAAAGGGATTCCTAAGGGCGAAGCCCTTAGGCGGTGGGCTTGGGAGGCCGCGCCTCCCAACGTCCCCCTCAATTAAACCCCTTTCAATCAGACGTTACGCCTCATTCCGGATGTCAGTAGCCGCCCGCCATCGCTTGTGTCAGCGCGGCCATCGCGGCGGCCACGTCCGCCGTGCTCGGCGACGCTCCGTCAATCACGCTTTGGAGGTTGGCGATCGCGTTTTGGATGCCGGCATACATCGCGGAGGAGGGGTCCAGAGACGGCAGAAGGCCGTAGGCGTTCTGAATCAACTGCTGCGCATCCGGGATCAACGTATTCTGCACGATGGGATCGCTCGACTGGCCGTCGTCCGTATAGCCGTACTGGTGAATGGGGCAATAGCCCAGCGAGCCCGCCGTGCCCAGATACTCTGCCACCACCGAGGCGTACTGGCCGTCGTTGGCAAAGGCGCTCAGGGGATGCCCGGCGGGGATGACCACCGCGCCGCGCACGGCGTGCGAGGGGCAATACTGCGTGGCGAGCTGGCCGCTTTGCGCGCAAACGTCCACGGCCTGGTGCATCTGGCAGGAAACCGTCGGCTTGGTGGGCTCGTACCAGTAATCGGTAACGACGCCGTAGCCCATGGCGTCGTTGCGGCAGGCGTCGGTCGCAAGCTGCCCGCTCACAGCGCAGGTGGTCACCTTCACAAGCCCCAGCTCGCCCGGGTCCGCCTCAATGATGTCGCGGTCGCTCAAGCCCTTGGCGTCATGGATTTTGGTCATATAGCTCTTCCAGATCGGGATGGCGCCGGAGCTGCCCGTGGACTTGGATGAAAGCGGCTTATAATTATCATGCCCCACCCAAATGGAGCTTACGTACCAGCCCGTCATGCCGCAGAAGGTAACGCCCCGCTGGTCGCTGTTGGTGCCGGTCTTTCCCGCTACCGTCTGGCCGCTGAGCTTGGCCTTGGTAGCCGTGCCGCTGGATACGACGTTTTTCATCATATCCACCGTCATCCAGGCTGTGGAAGGGCGGAATACCTGCCGGCGCTCCTGCCGGGCATGGCTGTCGTACACCACGTTTCCGCTGCTGTCCGATATGCCGAGAAAGGAAATCGGCTCCTGGTACACCCCGGCGTTCCCCAGCACCCCATAGGCCACGGCCAGTTGCACCGGGGTAATGCCGCTTGAACCCAGCGACAGGCCAAAGGGCGTAACGTCAATGTTGTCGCGGTCCACGCCCATACGCATCAGGTAATCCGCCGAGCGGTCCACGCCCACCATATTCACAAGCGTCTGGGCGGCCGCCACGTTCAGGCTGCGGCGCATACCCTCCCGCAGCGTAACAGGACCGGAATACCTTCCGTCGTAATTCTTGGGCCAGGCGTCCTTCCCATCCGAGCCCGTCCAGCCGCTGATTGGAACCGGGATATTATATACTACGCTGGCGGGGGAATACCCCAGCTCAAGGGCGGGCGCGTAGACCGCGATGGGCTTAATGGTGGAGCCGATGGGCATTTTCATATCGGTCGCGCGGTTCAGGGTTTTCCGCTGGGTAACCTTGCCGCGCGAACCCACGACGGCCTTCAGCTCGCCGGTGCGGTAATCCAGCACTACGGCGGCCGCCTGGGGCTGCTCGATTTCGTCGTAGGTGCCGTCGCTGTTGCGGGTGCGGTACACCTTGTCGCTGGGGTCGCGCAAAGCGGGATAGGAGGCGCTTTCCAGCGTTTCCTCCACAATCCGCTGAATTTCCGGGTCAATGGCAAGCGTGACATGGTAGCCGCCCGTGCGAAGCTCGTTTTCCATCTTGTAGCGGTTTTCGCTGGTATCCTCCAGCCCGTTCAATTCAAGAAAGCAGCTCACAATGTCGCGCACCGCGTACTCCACATAGTGCGCGTAAGGATACATCCCCTCGCCCTCGGTCGAGGAGCTTTCCAGCACGCCGGCCGTCGCCTGGTTCAGCGCGTCCTGATACTGCTGCGCGGTGATAAACTCGTTTTCATACATGCACCGGAGCACATAGTCCGTCCGGTCGTTCGTTATTTTGCGGTAATCGGTAGTGTCGGACGCGCGCACGTAAAAGTTGCGGCGGGGGTTGTAATAATAAGGGTTGGTGGTGAGACCGGCGAGCATGGCGCACTCGCGCAGCGTCAGCTCGTTGAGCTCCTTCCCGAAATAGCCCTGGGACGCCACCTGAACGCCGTAATAATTTTCGCCCAGATAAATCGTATTAAGGTAGCATTCCAAGATTTGCGCCTTGGTGTATTTGGTTTCAAGCTGCATGGCAAGGTAAGCTTCCTGGATCTTGCGCTTATAGCTCAGCTCGTTGCTCAGCACGGTGTTCTTAATAAGCTGCTGCGTGATGGTGGAGCCGCCCTGCTGCGAGCCGGAAATAAAGTTTTGAACAAAGGAGCCGACGATACGCTTCAGGTCGATGCCGTTATGGGTATAAAACCGGGCGTCCTCCACCGCCACAAAGGCGTTGCGGAGCAGCTCCGGCATCAGGGAGACGTTGACCATAACGCGGTTCTCCGTACCCTTATAATCCGTGATGACGTTCCCCTCCGAATCATAGAGGAAGGAGGTCTTGTCCTGCTCGTTGAGGAGGGCCAAGTCGAGCGTGGGGGCCGTTTCCATATAGCCCTTGGCAATGCCGAGCACCGCCCCGCCAAGCGCCAGCCCGCAAAGCACTATGACAACGGCCAGCAGCCGAACCGCGCCCACCAGCACGGAAAAAATAAAATTCGGCTTGGTGAGGCGGGGCTTAAAAATCGTCCGGCGCTTGGGCGGGTCAAAATCCTCGTCCCCTGGCCCGGGGGCGTTATAGGCGGGGTCTTCCGAATAGGGAGCGCCGCCCTCGGGCTCGTACAGCCCGTTTTCGTCATACGGTTCGCTGGAGTGATGAAACAAGGCAAACCCTCCGCCCTTTCAAAATCAATGCGTGTTATTATACCATACAAGCCGCGCGCGTGCCATAGCCGGCTGTAACAATGGCAGTCCCGTTCGGCCTCCGCCGCCGCATCATCCTTTGCGCCCGCGGCGCATATGAATGCAACGTAGGAGGGAGCTAAATGTCTGCATCCAAACGTCAGAGGCGAGGTTGGCGGCGAATCCTGCTGCTGGCGGCCCTTTTGCTGGCCGCCGGCGCGATTATCGCCGAGCAAAACCTCAGCCAGACCATGCTGGATCTCGCGTTTGCGCGCGCGTACTCGATGGCCGTGGAAACCATCAACCGTGCGGTGGATCAGGTCGTCAGCAGCGGCATCCGCTACGAGGAGCTGGTGGAAACAAGCCTGGACGCCGAAGGCCGCGTATCCATGCTGCGCGCCAACACGATACGGATGAATGAAATTGCGACCCAAACCGCTCTGACGGCCGAAGCGGAGCTCAACAGCATTGAAAACCAATCCATCGACATCCCGCTCGGCGCGGCGATGGGCATACGCTTTCTCGCGGGCTCCGGGCCGAGCATCCCGGTACGGATCGTTTCCGTAGGCGCGGTCAACACCAATTTTGAAACGGCGTTCGAGTCTGCCGGCATCAACCAGACGCGGCACAAGATTTTCCTGTCGCTTCGCACTACCGTCAGCCTGATTATTCCCACGGGTTCAAAGCTGGTGGACGTAACCAGCACCGTTCCGATTGCCGAAAGCATCATCGTCGGCGAGGTTCCCGACAGCTTTGTGGACGTCAACGATCAGCGGGAAATGCTCAACCTGATCCCCTAAACAGCATGAAAACGGCGACCGGCGCCGTAATATATGTGCCAAAGCTGCGCAAAGGGCCTGTTTTGCTTGACACGTTCACGGTTTTGCAATAAAATAAGCGGGAGAAGGCCCTTTTACCAATCGCTTCAGCGGAATAGCCAGGCGTGCAGATGGAAAGAATACCCATGACCTGCGTCTGTACCAATAGCGGCCGTCGGCATGCCGAAGGGAGGAAGGGCGGCTCAGGCCGCCCGACAATACATGATGAAACGCAAGGTACTGCTTCTGATTTCGATCATCGCGGCGGTTTGGCTGTCTGTTGGCTGCGCGCTGGCCGCGGACGCCGACCCTATCGTATGCAATATGGAAATTGACCCGCCAAAGCTGGCGGGCCCCGGAACGGTCAACGTGACCATCACCATTTCCAACAGCGGAGACACGGATATGAAGGACCCGGTCGTCCTGTACGACCCGGCCGCCCAAATCGTGTCTGATTTTGGAACAAACGGCGCGGCGCTGCTCAAGGCCGGCGATTCCATCACCTGGACCGGCAGCTACGACGTCAACCAGCGCACGCTGGATAACGGCTCGGTCGTATATTTTGTGAAATATAACATCTATAAGGACAGCGGAGAGGCTGTGGAAACCAGCCAGCCGATCCGCGGCAAAATTTCCGTGCAGACGGCCGAGGCCGACATCGACGTCAAGCGCACCATCAGCCCCACAGTCGCGCGCGAGGGCCAGAAGGTTGTTGTAAAGTACAACATTACCAATTCCGGCACCGTCGACCTGACCGACATCACCATCCAGGAGCATAAGGACGTCCACAAGGAAAAGCAGACCATTCCCGAGCTCAAGGCGGGCCAGACGGCGGAAATCGAGTATACCGTCACCATGGGCAAAAAGAACCTGACCAGCGGCGCTACGGTCACGTACAAATCGGCCGGCAGCAAAAAAGCGCAGGAATACACGGTAGAAAACCAAACGATTTCATACGGCGAATCCTCCCTCTCCGCTAAGCTTACCTCCAGCTCCAAAGGCGTGCCCGTCAACGAAAAGGTTACGCTTACGCTGGAATTGAAGAACGGCGGAACGCTGGATTACAGCGATATCCGCGTAACCGACCCCACGCTGGGCGACGTATTTTCCAACCAGAAGCTGGAGGCCGGAAAAAGCCTCAAGCTCGAGAAGGAGATTACCCTTCCCGCTACGTCGGACTATCAATTTACCATTACGGCCATTGACAGCAGCGGCACGGAAACCGTCACCGCCACCGACGCCGTTACCGTAACGGCGGTCAATCCCGAGGATGTGCTCAAGCTGACGCTGACCGCCACACCGGACCGCACGGAGGTTTACGAGCAGCCCGGGCTGGTTCGGTTTTCCCTGTCCATTACCAACGACAGCAGCGTCGATGCAAAGAAAGTCGTAGTCAAGCACGGAAACACCGCCATATATACCTTTGAAAGCATACCTGCCGGAGAAACGCGCAAGCTGACGCGCGATACGGCGCTTTCGATGGCGGGTAAATACCGCTTTTCCGCAACCGCCCAGGACGCGCTGGAAAATTCGCTGACCTTTGAAAGCAACGAGGTGCAAATCGCGTTTTCCGTGCCAACGCCCGCCCCGGCCACGGCGACTCCGCCTCCCGTACCCACCGCCGAGCCGACCTTCAGCGCCGTCACCATGCCGCCGATTGGCGACCCCAGCATTGGCGCGTTTCCTAAAACAGTGCAAAATATTCTGCTGCCGATTCTGATTCTCGCAGGCCTGATGCTGATCGTGTCCGCAGGATTGCTGATCGTGGCCACGAAGCGCCGCGCCGATCAACGCAAGGCTTCCGAGGCGGCCTTCGACCACCTGGAGCGTGCAAAACGCCGCGACTACATTACCCCCGCCGAGGAAGAAGACGCATTGGCGGAGGAAGGGGCCAAGGAGGCCGGGAGCGCTGGGGAGGAGCCCAAGGCGAAGGACCCGGCCATGGAAGGTCGCCGCACGCTTCTGGATGACGACGATGTGGACGAGCTGGAGCTTCCGCATATGAAATATGCCCGCGGCGCGGTAGAGAGCAAAATGCCCGAGCCCGAGGATGATTTCTCCTCCGCTATTGGCGAGGGGCTTTATGACGAGGAGCTGACCAGCGACCTTACCGCTTATGACTCCCTTCCCGAGGACGCCGTCATGTACGAGCAGCCCTATGAGGATGACGACGAACCCTATGAAGAGGACGCGGCGGGCGAAGCCGGCGGAGCGACGGAGATTGCGGGAGACGAAGGGGACGGCGCGTTCACAGAAGACGCGGAGGTTGCGGACGGCCCGTATGAGCCGACCTACGACGACTTGCCAGATGGCGGCTATGACGGCGCTTATGACGAGGACCCGCTGACGGCCTACGACGACGGCTATGATCTGCCCTACGAGGACGACGGCTATGCCGAAGCCGGGTATGAGGACGGCTATGACAGCGGCGAGGGCGATGCGGAGCCCGGAGCGGACGAAAGCGGCGATGGCACGGCCGCGGATGACGATTCCCGTTTCCGGCGGCCTGAACCGCCCAAGCCTTCGCGTCCCGGCAGGCGATCCCGCTCGGACAGGGGCGCCGCCGGCCTGTAAAGCAGGCATGGCTTAAAAAGAATCGGCTTTCATGCCCCAGCGTTCTAAAAGCCACCCAAACCGGTCGCGTGAAAAACCGTTTTGGGTGGCTTTTGAATCCTTTGCCGCCGGAAAGTGCGCCGCTATACCAACAAATCAATCCCAACGGAGGGTTGGCTATGGATTTTCTTCCCCTCACGCCGGAGGAGGTCAGCCGGCGAGGCTGGGACGCCCCCGATTTTGTTTACGTCGTTGGCGAGGCTTACGTGGACCACCCTTCCTTTGGGCACGCCATCATCAGCCGCGTTCTGGAAAACGCCGGCTACCGCGTCGCCATGCTTTGCCTTCCGGAATACCGCAGCGCGCAAGCCTTCCGTCGCTTCGGCAGGCCGAAGCTGGGCTTTTTGGTTTCCTCCGGCGTCATCGACAGCATGGTCAACCATTATACGGCCGCTAAGAAACGCCGCCGGGCAGACGCCTATGCGCCCGGCGGCCAGGCCGGCCTTCGGCCCGACCGCGCCGTTACGGTATATTGCAACCGCGTTCACGAAGCCTATCCCGGCATGCCCGTGCTCATTGGCGGGGTGGAAGCCTCCCTGCGCCGCTTTTCTCACTATGATTACTGGGATGACAAGGTTCGTCGCAGCGTTTTGGTAGACAGCGCCGCCACCCTTTTGATGTATGGCATGGGAGAAAACACCGTCCTTGCATGCTGCGACTGGGTCAGGCGAGGCATGCCGGCCGCGGAGCTTCCCTCCCTGCGCGGAGTTTGTTATATGGCCAAGGAACCGCCTGAAGGCGTTATAGAGCTTCCCGGACATGACGAGGTAGCCTCGGACAAACGGGCTTACGCGCGCGCCTTTATGCTTGAATACCAGGAGCAGGACGCGGTTCGCGGACGAACGCTCTGTCAACGACAGGACAGCATGCGCTATCTGGTGCAAAACCCTCCCGCCATGCCCCTTTCACGCAAAGAGCTGGACAGGGTTTACGCGCTGCCGTTTACGCGCCGCTCTCATCCCAGCTACGGTCCCCTGCCCTCCGGCGGCGGGGCCTATCCTGTGCCCGCGCTGGCGGAGGTGCGGTTTTCCCTCTCCGCCGTGCGCGGCTGTTTCGGCGCATGCCATTTCTGCGCTCTTACCTTTCATCAAGGGCGCGTTGTGACTTCCCGCAGCGAGCGCTCCTTGCTGGACGAAGCGCGGCTGTTAACCGCTTTTCCCGATTTCAAGGGGTATATTCACGACGTCGGCGGGCCTACGGCGAATTTTCGCTTCCCCGCGTGCGATAAGCAGCTCAAAGAGGGCGCTTGCAAAAACCGTCAATGTCTCACCCCCACCCCCTGCAAAAACCTCCGCGTCAGTCACGCGGAGCTTTGCTCCCTGCTTGCCAAGCTGCGGGCGCTTCCGCGCGTCAAAAAGGTTTTTATCCGTTCGGGCATCCGCTTTGATTACCTGATGGCGGATCAAAGCCCTGAGTTTCTCACCGAGCTTTGCAAGCATCATGTCAGCGGGCAGCTCAAGGTCGCGCCGGAGCATATCAGCCGGAACGTGCTGGCCAAGATGGGCAAGCCCAGGCGCGAGGTCTATGACGCGTTCGCGGCAAAATACAAGGCCGTCAATCAGCGCCTGGGACTCCGGCAGTATCTCGTACCCTACCTGATGAGCAGCCACCCCGGCAGCACTCTGCGGGACGCGGTAGAGCTGGCCGAATACCTCCGCGATACGGGCTGCCATCCTGAACAGGTGCAGGACTTCTACCCCACGCCCGGAACGCTCAGCACCTGTATGTACTATACCGGCCTTGACCCGCGTGACATGTCGCCCGTCGACGTGCCGCGCTCTCCACATGAAAAGGCCATGCAGCGCGCCCTGCTTCAATACCGCGATCCCAAAAACCACGAGCTTGTGCGCGAAGCCCTCCGGCTTTGCGGCCGTGAGGACTTAATCGGCTACGGGGCAAAGGCGCTCGTTCCTCCGTCCCGCCCGGAAAAGCCGTCCCATGGCGGGAAACGGCGGCGCGCCGCCGTCCATAAGGTTCCTTTTTGAGCCGTATCCCAAAAAATCGGGGTACGAAGAACGAAAGACGATAGGGATTTCACCCTGATGACCCCGACAAGGATTTCTCCTCACGCTCGATCGCCGTTCGTTGCCCTTACCGGCAATCGTCGCACGGGCCGCTGCCGCGTCCAGTGCTCGTTTCGTTCCCCCGCAACGATCGGCGTGCCGGGTATTGCCGTACCCGGCCCTGGTGTTTGCTCATGCCTGCCCTTCGCTTGGCCGCTTCGCGGCCAGCCGTCGCAGGCCGCACGCTCCGTTCCGGCGCGCTTCCCTCCGTCAACCCTAAACGATTAATGGGGCCGCGAACGCGGCCCCATTAAAGGGATTGCTGAGGGCAAAGCCCTTAGGCGGAGGGGTTGGGAGGCGGCGCCTCCCCACGTCCCCCCGCGCAGGGAACCCCGCTTATTTTCCGCCGGATTTCCCTGCTTTGATTCGCCTATTCCTTCACCGCGCTGAAAAGCTCCGCCGGCGCAAAGGGGAACGTAAGAATCCCCGCTACCTCGCCGGCCAATACCCCGGCCTGAATAAAGAACACGATGTTTCCGTCCTCATCCAGGTAAAAATCGCTTTCCGGGCTGAAGGCAGCGCGCAGCCCGTCCTCGCTCAGGCCGTCCAGGTAATCGGCGTCCACGTTTTGGCTGCCTTTCTCCACAATTTCCCATACCAGCCGGTAGGCCAGGCTTTCGGCTACGCTCTCCTCCGAGCTGAGCTCGTCGCCCTCCTGCTCCAGCCCAAGCACCTGCGATAGCGTCAGCGGCTGTCCCGCGTACAGGCCGTCCCGGGCAAAAGTATCGGCGGATATGCTCTCGCTTTCCGCGTTTCCGATAAACTGCCGGGAGGTCAACACCACGCTCAGGTACCGCCCGCTGTTTTGCATGATTTGATAGCCGATTTCCGTACTGGCGGGCGGCATGCCTTCCTCGCGCGCAAGTCCGGCTTCCTCCGCGTTCTGTTCTACCATCGCCGCCGCCATATCCTGGCTTACGGCGAGGTAATAGGCATTGATGGCCTCGTCAGCTTCCCCGGATGCCTGAAACTGGGGAAACGTATAGCGGAAAACGTAATCAGCCTGGTCCTCCGCCGTCCCCTCGGGATAGCAGCGCGCGCCGCACAGGGGTTCGGCGGGTTCAAGCCCGACCGCCTCGGGCTCCTGGGCGCGCGCGCCCGCAACAAAAAGCCCGCACAGCAGGATTGCCGCCATCGCCTTGGGGAATCGCCTCATCGCTTTACCCTCTCTTATCCAACGGATACCTCATCCACCACAAAGCTGTTTTCCAAATAGGAGGTATACATGCTGTACTCGCTCATCTTGGTCTTCAAATAGCTCAGCTCAGCCTGGTAGATATATTTATCCGTAACGATGTACACGTCAAACACGGAGTACCCATCCTGCGTCGTATAGGATACCGTTCCGCAATTAAGCTCCTCGTTGATGGAGGAAGCCGACCCGGTGATGCCGTTGGCAATAATGCCCACATAGTCAGTCAGGCTCGCGCCGTTGACATTGTCCACCCGCTTGGCAAAGAAACTGGCGCTTTCATCCGGCAGCTTGGCGGACACGCCGTCGGCATCCTCCACCAGCATCTCGTCTGTAAATATGGCGGGATAGAGCACCGTAAAGCCCAGGTTGGCGTTGACGTATTCCACCACGATTTCTTCAAAGTACGTCTGAAGCGCCTCCTCCATATCCATCTCCGTACCGGAGAAGCCGGTCAGGCGGAAGCCGTTTAAAGCGGTGGGGTCGCTCTGGAAGGTAAAGATCGCGCGGTCCAGCCACTGCACGTTGGCAAAGTCTTCATCCGACATGGCGTTGATCGACTGATCCGCAATGTATAGCTCGCCCATAATTTGAATGCCGCCGTTTGCCGTCGCATTGTTGACCGTAACGGGGTGAAAGCCGATATACTTGTTGATGCCGTCGGTAACGGTTACCGGCTCCAGGGCGGGTACGGCGGCGGCGAAAATTTTACCGAGCAGCTCCGCCTGGGCCTGCGTGTTCGCGAGCATATCCGCCGTAACCCCGACGGACGCGCCCATGAGCTGGCCCGCCTTGAAGAACGCGTCCGTAAAGGCGACGGTCAGCGTCCCTCCCTCGCCGGGAAGGTTGATGGGCTCGCTCCCGTCCCCGGCATACATCGCGGCGGTGCTGACAAGGTCCATCAGCGGATAGAGCGCCTCAAAATCCGCCATATTGGCGGAGTTCTGGTTCTGGGGAACGGCCTGTCCCTCCGCAAGGGCGCCGGCGGAGGCAAGCGATAGGCTCAGGATCAACAACAGCGCCAACGTCCTTAGTAAGGCATGCTTCTTCATGGGATCATCCTCCTCTATATGGTTGCTTATACCGTCTTGGGATTACGCCCATATAACGCGCGGGGTCGGGCAAATCATCCATGTTTTGCAATATATTCCGCCGCCGAAATAGCGGCGATATTCCCCTCCCCCACGGCCTTGGCCACCTGGAGCGGCTTGCCGGTACAATCCCCCGCCGCGAAGATGCCAGGCACGTTGGTCTTCATATCCCTGTCCACCGGTATGTAGCTGCCCTCGGTACGCAGCCCGCCCATCAGCATCTTCAGCGGCATCGCAGCCCGGAAGATAAAAATACCGTCATAGCAGTGCGACGCGCGGTCCGTCGTCAGGGTCAGCCCGGCGTCGTCCCGGCCGATGGCCTTGGGTTTTTCCTCCATCAGGCGCGCCATCGGCGGCAAATCGTCCACGTTATGCGCCTTCATCCGGTAATAGTCCAGCTCCGCCGCCACGGTAGCCAAAAAGCCCGCCTCCTCGATGCCCTGCAGCGAGGTGGCCAGCACCGCGACGCGCTTGCCCCGGTAAAACATGCCGTCGCAGGTAGCGCAGTAGCTGACGCCGCGCCCCACCTGCTCCTCCTCGCCCGGCAGCAGCACGGGCCGCCCCGCGCCCATGGCAAGCACCACGCTCCGGCTTTCAAGCACGTCGTTTTCAACCAACAGCATAAAAGCGCTTCCATTGGGCATAATTTGCCTGACCAGCCCAACCCGCTCCTCCGCGCCCAAGGCAAGCGCCTGTTCCCGGAAGCTTTGAAGCATATCGCTGCCGGATACCTGCGGAAGCCCCGGGTAGTTGTCAATCCGCTCGGCCGTGCGAAGAAGCCCCGTATCGTTGCGCGGAGCGATCACCGCGGCGGAAAGTCCGCGCATGCGCGCCGTCATCGCGCAGGACCAGCCCGCCGGGCCCTTGCCGATAATCGCAATGTCAATCATGAATATCCTCCGATAGCTCGAGGCTTTACGCCCAAGCTATGATGAGTGTACCAAAAAAGGCTTAGAATTTCAAGGCTTGCCAAGGAAAAGTAACATATGCGTCACCCGGAAAAAAACGATAGCCGCCGCCGATTGTCATAAGGCGACGGGTCTTGTATAATGGTGAGGAACGATCCCGGCGTCCTTACCAAAAAGCGGGAGGCGGAGCGCATGGCTGAATGGAACCCCTGGCACGGCTGTATCAAATACAGCGCCGGCTGCCAAAACTGCTATGTATACCGTCGGGACGCGCGCTACGAGCTGGACGCGTCGCAAGTGAAGAAAAACGCGGCGTTTGACCTCCCGGTCCGCAGGGCGCGGGACGGAAGCTACAAGCTCAAAGGACCGGGCGAGGTCTTTACCTGCTTCACTTCCGATTTTTTTCTGGAGGAGGCGGACGATTGGCGGGCCGAAGCCTGGCAAATGATGCGCGAGCGACAGGATCTGTCGTTCTTCTTTATCACAAAGCGCATTCTTCGGTTTTACGAGCGGCTTCCGGACGACTGGGGCGACGGGTATCCCAACGTGGCGGTCGGCGTGACGTGTGAAAATCAGGAAAAAACCGACGAGCGCCTCCCCTTTTTCAAAGGGCTCCCGATCCGCCACAAACGAATCATTTGCGAACCCATGCTGGAGGCCGTCACGCTGGAGCCTTATTTGGACGACGGCATCGAGCTGGTGGCGGCGGGCGGCGAAAGCGGCGAAAACGCCCGTCTCATGCGGTTTTGCTGGGTATTGAGCTTAAAGGAGCAATGCGAGCGCCACGGCGTAAGGTTCTGGTTTAAGCAGACCGGGGCGCGCTTTGAAAAAGATGGGAAGATATATGCCATTCCGCGCGCCCAGCAGATGCGCCAGGCGCGCAAATCCGGCATATAATCGGGAGCGCTGAAAGGCGATGCGCGCCGCAAAGAAACGCGGCGCGCATCGTGGCTATTTATTGTTCCGGCTTCTTCGCCTTAACAACGGGAATCCAGACCTCGTATACCGCGTTTGCCGGATCGGGGCTGTAATAAGCCTCTACGTCCGGAGCATTTCCATATTCATAGCCGGAGGATGGAAGCCAGTCCGTGATGATGCGGCGCTCCAGCTCCTGAACGGATTGGTTTGTTCCCTTGCCAGGGAAAACCGCCCAGGTGGCTTCGGGTACAATAAACTCTTTAAGCCCTTCCCCCGCCGGCCGCGTGCTTGCCACGGCGATCCAGTAGCGCCATTCTTCCTCCTCGCCGCACGCGCTTACGCCGAGGATGGCCTTGGGTTCCGCGTCCATCATGCCGGCAAGACGCCCGAGCGTCCCGTCCGCGGCGACGGTCTGCCACATCTGCGGCACCGCCTCAAAGTTCCGTTCAATCTCCTTCTCCAGCTTCCGTTCTACGCCAACAACGCGGAAAGCCGCTTTTTTCTCGATTCGGTAGTTCATTTCCTCAGCTCCCTGTATCGTTATTTGGAAGCGAATCCTCGGATAGGATTTCAGAGCGGCCCCCGGCTCCCTGGCGCGGGAAGGCGGCACGCCATGCACGCCTTGAAAAGCCCGATTGAACGCCGTTGGCGAGGCATAGCCGTATTTCAGCCCAACGTCGATAATCTTTTCGGTTTGCAGGTCGGCCGCCGCCAGCGTCATGCGCCGCCGCCGAATGTACTCCGAAAGCGGAACGCCGGCCAGGTATGCGAACATCCTCTGAAAGTGATAGGTCGAGCAGCAGGCGGCGCGCGCCGCTTCTTCATACCTGATTTCTCCCGCCAGGCGCTCCTCCAGGTAATCAACCGCCTCGTTGAGCCTCTCGATCCATTCCATGAATCCATCCTCCTTCCATGTCAGAATACTTTGTTTTGTTCCCGCCCGCCTCTCTTACGGCGCACAAAAAAGAGAGGTTGGCGTCAACGGGACTTTCGTCCGTTTCACGCCGCGCGCATCAAAATACGAGGAAAGCCGCCCGACGCCGGCCAGAATCAGGCCGACATCGGGCGGCGGTCTATGCGCTCAAACCTGCTTTGCCGTGCTTCCCCTCAGCGTATCGTATCATGCGCCTCAGGAGCCCGGCGCATCTTCCAGGGCGTTCTCCAAACAGGGCTTGCGCTTCCATCCAATCAGCACGCCCGTGGCAATCCCTGTACGCTGCCAGCTCAGGTGCTCGAAGTGAAGCTCGCGCAGCAAATTTACCATATCCTTCCTGCGCGGGACGGGACCCCCGTTTACGCCGTCGTCGGCAACGAACGGCGACAGCAGCAGCCCGGCGGGGGGACAGGCCACTCCCACCAGGAGCTGCCCGCCCTCCTTGAGCACGCGCCGCACCTCTTCCAGCGTTTTGGGCAGCGCGTCCGCCCCATTGCCCTCGAGCTTCATAAATACGGCGTCAAAGGAATTTTCACGCCACGGGATATCGCCGGTTCCGGCATAGACGATATCGCAGCTTTGCAGCCGGCTTCGCGCCCGCCGCACATCCTCCATCCTTCCGGATACGCCGCAAACCTCGCATTGCATATTCCGTCGAAGGTATTCGGCCATCAGCCCTTCTCCGACGCTCGCGTCCAGCACCTTATCTTCGGGATCCACAACCGCCCATTTCAGCATTCCCCGTTCCAGGGCGGACAGCTTTGGATGAACGGTAACGGCAACTTTATTGGGAATAGCCTTTCCCTGTGCCTTGGAAATCATGTTCATCCTCCTTAGCTCCTCTGTGAAATCGTTCAACGCAGCTATTATATCACAGAATTGCTAAGAATGCACGTACTTTTGTAACATTTAAGATATATTTTTGAAGCTTATCGTACATAGTATGCGGAAGCAGCCTTTCCAAACAACCACTTTACCATCGCCGCGTCGATGAGCGCAAGCAGCAGCAGCGTCAACGCCAACGCCCAAAGGGTCGTCAGGCCGGCTCGCATGGCGAGCAGGAACGCTCCCACAAGAAGCGCAATCAGCGCAAAGCCGATAAGCATTCCCAGGACGGCGTTCATGTTCTGCTTGACCGCTTCCGTCTCGTTCTTCCAGTTCAGGCGGGGATGATAGACGTCGACCAGCAGGCTCAGGATGCTCCATAGCAGCGAAAAGAGCTGCGAGAGCAAAACAGCCAGCACCGTCAGCGGCCAGAAAGCCGGAAGGAAGAACGTCAGCGCCGCCGCCGCAAACACGATGGTCACAAGGTTAAACGTCATGCCCATCGCCACCTTGGCCAAAAGCTGCGTCGCCCCCGATACGGGATAGGTTTTGCGCAGATCGTGGCGCGCGCCCTCGCGCGATACGGCGGTTGCGACCGCCATATTCATGGTCGTGGTAAAGCACAGCGCCGCGGTGGCGATGGCAAGGTAGAGGTCTTTCGGCACCAGGCCGCCCAGCAGCGTCATCGACATGCTTTCGCCCGAAAGCTGATTGCCCATGGCCACGAACATCACAACAATCATGACCGGAAAGATCACCACGCCGGTCAGGCAATTGGTCGCGTAAACGGGCACGGTCAGCACGTCGCGTATTTCCTGGCGGTACAGCGCCGCGAACGGCGTGCGCACGCGTTCCCTGCCCATCCGGCGCTTACCCGCGTTCATCCTGCGCAGCGTTTCCTCCTGCCTGAGCGCAAGGCGCAGGTAGCTCCCCCCAAACAGCGCGGTCACCAGCGCGAGCGCCGCGACCGATACCGCAGCAAACAGCAGCAGGTTTCCCCAGGCGGCCCATCCGCTTCCAACCAACGCGCTGTTCATCCATTGAAGGGGCGGATACGCGCCGAGCACAAGGTTGGTCAGCGAATTGTTGCCCAAGAGGACGCTCACCACCACGGAGGTGATTTCGCCGTCGTTCATGCCCGCGCTCATGCCCAGGTTCATGCTGACCAGCATCACCGCGATCATCACCGCAAAGCTCATCACCACGGTCATGCTTTCCCGCCGCTTCCACAGCGCGCTTACGCGGATGAGCAGGAAAGACAGCAGCGTGGAGACCGCGACCGGCGCCATCGGCACAAAGACCGTGCCGGCCAGCGCGCGCACATAAAACAGCGCATCCGCGCCCACCGCGACGCCGTAGCGGATCATGAGCGGCGCAAGCACCAAAAACGTTAATCCAATTTCACCCGCAACCACCGTCGCCAGCTTTGCCGTCAGGATGCTTCGGGAGGAAATGGGAAGCGCCGCGATAAACCCGTTGTCCTTGCTGAAAAAGAGCGTGCTCACCACATAAAAGAAGCTGTAAAGCAGCGTGACAAGGGTACAGCCCAGCAAGGCCACCGCAACCACCAGACCGGGCTGGCCCATCCGCTCCGCCGCAGAAAAAAGCGCCATTTCCAAAAAGACGATGATTGCGTACAGGTAAAGCGCCAGCAGGGCGAAACCAAGGTAACTGAACGCCACGCGGGCCTTGCCGCGCCCCTCCCGCCGAAGGTTTTTGGGCCTAAAGCCCGCCAGGCGGTTTTGAACCATCAGCCGCAAATAGGCAAGCATGTTACTCCCCCTTTTCCACAAGCTCCAGGAACAGCTCTTCCAGCGTGCTGTCCTGCTCGCCTCCGCGCAGCTCCTCCAGCGTGCCGTTGGCAATCAGCCGCCCCTTATTGATAATGCCGATTTCATCGCACAGGCGTTCCGCCACATCCAGAACATGCGTGGAGAAAAACACCGTTCGTCCGCCGTCCGCGTGCCGCCGCATTTCCTCCTTCAGGATAAATACGCTCTGGGGATCAAGCCCCACCATCGGCTCGTCCAGTATCCATATGCTCGGCTCGTGCATCAGCGCGCCGGTGATGGCCAGCTTCTGCTTCATGCCGTGCGAATAGCCGCGGATCTGCTGGTTGGCGGCGTCCCGCAGCTCAAAGAGGGATAGGTAACGGTCGATATGCTCCTTGCGCCGCCGCGCGTCCACGCCGTATATATCCCCCATAAAACGAAGGTATTCCATGCCTGTCAGCCGCTCGTACATGTCAAACGTATCGGGAACAAAGCCAAAGGAGCGCTTGGCCTCCATCGGGGATTGCGATATGTCGATGCCGTTGAGCCTTACGGTGCCGCTGTCCGGCCTCAGGATGCCGGTCAGCATCTTGATGGTGGTGGTCTTGCCCGCGCCGTTGGGACCGATAAAGCCAAACACCTTGCCGTCCTCAATTGTCAGGTTCAGGTTATCCACAGCTTTTTTCGATCCGAAGCTCTTGTTCACATGCTCAAATGTAATCATACATCATTCCTCCATCCTTCTTGCCGGGGCGCGCGCCGCGGCCTGCCGCCGTCCGCCCGCAGCATGCACATTATACTGAATCATTGGGAAAAAGGAAAGCGATAAACTTCACTCCCCTCGCTTTTTCATCCAAAGCGTCTGTTTTTAGGTTTCTTCGGCTTGGGAGGGAGCGACGCGCGGAAAGCGTAAACCCTGGGTTTTTGTACTGTTTGAATCCTTTGCGGGGTTGCGGCGATCCGGCAGGCTTTTCCCTGAACGCCGACACCGCCGTGACGCCCGAGCCGCGCTGCCGCCGTTTGACATCGCCGCCATTGTATGGTACAATTTTCTTACAAAAGTAAGTTTTTCATTACAATATTGCGCGAAATGAATAGATATGTTGCGATATATCATCGTTGTTGCTTTGAGGGAAGCACAGTAAGATGCCATAGCTTTGTTTTACCAGCCGCAAACGGTTCCATAGGCCATATGCCGGATCGGAGGCATCGCCATGAAAGAGAAAACGTCCGCTTTGCAAGGCCGCGCCTTGCCTCTTGTTTTACTCTGTATCCTATTGGGTATGGCGGGTACGGCGAACGCTCAGAGCCAAGGGATATCTCTGGATTTTGATGAGCCTATCGAGGCGATCGCCGCCCATGACGATACCTTCGTATTGTTAAGCGGCGGCGCGCTGTTTACGTATCGTCCCGATGAGACCGCCCCGTCATCCCCATCTCCATTGACCACAGCGATTTATGTGGAACAAATGCTGCTCAGCAATGACAACGCAATCCTGGCGCTGGCCGCAACCGATACGACGTATGATCTTTACGAGATGGCTATCGATCAGGAAACGCTTTCCTTAGCTTATCAAATACCGAGAAGCGACGCCCCGGCAGGTTATTTGCGGCGGGCGTTTTGGCAAAATAACCGGATCATCCTGGAGTATCAAAATGATGCTTTAGATAGCGCAAACGTTCTCATTTATGATACGCATAGCCAAAAGAGCGTCGTTCATTACGACTGCGGCCTTTCCAATCTGATGCCATATCGTGACGGCAAGCTGCTGGGGTTGCGGCGGCAAAGCGCTGGCGACCGCAACGATTCGATCGTTACCTATGACGTGACGACGAAAGAGATATCCAATTTAATGCCTGTCAGTAAAATTCCGGAGACGTATTGTTATGATGTTCGCAACCAAAGTGTGATTACCTTTATCTCCCCCTATGCAAACTGCTTATCGCCGTCAAATGATTTGCGGAAACAAATCTATGTGCCCGTTTCATTCGACGCCTTCGACGGTCGTTGCTGCGCAATCAACGCAACGCATTGGCTGGCTCTGTCCGACGATACGCGTTGCCATATCGTCAGCCTCGACGCGGCAGGCGAAACCGACGGGCTCAGAATCACAAGGTTTAATCCCGAGGGGCCTGAAACCAAACGGTTTCGCCAAGCGCATCCTGAAATTCCCGTCCTTTCAACAAATAGGGGTTATCAGCTCACGCCCGCGATGGTCGGCCAATCGATTCGCGCCAACGATACGGAAACAGACGTATACATGCTTAGAACGTTTGAAACAGGATACGCCGATTTCTTGAAAAAAGGCTTCTGCTCCAGCCTCACGGGTCAGGAAGACATCCTTACAAATATACAAAAAATGCCGTCCAACCTGTCATCCGCGCTGTTTGACGGCAACGAGCTGCTTGCCGTTCCTGTTGAAATGGAGTTTGACGCGTGGACGGCTCTGGTATTCAGCAACGCCATATTGGATGAAACCGATATTTCGGCTGAAGATATTCCATCCAACATGCTCGAGCTATTGGATCGGTTGATTTTATGGTATGAGGACGGAACCCTAACCGGCATGCGTCTGCTGGATCGCGCCGCCTCCGATCAGCCTTTGGGCCTCACATGGTTTATCATCAATAACTATACTTATACCATTTTGGCCAACTCGGGTACGCTGGATTATGACACAGTGCTATTTAATCAGCTCATGGAAAAATGCGATTTGTTGTGTTCGATGTTACGACAGCATACGGAAATCACAGACAGTTCCCCCTTTTTGTTTACTACGGCAAGTCCCGCATACCTCCTGACAAACGAAAACAGGCCGGATTCCATCTTCGTCCCTGTCGTACCCTTCGCGGGGATGAAGGAATGCTACCCCGCCTACCTGACGGTTGCGGTTCAAAACCCACTGTCGCGGAACAAGGAATTGGGTCAATTTTATCTCGCCTCGATACTGAACGACCTGCCAATCCAAACGCGGCTGTTGCTTTGGCCAGAGCTTGCGCGGCCTCAGGAACGGGAGGGATATCAGCAAGAACATCAATTTGCCGCCGGCGAGGCCGAGCGGCTGCAAGCCCTGCTCAACGAAGGGGAGATAGACGAAGCGCGGCGGGCCGAATGTCAGGCGCGTCTGGAGGAGACCAAACAATGGCTTGACGACCTGGAGAAAAAAGAGCGTTGGGAGCTCTCCCCGGAGGCGATCGAACGCTATCGGCAAATCGTTGACGACGTCTATATTTCAAGCAGCGATGTGCGGGAGGTATTGGACGAGCCTATGCTTGATACCGTACGGCAATACGCCTATCAGCAAATCAGCCTGCGCGCGCTCATTGACGCAATCGTGCATAAAACAAGGTTCATGCGGATGGAATGACGTGGAAGCGGTCGGCTTCCCTTTCTGTCGTTCTATTCTTGGAATGGCCGCAAGGCGTTTAAGCGGCCCCTCCCCGACGCCTGCGGGCAGGCATGCGGGGCGCATGAGCCGGAGCCGCCGGCCGACGGGCCTTTGCGCCGCGCTCCGCGTCCCCCCGGAAAACGGGCCGTATCAAACGAACGGAAGCCGTCATTCGTTTCTTTTGATTTCTGGATCGACCGATGTGAGGGCCGGAAAGGATGGGATTGGCAGATGACGCGAACCAGACGCAGATGGCTAAAGTCTCTTTTTCTGATCGCGCTGCTGTGCGCGCCGCGCCTTGCCGTCGGCGCGGCGGACGAGGCGGAAATCCCGCTCCTCCGGGAGCTTTGCAAGCCCGCGTATGAGGGGCGGGGCGTGGGAACGGAAGGCAACCAGCGGGCGGCGGAGCTGCTGGCAAAAAGGCTGGAGGACCGGGCGCTGGTTCCCCTGGAAGGACAAGAGGGCTTTCTGATCCCGTTTGAACAAGGCGTCGCCGTCGTCGAAGACGCCGGCCTGACCGCCGTGATGGAGGACGGAAGCCGGGAGGCGCTGAGGTACGGCAGGGATTATAGCATCACCAGCACCGCTTCCGAAATCGACGGAACCTTCCCGATCGCCCTGGAGCCGGAAAACGAGGACGCCGACGCCGTATTGTTTTTTGACCCGGAGGCGGGCGCGCCCCTCCCGCGGACCGGCGCGTTTGCCACCATGGTGCTGCCGACGGATACCCTCCCCTTCCACAGCCTGGGCGTCGGCCAGGCGGCTGCCGATCCCGGGGCGGCCCTTCCCTGGATCAGCATGCTCCGGCCCGTTTATGAGCGCGTCCGCGAAGCTAAGGCGCTGGAGATCCGCCATCGCTTGTCAAAAACCACGCTGACCCTTTTCAATGTGGCGGGCGTTTTGCCCGGAAAGGACAGAACGAAGGCCGTTGTGGTAAGCGCCCACTTCGACGGCGCCGGCGACCAAGCGGGCAACCGCCTACCCTGCGCGCTGGACAACGCCAGCGGCGTAGCGGCGGTGGATTTGGCGCTCAGCCAATTGACAGCCGCCGAGCCGCCCTACGACGTGGTAATCGCCTATACCAACGCGGAAGAAGCGGGCCTGACGGGCGCGAACGACCTGTCGGGGGTGCTGGCCTCCCGGTATGAGGCCCTGTATACCCTTAACGTGGACTGCGTGGGGCTGCCGGGAACGCCCTTCCCGATCCGAAGCTCCATGGAAATCTCCCGCCCGCTCTGCGCCGAAATGGCGGCGTTTTTATCCCGGCGTCGGGCGACCGTGATAGACCAACCCTATGGCGACGGCGATCAAATCGCGTTTGAGGCGGCCGGGATTCCCTCCGTGGTCATCGGCACGGTCGGAAGCGGTATCATTCATACGGCCAACGATACCATGGACAACCTGGACCTTGGCGTCGTTCAAAACGTCGCGGACTGGGTCGCCGGCTTTATTCTGGAACACCCGGGGCTTCACGCCGAATGGGCGGAAAGCGCCGCGGGCCAGCCGGAGGCTGCCGCCGAAGCCGTTGCCCCGACGCTCGGGTATAACGAGGCGATGCTGTTGGACGATACGCTGTACTTGGGTTCGCAGCGATGGATAACCTTTGAGGAAGCGCTGCGCCATTACCCGTCGCTGCCGCTACCGCAAACGTTTCGCGGGTGCAAAATCGAGGCGTGCAAGATTGCCCTTTCTGCCTTCACGCTGATGGACAACCAGCCCGGCGAGGTTGTTTCCATCGACGTATGCCCCGAAAACATCATGATGGCGCGCGCTTCTTACGGCGACGAAGAGACGACGTATTCCCTTCAGTTCAGCAGATATCAAATGCGCGATTCCTACCAGAGGCAGGCGGTGGCGGGCGGCGGGTATCTGTTAAAAGACAGGGAAATCGGCGCCATTGTCGGAATCGCACTCCAGAGGGGCGATTATTCCCTCTACCTCCTTGACGGGGAAACCGATGGGCGGTTCGAAATCGAAGAAGGAATCGTGGTACATTCTCCCAAATATCCTTCCAGCAAAGTCACGAAAGACAACGCCGCCGAGCTTTTGGCCGATCCCGAGCTGACCGCGCTGTTCGATGCCCTGGTCGCGTTCGTCCAGCCGCCTTCTGCATCCTGAACACGATCCCCAAGGCGCGCAGCGGGAGGACGGCTGCCCGCCGGCGCCTTCCAAAAGGGTTTATCAGCAGCCTGGGGGCCGCCGTCCAAAACGGCGGCCCCCAGGTTTACGTACCGCAAGTCCTTTACAAATGGTTTTGGCCGCGAACGCGACCAAAAAAAGGGATTATTCCTACGGGCGAAGCCCTTAGGCGGAGACCTTGGGAGGCGGCGTCTGCCATCGTCTCATTCCGCCGCAGGCGCGGAATGGAATGCTTTGAAGGATTCAAGGCATTTCACCCATAGGCAAAGCAGGGTCGGAGGGCTGCATATCGAGGTGATTCCCG
>DBGEOK010000029.1:0-48451 GCA_048370855.1 Candidatus Limiplasma sp. | reverse complement strand
ATGCGCATATCTCCGCGTCCAAAAGGGCGCCTCGCCATTGACGGGCTGACGGGCCGCCGCAGCAGCGATGGAACGCCCAGCTTGTCGACAAACCTATTTGGGGGTGGTTTGGAGGGGCGACAGCCCCTCCAAATGAAATCGTATCGCCTGGCTGACCTGCGGTCGGCAATTGATCCGGTGCTTTTGATGTGCGCAGCACCCAGGCGGGCGGGGAGTTTGCGCCTCCAGCGCAAACAAACCGACAGTCCTCGTCGGAAAGGATCGCCGAAAGGCGGGCTTTTTCGACGGCCTCAACGCCGGAGGCGTCCGTTTTCAGCGTTCTTCCGCGGGGCCGTCCCGCCGAAACCGGCGCCAGCATCCGGGCTGGTTTGAAAGGGGGAGAAGCGGCATGTCCCTCAAGGTCGGCGTATTATCGGACACCCATGGGCTGCTGCGCGCCGAGGTAGTCTCTGTTCTTTCCGCTTGCGACTATATTCTCCATGCCGGCGACCTGGACACGCCGGAAATCCTTCAGGCGCTCCGCTCCATCGCCCCGCTTTACGCCGTGCGGGGAAACAACGACCTGGAATGGGCGGAGGGGCTTCCCGCCAGCCTGACTTTTGAAATAGGGGGCGTGGGCTTCTTCATGGCTCATCAGCGCAGGGATGTGCCTGACGCGCTGAGCGGGGCCGATATCGTCCTCTGCGGCCATTCCCACCGATACTTCGAGGAGCGGTCGGGCGACAGGCTCTGGCTGAACCCGGGAAGCTGCGGAAAACGCCGCTTCCGCCTGGAGCTTACCATGGCGGTGCTCCAGATCGATCAGGGCGCATACCGGCTGACAAAGCTTGCGTTTCCATAAGCCCTTCCGCCGCCGCGCTGCCGCCCGCGCGCCTATTCCGCCGTCCTGAACGCCATCTCCCGCACCGCCTGTTCCATCAGCCGCCCCGCGTCCGCCTGGGGCGCGGTCCAAGCCTCCCGCGCGCCCTCCGGCAAAATGACCGGCATTCGGTCGTGAATCTCCGCGATACCGGGCCCCGCCTCCCGCGTCAAAATGACGAATACCGGCAGCGTCTCGCCTTGCTCCATCCGCCACAGACCCGCCATATAGATGGGGCGACCCGGGCGGTACAGGGCGTATTTTTGTTTGCTTTTTCCTCCGCTGGGCGTTCGCCGCCACTCAAAATAGCCGCTGGCCGGGATCAGGCAGCGCCGTTCCATCATCGACCTGCGGAACATCGGCTTTTCAAAGGCCGTTTCGCTCCGGGCGTTGATGACCCGGTTCTTGTAGCCGGAATACCCCCACTTCATCAGCGAGGCTCCCTCGGCGCCGATGACGGGCACGATATTGGAAGGAAAAATCTCGCCTACCTTCATCGCCGCGTGCGCCTCGGAATTGCCCTGCCTGCGCTCCACCTCCGCCAGGATCGCCCTGAGCTCCCGCCCCATGTCCTCGTCCGCCTGAATATAGTAGCGTCCGCACATCGCCTATTCCTCCACAAACCATCTGTCCCTGTCGTGAAAAAGGTAAATCTCGCGCTCCTGCGCGGGCGCGCCGCTTTCCCGCCCCTCATTTTGCGGAATTTGGCAGGTATAGCGCGTTCCCTGTCCCCCCAGTTTAAGCGCCGGAGCCTCCCGCACGTCGACGATGCGGTCGATCCGCACCGTCTCGCCTCCTTCCGCGCGGTACATCAGCGGGATGATCCGCCCGTCCGGCAGATGGTCCGCGCGCACCTTTACAAAGAGCTTTTCCGGGTTGCGGCTGTCACGGTCTCTCATACCTCACGCTGTCCTCCCGCAAAAACGCCTCCGGGTGGATGACCTGTCCGGCCGGGTTTACCCTGGCGAACTCCCGGTCCGCCAACACGACGCCCCGGCGGATGATCGTGTGCCCAAACCGATACCGCAAGCCGTCCAGCGCCCTGTCCAGCCGCTCGGCGCGCAGGCGCTTCTCCGCGGCCCCAAACAGGTCCATCTGCACCGGGGCGTCAAAGGGAACCAGGCTTGCGCAGTTGATTCCCATGCTGCGGAAGGGAAGGCCGCGTTCAAGCTTTTTCTTTATCAAGCCGCCCGCCGCTCCCGCGATCTGCGCGGTACTGTCCGTCGCCGCTTCCAGCGCCCGCTGGCAAGACCGGCTGGAGAGGTCGGTCCCGCGCGCGGAGACGGATACCTGTCTGGTTTTCAGGCCCAGCGCGCGCAGGCGCTCCGCGACGCTTTCCGCCAGCAGGTAGGCGATAGCCTTGGCTTCCTCCGGCGTTTCAATATCGTGAGGCGGCGTGGTGCTGTTCCCAACCGATTTGACCGTCTCCTCCGCGTCCGACGCCCGCACCGCGGAGCGGTCCAGCCCAAGCGCAAAGGCCTTCAGCATGATCCCATTCTTCCCAAGCCTGTACTCCAGCATTCCCGTATCCGCCCGCGCCAGATCCCCAATCGACCAAACCCCCATGCGCATCAGTTTGTCCGTCGTGCGGGGGCCCACATAGATCAGGTCGCTCACCGGCAGCGGCCAGGCGACCTCCCGAAAGTTTTCCCCGCTGATGACGGTGACCGCGTCCGGCTTGCGATAATCGCTGGCAAGCTTTGCAAACACCTTATTATCGGATACGCCGACCGAAACCGTGATGCCCAGCTCATCCCTTAC
Source organism: Candidatus Limiplasma sp. (assembly GCA_048370855.1). Lineage (GTDB taxonomy): Bacteria > Bacillota > Clostridia > Christensenellales > Aristaeellaceae > Limiplasma. The sequence continues at coordinate 45,831 of DBGEOK010000029.1, read as the reverse complement.
CCGCCGGCGAATCTCCTGCGCCCTGCGTTCCCCCTCCTCGATCTGCATCCCGGGCTGCGAAATATCCAGCCAGCATTCGTCAAGCCCGAAGGGCTCCACCCTGTCCGTATAGCTTTCATAGATGCGGCGCAGCTTTCGGCTGAAATGCATATAGAGGTCGTAATCGGGCGGAACGCATTGGAGCCGGGGGCAGGCCTGCCTTGCCTGCCAGATGGCCATGCCGGTTTTCACGCCGCATTTTTTGGCGGCCTCGCTCTTGGCCAGCACAATGCCGTGCCGGTCGTCCGCGCTGCCGCACACCGCCATGGCCCTTCCCCGCAGCGACGGCGTGTACAGGCATTCCACGGACGCATAATAGCTGTTTGCGTCCGAATGCAGAATCACGCGGGACACGCTCCTCACCTCCACGAAAGAACATATGTTTGTGTTTTGTATTGTAGACCCTATCGGCGGAAAAGTCATCATGTAATTGTTTCCAGCGTAAAACAGAAGGAAATTCATGGCGAACGCAAATAAATAGGCTGGAAGGCGCGGCGGGACACGGCGCGCGGAAAAAGCCAAAAAACAAACTTGCGTTTGCATTTAGGTCCGGAGCATGGTAAAGCCCATCCAGCCGCGCGGCTGGATGGGCTTGCGGAACCCGGGACGCGCGTACCCTTTTCGTCCGCCTGATCCAATCGCGTCAGCCGCCGAAATCGGCGCGTCCTGGAGCGGGACGGCTCTTTGAACGCGTCACGGAACGCAGATGACCCGGCCGGCCACAAAATCGCTGGGCGCGAGCGTCGGGTTTGAGATCAGCAGCAGTCCGGGGGATACGCCGATTGTCTGGGTAAGCGTATACAGGCTTTCTCCCTGCCCCATAATATAGCTTGTGGTTCCGTTGGTACAGAGCCCGCGGGTGCTGGGAGGCGGCGCGCAGTACCGTGTGCCCGGAGCGATGCGCGTGGTGGGCAGGTTCGGATTGGCGCTGCGCATCGCCTGATAGGATACGTTGTTTTCCAGCAGCAGGTCGGTAAAGGTTTGGTTGTTTTGTACCGTGGCCGCGCGGTAGCCGTAGGGGCAGTAGCGTATGATATTCCCAGGCCGGGTCGGGCCCGGCAGCGAGGGGGTCGGCAAGCCCTCGGGGCCCTCGCCGGGCGTGGCCGGTTGGTTATCCGGCAGCGAGGGGGTCGGCAGGCCCTCGGGGCCCTCGCCGGGCGTCGCCGGCTGATTGATCATGGTCATAAAAAGCGCTCCTTTATCGTATTGCGCAAATGGGTCGGGGCGTAAGCCCCACGACCATGATACGCGGAAAAAGGTCGGGCGTGCTTTGGTATGGGACGTTGGGAGGCTCCGCCTCCCAAGCCCGCCGCCTAAGGGCGAAGCCCTTAGGAATCCCTTTTTAGGCCGCTTTCGCGGCCCAAGGATGGGGCATGGGTCGGCGGACAGGCGCGACCCTGCGACTGTCATCTAAACGGAGGCAGAACGCCCTGATGGCTTCAAAGCATTCTATTTCGCGCCGGCGCGAGACTGCGGAAACGCTTTTGGCGTCCTCTCAGCCTCATGCGCGGTGGGTTCGGAAGCTTTGCGCAGCAAGGCTTCCTTGCGGAAAATCCTGTCCGCAAGCGTAGTTGGCAAGGGTTTTTCGCCGGCCTGAAAGGACGCGGCCCTTTTTAATATGCTGAAACGATGGCGAAAGGCCGTCGTTTTTTGCCTGGAACAGGCATTTGGATTGGATAAATGAACCATCGCGCCGCGGCCTGTCAAATGCTCCCCGCGCTGCATGCACTTGGCACGGCTATTTGAGCGGTCGCAGGTCACAATAGGCGTGGGAATCTACTTCAAATACGCAAAGGAAGGACGACGCGCATGCCGAAAACCAAGGCGTCTTTACTGGTGATCGCGGCTACGGCCCTGACGGTGCTTACGCTTTTTTTGTTGCCCTTTACGCCTAAGGTGCCCGTCAGAACCACTGTGGTGGTACGAGGCGAGCTGATTAAAACGACGCTGCTGGAAGGCGTGGTATCCTACCGGGATGAACAGCCTTGCGTGGCGGCCCAGGCCGGGCGCGTGAGCGCGGTCTATGCCGCCCAGGGCCAGCGCGTTTCGCGGGGCGACCTGCTGTTTAGCCTGGACACCGCGGCGGAGGAGGAAGCGCTGGCGTCGCTTTCCCAAATGCTCTATGAACAGGAAAAAGCGCTGGAGGGCTTTGCGGGTTCGGACGCGATTGCGGCAGCGGCGGTCCAAAGCACGTGGGAGGCGCGTAAAACCCAGGGCGAACTGCTGGCCAGTATCGAATCCAAGCAGATCCGCGCCGCCTCGGACGGGGTGGTAGGCGGCGTGTACGCGGAGGAGGGGGCATATGTGGCCGCCTTATCCGTGCTTGGCACCGTCCGGGGGGAAGGCAAGCGCATTACCGCCGTGAACTTCCTGAACGACACGGCGGAAATCCTGACGGGCTCGCCCGCCGACGTGCGTTCGGCCTCGGGTGAAAGCCTGGGGCTGGCGACGCTGGTTGCCACGGGCGCGCCGGCGATGGATGAAAAAACGGCGCAGTATGTTCAGCAGCTTACCTTCGAGCCGGCTGAGGAGGCTCAGCTCGCCGGCGCTGAAATCGGAGATCGCGTCACGGTGGAGATGCTGTGCGAATCGCTGGACGATATGGCGCTGGTGCCGCTTGGCGCGGTGGGGAGCGGCGATAGGCTCTGGGTAATCAGCAACGGGACGGTAACGCCCGTTAAAATTGACGTAAGCCGCCGGAACGACCAGTATGTCTGCGTGCCGGATAAGCTGATCGGCCAAAGCGTCGTGCTGCTGCCGGACGAGTACGCGCTGTATGCGGGCTGTCCCGTCAAGGAGGCCAAAAAGCGTTGAAACGCTACGATCTTTGGAAGCTGAGCTTTGTAAACATTTTTTCCACGCCAACCCGGTCTGTGCTGACGGTTTTGGGCATGGCAATCGGCATCGGCGCGATCCTGGCCGTGCTCACGCTGGGAGACGCCGGAAAATCACAGGTGGAGAGCGAAATGACGCGCCTGGGCATCGACAAGGTATGGCTGACGGCCGGCGAGGGAAGCGCGCTCAAGCATGGGGACGCCGAGCTGCTAGCCTCCATGCTGGATACCACCGTGACCGAGCAGGTATACGCCCCCGCGGACATCCGGTTAAGAAGCAACAGTCAGACCGGCGTGATCGTCGGCTGTACGCCCGATTATTTAAGCATTATGGACACCCGCGTTCTCGCGGGACGCGCGCTGTACCCGGTGGAATGGAAAACGGGCAGCCGCAGCGCCCTGATCGGCTACGCCCTGGCGGAGGAGCTGGACGCCTACGAGGGAGACGTGCTCAGCGTCGCCGGCATCCCGTTTCGCTGCGCGGGCATCATCCAGCAGCGCAACGAAATGTCCCAGGTGGACGCGGCGCGGGCCGTGTTTGTACCGGTGGAGGTTTTTTGCGAGCTGATGGGACAAACCGTGCACGAGCTGACGCTTACCGTGCCCAAAAACGCCATGCCGCAATCGGTCGCCGCCATGGCGGTGGACGTGATGCGCACCCGCAGGAATACCGAGGCGCAGGCCGTGACCATGCAAGTGCAAATCGAGGCGGCGAACAGCGTTATCAGCATTTTTGTGGATGTCCTGAAATGGGTGGCCGTCATCTGTATTCTGGTCGGCGGCATCGGCGTGATGAATATCCTGCTGGTCAGCGTGCGGGAAAGGCGGCGTGAAATTGGCATCATGAAATCGTTAGGCACCACGCGGATGCAAATTTGCTGGCTTTTTTTGCTGGAAGCGCTAATTTACGCGCTGGTCGGCGGCGCGCTTGGCATCGTCATCGGTTTCGGTTTGATCGGAACCGCCGGCAGAAGCATCGGCCTGCATCCCGTGGTCAGGATGGGAGACTGTGCGCTGGTATTTGCCTCGGCGCTGCTGGTGGGCCTGTTCTTTGGCGTTACGCCGGCTTCGCGCGCCTCGCGCCTGAAACCCGTGGACGCCTTGCGCGAGGAATGAGGCATCTTTTCGATAAAACATGGGATGATTTTGTCCGCCGTGTACATCCTGTACAAATGGAATATTTAATCTTAGTCGAATTAGTCAATATCTAATTTTTGTGATTTCAGCTATAATACAAACAGTTCAATGCGGCGCTTCAGCGTTCTGTGACATAGCGACGTATGCATTCATCAAAAGGAGGGCTTTCTCATGGCAAGCGTATCGCTCAATCACATCTATAAGGTATATTCCGGCAATGTGACCGCTGTCAGCGACTTCTGCCTGGACATTGAGGACAAGGAGTTTATCGTGCTGGTCGGGCCGTCCGGCTGCGGAAAGTCCACCACGCTGCGCATGGTGGCCGGCCTGGAAGAAATCTCCAGCGGCGAGCTTTACATCGGCGACCGGCTGGTGAACGACGTCGCTCCCAAGGACCGCGATATCGCAATGGTGTTCCAGAACTACGCACTGTATCCGCATATGACCGTGTATGACAACATGGCGTTCGGCCTGAAGCTGCGCAAAACCCCCAAGGCCGAAATTAAGCAGCGCGTGGAAGAGGCCGCTAAAATCCTCGATATTTCCCATCTGCTCAACCGCAAGCCGAAGGCTCTGTCGGGCGGCCAGCGCCAGCGCGTTGCCCTGGGCCGCGCCATTGTCCGCGAGCCGAAGGTCTTCCTGATGGACGAGCCGCTGTCCAACCTTGACGCCAAGCTGCGCGTTGCGATGCGCACCGAGATCACCAAGCTCCATCAGCGTCTGCAAACCACCTTCATCTATGTTACCCACGACCAGACCGAGGCCATGACGATGGGCTCCCGCATCGTGGTGATGAAGGACGGCTTTGTACAGCAGGTGGATACGCCGCAGAACCTGTACGATTATCCCGCCAACCTCTTTGTCGCCGGGTTCATCGGCAGCCCGCAGATGAACTTCTTCACCGTGAAGCTGGAGAAGGACGGCAATGATGTCGCCGCCCTGTTCGGAGACAACAAGATCATCATTCCTCCCAGCAAGCTGGCCAAGTTTGCGGATGAGGATTATATCGGCAAGGAAGTTTACCTGGGCATCCGGCCCGAAAACATCCACGACGAGGACGTTTTTGTCCAGGCCGCGCCCAACGCCGTCATCAATTGCAACGTTGAGGTAACCGAGCTGATGGGTTCCGAAACCTATCTGTATCTGTCCACCAGCGGCAAGGAAGAGAACATCGTTGCCCGCGTCAACCCGCGCACCACCAGCCGCGCCGGGCAGCAGATTCAGGTGGCGTTCGACGTCAACCACCTCCATTTCTTCGACAAGGAGACGGAGGTTACGTTGCTCACCCGCTAAGCAAAACAAAGCGCCGCCCATCCGGATTACGGATGGGCGTGCGAAGCCCGCCTGTCGGCGATCTTTTCCGCCAAAGGGTCCGCCTCCGGCATAGCCGGATTTGATTCCATTTGGAGGGGCCGCGACCCCTACCAAACGATAAAAAGGGTTTTCCACAAGCTGGGGGCTGTCAGGCTAACGTTTGGCAGCTCCTTTTGCGTATACCCAGAAAACGAGGGCATATGCTTGGCTTTGAGGCAATCCTACCTGTAGTTGCGCGTTTTGCTTTTTCGTAATTTGCCGGCTTGATATAGGCTTCGATTTCCAGCTTATTTTGAAAGCCCCTGGATTCCCGAAAGAGTCTCGTCGTCCGCGCGGACGGAAAGCCGTCTGCAAAACTGGAATCGTAAACTTGGCCAAGCAGCGTCCGCTCCTTGGCCGACATGCCGAGCGCGGCCCCTGTGGAGCCGCGCCCTAGTCAAATTACCCGCCCGCCATGAAACACGCATTCGTAGGTCTTGTCCGCGCTAAGAAAGATTTCCTCCCAGCCCTGAAACCACGAAAAATCCCCCCGCACGCCGCAATGATAGGTCATCTCTCCTTCGCGGTAAAGGCGCGGCCCGCGAAACGGCAGTTCCTCCGGCACGCGCAGCAGCGCCGCCTTCAAAAACGGGCCGGAAAAGCGTTCGTCCAAGACGCGCCCCGCGTAATTCATCGACCAGACCGGTCGGCCGGTCAGCCACACGGCCTCCTCGCCCACAAAGCGCTCGCCGCCCAGGTACGTGTCGATGTACAAAAGGTTGCCTTCCTCGTAGCGCAGGTCGTGCGATTCCGGCCTGCTGGGCGCTGTCTGCGCGCCGCCCGCCGCGTAGGTCGCGCGCTTGGCGCGCAGAAGAAAGGGCAGCCACGCCGCCGTCTCGGCTCCATCGTCCGCCGCGCGTACGGACGTGCAGGCCGCCTCCTCGCCCCGCAGCAGCGCGTCCACGCTCACGCCCAGGCAGTCGCAAAGCCCCAGCAGGCTCCCGACATCCGGGTAGCCCTGCGCGCCCTCCCATTTGGCTACCGCCTGCCGCGTGACGCCAAGCCGCTCCGCCAGTTGTTCCTGCGTCATCCCCCGCGCGCGCCGAAGCGCCGCGATCCGCCGTGTCCACGCCATAGATCATCGCCTCCCTGCCGCTATTATACCAGAGGCGCGGCGGGGGCGCCATACACGCCCGTTTGCGCGCAGAGCAACCGGACGTTGCCGGACGCGCGCCCCTGCGATCAAGCTTGACACCGAAAAAAGCTTGAGCGCTGCGGGCGCATGCGCGGCATGCTTAAATAGCATCGTCTCTGTCAGGCGGCTGTGCCATATGAAACACGCCGACGCGTGGATCGTCCCGCCGCCGGACCGACTCCGCGCCGTTCAGGAGTACGCGCGGGAAGCCACCATTTCCATCCTCGTTTTGCGTTGTAAAATACCGCGCCTTGCCGCCGTCCGGCGCGCAAGGCGTGACCGCGATAGCCGGAACCACGTGGAGAAATCAAATATACCCGTTCGCTTCGCGTCTCCGCGTTCCTTCCGGCGCGCGTCTGCCATCTGCTTCCGTTTATGCCTTGAATCGAGCGTCTCCGCCCTCAGCCGTTTTCCTGATTTTCCAGCTCCGCCTTCATAGCGTCCGCATACTGCGGCGTGCCCAAGCCATACCCCCCGGCTACGTCGAGAAGATGGCCGGTAATATACGCGGAATCCTCGCAGGCAAAAAACAGCGCCGCGTTTGCGATATCCTCCGGCGTTCCCATGCGGTTGAGCGGGACATGCGTTAAAAAGGAGCGCAGGAAGGCTTTGGGCATGGATTTCAGCGCCGCGTCGGTGGCCGTAAGCCCCGGCAAAACCGCGTTGCAGCGAATGTTGTCGCGAGCGTATTGCATGGCGATCTGCTGCGTCAGGCTGTTGACCGCGGCCTTGGAAACCCCGTAGCCGGTTCGCGTTACGTCGGGGATGCTGCCCCCGACGGAGGATATATTGACGACGCTGCCGCCCCCGCATTGAATCATATGGGGGATTACCAGCCTGGAAATCCGGTACACGCTGCCCAGGTTGAGGTTGAGAAGCTCAAAAAAGGCTTGCTCAGATCCGGCCGTCAGGCTGAGATCCTCCGTTGGCCGCCCTACGCCAAAGTTGTTCACCAGCACGTCGATCCTGCCGCCCTGCAGCAGCGTTTCCTCCACCATGGAGGCGTAGGTATCGGTCTGGGAGGCCTCAAAGTATACGGGCGACAGGTCGTAGCCGAGGGGGCGGTAACGCTCGCATATCGCCCGCGTTTCCTCCATCCGCCGCACGCCCATATAAACGCTGGCGCCCTCGGAGGCCATCCTGACCGCGCACGCCAGGCCGATTCCACGGCTGGCCGAGGTGACCAGCACAACCTTGCTTTCCAGCTTTTTCATCGTTTCGCCGCCCTTTCTGATCGCATAGGACTAGTGTGAAAAGAAATCCTTTTTTTATGCCCGCGCCTCAGGCGCGCAGGCATAAAGCGGTTGCTTTTGCAAAAGCTAAGCGCATCCGGGCCGCGCGTTTACAGGAGCAGCGCCCGCCGGTGTGAAAGGAACGGAGTAAAAAATGGCTGACACGGTTTACGATCTGTTAATACTCGGAGGCGGATGCGCCGGCCTGACCGCCGCGGTCTACGCCGGACGTGCCGGGCTTAAAACGGGCGTTGTGGAGGGGCAGGCGGTAGGCGGGCAGGCCGCCATCACGGAAGAAATTGCGAATTATCCCGGGTTTATCAGCATTTCCGGGGCGGAGCTCGCCAATCGGATGCTGGAACAGGCCCAGGCGTTTGGCGCGGAGCTGATCCGGGGAGAGGCGACCGGCGTAAGCCTGAAAGGCAGCCCAAAGGAGCTGAGGCTGGGAGAACGCGTCCTGAGGGCGCGCGCGGTCATCCTCGCAAACGGCGCCAATCCCAAAAGGCTCGGCTTTGAGGGGGAGGATCGGTTTCGCGGGCATGGCGTGAGCTATTGCGCCACATGCGACGGCTTTTTCTTTAAGGGAAAAGAGGTCTTTGTGATCGGCGGAGGCCACAGCGCCGCGGACGAGGCTTTATACCTGACGCGCTTTGCCCGCAGGGTTACGGTCGCCGTGCGCCGGGACCGTTTTAGCTGCGCCAAAACCACCGCCGAAAAGGTGCTCGCGCACCCGCAGATCAAGGTGCTGTTCCATACGGAGCTGGTAAGAGTCCAGGGCGATAAGGCGCTCGAGAGCGTGACGCTTCGCAACAACCAGACGGGCGAAACCACGGAATACCGCGCCCCGGAAGCAGACGGCACGTTCGGCGTCTTTATTTTTATCGGCTATCAGCCCTCCACCGCGGCGCTGAAAGGCCATGTGGCGCTGGATGAGGACGGCTATGTGCTCACAAACAGGCTGATGGAGACGGATGTTCCCGGCGTTTTCGCGGCGGGAGATTTGCGGCGGAAATCCCTGCGCCAGCTTGTGACCGCCGCGGCGGACGGCGCGATTGCGGCGACGGAGGCGGAACGGTTTCTCAGCGGCGCACGCGCCTGGCTAGGTCTTCAAGAGGCTGAAAGCGCGCCAAAGAGAAGCGCCGGCTTCACGGGTCAGGCCGCGCATTGAGGAGGGGAAGGCGACAGTGAGGGAAAAGCGCGGCTATCCGGCGTGGAGGGTGTTGCTTGGGGTCATCCTGGTTCGGGGAGCGTCCGGCGGGGGCATCAACATGACCTCGAGCTTATTTCTTCTGCCCGTTTCTCAGGAGCTGGGCGTGGGCATCGGCAGCCTTTCCATTTCCTTCAGCATTTCCTCCATTGCCCTGGTGCTTTTTCTGCCTGTTGCGGGGAAGCTGATGCACCGCTATGACGCCCGCCTGCTCGCGGCGCTGGGCGCTTTGCTGCAGGCGGGTTCCTTTGCCGCCTTAGGCTTGATGAAAAACGTATACGGCTGGTACGCGCTCGCAATTCCCCAGGCAGTGGGCGCGGCGATTGTGGTCAATCTGCTCGGCCCCATTTTAATCAACCGCTGGTTTCCAAATAAGGCGGGTACGATGCTCGGCATTCAAATGGCTTGCGTAAGCCTGTGCGGCGCGGCGTTCCAGCCTCTTGTCTCCAGGCTGATCGAGCTGAGCGGGTGGCGCGACGCCTATTTGGGGGTCGGCGGAGCCGTGCTCGCGATAGCCGTCCTGGCGGGAACGCTTCTCCTGCGGGATCATCCGGTACAACGGGGCGAAGACGGCCCTTCCAGGAAAAAGCGATCGAAAACGCCCGAGCGCGGCGTGGAGGTTGACGAAAAGACGGCCCTGCGCTCCGTCTCGTTTTATTTGCTGCTGGCTTTCATGATAGCGATTACGGGCTTTGGGGTGTTTACGCAGCACATTCCCGCGTATGGCGCGCTGCTCGGCTTTCCCGCGGTTCGCATAGGAACCGCCCTGTCGCTTGCCTCCGTCGGAAGCGCGGTCGGCTCCATTGCGATTGGCGTCATCAGCGACCGGGCCGGAAGCCTAAGGACTGCCTGCGGGATGATCGGCGTTGGTTTTCTGGCCGTCGCGGGATTTGCTTTTGGCTCGGACAGCTTTGCCGTGTTCGGCGTTTCCGCCTTTCTTCACGGGCTGGTGACCGCCAGCGTCATGGTGCTCGCTCCCATCCTTACGCTGGCCTTCTACGGCAAAAAGGACTACGAGGGCATCTACGCCAAGGTTTCCATGGGCGCCCCGCTTGCCTCGATTCTGCTGATTCCGGCGTATGGCTTCGTTTACGACTTGACGGGCAGCTATCTGCCCGTGCTGCTGGGCATGGCCGCGCTGCTGCTGATATCAGCCGTCTGCATCCTAACCGGCTGGAAAAAGCGGTGTACGCCGGCCGGCTGCCCATGAGGGGGCAAGCGGGCCGGCGGGCGGCATGTATGAAATGGACGCGCCGGGAGAAAATGATAGGGCAAAGGGCCGAAGTTCGCCGACGGCGAATGGAGCTGGAAGGTAAATTGAACATGATGGAGGAAAAGAAATGCATAATCCAAAATTTTTCACATGCGACCAGGGGCGGGTTTTGATCGAGGAAATGCGCGGGGAAAAAGACGGGTTCGCCTGTGAGGGCGTCGAGCTGCGCGAGCTTGTGCCCAATACGACGGAGGGAGCGCGTGAAAAGCACCTCCCGGTTGTAGAGCTGGAAGGGGACCGGATTACGGTTAAGGTCGGCAGCGTATTCCATCCGATGACGGAGGAGCACAGCATTGAATGGGTCTATTTAAAAACCCAGAAGGGCAGCCAGCGGGTTGATTTAAGTCCGAACGGGAAGCCGGAGGCGGAATTTCGGCTTGCGAAAGGAGATAAGCCGGTTGCGGCTTATGCGTATTGCAACCAACACGGCTTTTGGAAAACCGAGATTTGATTGTGAGAAATGGAAGGGAAAAGGCCCGCTTCCGTTGGCGCGGAAGGGGCCTTTTGCCATGCGCTATTGCCGAAAACAGCCGGGGCCCGGCCAGCGCGCCCTTTCGCCCAAAGACGCCTGGATTTGAAGCAGGCGGTTATACTTGGCGACGCGCTCCCCCCGGCTCGGCGCGCCGGCCTTGATTTGGGTCGCGCCAAGGCCGACGGCAATGTCTGAAATGCTCGTATCCGGCGTTTCTCCGGAACGGTGCGAAAGGATTTGCGCATACCCGGCCCGCTTCGCCGTTTGAACGGCGTCGATGGTTTCGCTCAGGGTGCCGATTTGGTTCGGCTTTACCAACAGCGCGTTGCCGCATTGGCCTTCAATGCCCTTAGAAAGCCGCTGAACGTTGGTTACAAAAAGGTCGTCTCCCACTAGCTGGACACGGTCGCCCAAGGCGCCGGTCAGCCGCCGCCAGCCGGACCAGTCCTCCTCGCCCAAGCCGTCCTCGATGGAACGGATCGGATACCGGGCGCACAGCTTTTCCCAGTAGGCGATCAGCCCCTCGGCATCGAGCCGTTCGCCGCGCTTCGGCAAGGTATAGCCCTCCGGCGTGCGCCATTCGCTGGCCGCCGCGTCAATGGCAAGCACAAAATCCCGCTCCGCCTGATATCCCGCCCGCTCTACCGCGCGAAGCAGGTAATCCAAAGCGCTTTCATCACTCGAGAGGTTGGGCGCGTAACCGCCCTCGTCGCCTACCCCGGTCGCCAGGCCGTCGCTTTTGAGCAGCCCGCCCAAGGCGTGGAAGACCTCGGCGCACCACCGTAAGCCCTCGCTGAAGGCGGGAGCGCCCACCGGCATAATCATAAATTCCTGAATATCGATATTGTTGGAGGCATGCCGTCCCCCGTTGAGCACATTCATCATGGGAACCGGCAGCGTATCCGCCAAAGCGCCGCCCAGGAAGCGGTACAACGGTATGCCAAGCCCCTTGGCCGCGGCGCGGGCGACCGCGAGGGATACCGCCAGCGTGGCGTTCGCGCCGAGCCTGGACTTGTCCGGCGTGCCGTCCAGCGCAAGCAACGCGAGGTCGGCGGCGCGGAAGTCCTCCGCGTCCATGCCGAGCAGGGCCTCGCGAATAGGGCCGTTGAGGTTGGCCGCGGCCTTTGTTACGCCCATTCCGCCATAGCGGGATTCGTCCCCGTCGCGCAGCTCCACGGCCTCGTAACGGCCTGTGGAAGCGCCGCTGGGGACGGCGGCGGCGGCCTCCGTGCCATTTTCAAGCGTTACGGTTGCTTCCAAGGTCGGGTTCCCGCGGGAATCGAGAATTTCACGTCCGCTGATTCCGGTTATTTTCAACATGCGCCAAGTCCGCCCTTTCTGTTTTTCTGATGGTTAGGCTATCCACTCCGGTTGCGGTCATACATGCGGCATTTTGGAAAGAAAGCCCGGCGTCGCCCCTCGCTTTGCCCGCGCGGTCGTCCGGGTCGATCGGCTCGGCCTGCCGCTTTGGGCTTCAACGATCGCGGCACGGGCTAACAAAGCATCCGGCTCCGCATGCCGGCGCGTACCGCCCGGCAGCCCTCCCGGTTCCCGGCCGCCGCCTCCGGAACGAGCGTGTTTTCGCTGTCTCCATCCCGCCGCTGCCGGACGCGTTACCCGCCGGACGGCAGAAAAAGGACGACGCGCCCGGAGCGGGGCGTCCTGTTGCTTTCCCATGATAAGCCGGCGGTTTGGCGCTTGTCAATCCTTCTTTTTTTCGCTATACTGTTTCCGGGCGGTTTGATTGCCGCTTGGGAGGCATCTATGCGGTTGCAAAAATACCTGGCATCCTGCGGGGTGGCGTCCCGCCGGGCGGCGGAAAAGCTTATCGCCGAAGGGCGCGTCAGCGTGGACGGGCAGACCGTCGCCGAAATGGGCGTCCAGGTGGAAGCGGGGCAGACCGTCCTGGTAGACGGGCGGCCGGCTGTGCCGGAGGCGCGCAAATATTATATTATGTACCATAAGCCCGCCGGAGAGGTGACCACCGCAAGCGATCCGAAGGGCCGCGCCACCGTGCTTGACAAGTTTCGGGATTTTCCCGTTCGGCTTTTTCCCGTGGGCAGGCTGGATTATGACAGCGAGGGCTTGCTGCTGCTGACCAACGACGGCGGGCTGACCGAGCGCATGCTCCATCCATCCCGCGAGGTGGAGAAGGTTTATTTGGCGCGTGTGAGCAACCGGGTAACGGAGCAGGAGGCGCGCCGACTGGAACGCGGAGTGATGGTGGACGGACGCAAAACAGCCCGGGCCAAGGTCACGCTGCTGAGCGTAAAACCCCTGTATACGGATTTGCTGGTCGCCATTCACGAGGGCCGCAACCGACAGGTGCGCAAGATGGTGGAGCAGGTGGGGCATCAGGTGGTGCTCTTACGCCGCATCCGCTTTGGCCCGCTCAAGCTGGGCGAGCTGCCGCGCGGCATGTGGCGGGAGCTGACGGAGGAAGAGCTTTCCATGCTTCACGAGCTCTCCCGGGCTTGACAGCGCGGCGCCCGAACGGTATACTGGGCTTGTTGGAAGTAAGGAGCCGCAACGAAGCGCGGGGCCGCGCGGGAGATGCCCGCGCGGCCCCCGCTTTTCTGCAGCGGACTTGGAGGATGCTGAAATGGCAAAGAGGAAGGGCGTTTTGGACAAGCTTCTCAATGTGCTGGGAGACGCCGGCGGAGACGTCCTGACCGACGTGGGCAGGGAACTTTTCGGCGGAGAGGCCGCCGGCAAGGAAGGCGCGGGCGGCCTCCTTGCCAACGGAGGGGATCTTCTGCAAGGAATCGGGGACGCGGTTCAGGATTTGACCGGCTTGGGCGGGAGCAATGCCAAGGCGTCGGCCACGGCCCAAAAGACCGGCAAGCAAAAATCCTCCTCGGCCAAAAAAACATCGCCGGCCAAGCGCGCTTCATCCAAGCCCCGGACATCCTCAAAGGTGGCCAGCTCCAAAGCCGCCAAGTCCTCCTCTTCAAAGAAAAAGATCGCCCCGTGAGGTGTTGTGGATATGACGGTTTTTGAACATTGGGAAACGCAGAAGGATGCCCTTCGCGCCGATTTGGCGGGCCAGACAGAGCTGCCCGGCGTGGTGCGCGCCGTGCGTCACGCCCTGCTGCAAACCGAGCAAAACGCGCTGGCCGGCCTGGAGGACGACGCGCTTCGCCAGCAAGCGGGCGTGCTTTTTAGCTGTGTCAAGTCGTCCGCCGGGCTGCTGGAGGCGCCGGTGGCGGGGACCGTCTGGCTGCCGCAGTCCATGAAAGCCGAAAAAAAGCCAAAGGGCGCGCTGACGCTGTGGTTGGTTGCGGCCATACTCCAGGTCCTGTCGGGCCTGTACGCCTATGGAAAGGGACTGTGGTTGGGCTGGACGCTGGCGCTCGCCGCGTTAATCGCGGGTACGGCCGCGCTGCTGGTCGGAAGGCGGACGTCCGCTTCCGCCCCCAGCCAGGACGAGGCCCGCGTCACCCTTAGGCCCGATGTGGACCGGCTTTTTAGCCTGCTGGATGGCCAGCTTCGCGCGATGGACCGCTATTTGAACGATTTTTCGTACCTGAACGAGCAGCTTCGCGGCGGCGGGCAATGCGCCGATACGATGACGCTCTCCCGCGTGGCCAATCTCCTGGAAGCGCTTTATGAGTGCGAGGACGAGGCGCGGGGGCCGGCTGAGGAGGCCGCCAAGCAGATGCTGGAGAGCATGGGCCTGAAAGCGCTGGATTACAGCGAGGACAGCCGCCGTCTTTTTACCGCGCTGCCCAGCAAGACCGAGACGCGCACGCTGTCCCCCGCCATCGTTTCCATAGAGGATTTCCGGCTGCTTCGGCGCGGGACGGCGGCTGTCCGCACGGAGGTTGCCTGAGCGCGGCGGAAAAAAGGACGGGCATGGGCCGCCATATCCGCGTTCGATTCCTGCCGGCCTCTGTTTGACATGCCATGGGATGCCCCCTTGCCCCGGGCTCGGCCATACGAAATCCGCTTGATTGATAAGGAGTTATCATGCGTTATATCGGCTTTGACATGGGCGATGGCGAAAGCGCCGTCGCCGCGTTTGAACAGGGCTCCGGCATCGAGCCGGTCATCCTGCCGCTGTGTGGAGTCAGAAGCCTCCTGACCGCCGTGGGGACCGTGGGCGGCGAAATTGTGGTGGGCGAGCGGGCCTGTACGGACGCGCTCGCCGACGGCTTGAGCGTGCGGTTTAAGAGCCGTTTTACCTACGACCCAGCCAGCAACGAGGATATTGTGCGCTTTGTGCGCGGCGTGCTGAGGGAGTTGAACGATGCCGGCGCGCTGCGCGCGGACGACCGTTTTGTGGTCGGCTGTCCCGCGGGCTGGAACGCGGCGTGCCGGGCGCGCTACCGCGACCTTTTGATCCGCGCGGGCGTTCCGGCCCCGCAGGTCATTTCGGAATCCCGGGCCGCGTTTTTGTATGCCAAGTACGCCAAGACAGTCGCCCTGGATGTGGACGTGCTCAACCAGAGCGCGCTGGTCATCGATATCGGAAGCTCCACGCTGGACTTTGCGTATATCGTGGAGGGACGGGAAACGGGCGTGGGCACCTTCGGGGACGTCACGCTTGGCGGCGGTCTGCTGGACGCGGAGCTTCTGCGCCGCGCCGTCCATAACAGCCGGGACCGCGAGGCCATTGGCCGGGTGTTTGCCGAAAGCCGGAGCTGGTACAGCTTTTGCGAGCTGGAAGCCCGGCGTGTGAAGGAGGAGTTTTTTTCCCGCCTATCCTCTGATCCCGCCGTGTGCGTCAAAAAACAGCTTCGCGTTTGCTATGACGGCGTTCAGAGGCTCCAGCTCCGGCTGGACGCGGCGGAAGCCGCCAGCCTTGTGGACGAGCCCTTGGCCGGGCTGGGCGGGCGCAGCTTTTCCGAGGCGGTTCAGGCCGCGCTGGAGGACGCCGTGCGCGTTACTTCGGAGCGACCGCCCAAGCTGGTGCTGCTGACGGGCGGCGCGTCGCGCATGCCTTTCTTCCGCGAGCTGTGCCGGGAGGCGTTTGAGGGAGCGGCCGTGGTCTGCTGCCCCGAACCGGAATTTTCCATTGCCAAGGGGCTGAGCTATGCCGGCTGGATTGACGAAAACCTCCGCGCTTTCCGCCAGGCCATCCAGGACGAGGTGACGGACGACCGCGTCGCCGCTATCGCGCGCGAGGCGCTGCCGTCGCTTACGCCCGGCGTGGCCCGCATCTTAACCGAATTGCTCCTGGAGGAAGCCGCTGTTCCCATCGCCGCTAAATGGCGCTCCGGCGAGCTGGATACGCTGAAAGAAATGAACGACCGAATGGGGGAACGCATGGCGCGCGTGCTGGAATCCTCCCTGGCTCAGGAAGCGCTCGCTCCCGCCGTAGCCAAATGGGTGGAGGGCCTGACGGTCCGGCTTCAATCCATTGTGGACCCCATTTGCGACCGTTATGACGTGCCGCGCAAGGAGATGCGCCTGAACCTCGCCGCTACCGGCTCGGGCGCGGTCGCCCTGGATACAAGGGAGTTGATGGGCTTCCCGCTCATCGGCACGGTGCTGGGCGCCATTGTGAGCGTGCTGGCCGGCCTGCTGTGCGGAGGCGGCGGCGTGGCGCTGGTCGCCGCCGGGCCCGGCGGCTTTCTGGCGGGCATTCTGATCGGGGCGATCGTGTCCGTGTTTGGATGGGGCGCGGTTTCCGCCGCGCTGATGAAGGCAAAAATCCCGGTTCTTCTGCGTCGCGCGAACCTGGAAAAGAGGCTCAGAAGCGACCACACCCGCCGCGCGCTGCGGGAGGCCGTCAAAAAGGAGCTGGACCGACCGGACGGCTCGTTCCAAAAGCAGGTGACGGGCGGTTTCTCCCGTTCCTTCCGCGCCTACCTGTACGGCGTGGCCCAAGCGGCCGAGATTCCGATTGAATAAAGAGGCGCGCCGCGGGCAGGCCCGGCATGGTTCCGTTTTGGAAGGCCGTTTGCGCGCAAAATTCATGAAAATCATTGACATACCGCGCTTTTTATGCTAACTTTATTCGGTAAGCCGCTCAAGCGGGGCTTTTAAGCGCGCAAACGCGCCGCCCATTGCGCTTGGCGAGATTGTTTCAGGAGGTGCTTTGCCATGTACGCGGTAATCGTATCCGGTGGCAAGCAATACCGTGTGTCCCAGGGGGACGTGATCTATGTGGAGAAAATGAACCAGGACGTGGACAGCAAGGTCAGCTTTGAGGTGCTGATGCTCGGCTCGGAGGACGGCGTCGAGGTCGGCACGCCGACGCTCGCGGGCGCGAAGGTCGAGGGCAAGGTGCTCGCGCAGGTCAAGGGCGAGAAAATCATCATCTACAAGTATAAGAGCAAGAAGAACTATCACCGTAAGGCCGGGCATCGCCAGGCGTATACCAAGGTGGAAATCACCGCCGTCGGCTGAAGATGACGACCGTGGAAGTGTGGCGGGACGACCGCGGGGTAAGCGGCCTTCGGGTCAGCGGACACGCGGACTACGCGCCTGAGGGCGAGGATATCGTTTGCGCCGCCGCGAGCGTGCTGATTACCACCTGCGCCAACGCCATGGAAAGCGTAGCGGGTATCCGGCCCCTGGTCAGGCAAAGCCGCCAGCCGGCGGAGCTTTCCGTCGCCCTTCCCTCCGGCTTTCCGAGGGAGCGGGAGCACGACGCGAGGGTGATTCTGCAAACCGCGCTGCGGGGTTTTCAGGATATAGCGGAGCGATATCCCCAATACCTACAAATTATCTGATGGGAGGACATCATTATGTTGAAACTGGATCTTCAGTTTTTTGCCCATAAAAAAGGAATGGGTTCCACCCGTAACGGCCGCGACAGCGAGAGCAAGCGCCTTGGCCCCAAGCGCGCGGACGGCCAGTTTTCCCTGGCGGGCAATATCCTGGTGCGCCAGCGCGGCACCCATATTCATCCCGGCCTGAACGTCGGCATTGGCAGCGACGATACGTTGTTTGCCAAGGTGGACGGAATCGTGCGCTTTGAGCGCAAGGGCCGCGACAAGAAGCAGGTCAGCGTATACCCTGTGGACGCCGCCGCCGCGCAGTAACCCCCTAAACTCGTGAAAAAAAAGAAGTTGTCACGCTTCCATAGCGCGGCAGCTTCTTTTTTACGCGGCATGCCGATAAAGGAAAGGCCATGATATGATTGGAACGCTTATCAACTGCGCGGCCATCCTCCTGGGGTCCGCGTTGGGGCTGCTTTTACGCAAGGGCATGAAGCCCCGCGTATCTCAAACCGTCATGCAAGGCATCGGCCTCAGCGTGGTTTTGATTGGGCTGGCGGGGGCCCTGAAAACCCAAAACACCCTGCTTGTCATCCTGTCGATGGTATTGGGCGGCGTCGCCGGTTCGCTGCTCGACCTGGACCGGCGGATGAACGACCTGGGCGCGTATGCCCAGCGCAGGCTTTCCCGCGGAGGGGAAGCGGGCAACGCTTTTGCCAAAGGGTTTGTCACGGCGAGCCTGGTATTCTGCGTTGGCGCTATGGCCGTGGTCGGCGCGCTGGACAGCGGCATTCGCGGGGATCATTCCACCCTGATCGCCAAATCCGCGCTGGACGGCGTTGCCGCGGTGGTGTTTGCAAGCTCTCTCGGCGCGGGAGTGATGCTTTCCGCGCTGCCGGTGCTGGTCTATCAGGGAGCAATCGCGCTTCTGGGCAGCGCCGTCGCGCCGCTGTTAAACGACCCGGTGGTCGGCGAGATGAGCGCCGTCGGCGGTCTGCTGATCGTGGGGATTGGGCTGAACATGCTTTTGGATAAGGACATCAAAGTCGCCAACCTTTTGCCCGCCATCCTGGTTCCGTTTCTCTACTACCCCCTCTGCCAACTGCTGACGAGGTGACGATATGGCTTCTATTATTAGAGACGCTTCTCTTTGCGCCCAGGGGACGCAGAAAATTGAATGGGCGCGGCGCCATATGGCGGTGCTTAACGGCATCGCGGAGGACTTTCGCCGGGAGAGGCCCCTTCGGGGCCTGAAAGTCGCGCTGTCCGTCCATCTGGAGGCGAAAACCGCCTATTTGGCGCAGGCGCTTCACCAGGCGGGCGCGGAGGTGTACGCGACCGGCAGCAACCCGCTTTCCACCCAGGACGACGTGGCCGCGGCCCTGGTGGAAAGCGGCGTGACCGTGTACGCCACGCATGCCTGTACCGCGGAGGAATACCATGGCTACCTTTGCCGCGCGCTTGCCGTCAGGCCGGAGGTGCTCATTGACGACGGCGGGGATATGGCGCAGATTTTGCATGAGGAGCATCCCGAATGGGCCGCAAACCTTCTGGGCGGCTGCGAGGAAACGACTACCGGCGTCGTCCGCCTGCGCAACCGCGCGCGGATGGGCACGCTCCGCTTTCCCATGTTCAACATTAACGACGCGGACTGCAAGCACCTGTTTGACAATCGGTATGGAACGGGCCAGAGCGTTTGGGATGGCATTATGCGCACCACCAACCTGTCCGTGGCGGGTTCCACCGTCGTGGTGGCGGGCTATGGATGGTGCGGCAAGGGCGTCAGCATGCGCGCCAAGGGCTTGGGCGCGAAGGTAATCGTTACCGAAATCAACCCCGTGCGGGCGATCGAGGCCGTGATGGACGGCTTTACCGTGCTGCCCATGAGCGAGGCCGCGCCGCTTGGCGACCTGTTCATCACCGTAACGGGCTGCAAGGGCGTGATTACACACAAGCACATGCTCCTGATGAAGAACGGGGCGGTACTGTGCAACGCCGGCCATTTCGACGTGGAGGTGGACGTGGCGGGCTTGCGGAAAATGGCGGGGAACAGCGCCGCCATCCGCCGGAATATCGAGGGCTTTACCCTGGAAAACGGAAGGACCGTCTATCTGCTTGCCCAGGGGCGGCTGGTGAACCTTGCCGCGGGAGACGGGCATCCCGTTGAAATTATGGATATGAGCTTTGCGCTTCAGGCGCTGTGCGCCGTGCGCATGGCGCGGTCCGGGCAGGCGCTGGAGCCGGGCCTCTATCCCGTGCCGGAGGATATCGACCAGGACGTGGCGCGCCGCAAGCTCCACGCGCTGGGCGTGGGCATCGACGCGCTGACGCCGGAGCAGGAAGCGTATCTTCGGGGGTAGGGAATTTTGGCCGCTCCGTTTCTTTCGCGCCGCGTCGGCTCGGATGGCCGTCAAGCAAGCGGGACGCCGACGGCCCCCGCCCTCTGGCGGACGGTCGAATGCAAGTCAACGAAAGCCCTTTGCCAATCCCGGGCCATCCGCCTTGGACGCAAGCCGGAACGCGCTTGCGCCCAAGGCTTTTCTGTTTCACCTGCATGCAATGCCTCGAGCGCCCCGCTCTCCATGGCAAAATGCGAAGCTTTCCCCATCCTTCGGGACGCGGATACCACGCCCGTTTTGCATGTTTCGCCGGCAAAAGCGCCTCAAAGCTTTTTGCGCCTTCTCAATACCCGGTTTGCCATGACCAAAAGCGTTCGGCAGGGGTTTAGGCGCAATCAGCCGCTCGATGATCGTTGATACCCATGCCTCGATGCTCCGCCGTTCCGTCAGAAGTACCGATTGATGAACAACGGTTTATGAAAAAAGACCTTCGCGGCTATTTCGGGAGAGCAGCGCATGCGTATGCCGGGCAGACAGGGTAGCGCGTCCATCCCATACCGGCCCGCGATCAGGCGGGAAAAATCCTGGATGCCCATTTCAATGTCCGCCGTCTTTGACACCCGCTCAACCGCGCCGATGCCGCCGTTTCCAAAACGGATCTCAAAGCGGCCGTTATTTTGGTCGATTTGCCCGTCGCGGATCTCCAGCACCAGCGTGCCCTCGCCGCGCGTGCGCGCCATGCGCAATACTTTTTCCACGTTGACGACGCGCGCCATTCCGATCATTTCCCGCTGTACCTGTACGACGCCCATGCTCCATTCGGGCAGCAGCGGCGCCAGCTCGATGTCCGTCGGCAGCGAAAAAATGACGTAGCGATGGTCGGAGGACAGGCTCAGGATGAGCCTGAGAAGCCCGTAAAAGCCCTCCGTATCGGTAAAGAGCATGCGCGGGCAGAACAGGTTGCGGTCCGCCCCGTCCTTTTCCAGCCGGAAGGTAACGTAGCCCTTCGGTTCCCCGTTAGCGGAGCGGTAAAGGTAGGTATACTCCTGATCCCGGAAGGGATTGGCCTGATCCACCCAGCGGTACTCGATATCCTCATCCGCAACCATCAAATTGTACCGGCTCTGCCAGGCCCGGTCAACGCGGCGTATGCCATCCTTCAAGTCCGCGCCCGGCTCCAGCAGCTCGCAGCTTCCGGAAACGCCGACTTGAGGCAGCCCGCTCAGCAGCAGCTTGAACCGGTTCTGCTCGCAGGCCGTCTCGTAGCCGAATTTTCGGTAATAGGCCGTGGAAAAGGGATAGAGGTAAGAAAACGACGCGCCCTGCTCATACATATCGGGCAGGGCGCGCTCAAAGCACGCGCGCACGCCTCCCCTACGGCGGTGCTGCGGCAGCGTGGATACGCCGCTAATGCCCATCATCAGCATTGGATGCCCGTCAAAACGGGCGGGATAGGGGATGACCGTAAGGGTGCTGAGCATGGTTCGGTCGTCGTCCTCAAAGGCGGCCCACTGGGATTGCCAATGCATATCCTGGCGGCATTGCGGATGCCGCGACACTTCCTCATAGATCGTTTCCGGGGCTTTTTCGCTATCCTTCATGCCATATTCAAAGGCAAGGGCGCAAAATTCCTGAACCCGTTTGATTTCATGGCTTTTGATCTTCCGAACGATCATTCCGTCACACCGCCGTTTCATCGTTTTGAATTGCGCAAGAACCAACGGCATCATACCATGAACGCCTCCCGATCGCAAGGCGGAAGCGTAACGCGCGGCCCCCGTGCAACCGTTTTTATCCGCTGGATCGCGTTAAAAGCGATTCATGACGGAATCGATTTGCACATGGCTGTGAATTATGTTTTCAGCGCCCTTTGCCGGCA
This sequence comes from Candidatus Limiplasma sp., assembly GCA_048370855.1. Lineage (GTDB taxonomy): Bacteria > Bacillota > Clostridia > Christensenellales > Aristaeellaceae > Limiplasma. Next base: position 24,263 of record DBGEOK010000029.1, on the reverse strand, counting down.
AGCCGGATTCAAACGACGCCGCCCCGCGCAGCGGGCGTTCCCAGGGGCCTGTTACCTCTATGCGCCGCCAGACGGCCTTCCGGCGCGCGTCAAAAAGGGAAGCGCCTCACAAACACGGGCGCTTCCCTTGGCGTGGATTTGTCCTCCTTGCAGCCAGAACGATCAGCGGCGGGGTCTTCTTAGTCGCGTTTCCACTCCACAAGGCTGCCCGTCATGGCGTTAATGGCAAACTCATACTTGGACCCGTTCATCGCGGCATGGCCTTCCCAAAAATACGCTCCGTCGTCCTCGTCCAGCTTGAGCTTAGTAATCGCCGCGTCGGGCTTCAAGGAAAGCAGCGCCGCGCGCGCGGCCGCTTCCGTCATCATGCCGTCCTCCAGGTAATTGCCGAAATAAATTTTCCGTTCCAATATCGCTCCGGTTTCCGCGTTCAGCTCGAGGGTTCCGTAAAGCCCGTCGGAGCGGAAAAACACCTCGATGCGATAGAGGCCGTCGTCAACCGTCTCGTCGGTTCTCAGCGTTTCCGCTCCGGGGTAGGCGGCCTGGACCGCCTGGGCAATCTCCTCCCCGGTCAGGGCGGCGGCCTTGGAACCCCCCGCCCCCTTTAGCTCGCTTTCCAGCTCAACCACCCCGCCGTCGGCGGGGTTCACCTGAACCTCAAACCTTTCATGGGTAGCTTCCACGATAAACTTCAGCTCATACAACCCGTCGTCCAGCTTGATTTTTTGTAAAACGGCGTCGGCGGGCACATAAGCCCGTGCGGCGCTTTCAACCTCCGCGTCGGTCATGGCGAAGGCGGGGAGGGCCAGGCAGAGCAGCAGCGCAGTCGCTGCCGACAAAACGCTTTTCTTCATCAATGAGGGCTCCTTTCCTTCTTGGAATAAGATCAGGATAGCACGTCCACATGAAAGGAAAATGAAAAAATCAATGAAAGCGAATGGAAATTTTCGTTCCCTTTCCGGGCGCGCTTTCCACATCCGCCCGCCCGCCGTGCCGCTCGATAATCCATTTGGAAATGGAAAGCCCCAGCCCCGTTCCCGGAGAATTACGGGAAGCGTCCGCCCGCCAGAAGCGCTCCCAAATGTGCGTAAGCTCCTCGGGTCGGATGCCCGCGCCGTTATCACAAACGCACAGCAGGATGTCACCGCCGTCCCTTTTCAGCGTCAGGCGGGCAAAGCCGCCGCGCCTGCCATATCGGATGGCGTTGTCAAGCAGGTTTGCGACGAGCCGCGTCATCAGCGGGCCGTCGCAAAGCATGGTCACGTTCGGCTCGATCTCTGTTTCCAGTGTAACGCCCGCGTCCTCGGCTACCGGCGCCAGCTCGGCCGCGGCCCCGGCAAGCAGGGCGGAGAGATCGGTTTCTTTCCTATGAAGCTCCATCCGGTCCGCGTCCATGCGCGACAGGGTCAAAAGCTGCGCGACCAGCGAGGACAGGCCGTCGATTCGTTCCAGCATTTCCTCTATCAGCGGGTCCATGTCCGGCTTGTCCGGCCTGGAAAGCGCGTCCTCGCACAGCAGGCGAAGGGCGTTCAGCGGCGTCCGAAGCTCGTGCGCGGCGTCGGAGGTAAACCGGCGCTCCCGGCAAAAAGCGCCCTCCAGCCGTTCCAGCATGGCGTCCAGCGTGCGCGCAAGCGCGCCAAGCTCATCCCTCGCTCCGGGCGCTAGGGCAACCCGCTTGCCCAGATCCCCGCCGCCGGCGATTTCCTCGGCTGTGCGGGCCATGCGTTCCACCGGCCGGAACGCTCTTAGCGCGATTTGATACCCGCCCGCGCCGGTTAACAAAATCATGAGGGGCAGCAGCACCAGCGCCAGCCTGAGCACAGGCGCGAATATGGCGTCCTCCGCGTCCGCGCGCATCGCGCAGCGCATCCACACGTCGCCGCGCCAGTCAAAGCGCATCAGGGTGTCCAGAAGATACCACGTAACGCCGTCCGTCCGCTCGGTCCGCACCGCGCCTTCCTCAAACGGAAGCGAAAAGCGCGCGCGCCCATAGATCAACGTGCCGCCCTGCGTATACAGGGAAATATGCGCGTCGGGAACGTCCTTCAGGTCGTCGTCAATTTGAAGCTCTCCGCCTTCGTACTCTACCTCTTCCCGCGCGAGCCTGGCGACCGAGGCGAGCGTTTCTTCATAATACCCTGCCGTGACGCGCCGCGCCCCGGCCAGCAGAAACAGCCCGATCACAAGCGCCGCGACCGTGGCCAAAGCCGTGTACCAAAGGGCCATTTTCAGCTTGACATCCATGCCGCCTCAACCCTCCGCGCGCAGTACGTAGCCCGCGCCCCGTATGGTATGGATCAATTTTGTCGGATAGGGATCGTCCACCTTTTTGCGCAGATTGCGGATATAGACGTCCACCATGTTGGATACCCCCTCATAATCCATGCTCCAAACGCCGTCCAGGATGCGTTCGCGGGAAAGCACGATGCCCGCGTTACGCATCATATACTCCAGAATGGCATACTCGCGGTTGGTCAGGCGAATCGGCTGTCCGCCGCGCGCGACCCGCTGGGCATCGGCGTCAAGGGTCAGGTCGGCCACGCTGAACAGGCTTTCGCTCCGCGCGGCCGGCCGCCTCGTGAGGGCACGGACGCGCGCGAGCAGCTCCTCATAGGCAAAGGGCTTCACCAGGTAATCGTCCGCCCCGGCGTTCAGGCCACGCACGCGGTCCTCTACCGCGTCCCGCGCGGTGAGGAAAAGAACGGGCGTCTTCAGGCCGCGCCCGCGCAGCCTCCGCACGGCCTCCAGCCCGTCCATCTCCGGCATCATGATATCCAGCACAAGCACGTCATAGGGCGCGGCGGGCGCAAGCTCCACCGCCTCCAGACCCGTACCGCATACGTCCGCGGCGATGCGGTCGCGCGCGAAGCGTTCCTTTAACAGCCCGGCCACGCGCCGGTCGTCCTCGGCGATCAAAATCCTCATTTCCAACCCTCCTTGGCGCGGCTCCATTATACCGTGCCCGGAGCCGCGCGGCAAGCGCCGCCCTGCCGGCTTTCAAAACAGCCTGGCGGGCGGGCCCGCAGGCGGGAAGGCGCGCGCCGAAAGGGCTTGCCAGGTAAGGCTTCCGACGCGTTTTCATGGCTCCAAACGACGCGCGCCGCCGGAAAAACAGCATTTGGAACGTCCCCGCGGGCTCCGCCTGATCGCCTGCCCCTTCTGCCCGGCAGGTTTTTGCAATTGCGCAACCCGATACAAAAAAAGGCAAGCGTGAACGATGAAATTTTTCACGCCCTGCTTTACAATACAGATGCAGATAAGAAATGAACGAAAAAACCGGAAGGGGTACAGGTTATGATTAAGCAGAGGGAAGGACAGGTGCGCGCGGACGGCAGGCTCGCGTCCATAGGCAATTCCGGGAGAAAGAAAACCCTTCTGCTGCTGTCAATGGTGGCTCCCGGCGCGATTTGGTATCTGCTGCTGCGCTACCTGCCCATGTTCGGCATTGTGATGTCGTTCCTGAAATACCGGGTGCCCACCAGGAAAATGCCCTTTCCGATCAACCTGTTCAACAGCCAGTGGGTCGGGCTGGATAACTTCAAGTTCCTTTTCACCAGCGAAAGCGCGCAGATGATTCGAAACACGCTGGGCTACAACATCGTGTGGATTATCCTGGGGCTGGTCGTCTCCGTCGCCTTTGCCATTATGATGAGCGAGCTGACCAAAAAGTTTTTGGCCAAATGCTACCAGACGCTCATGTTCTTCCCGTACTTCCTGAGCTGGGTGGTGGCAAGCTACTTCCTGCTGGCGTTTATGGACCCGGTGAGCGGCCTGTTTGTTCATATGCAGCGCGCCATGGGCGTAAAGCCCATCGACTGGTACAATTCCCCGCAATACTGGCCGGTGATCCTGACGCTTTGCAACCTATGGAAGAACGTGGGTTACTCCACGGTGCTCTACCTGTCGGCCATTACGGGCATCGACCATACGCAGTATGAGGCCGCCGCCGTGGACGGGGCCAACAAATGGCAGCAAATCCGCCACGTCACGCTGCCGCACCTCAAGCCCATGATCGTCATTCTGCTGATTATGAACGTGGGCAAGATCTTTAACTCCGACTTCGGGCTTTTTTACTCGGTTCCCATGAACTCCGCGCCCCTGTTCTCGGTTACGCAGGTGGTGGACACCTATGTGTACCGCGCTTACGATTCCACCCATAACGTGGGCATGAGCACCGCGGCGGGCTTCCTGCAAAACCTGGTGGGCTTCGTGTGCATCATGGCGGCCAACACCATCGTGCGCAAGCTGGACGAGGATTGCAGCCTGTTCTGAACCTTGAGAAAGGAGGTCGCCCAATATGGCTAAGAAAAAAGAGTACCGCCCCAACGCGGTTTCCGCGCGGACGGAGGCGTGCTTTCATGTGGCGCTGGGATTGTTTTCGCTGCTGTGCATCGTGCCTTTTCTGTTTGTCATCATCATTTCCTTTACGTCCAAGGCCAGCATCCAAACCTTCGGCTACTCCTTCATTCCCCATGAGTGGTCGACGGAGGCCTATGAGTATGTGTTCAAGCTGGGCGACGTGCTGTGGCGTTCCTACTTCAACAGCTTCTACGTCACCATCCTGGGAACGCTGTTGAGCGTGAGCATCTGCGTGCTGTACGCTTACCCCTTGTTCCGAAAGGATTTTAAGTTCCGCAGCGCGTTCAGCTTTCTCAGCTTTTTCACCATGATCTTCGGCGGCGGGCTGATCCCCACCTATATTATCTGTAAAAACCTGCTGGGGTTAAGCAACAACTATGCCGCGCTCATCGTGCCGATGCTGGTAAGCCCCTTCAACATCATTATCATGCGCACCTTCTTTCAAACCTCGGTGCCCTTTGACTTGATCGAGGCGGCTTCCATCGACGGAAGCGGGGAGTACAACACGCTGGTCAAAATTATCCTGCCCATTGTGAAGCCGGGCATCGCCACCGTGGCGCTGCTGACCGCGCTGGGGTACTGGAACGAGTGGTTCCTCTCCCTCCTGTACATCACGGACAATAAGCTGATTCCCTTGCAATACCTGCTCATGCAGATGCAGCGGAACTCCGAGTTTCTCACGCGCAACAGCAGCATGATCGGCGCGGACAGCGCGCGCGTGGCGGCGTCCCTGCCGAGTCAGAGCATGAAGATGGCCATTGTCGTGTTCATCGTGATTCCCATCGCCTGCGCCTATCCGTTCTTCCAGCGCTATGTGGTCGCCGGGCTTACGGTGGGCTCGGTCAAGGGCTGAGGCATCCCTTCGGTAATGACGGCACGCTGTCGTGCGGCCGCTTACAAGAATAAACAGATGGAGGAAGAAAACATGAAGAAGATCCTTGCAATCCTGTTGGCGCTCATGATGACGCTGGGCCTGGTCCCCGCGTTGGCGGAGGCGCCCGTGGAAGTCACCATCCTGCTGGAAGGCAACAACGTCAGCGACGACGCCGCCGTGATGGATAAGCTCAACGCTTACCTGGCGGACAAAATCGGCGTAACCGTAAAGCCCATCTGGGGCACCTGGGCGGATTTCGACGATAAGGCCGTCAACGCCATCAACTCCGGCGACAGCTCGATCGACATGATGTTCACCTGCTCCTGGACGAAGAACGAGTACGCCCAGTACGCCAAGGAAGGCGCTTACGTCCGCCTGGACGACCCCGCGGACGACCTGCTGGCCCAGTACGGCCAGGAAATGACCGCCCTGCTGCCCGAGGTGCTGATGGAAGGCGCCGTGGTGGAAGGCGCTGACGGCGCCGGCATTTACGCCGTGCCCGGCTTCAAGGATTTCGCCACCATCAATAGCTGGGACATCAACGTAACCCTTCTGGAGAAGTACGGCTATACCCTGGACGATATCAAGAACACCGACTTCTTCGGCTTTGGCGATATCATGGCCAAGGTGAAGGCCGGCGAGGGCGACGCCTTCTACCCCATGTACACCGAGGGCGCGGTCATGGAGCGCATGGTTACCGGCACGCCCATCGTCAACGGCGATTCCAACCTGCTCCTCTCGTATTACATGGACCCGCAGAACGTTTCCGAGCCGGGCAAGTACGGCGTAAAGCTTTTCAACAAGTACGCGACCGAGGAATACAAAGCGTTTGTGGAAAAGGCCCACGAGTACTATGAGGCCGGCTACATCCACCCCTCTCTGGCTATCGCCGAGCAGGCTACCGATACCTGGCGCAACGCGCAGAACAACGCCGAGTACCTGATTTCCTCCGAAGTGACGCTGTACGGCTATGAGTTTACCACCTCCGAGCAGCGCGGCATCGAGGTTGCGTATGTGTACTGCAACGAGCCCTACATCGACAATACCTCCGTTCAGGGCGCGATGATCGCTATCTCGGCCAACTCCGCGCATCCGGTCGAGTGCATGAAGTTCCTCAACCTGCTCAACACCGACCCCTATGTGATGACGCTGATGAACTACGGCATCGAGGGCGTGCATTACAACCTGAACGACAAGGGCGAAGTGGAGTTTACCGACGAGCGCACCAATAAGTACACCGTTTGGACCAACGGCCTGGGCAACGTGACCCTCCTGCCGCCCACGAAGGGCCAGGGCTCCGATTTCCAGCAGAAGTTCGCGGAGTTCTACGCCGGTTCCAAGAAGCTGCCCATCTACGGCTTCAGCTTCGATCCCAGCAATGTGCAGAACGAAGTGGCCGCTTGCGTCAACGTAACCGAAGCCTATGCGCTGACCTTGAACATGGGCGCGGCCGACCCCGCCACCGTGCTGCCCGAGTTCCTCCAAAAGCTGGAGGATGCCGGAATCCAGAAGATCGTGGACGAGGCCAACGCGCAGTTGGAGGCATTCCTGGCCGCCAAGTAAGCGCGGGATTCGCTTGACATAGTCTTCGCCTGGGGTGCGCCTGATTCAGAGAGAAAGCTCTGAAGGGGCGCGCCCCTTTTGCGCGCGGGCGCGCGGGAACGCAAAAAACAGAGGGGGGAGACTGCCGTTCTCCTCCCTCTCCGTTTAAAAAAGCCCGCCTGACGCTGCCGCTCATTTCCAGCGCCATCGGGCTGCCGCTCTTTTTCGCCGCCCCTTGCTCCCATCTTGGGCCGCGTTCGCGGCCCAAGCAAAGGGATTTCCAAGGGCAAAGCCCTCAGGCGGCGGGCTTGGGAGAGCTGCGCCTTTCAACGTCCCCTCCCGCTGAAGCTCAGCCTTTGGGAGTGGTTTGGAGGGGCGAGGCTTCTCCAAATGAAATCGGTTCGCCCGGCTGACCTGCGGTCGGCAATTGATCCGGTGCTTTTGATGTGCGCAGCACCCAGGCGGGCGGGGAGTTTGCGGCTTTGCCGCGAACACTTCCGACGCCCAGAGGGAGGAGATTACCATTCTCCTCCCTCAAAGGCGTTTGGGAGATGGCGTATCCCCTCCCGCGTAACCGTGACGATATCAAAGCGCGTCACCCGCGCGGCGTATTCGGGATGGTCGCCCAAAAAACAGCGCGCGGTTTCGATGATCCGGCGGCGCTTTCCAGGATTGACGGCATCCAGGCCGTCCCGGGCGCATCCGTGCTCGCGCGCCTTTACCTCCACAAAAACAAGCTCGTCGCCGTCCGCCATCACCAGGTCAATTTCACCAAACGGGGAATGGAACCGCCGCGTGAGCAGCTCCATTCCCCGTTGGCAAAGGTATTCGCACGCGGCGGTTTCACCCATCACGCCCTTGGCATAGGCGTTCGCGCGGCCGTCAGTCATTCGGCCAGCCTTCGTATAGCGGAAAGCGCTTCATCATCTCCATCACCTCGGCCTTCACGCCGGGGCAGGCTTCCTCGCCGCCTGCCAGCACGCGCTTGATGAAGCCGCCGATCTGATCCATATCGCTTTCCAGCATGCCGCGCGTGGTGACCGCGGGGGTGCCGACGCGCACGCCGCTGGTGATGAAGGGGCTTCGCTGCTCGCCGGGGATGGTGTTCTTGTTGACGGTGATGTTGCATTCGCCCAGCAGCGCTTCCATTTCCTTGCCGGTGCGCTCTGTATTGGTCAGGTCTATCAGGATGAGGTGATTATCCGTGCCGTCGGATACCATTTTGATTTCATTTTTCCGGAAAGCATTTTCCAACGCCTTAGCGTTTTTGATAATCTGCCGCTGGTATGCCTGAAACTCCGGCTTGAGCGCTTCCAGGAAGCACACGGCTTTGGCCGCGATCACATGCATCAGAGGGCCGCCCTGGGTGCCCGGGAAAATGGCCTTGTCGATGGCCTTAGCGTACTGCTCCTTGCACAGTATCAGGCCGCCCCGGGGGCCGCGGAGGGTTTTGTGCGTGGTGGTCGTGACAAAATCGGCGTAGGGAACCGGGCTTTCATGCAGGCCGGCCGCAACCAGGCCCGCGATATGCGCCATATCCACCATCAGAAGCGCGCCCGCCTCGTCCGCGATCTCCCGCAGCGTAGCAAACTCAATGGCGCGGGGATAGGCGGAAGCGCCCGCGACGATCATCCTCGGCCTGTGCTCCCTCGCCAGGGCGCGAACCGCGTCGTAATCAATCCGACCGGTCGTTTCTTCCACGCCATAGGGAATAAAGCGAAAATACTTGCCGCTGATGTTGACGGGGCTGCCGTGGGTGAGGTGGCCGCCGTGGGACAGGTTCATGCCAAGCACGGTATCCCCGGGCTCCAGCATGGCAAAATAGACGGCGGTATTCGCCTGCGCGCCGCTGTGCGGCTGCACGTTGGCATGCTCCGCGCCAAACAGCAGCTTGGCCCGGTCGCGCGCAAGGTTCTCCGCCACGTCCACATACTGGCAGCCGCCATAGTAGCGCTTGGCGGGGTAGCCCTCGGCGTATTTGTTGGTCAGCGGGGAGCCCATCGCCTCCATGACCGCGGGGGAAACAAAATTCTCCGACGCGATCAGCTCGATGTGCTCGCGCTGCCGCTCCACCTCGTCGGCCATGGCTTTAAACAGTTCGGGATCGGTTTCCATGACGTGCCTGTAATTCATCGTTGCTCCCCCTCGTATATACTGATAAAAAACCGCGTGCACTCAGGCTGAACGGCCCCGCAGCACATTTCAAACCGCGCTTACTGCTGCTTCCTTCCGGACCTGACAGGGTTCACGCATTGAAATCGCACGGGATTCAACCGTCATCATGCACACGGCTCTTTTATTTTACATGACGCCATTCAAAAAGGCAAGTCTTTCGTTCGTTTTTTCTTTATTGAGGAAGTTTTTTGCGGAGAGTGGCATCGGGGGAATGATTTTGCGCCGTGAATAACGGCGACGGTGGATGCGCGTGACGCCGCTCGGGCATGAGAGGAGGAGGGGAATGCGGGCGCTTTTCATCCGGGGCGCGGCGGGCGCCATGCCGCCGGTTCGTATTGCGCGCTTCCATTGACGCGGGGCTGAATGGGTTGCGTTGCCCAACGCCCAACCCTTCGCTGCGCGCCGCGGTTTGCTTTGTCATACGGCTTGGCGGCTTCCGGGCCCAAACCCGCCCGGAAAGCCGGACTTTTTTGATAAAATTGGTGTTAAGATACCAAAACGGCGCCCCAGTCTGCCGCTGGAACGCCGTTTGACGGAGGCTTGGCTGTGGAGGCCGGCGGGCGCGGCCTCAGCCCTGAAGCCCGTTTTCCTGACGCTCCATGTTTTCCACCACCACGTCGTAGATTTCGCCCAAAGAAGCGCAGTATTCCAGCACCTTCCAAGGCTCGTTGGTATGGAAATGAATCTTGATGAGGTCCTCGTCCCCAACGGCGAGCAGGCAGTCGCCGGCCAGGTTGCTGGTGATGTAATCGTTGATGGCGTCCTCAGACAGGCCGTGGCCTTCGATCAATAGCTGGGTGTCGAATTTGAATTCAAGCATGATGTGATTCTCCTGTTCTTGGCTGATCTGTCTTTCCGGCTCCCCGCGCTCAAAGCGCCGCCCGGGCGTTTTGAGCGCGCGGGAGCGGCTTGCCTTCCTCGATGGCTGGAACCGGCTGGGGGAATGCTCCTTGTATTCGACCAGCGGCGCGCCGATTCCTCCTGCCGAGGAAAGAAACCGGAAGGCGTCGGTTGATATTTCGATTGTAATGCTTTTGGAAAGCCCGACGAACGGGGCGTTTGCGGCGTGGGGAAAATTCCGTCCTCATGACCCTTTTGGGGCGTGTTCGTGCTATCATCATCAAGGAATCTGTCTGCGCGCCTTCGCCAAAGGCGAACCAAAGAAGCGCTCCATGCGCCCGCGGCCATGCGGCGTAAAACGCTCGTTTCCCTTCCGACGCTGTCGCGGCCATCGGATAGGCCGCCTTTTCCGGAAACGACGGCGGCGCTGACCGTCCAGCCGCGCCGCCATTTCCACCGCCTTTTTCCCCCAAAGGCCGTTTGCCCGGCGCGCTCCGGCGGCAAGCGGAAGCCTTGGCACGTTACCCGAAAAAAATATGGACGATTTTTTTGACCCCTTCCATCTCCGGCGCGTCTAATAGATGTCATTGCAATGCCGAAACCAAGGAAAGCAGGAAGTACCGTGGACGATCAAGCATTTGAGGAACGGATTCTCGCGTTGGAGCCCAAGCTCTATCGCACGGCTTACGCGATTCTCTGGAACGACGCGGACGTCGCCGACGCGATGCAGGAATGCATCATCAAAGCGTGGCGAAAGCAGGACGGGCTAAAGGACGCGGAGCGTTTCGGCGCGTGGACGACGCGCATTCTCATCAACGAATGCCGCAGCCTGCAGCGGAAAAACAGGCATCGAACCATTCCGTTTGACGAGGCTGTGGCGGAGCGCGGGCCGATTTACCAGGAGGCGGCCGACCTGGGCCTGCGGCAGGCGCTGCGGGAGCTTCCGCCTCAGTTACGGCTGCCGCTTCTGCTTCATCATATGGACGGTTATTCGCTGAAGGAAATCGCGTCCATGCTGCGTCTCCCCGTGAGCACGCTCAAGGGCCGTCTGTACGAAGCGCGCAAGCAACTGCGCGCGCTGCTGGGAAAGGAGGCTTTCTGATGGACGAGTATCGCCTTGAAAACGCTTTTTCCGGCGTTCCTCCCATGGTGCATGCCCGCGTCCTGACCACATTACAGGAGGTTAAAACCGTGAAAAAAGCAAAGCCTGCCGCCGCGCTGATCCTGGCGGCGATTCTGATTCTGGCGTTGGCGGGAGCGGCCTATGCGGCCGTACAAAGCGGCGTGCTGGATTTCGTGTTCCAAAGAAGCGAACCGACCGGGGAGCAGCGCGGAATGGTGCAGACGGTCGGCTTAACCCACGAGGCCAAGGGCGTCGTCACAACCGTGACCGACGCGATCCTGGACGGCCGCAATTTGAGCGTCGGGCTCAGGTTTGATACCGACAAGGACTTTTACATCGTTACCGAGTCGGTGACCGTGAACGGCGCGGAGCTGTTCATAAACGACTCGAACATCGCCAACATGTGGCTCAGATGGCCGCTTGAAGAAAAGCGGGATACCGTTTCGCGCGGCTTTACCGGCACGCTGGACGCTGAATACTATAAGGACGAGGCACAGGGGGCGAAGGAAACGGCCGAGGCCGCCGTGCGCCGCCTGACGAAGGAGGGTATCGCGGAGGTTCGGATGCGTCTTGTATTGCTGACGCCCAAAAACGAGTTGGAATACGTCTACGCCTATGACGACCGCAGCGCCGCCGCGTGGCGGGCCATCAACGCCTGCGTGGAGGCGGGAAACACGCCGGTGGATCAGGAATCGGGCTATGTGTGGGTGGACGGCACGTGGCTGACGGAGGATAACCCCGAAATGCGGGCCGGCTTGACGCAAAAGGAGGACGGCGGCTATTCATGGACGGACGGGGAGGCGTTTTCGCCCGACATCCCCGCCGCGCAATTTCCGATTGGCGACGCGCAGGCCCATGTCCGCCACTCCAACATGGAGGTTTTGGATTCGTTCACATTCTCGTTTACGCTGAACGTGGACGGGAGCGGCTTCCATGACGTTACGCCGTCCGGGGACGTGGAAAACGACGATTTCCGGGTTGTGTTCGACGAGGCGAGCCTGACGCCGGCCAGCTCCACGTTCGCCTTTCGAATTTTCCCCAAGAAAATGCCCTTGGAGGAAATCGCGCGCATCTTCCGTTTCATTGCTTTCTACGATGAAAACAAGCGGCCCATCCTCTTTCAGGACACGTTTTATGAGGGGGATGCGGGGCTGGAGGAACAGGCGGACGGCGCGTCCGCGCTGGCCGTGCGCTACCGGATGCCCGCGATGGAAAGCAGGCCGGACGTCATCTATCTGGCGCCGTACAACGAGGAATCCGGCGCCGGGCAGCCGTTGTGGGACTACGCCATTCCGGTTGACTGCCTTTCCGGCGGCGCGGCGAAATAGCGGCGCGGGCGCGGGGGCGGAACAAGCCTCCCGCGCCCGTTCCCGGAACGCGGCATACCATGCTTTGAGCGACGTTTCCGCGTTGCGGGGCCGGCGTCCAAAGCGGCGCGTTCCGGGGCTTTCGGCTCCGCCCTCCGCCTTGGGCCTTATCGCTCTTCGCCATAGGTGAAGAATTTGACCGGAGAAGCCGGAATCGGAACCGTCCCAACCGGGGGTTTTGATTCCGGCTTCTCCGCGCCTGCGGTTGCGCTTGACGCTCCGCGCGGTTATAGGCGGCTCAACCGGGGTCGGGCACGCGATGCCCAGACAGGCGAAAAAGTCCGTCGCGCGCTTGCGCTCTCGAAGCCCGCGCGCTTAATTTTTTCGCGCCTGCTCGTTCAGCGCCGCGATGAATCCGTCCTCGTCTGTTTTGCCGAGCAAATACTCGCCGACGGCCTCGTCTGTGGGGAAGTAGCGGTAACGCGGAAAGCTGAGAAAGGGCGCGACCTCCTCTGCGTATCGCGCCACGACGCTCCGTGGCGTAAAGTATTTTTCGTCGCCTGCGGCCTTGCGGGCTTCCAGCTCCGCGATGACGGAAGCGTCCTCTCCCTCGGCAATTTGCGCGGCGATCAGATCGTCGTAGCATTGCTGAAGCAGGGCGTCGTAATCGGCGTTTTCATACAGCAGCAGCGGAAGCGTGGATACGCCGCATCCGACGGCGGCCACGGCAAAGTCGATCGCCTCCGCCAGGCGCGCGCTGTTGGGATTGACGATGACGACGCTCATGTTCGCCGGAAACGACGCGCCCTCCGTTATCCGGGGCAGCCGGCAGCTTGCCCGTATTCCGGTCGCTTCCTCCAGCAGGGGGCGTCCGCCTGCGGCCGCGCCGCGGGCGCGCTTGGCCTCGGCCGCAAACGCTTCCAGCAGCGGCGCGGCGTTTTCCAGCGCCGCTCGAAAGGCCGGCGTATCGAAGTCTATCCCGCCGTTTTCATCAGAGGCTTCCGAAATATACATTTGAATCATTTGATCCAGCAATAGGCGCCCCTGGCTCGCGGCGCTGGAATACAGGAAGCTGGTTCCCTTGCGGGTTTTGGAGTCCAGCGCCAGGTAGCGCAGCCCGAGCTCGCATACTTCGGCAAAGGTCGTTGGCTGGTCCTCTGCCGTAAAGCCCAGCCGATCCCGTATCTTAACGCCTTCCGCGTCCTCGTTGCCCTGATAATCCGTGCCGGCAAGGCGGTAGCCGCATGCCAGCATGCCCAGATACCCGGCCGGGAGCGCCACCAGCTTGCCGTCGACGCTGCATCCGCTGCGGATGGAGGGATAGAGCCCTTCCGCCGCCGCCATGGCCGGGCCGCAGGAATCAAGCTCCAGCGTCAGGCCGAGCCGGGTCAATTCGCTCAGCGAGTAGTTCATGGTATCCACGCAGGCGACGTCCCAATCTCCGGAGCGGATGATCGCCTCCTCGTCACTATGGCCAAGCTCGTCCCAGGCGCGTTCGATCGTCTCGACCGCTCGGTCGGGATAAGCCGTTTGATACGCTTCCGCCGCCCGCCAGGCGTCAAGGACGCGCAGGGGCCTTGACGGCGCATTCTCCGCGCCGGCAAAGGCGGGCGCGGAGATCGGCAGAATCAATGAGAGAAGAAAAGATACGACGCGTTTCATGCCATTCCTCCTGTTCCAATCAAATGACGGTTGAAGGCGCGGCAGCCAGCCGCCCGCCGCGCGGGGCGGGCCGCTTCCATCCGGCCTTTCAGGGTGTTTTTTGTGCGGTCGATCGCGGCTGCTTCGCGGACAACCGGGGGATTGTTCCGAACGTCGCGGTTCGCGGGGGTCGCTTTGGCCATGGCATGCCTCCCTCAAGAGCTCTTACCCATTAGACGCGCGGGAAGGACGAATCCTCATGGCTAAATCATTTATTTTCCGCCGTGCTTTATCGCGCTCAGGGAACGCGGGGGCGAATGGAAAAAGCGGAGACGGTCAAAAAACCGATGGCACGGAATGCTGTAAGGAAAGCGCTGGGCAGCTACGCGGGACGGACGCCCCATGCGAACGGATCAAAGCGGAGAGGCGGGCCCTGACGAGCCGCCGTATACCACAGCGCTCAAGCTGAAGGGCGCCTTCGGCTGACGTGCGGCCGGCTTTGTAAAAACGCGGCCCGGTACCCCGTCAAAACGGAGCCGGGCCGCAATTTTTGGTTGTAAACAGACGCTTGGAGCCAAAAGAGAACGGTTTACTCCGCCACATCCGCGACGGTGAAATTTACCAGCCTTTTCGCATCCTCCGGCCGCATTTCCACCTGAAAGCCCACTTTACCGGCGCTGAAAAGCATGGTTTCACAGCGCGTTACGGAGACGTCCGCCACCGTTGGAAAGGTCCGTTTCATGCCGATGGGGGAGCATCCGCCGTGGACGTAGCCCGTCAGGGGCAGCAGCTCCCTGCTCCTGAGCATGGCGAGGCTTTTTTCCCCCACGGCCGCGGCGGCTTTTTTCAGGGAAAGCTCCTTTGAAACCGGAATGACGAATACATAGTGACCGCCCGAGCCGCCTACGGTAACAAGCGTTTTAAACACGGTGGCGGGGTCCTTTTCCAGCATCTCCGCGACGTCCGCGCCGCTGGGCGCGCCGGTTACGGGGTAAGCGTGCGCGCGATAGAACACGCCAAGGCTGTCCAGCATGCGCATCACGTTGGTCTTATGCTCCAAACCCATTCCTTCTTCATGCGTGCCGCTTCAGCGGATTAGTTTGTCAGCTCCTGCGTGGGCGCGCCGCACTTGAGGCACGGCTGCAGATTCTTATGCTCGCCCAGCTCGCTGTACAGGAAACTGCCCGCCAACGGCAGGTATTCCTTGCGGACGCTTTCGCATTCCGGGTCCGCATGGTAGTAGCTACCGCCGTTGGGGTTGTAGTAAAGCTTGGTGCTCGGCGGCGGCACCGGCGTTACGGTGGTGCGCGGGGCTTCGGTCGTCATGCCGTCCACCTGCTTGGCGTTAACCACGTTTTCATCCTCGGTTTTCACTTCGTCGTTGGTGGCGAGGGAATTTGGGTCAACGTACCATTCCCCGCTCTCCTTCACCATGATGACCATAAAGCGGTACACGGAGGGTTCCTTGCCGTTGTTTTTGTTGATGGTGGCTCTCATGGTCACGGTTCGGCTGTTGTCGTCGTCCGCGCCGGAGATATCCTCGATGGTAAAATCCTCCGGCGTGCGGTTGGCCAGCACAATGAATAGCTGAGAGGAAGGATTATCCTGCGCCGAAGCCCAGCTTGGCTGAATATAGCTGACCATTTCCACCGTATTGCCGCCCTGCCAGAGCGTCATAAACTCCGTGAGCCGTTGCTCGGCCTCGGACGGCCCCTGGTCCACCGGGGAAGGCGTGCTTTGAGGCTCCTCTGTGGGGGCGGCCGCCATCAGCCCCGCATCCCCGTCGGGCGCGATGGTCGTCTGGGCCGATTGCGGGTTGGTTAAGCCGGCTCCCGTCTGCTGCACGTCCCGGCCGGCGCGCATCATCATCGAGACGCACACGATGCACAGCGCCACATAGACCACGCTCACAAGCAGACGCGTAGCGGATGTGAACATCTGCCGGTACCACATGCCGCCCAGTCCGCAAACGCACAGGCCTAAAAAAAGGTAACGCAGAACGTCCAGGCTCGCGGGCACAAACAGGGTAGGAATAAACAGCAGCGGCAGCAGACCAAACAGGAAAACCGTCCACAGCTTGTCGGCGTCCAGGGGCTCGCGTTGGCTGGGCTGCCGGGGGGAGCGCTTGGCAAAGGGGGGCGGCTGCATGCCGCCGGCGCCCTGCGGCATGGGCGCGTAAGCGGGCGTTCCCTGCGGCATGGCGGGGGAAAAGCCCGCGTTGGGCTGACCGGCTTGTCCGCCCTGCGCGCCCGGGAAGAAAGGAACGCCCGAAACGCTCCCGCCCGGATAAGACGCGGGCTGCACAGCGGGGCCCGCGGCCATGCCGGCGCGCATGAAGGGCTGCGCCGGCTGCTGCTGGCGCGGCTGAAGCGCGGCCGGGGGCACATAGCCCTGGCTTCTGGGCGAAAAACCGCCGCCGGGCGGATTGATCGCCGGCGCGGAGTTGCCCAGGGGCTGCGGCGCGCTTGGCTGGCGGGGCGCGGCGGACGGCTGAAGGACGGGCGGCTGCATGTCCGGCTGAATAAAGCTGGGCGCGGCGAAGGGAATCTGGGCGGTCTGCGGCGCGGATGGAAAGTTTAAGCCGCCCGGATAAAAGGAGGGCTGCGAATAAGCGGCGCCCGGCTGGGCTAGCGGCGGCTGAGAAAAAGCGCCCGGAGCGGGCCGCTGCGCGGAAAAAAGCGGCTGCGCGGCCGCCTGAGGCGGAAACGGAGTCATCCCCTCGGGCGCCTGAGAAAAATCAGGCGTCTCAGGCTCCCGCTGCGCGGGCTGTTTTTTAAACAAGCCGCGTTTCTGCAAGCCATAGGTTGGCGTTGAGGCGTATTTCATCCGGTTTGCGTTCATGCTACATCTCCTAGCGTCACCGTCGTTTGCGGTCAAGCGTGCGCTGCTGCGCAAACTCCATCCTATTATATCACATATTGCGCCTTTGTAAACAGAAATGCGCCGCCGCGGAAAAGAAAAATGACAGATAAATGACAATTTATATGGGCTTGAGGATGTTAAGGACGCTTGCAAGCGATTTTTATCCGGAAAAATTCTGGGAAAGTTGGAACAGAAATGTAACAATTCCGGCGGCAAAAACCTTGCTTGAATGAGTTGCGCAATCCCGCGCAATCATGTATAATTACCATGACCTGTCATGCGCATGCGCCTGTGGGTCAGGATTGTGGGCGGTTCTCCGCCGCGCTGGGAGGCAAAGAATCAATGGAATGTAAAATCAAGAACGATATCGGCACGATCTACATCACCGAGGATGTCATGCTGAAGGTGGTCGGCTACGCCGCGCTGGAATGCTATGGCATCGTCGCCATGTCCAGCAAGCGCGCCAAGGACGGGCTGGTGCAGTGGCTCGGGCGGGAAAACTTGTCCAAGGGCGTCCAGCTCCGGCTGGTGGACGACATGCTGGATGTGGATTTGTTCATTATCGTCGAATACGGCATTTCCATCGCGGAGGTTTGCAAGACCATCGTGGAAACGGTGCGCTACAAGCTGGAAAGCATGACGGGCGTGAAGGTGCGCCGCGTCAACATCTCTGTTGAGGGCGTTCGCGTCTAATTCTAGCGTGTCGGGAGGAAAAACCTTTGATACAGACCAAAACAATCGATGGAATCCTGCTGCGCGATATGGTGATTACCGGCGCGGCCCTGCTTGAAAAAAACCGCGAGGCAGTCGATGCCCTGAACGTTTTCCCCGTGCCTGACGGCGATACCGGCACCAATATGAGCCTGACCCTGATGTCGGCCACGAAAGAGATCAACCTGCGCGAGTACCTCAACGCGGGCGAGGCGGCCGCGGCGGTAGCCAAGGGCGCGCTCAAGGGCGCGCGGGGCAACAGCGGCGTGATTACCTCGCAGCTATTCCGCGGCTTTGCGCGGGCGCTGGAGGGCGTGGAGCGCATCAGCCCGGCGCAGTTTGCCGCCGCGCTGAAAAGCGGCGCGGAGACGGCCTATAAAGCGGTGATGAAGCCCAAAGAGGGCACCATCCTCACCGTCGCCCGCGTCATTGCCGAGGAAGCGGTGAAGCAGGCGGAGCGCGCTCCTGATGATTATGACGCACTTTTTCAAAATATACTCTCCACCGGCGACGCCATTCTCAAAAAGACGCAGCAAATGCTGCCCGCGCTCACCCAGGCCGGCGTGGTGGATGCCGGCGGCCGCGGCCTGCTGTTGATTTATATGGGCTACGCCGCCTGCCTTCGCGGCGAGGAAGCGCCCGCCGAAAAGATGGATTTTTTAAGCGACGGCGAGGCCGCCTTCGAGGACGACCACAACGCGCTGGGGGAAATCCAGTTTGCGTACTGCACGGAGTTCCTGATCCAAAACCTCTATCCCGACATTTTGGAGGAGGATATCGACTCCTTCCGCCGCCGGCTCAACCGTATAGGCGACTGCGTGCTGGTGGTGGGCGACCTGAGCCTGGTCAAGGTTCATGTGCATACCAACGAGCCGGGCAAGGCGCTGGACTACGGCTTGAGCCTGGGCGAGCTGGTGAACCTGAAAATTGAAAACATGGTGCAGCAGCGCCGCGACAACCAGGCGGAAGCGCAGAAAAAGGCCGAGGAAAGCGCGCCGGACAAGGAGTACGGCATGGTGGCGGTTTCGCTTGGGGAGGGCTTCAACCGCATTTTTGCCGACCTGACGGTGGATCAGGTGGTGGAGGGCGGCCAAACCATGAACCCCAGCATCGAGGACCTGTCCGAGGCCATTCAAAAAACGCGGGCTAAGACGGTTTTCGTGCTGCCCAACAATGGAAACGTCATCCTGGCGGCGCAGCAGGCGGCGGAGCTGTGCGAGGAGAAAAAGGTGTATGTCATCCCGACCAAAAACGTTGCGATGGGCATTGCCGCGGCGGTGGCCTTCCAACCTGAGCAGAGCGCGGAAAACAACGCTCAGGCCATGGAGCATGCCGCCCAGCGCGTTCGCACCGGAATGGTCACCTACGCCGTGCGCGATACGGACCTGGAGGATTTGCATATCAAGGAGGGCGATATCATCGGCCTCTATAACGGCAAAATCCAGACGGTGGGCAGCAATATCCACGACGTAACCCGGGACCTGATGCAGGAGGTCGTCACCGAGGACGACGAGCTGATTACCGTCTATTACGGCAAGGACGTGGCCGAGGCCGACGCCCAGGCCCTGACCGACGAGATGGCCGAGCGGTACGGCGACTGCGATGTGGAAATCCAGATGGGCGGCCAGCCGCTGTACTATTATCTGGTATCTGTGGAGTAAGCATGGAGCTGTCGGAGATTCGCGGGATCGGAAAAACCAGATTGGAAGCCTTACACGCAGCGGGGATTTTCTCGTTGCGTGATCTTTTGTATGCCGTTCCCAGCCAGTATAAGGATGTAAGCGATTTAAAAACGGTATCGGAAGCGCTTCCGGGCGAGCGTTCGGGCATGCGCCTCGTGCGTGAGGGGGAGGCGAGGCTGTCCCGCTTTGGGAAAACCTCGCGCGTTACCTGCGTATTTACGGATGAAACGGGGCGCGTTTCGGCCTGTTGGTTTAACCAGCCCTGGATGCGCGAAAACCTGAACCGGCGCGCGCGGGTTCTGCTGTACGGCCTGGTGGAGCAGGCGGGCGGGCGGAAGCGCCTGGTGAACCCAAGCCTGGAGGACGAGCCGCGCATCGTGCCCATTTATCGGCCGATCGAGGGATTGCCGCAAAAGACGCACGCTTCCATCATGCGCCAGGCGCTGGAGGGGGTGGAGGACGCCTGCCCGGAAACGCTCCCGCTGACGCTTCGGGAGCGTTGCGGCCTGTGGCCGCTGGCCAGGGCGCTTAGGGCGCTGCACGCGCCCGAAAGCATGGAGCAGGTCGCGGCGGCGCGGCGGCGCTTCGCTTTTGAACAGATGCTTTTGTATCAGGCGTCGGTGCGCATGGTCCGGGAGATGCGGCGGCGGGGCGCGCCCATGTCCTGCGGCCTGGCGGCGCAGGAGAGCTATTGGCGCGCCCTGCCCTTTGCGCCGACCGCCGCGCAGCGGCGCACCCTGTGCGAAATCTCGGCGGATATGGAAAAGAGCGCGGCCATGGCCCGCATGGTGCAAGGGGATGTAGGCAGCGGCAAAACCGCGGTCGCCATGGGGGCGATGCTGCTGTGCGCGCGCGCGGGTTATCAGGCCGCGCTCATGGCCCCCACGGAAATCCTCGCCCGGCAGCATTACGACAATATGAAGCCTTTTTTTGAGCGCTTTGGCCTTTCCTGCGGGCTGCTGGTAGGCGGCCTGCCCGCCGGGGAACGGCGCGAGGCCCTTCGTGGGATTGAAAGCGGCGAGTGGCGGGTGATGATCGGCACGCACGCGCTCATTGGCAAGGGCGTCCGCTACCATCAGCTAGGTTTGTGCGTGACGGATGAGCAGCACCGCTTCGGGGTGGCGCAGCGCACGGCGCTTCTCAACAAAGGGGCGGCGGACACGCCGGAGGGGCCGCGGACGCCGCACCTTCTGGTCATGTCCGCCACGCCCATACCCAGGTCGCTGGCGCTCGTGATGTTTGGGGACCTGGACCTGTCCATGATCGACGAGCTGCCTCCGGGCCGCCTGCCCGTAACCACGCGCATCGTGCCGGAAGAAAAGCGGGAGGGCATGTACGGCTTCCTCAGGCAAGAGCTTTCAGCGGGACGGCAGGCTTACATCGTTTGCCCGCTGGTGGAGGAGAGCGAACGGTCGGACGGCCTGAAGGCGGTGCTGAAGCATGCCCGCGAGCTCGCCGCGGGCGCGCTTGGCGGCTTTCGGGTGGGCGTTACCTACGGCGGGCAGCCGCAGGAGGAAAAGCGGGAGACGCTGCGCGCCTTTGTTAAGGGCGAGACGCAGGTGTTGGTGGCGACCACGGTGATCGAGGTGGGCGTCAACGTTCCCAACGCTACGATCATGCTTATCGAGGATGCCGACCGCTACGGCCTTGCCCAGCTTCATCAGCTTCGGGGCCGCGTGGGCCGCGGTCAGGCGCAAAGCTGGTGCTTTCTGCTGGCCGGCCCCAGCGAGCGGCTGCGCGCCCTGGTCAGCACAAACGACGGCTTTGAAATTGCGCGGAAGGATTTGGAGCTGCGCGGGCCGGGAGAGCTGCTGGGCGCCCGGCAGCACGGCGAGGCGCTCCTGCCCGGCGGCGGGGCGGCCTTTGGCAGCATGCAGCTCTTGTACGAGGCGGCGCGCTGCGCGGAGGAGCTTCAGCAAAACCCCGACAGGGCGGAGGAATGGCGGGTCGTGAAACGGCAGGCCCAGGGGCTGATCGAGCGCCTCAACGACCGCGTCTCGATCAGCTAGCCGACCCGCGCGGATGACGGGCCGGGGACTGTCATACAAACGGTCTGCCTGCAAATAACCTTGATGCAACCAATACAAAAATCCGCTTTCAAACGACGCTTGAAAGCGGATTTTTGACGCGGGCTTTTGCGCAAGGGGCTGGCGAAGCGGTCGCTTTGGCGTGCAATGCCGTAAGACGCGTTACGCCTTTGCCTGCAAAAACGCCCCGTATTCGCTGAGCACGGCCTGCGCCTCGCCGAAGGCCCGCTGTTCTCCGTGATCCAGCCATAATACCTTATTGCACATTTCCGAGACCTGCTGAACCGAATGCGATACCAGGATTCCCGTAACGCCCTTATCCAGGATTTCCTTCATCCTTTCGGCGCTTTTGACGCGGAAGGCCCCGTCGCCTACGCTGAGCACCTCGTCCAGGATCAGGATATCGGGGTTGACGAGGCAGGCGATGGAAAAGGCCAGCCTGGATTTCATACCGCTGGAAAGCTGCTTGAAGGGCCGCTCCTCAAAGGCCTGCAGCTCCGCGAAGCGGATGATCTGGTCGTAGGTTTCGTCCATAAATTTGCGGGTATAGCCAAGGAGAGCGCCCCGGAGGTATGTGTTTTCGCGGACGGTCAAATCGCCGTCAAAGCCCGAGGCCAGCTCTAGAAGCGCCGCGATGGTTCCCCGTACCCTGACCTGCCCCTCCGTGGGAACCATGATGCCGGCGACGGCCTTTAGCAGCGTGGATTTTCCCGCGCCGTTGGTCCCCACAATCCCGAGCATATCGCCGCGTTCCAGGGAAAACGTGATATGCCTGTCGGCCCAAAACTCCCTGACCTCATAGCGGCCTGTCAGGCGGCGCAGAAGATATTCCTTGATGCCGATATCCTTGAAATCTCCGATAATATAGCGAATGGAGACATCCGTTACCGTAACAACGCTCATACTGTCATGACCTTTCTCATCATACGTAATACAGGAAGGCTTGGTTTTTCCGATGATAGATCAACCCGCCGATAAACAGCGCGATTGCCGCGTAAGAAAGGAGAAGGAGGTGATACTGAAGGGAAGGGATCGACCCGTTTAATACGACGAGGCGCACATACCGGATGCAGCAGTAAACGGGGTTGAGCAGAAACAGCCGCTGTACCGTTGGGGAATAACCGTCCACCTGGTAAAAAATAGCGGACATGTACATCAGCAGCATGGTGAAAACGTCGTAGAGGTATTGAACGTCCCGGAAGAAAACAAAGAGCGCGGATAATATCAGGCCGATTCCGGTACACATCAGCATCAGGCACAGGATGGGATAGACGACGGCGAGGAATTTCCAGCTAAAGCGCACGCCGTCCAGGGCGGCGAAGAGGAAAAAAATCGCCAGCGTCAGCGCGAAGTTGATGACGGCCGAAACGTTTTTGCTGAGCAGAAAAAGGTATTTGGGCACCTGAATTTTGGTAAAGATGCTCGCGTTATTCACCAGCGCGTTCATGCCCCCGCTGGTGGCCTCCCGGTAATAGGAAAACATCAGGTTGCCCGCGAACAGGTACGTGGTATAATGCGGGGTATCCCGCCCGAAGAACTGCGTGAACACCAGACGCATCACCAGCAGGGTGAGAAGGGGGGAGAGCAGGCTCCAGCCCATCCCCAGCACGGTGCGCTTGTATTTCTGCTTGAAATCCCTTTTGACCAGCTCCTCAAACAGGAAACGGCGTTTATATAACAAGAACAAACTAAATCGTTTCATTTTTTGCTCCCTCCGGCACTTTTTCCATCTGCAAAATTCTTTCATATACGCGCTGACAGTTATTCTTATCGTTGAAAGTAAAGAAATCTTCAATACGCTGTCGATACTTTTCTTTTAATATACATCCGCTGCGCATATACTCGATGATCCGGTCAATCGTATCTTGCAAATGATATTCAACTTCCCCAAAACCGTTTCTTTCATAATCGAAATAGCCGGGTTTATAAGAGTTTGCAGCACTAAAAAATAAATGATGATCAAACTGAGTGTAAAATACAGGTTTTCGCAAATAGGCAAAATCAAAAGCTACGGATGAGTAATCCGTTACCAGCAGGTCGCTTTGTGCAAATACTTCCCGATATGACGATTCAGTCCCTCGTAACAACACTCTTGGGTCTGCCTGAAACCGGTTCATATATGGGAAGAAAAGACTATGTGGAAAAAATTGAATCTTATATTTATATTTGTCGGCGGTCGTTAATAATGCCTCGTCGTTGATCAAAGCGTTATAAAATTGATAAAACTCAGATTTCTCAAAGTCATCGTTTAACATTCTCCTGCTTTCTTCTACAATAAAACCATGAAAGAGGTAGGAACGCCAAGTAGGCGATATGGTAACGATTCGCTGAGGATCGCTATATAGTCTGTCGTATCTCGGAAAACCGCAAAGTGAAATATTGGAATCGTCATAATAGAAGGGAGCGCTTCGTATATACTGGTCCTCTGGTTTTGCGCAAGTAATGAACAGAGATATGTTTTTATTATATTTGTTTAAGCCTTCCGTTACATTATTATGTGTAATCCCATGTTGCAGGAAGACAAATTTGCATTGAAAAAGATAGTCTCTAAACGGTTCATAAAACTTGCGAAACGGGTTCGTAACGTCAATATGTGAATGGGCGGAAATTGTCTTGCTGGCAAATGTAAATAGGATTTTATGCCTCCATGATAACGTCGGGACGACATGCCCTATTTTTTTGAGGCGAACATAATCCGGCGAGTTTTTGCTGATTACAAAGAATGAATGAACATCATGAGAATGATGCGCGTTGATATAACGGAATAACGCCTCGCCGTTATCGTCTGCCCGCGAGGGCTTATCGGATAGCAGCCATAGCGGCTTGTGTGGAAAAGAAGCAAAAATATGATGAAAAACCCTTACACAGAAAGCTTTTTTATCACTTGCTTTTTTAGAACAAAGCAATTCAAGGAGAAAAGCGCATTCTTCTCCAAAGGCACGAAGTTTGGGCGTATGAAATACTTGAATGTTGTTTCGCTTACACTTTAACATATATTCATTTTGGTAAAAATAAGAATGCCGATACCGATTGCCTACGGCGCAGAACGAAAGAGGAGTGATAACATTTTTATTTATAAGGCAATCATTTTTCCAAACATGAAAACTTATGGTATATTGG
>DBGEOK010000028.1:0-19224 GCA_048370855.1 Candidatus Limiplasma sp. | reverse complement strand
CCGGTTTCTTCGGCTTGTCCTCTCGGACTCTCCGCTTACTCCCTCCTCAAGATCGTTTCACTCAAGTTCTTTGACTGTCGTTCTTGCGTTTCTCTCTCTGTATCGTTTTCAAGGTTCAACGCCCCCCTCAATGGAGAGCTTATCTAGTTTATCATTGATCCAATTTTTTGTCAACCCCTTTTTCGTATTTTTTATTTCTTTTTTCACTCATCCACTTTAACCATCAATCCTCAAACACGATCAGTTGCGCCCGGTGGCGCTTTAAATAGGCGCGCAGGCCCTCCCCCGTTAAGCCGTATTCGCGCAAAGCGCTCTTTTCCACAGCCAGGCAGACGGTCCCGTCGGCATCCACGCCGTATTGGCCCGCCTTTCCGACGCCATAAACCGGCTGCCATTGCAGCTCCTCCCCATCAAGCGTCGCCGCCGTGCTTCTCCCCGCCTCAAACGGCTCTGTGCTTTGAAACACGCAATAGTTCTGATACCAAAGGTTCCGCGTCAGCTCGTAATCGCTCTCCCAAAGCGGCGTCGCTTGGTACGCGAGCTCCCCGCTTTGCCTAAGCAGTTCGTCGGTTCCGGCATAGACCTGCGAATTGCTTTCATTCAGCCGGGTTCCGTTTGAATTGGTCATCACGCATTGCAGCGTCAGCGTCTGACCGGTTTTCTGTATCCGGCATGTATCCCGAACCGCTCCGTCCACGCACAGCTTATACGCCTGGTCCTTGATCGCCAGCCTGGGCCTCACGTACACGGCATCCCCGATTTCCGCCGCGTCAAAGCCCGTCAGCTCCATCCGTCCCCCTATCTGAAACGACGGGTTTTCCGGCGAAAGCCCTCCCTCCCGATAGGCGTATTGTCGCCCGAACAACGCGTCGTAGCTCAGCAAGTCATACCGGGCGTCCTCCTCGACGCCTCCCTCCCGCAATCGCTCCACATAGGAAAGGAACGGATCGTCGTTCAGGCCGGCAAGCGTCAGCGCATACGCGCCGAGCTGATAGGCATACATATCCCGCTGCCCGCGAAGGGCTTCGGCGTTGCTCCAAATCAGGTATGGCGTAAGATGGCCCGCGTCTCCCTGCGCCGTAATTCCGAGCTCCTCGAACACATCCGCGCCGAAGGGAGGGATATGGTCTCCAAACAGCACGAGCAGCACCGGCTCGTCGAAGCGCTCGAGCTCCCCGATAAACGCGCGCAGGGCGTCGTCGCTCTGGCGTAAAAGCCAGCAGTAATTGGATACGATCAACTCGCTTTCTGCGCTGAGCTGATTTGAAAACGGCACGTTCGCGCCGTACGCTTTGCGGAAGTCATCGTATGCGTAGCCTCCATGGTTTTGCATCGTAAGGCAGAATACGAAATCCCGGCCCTCGCTTGTCCGCAATTGCTCCATGATGGAGCGGAAATGCTCCGCGTCGCTGGTAAACATGCCGGTTCGCTGGAACGCCTTCGTTGTGGTATCCGTCGTATAAAAGGCGTCGAAGCCTTCCATCCGCAGGTTTTTATAGCGGTTATAATAAACGCCCGAATACCAGTGTATGGCCGTGGAGGCATACCCCTTGGCCCGAAGCGTCGAGGCCAGGCTGTTGATCGGCGGCAATCCCATCGAATATGGGTTGATGGCGTATTTGCTGCGCAGCCCTGTCAGCACCTCAAACTCCGTCTCGCTTGTGCCTCCGCCAAGCTTCGGTACATAGAGCCGCCCCGTCTGGCCGCTTTTTTCTAATTGCTGATAAAACGGCATGAGCGGCTCCGTCAGGTCCAGGTATTGCGATAAAAAAGCTTCGTCCGCAAAGCTCTCCCATAAAACAAAAATGATATTGGGCCGCTTGGACACAGGCTCCGCGCCCGTGCGGGCCCCGGCCTGATCCATCAGCTCGCGGTACTGCGCGCGCACATCCGTTTCGTCGTAATCCAACCGCATCAGGGCCCGGCGATGGTTTTCCATCGCAACGGCCGCATACAGGCTCCCCTCGTTGCGGGCATGGTCCACCATATCGGTGCGCACGCTTCCGTTGGCAAGCTCGAACGTGCATTGGAAGGGCAGCCAGCAAAGCAACGCGAGGCCAAAAAGAGCCGGCAGGACGGGCCGGACGGCTTGTCTTTTTTTCAGCAGCGCGCAGCACAGCGCGATGGCGGCCGCAAACAGCACGCACACCCTCACAATCGCCGCTCCGTCAATGTCAAATGCCAGCCCCGTCAGCGTCGCCCGGGCGTCCGCTAGCTGCGTGACATCGGTAAACAGCAGCGGTTCCAGCCGATAGAGAATCTTATAGTGATTGGCGATCCCCATAAGCGCGCACAGCAATGCCAGCAGCAGCGTAACCGCGGCGCGCAGACGATCGGACCGGATCACGGACAGCAGCAGGCAAACGCCCAAAAACAGCCCATAGTTGACCGCGCATAAAAACGGCTCCCGCGCCATCCACGCGAAGGCCGCGCTGAAATCCGCGCGCGAATAGCCCTCCAGCATCAACAGCAGGAAAAGCGGCCCCGCGAAGGTCAGCGCGGCGTCCAGCGGGCGAAACCCAGCGGGCAGCAGCCGCAGATTGGAACGCTTCCTCATGGCACACCTCGACGTCAGAATGGGACGACGGCGAAAGCGTCCGCCGGTCATCAGCATATGCATCATATCACAGGCGCGCCGCGGGAGCAATCCCGCCTTTCCGGCCCGCCCGCCGGTTCGGCTAAATACATCTTATTTGGTATATCTACTATATAGATTGCCTGCGGATAATACGACTCCCAAACGCCCCTCAAAACCCAGTCAAACCAAAGATTTGTCCGACATTCTCTATTATGGAAATACGACATGAAACAGCTTCTTTCTTTGTTTGACATTCCTAAATGCTTCTGTTATAATCCATATAAGGGAAATTCCATACAAATAGTATGGAAGGACAACTAAAAGGAGGTTTCACCACATGAAAAAAGGATTGGGTCTTGTACTCGCGTTGCTTGTCGCGCTGCTTCCCCTCGCCGGGATGGCGGAAGGCGTTAGCATGACGCTGGGCTCCTGGCGGGCCGACGACGTGGAGCAGATGAACAACCTGCTGTCCATTTACAAGGAAAAGACGGGCGTTGATATTACCTTCCAGCCCATCGACCCTCCGCAGTATAACGCAACGCTGCGCGTACAGCTCGACGGCGGCATCGGCCCCGACCTGATGTATTCCCGCTCCTACGCCACCGGTCTGGAGCTGTTTGAGGCGGGCCATTCCGGCGATTGCACGGACATTCCCGGCCTGAAGGAAAACTTCTCCGCCACCAGCCTCCAGCCCTGGGAGACCGCCGACGGCAAAATGTACGCCGTTCCGTTTGCCAGCGTGAGCCATGGCGTGTATTACAACAAGGACATTTTCGCCGCCAACAACCTCGAGGTCCCCGCCACCTTTGAAGAGTTCCTGACCGTGTGCGAGACGCTTAAGGCCGCCGGCATCACGCCGCTCGCCAACGGCATCGCCGACCAGTGGGACATTCTGGAGTGCCTGTTCTGCGGCATGCTGCCCAACTACATCGGCGGCGCGGAAAGCCGCGCAAAGTATGAAACGGGCGAGACGCCCATGAATGACGAGAACATGCTCGCCGCGTGGAACGACGTCGCCAAGCTCGCTCCTTACCTGCCCTCCGGCTTCGAGGCCGTCACCTATAACGACAGCCAAATCCTGTTCGCCACCGGCAAAGCGGCGATGTTTGTGGACGGAAGCTGGTCCGCCGGCATCTATGACGACGTTGATTTCGAGTGGACGGTGTTTGCGATTCCCGCGCCCGAGGGCCGCGAGACCGCGATCTGCTTCCATCCCGACCTGGCCATCACCTACAACACCGCCGGCGCCAACGTTGAGGCGGCCAAGGCTTTCCTGGCCTGGCTGTGCACCGAAGAGGGCGTGACGGCCGCCAGCGCTAATCTCCCCAAGGGCTACTTCCCGCTGGCGAACTTCAGCATCACGCTGGACGACCCCCACGTCAACGACTTCCTCAAGCTCAACGAGGGCCGCGTGACCGACGCCCGCTTTGTGTTCCCGGTGCTGAGCCAGCTTTACAACCCGATGCTCAACGCCGTTAACCTGGTGCTGACCGGCGACCTGACCCCCGACGCCGCCGCCGACCAGATGGTTGAGCAGTACAACACCCTTTACGGCGCAAAGTAAGCGCCAACCCGGCGCAAGCGCGCCAGCGGGCTGCCGGACGTCGTCCGGCAGCCCGTACAGACCGTTGACAAACCCATTTGGGAGTGGCTTGGAGGGGCGAGGCCCCTCCAAATGAAATCGTATCGCCTGGCTGACCTGCGGTCGGCAATTGATCCGGTGCTTTCGATGTGCGCAGCACCCAGGCGGGCGGGGAGTTACGGCTTTAGCCGAAACGTTTCCGACAGTTTTCGGCGGAAAAGATCGCCGAAAGGCGAGCTTTTTCGACGCCCCGAGCGGGCTGCCGGACGTCGTCCGGCAGCCCGTACTTTCCTATTTTGAGGAGGGGAGCCTCATGCAAGCAACCCGCGGCCTTCGTTCCCGCAGCGGCAGCAGCCTTCACCCCGCCTGGTGGTACTGGATGCTATATCTGCTGCCCGCGCTTATCATTTATGTCGTCTTTATGGCCATGCCCCTGCTGGATTCTATCCGGCTATCGCTTTTTACGGGAAGCGCCACCAACCGTACCTATGTTGGGTTTGATAACTATGTACGCCTTTTTACCGACGCCCAAAACGCCTCCCGCTTCTGGGGCGCCTTCGGCCATACCTGGTATTTCTTCCTGATTCATATGCTCGTGCAAAATGTGCTGGGCATCACCTTTGCCGTCATGCTGACCAACCGTACCATGCGCGGCCGCGGCGTGTACCAGACCATTATTTTTCTGCCCGCCACGCTCGCCGTACTGGTGACCGGTTATTTGTGGAAGCTGATTTTAAGCCCCGTATGGACGGGCGACCTGCTCAGAGGCATCGGCCTGGGAGCCCTGGCGCAGCCGTGGCTGGGGCAGCCGGAGACGGCGCTTACCTGCGTCGCGCTGGTAAGCTGCTGGCAGTGGGTGGGTATCCCGACGATGATGTTTGTCGCCGCGCTCCAGGGCGTGAACGAGGAGTTGGTGGAGGCCGCCAGCCTGGAGGGCGCCAATAGCTGGCACGTGTTCCGCCATATTAAGCTGCCGCTCATCCGGCCCGTGGTCGGCATCGTGGCCATCCTCACCTTCGTGAACAACTTCAACGCCTTCGACGTGGTTTACGCCATGGAGACGGCCGACGGCGCGCCCAGCTATGCCACGGACCTGATCGGCACGCTGTTTTACCGCGTGGGCATCGCGGGGCAGCATCCCGTCGCCATCGCCGACCCCGGCATGGGCGCGACCATCGCAACCATCATCTTCGTCATGCTGACCATCTGCGTCATCCCGACCCTCATTAAAACGCAGGGAGGCGATTAAAATGGACGCAAAAGCAAACGTGGTTCAAAAGCCCAGGCGCGGCAAATCCATGAAAATCGCCAACATGCACATCCCCTCCCACATCGTTTTGGCGCTGTGGTCGCTTGTGGCGCTGTTTCCCATTTGGGTGCTGGTAATCAATTCGTTTAAAACCCGCTACACCATTTATTCAAACCCCTTTTGGCTGCCGGAGAAGTGGAATTTTCAAAACTACTCCGCCGTTCTTGAAAGCGGCGACTTCCTGGGCTATTTTAAAAACAGCCTGATAGCCGTTGTGCTGTCGCTGCTGATCGTGCTGCTGGTGGGCGCGCTGGCCGCCTACGCGCTGGCTAACTGGAAAGGGAAGCTGTCCTCCGCGCTGTACTTTTTTATGATCGCGGGCATGATGCTGCCCATCAAGATCGCCTCGATCAAGCTGCTGGAGCTTATCAAGGGCCTCGGCTGGCTGAATACGGTCTGGTCCCTGATCCCCATTTACTCGGCCATGGGCATCCCCATCTCCGTGTTTGTGCTCACTGCGTTTATGCGAACCGTGCCCGGAGAGCTGACAGAGAGCGGCTTCATTGACGGAGCAAGCCGCTTCAAGGTATTCCGGGTCATCGTGCTTCCGCTGCTGAAGCCCGCGATGGCGACTGTGGCGATCTATAACCTTGTGCCCTTCTGGAACGATTTGTGGTTCCCGCTCATCTTCATCAGCGATGAAAAGTCAAAGACGCTGCTTTTAGGCGTCACCAGGCTTTTCGGCCAATATCAGACGGACTGGAGCAAGGTGCTGGCCGTGCTTACGCTGAGCGCGCTCCCGGTTATTATCCTGTACCTGCTGATGAGCAAGCAGTTCATCAAGGGCCTGACGGCCGGCGCGGTAAAGGGATAAGCGCGGGGCGGCAAAGGCCGCGGCAAAGAGGGCTTCCCCTTGCTTGAGGAAGCCCTCTTTTTTGTGCTCCCGCTTCGCCGGTCAGGCGCCCGCAAAGCCAATCCGGGCGCCCTGGACGCCCAGCGGGGCAAAGTAATACTCGTCCATCCAATAGGCTTCGTTAATCCAGCGGGCCGGAACGCTGAACGTCTCCTGCTCGCGGAATTTGTAATGGTGCGGCCCCAGAAGGTTCCTCCTCGTGGTAATCAGCTCAATCTCAAGCCGGTTTTCCCCCCGCCGCAGCCACGGCGTCAGTTCCACGCAATACGGCTCCCACGCCAGGAAGCCCGCGCTTTCGCCGTTGATCCAAACCCGCGCCAGCGTGCAGTCGACGCGGTCCAGCCTCAGGTACGCGCGCGCGCCCACAGCCTCTATGCGGACGGTCTTGCACAGCCGAAGGCTTCCCGTGAAGAATGGATAGCCCTCCGCCGTTACGTCGCGCCCCTGCGCCAGGGCGGGCTTCCTTCCCATTCGCAGGCCCCCAAACGTGCTCACGGCAAAATCCCCAATGACAAAGCAGCTCTCCAGCTCGGTATCCACGCCCACAACGCCTTTGATTTCCAAAAGATTTTCGCCCTTACGCGCCGCCCGCGCAATCTCCGCCGTGCGGAAGGCCGGGTCCACCCACCAGCCGCCGCCGGAAAAGTCCAGCGCCTGCCCGTTCAGCGCATAAGCGGCCCGTTCCGTCCGCTCCGCCACCAGGCGCAGCCGGGAGGGAATTTCATCCGCCGTAAAGCGGAACCAAAGCGTATAGGGCGTTCCCACGCCGCCCTGCTGCACCATCTGTTGGGCCTGATGCATGGGCAGGTTTTCGCCGCGCACGCCGCCAACCTGAATATCGCAGAAATCCAGCACCAGCGCGTTATCATCCTTGGCGGAGACCTCCCAGGCGCCCTCCAGCTCCAGCTCCCGGTCGAAGGCTCGGGGCATGGGCCGGTACGCCGGCAGGGCGGGGTCCTCCTTTTTCACCCGCTCCAGAAGATAGGAGCGCACAGGCTCAAAGTCCAGCGAAACGCGGAGTTTTCCCCCTTCCCGCGCGCCCGGCAAACGGAAGCGTTCGCCGGTAAAGGCGTCCAGCAGCTCCAGGCGCCCGTCTCCGGGCAGCGCAATTTTCATGCCCGGGTAGCTCTCCGTCTGGCTGGTGTTGGCCACAAAGTACAGGTCCCCCTCCTCCGTCCGGCGGTGATGCCACAAAAGGTCGCCGCAGTTCATCATCTCCACATCCTTGGGCAAAGCCGCGTCCAGCGCCCTTTCCAGCTCGCCTTCCCCATTGCCGATTACGACGGCGCTTTCGGGCAGCACCGCCTCGCACGGCACGCCCCCCACCAAAGTGGGCAGGGGCCGGACCGCGATAACGGTTCCCCCGTTCTTGGCAAATTCGTCCAGCAGCTTCTTGGTGGAGGCGGACCACGACGCGCTGCCGGGCACAATTACCACCGGGTAAGCGTATTCGCCCACCGCCAGCAGCCGTCCATCCACGCGTGCAAACCTCTCCATGATCGCCTCGTTGCCGATATGATAATCCCGGTGGAGCGCCAGCAGCCGGTCGTTCAACGCCATCCAGGCGTTGTTGTATTCGTAAAGCTCCGCGTTGGCGGATTCAAAGTACGTACCGTCCGGGCGGTAGCAGTGGGAGACGTACTTGTTTGCCGTGTAAAGCGTGCGGGCGGTTTCCAGCGGCTGCATCAGCAGGATGCCGACCACCCGTTTGCCGCGCGTCAACGCGTAGCTCAGCCTGCCGTAATAGTCATACATGGGCTTTTCATAAGGCCAGTAGGGCTGCTGCACAAAGATGCTCGCGGGCTCGTCCCGCTTGGCGCGGCCCTCCAGCGAATACTGCGCGATGTAGGGAACCAGGAAATTCGCGCCCAGCGCGTACTCCCAGTCCGCAATCCACTTACGCTGCTTATGGCTGAGCCCGTTGCCCGACAGCCCGTAGCTTTCGGCAATCATGCGCGGCTTGCCAAGCTGCTCCGCCGCCGAGGACGCCTGCTTGACGCCTGCCGGATCCTCGATGGTTTTCACACTGTGGTCCATTCCCACATATTGCTGGTACATAAAGTGCCGCATCGCATCGCCGCACCAGGGAATCTGCCAATGCAGGGTTTCTTCTCCCCAGTAATGGCCCGAATAGATGCATCCGTGCCGGTCCGCCCATTCGTAAAGCTGCTTGGTAAACGATTCGGCAAAGAGTTCCGAGGCCGCCTTCCAGTAATCGCAGCGCACCCTCCTGAAATCCTCGCCCACATCATAGAACAGCTCGGGCAGGCGCGGGACGAGATCATAGCCGAACTTATTCCTAAAATAGTCCTCAAAGCCGTCTGTCCATGGGATGCTCGGATGCGGCGTGCTGTAATTCCAGTTATAGGTAGGCATGTCGGAAAAGCCGCCCATCAGCGTCTTGCCGAGCTCCTCCCCCACCGTTTTCTCAAAACGCCCATAGGTCACGTCGATATAGCGCCGGACCGCCTCCGGGTTCAGGTTGTCCGCCGACGCGAAGCCGTGCACCACGCAGTCGTCGAAAAAACCCGGCTCATAATGCGGCAGCAGCGGCTCCGTGAAGCGGTAAAAATGGAGGAAATAACGCTCCCGGCCATGGTCGTTCTCGGGGTCGTCAATCCTCCGCACGGTTTTGGGCACGCCGTTATGGTCCAGCTCCAGGGCATAATACCCCATGGCCTCGCCGGGGTCGATGGGCGTAAGGCGGTGGTGAACATTCAGTCCCAGCGCTTTGCTCCGGTATTCCTTCTTAATGGAGGCCGTCAGACCGCCCGCGGAGCCGGAGCACCACGGATGATCGTCGTAAATCCACGCCTTGATCCCCAATTCCTTCGCCTTGAGCACGCATTTGCGCATCAGCTCCATGTATTCGTCGGATAGGTAGGGCGTAACGAGAGGATAGCGGGCATGCATGAAGAAACCGCCCCAGCCTTTGTCCTTCATTTCCTCGATCTGGCGCAAAAGCTCTTTCTCCCGCAGCTCCTTCGTCAATCCCCAGAAGGGGACGGGCCGGTACTCCACGGGCGGCTCGGCAAAGAGCGCGCGGTCCCACCGGTTGTTTTCCTTCATTGGGCTCACCCCTTATTTTACAATGATGGATTGGTTCAGCTTCTTGTCGGAGGTAATGTAGGCGGCAACCAGGATAACCAGCCCGAATACCACCCGCTGCCACCATGTGCCCACGCCGATCATGGTCATGCCGTTGTTGATGACCGCGGCGATGCACGTACCGACGACCGCGCCCAATATGGAACCCTTTCCCCCGGAAAGAGACGCTCCGCCCAGGGCGATGGCCGCGATGGTCAACAGCGTAAAATCGTTGCCCAGGTCCGGGCTGCCGCTGAGCAGCTTGGCCGTGTACATAATGCCGGCCAGCGAATACAACGCCCCCGCCAGCGTGAACACCGCGATCTTAGTACCCGCCACGGGGATACCCGCCATATGGGCCGCGCGCTCGTTGCCGCCGATGGCATAAATCTGCTTGCCCAGCCGCGTATGCCGGGTCATGTAAAGGTATATCGCCAGAAACAGCAGCGCGGGTAGCACAAGCGCGGGCAGCCACGCGAAAATTCTTTGCCTCATGGCTTCCATCAGGTACCAGCCGGGCTTGGCAAGCGGCAACGAGCCCTTGCCGCTGGTCATCACCAAGGCAAGGCTTGACCAGATGCTCATAAACGCCAGGCTGGAAATAAACGACGGCACCTTGACCCTCGCGTTCAGGAACCCTATGGCAAAGCCGGAAAAACCGCCAATCGCCACCACCACGGGGTATGTCCACCAGCCCAGCGAGGGCGCCAGCTTGCAAAACGCCACCGAGGAAATTGAGGCCACCGCGCCGATGGATAAATCCGTGCTGCCCAAAAGAATGACCGGCGACGCGCCCAGCGCCATCAGCAGCATGGGGCCTATATCGTCCAAGAGGTTTTTGATATTGGACGCGGATAAAAAGGAGCGGTTGAGAAGGGTAATCACCAGGACTAGCGCCGCCAGCTCCAGGACGGACTTTGCGGCGTTAAACCATTCGCTGCCCGCATGCGCGGAGATGGCGCGCCTGGGCGATAGCCTCTTGCTTTCCACTATGCCTGCCTCCCCTTACATCATGTGCTCGATAACGTCCAGCTTTGAGGGCTTGGCATCCCTCCCGGCCTCCAGGGCGCTGGTTACAAAGCCGTCCTTCATCACCAGCACGCGGTTGCTCAAGCCGATGGTTTCCTCCAGCGTGTCGCACAGCAGCACAATGCCCTTGCCCTGCCGGGCCAGTTCCCGAATCAGGGCGTAGATATCGCCCTTCGCTCCAACGTCCACGCCGCGCGTGGGGTGGTTAAGCACCAGAATATCGCACTCCGAGGCCAGCACGCGGGAGAACACCGCCTTTTGGGCGTTCCCGCCGCTCAGCGCCTGCATAAACTCGCGGGGGCCGGCGCACTTGATCCTGAGCCGTTCTTTCCAGCCCTCGTACAGTGCGCGGACAGCGCCGCCGCGCAGCGCGCCGTGCCGGGACAGCTTCTCCAGCGAGGACAGCGCAATGTTGTCCTCCACAGACATGATGCCGACCATGCCCTCCGTGCGCCGCTCCTTGGGCACCGAAAGAATACCGCAGCGTCTTGCCCGGTAAGGCGAGGAAAAGCGCCTCTTTTTCCCCCTAACCAGGAGCTCCCCCGACGTTTGGCGCTGATCGCCGCAGATCACGCCGCAAACCTCCTCCTTGCCCGAGCCGATCACCCCGCAAATACCAATCGTTTCGCCCCGGCGGAGCACGAAGGATACATCCTTGAACACGCCCCGGAGCCCGAGGCCCTTTGCCTCCAGAAGCACCTCGTCTTTCGGCTCCGCCTGCTCCTGTACGCGGTAAAATTCGCCGCCGGAATCCTTGCCGACCATCATTTTGTACAGCTTGATCTCGTTCGCGCCGGAGGTGGGCAGCTCGCCCACCATCTGCCCGTCCTTAAATACGTAGATGCGGTCGGTAATCCTAAGCACCTCGTCCAGCCGGTGGGAAACGAAAATTACGGAGTGCCCCTGGGCCTTCAGCTTCCGAATCTGCTCAAACAGCGCCTCCACCTCGGCTTCAGACAGAAGGGACGTAGGCTCGTCAAACATAATCAGCCCATGCTCCGCCCCCGAATCCAGAACCGTGCTCAGGACCTTGGCAATCTCTATCTGCTGCCGGAGCGAAAAGTTGAAATCCAGCGCCATTTTCCCCGGCGCAATATCCGGGTTTCCAATATATTCGAGCGCTTGCCTCGCCGCCGCGTTCATGGCCCGCCAGTCCATCACGCCCCCCTTTTGAAAGCGCTTTTCGCGGCCGAAATAGATGTTCTGCGCAACGGTAAGGTTGCTCAGCAGGGACTGCTCTTGAAACACCATCCCAATGCCCGCGCGGTTGGCGTCCGTGGTCCTTTTGGGCTTGTACGGCTTGCCGTGCGCCGTCAGCTCTCCCGACGTCTGCGGCTGGAAGCCCATGATGATTTTCAGCAGCGTAGACTTGCCCGCGCCGTTTTCGCCGATCAGCCCCACCACCTCGCCGGGCCTGATCTCCAGGCTTACGTCGTCCAGCGCGACCGTCGTGTCAAATTCCTTCCGGATTCCCCTGCATGTAAGCACCGGCGCCGCATTGCCAGTATTCATCGTGTCCAAACCTCCTTTACGGCCTTCCCCGGGGGTTATTTGACGATTTTTCCTCGGGAATCCAGCGAAGCGATCACCACCGCGGCCAGCACAATCGCGCCTTGCACGGCCTGCTGCCAGGTGGAGGCGATGCCCGCGAAGATCATGCCCGCGTTAATGACAGATACGATCAGCACGCCGATAAAGCTGCGGAAAACCCCGCCGACGCCGCCCGTAAGCAGCGTGCCGCCGATGACCACGGCCGTCAGGGCGGGAAAGAGCGTGCCGGAGCTCAGCGACATAATGCTGTACCCAAGCTTGGCTGAGGCAACCACGCCCGCGCAGCCGCAGCAAAGCCCGCACCAGCTAAACACGAGAACCTTGACGCGCCCGATGTTCACGCCGGCCATTTTCACAATTTCCTCGTTATTGCCGATGGCGAAGATATAGCGCCCCGTGCGCGTGAATTTTTCAATCAGCACGGCCAGGAGGAAAACGGCGAAGGCGATCCAGGAGGTATACGGCAGCCCAAGCAGCTTTGCGTAGTAAATGCCGCGGAAGGCCTCGTCGGTGATGGTGCCGGGCACGCCCATATAGGTCAGCAGGCCCACGCCCTTGCAGATATAGCCAACGGCGAACGTCACAATAAACGTCGGCAGCTTCAGCCGTACATGGATGACGCCCTGGAGGAAACCGACGAGGGCCCCCGCCGCGAGCGCGGCCACGATTGCGAGAACGCCCAGATTGTTCGCATTTTTGGTGTTGGCAATCAGCGCGCCCAGCACGCACGCCGACAGCCCCGTCACGCCCTCCAGCGAAAGGTCGATACATCCCATCAAAATCACCGGAGTGATGCCGACCACCAGCAGCAGGGGCACGGCGACGGTATCCAGGATATTGTTATAAATATTGGTCAGGCGCAGAAATCTGGGATTGACGGCGCTAAACAGCACGATCATCAGTACCAGGATGCCCAGCGGCATCACCCTGAACAAAAGCAGCTTGACCTTGTTTTGACCGGCCCTGCGCTCCGCCTCCTGCGCCAGGGTCAGGGAGTTTTCCGGCTTTAAATACATGCGCCATCACCCGCCAATATCAGAATTTCCAGCTCTTCGCCATTTCAAACGGCCCGCGGTTCCCCCTCCGCCTGTCCGCGCGGGGCCGGCCATGGAAGACCGGTTTCCGCGCGGACAAGCGGTTTTTAACAGCCCTTCAGCATCCGGCCGACCGGGCGTCAGGCGGTCATTCCACGGGATATTCCGAAAGAATGAGCTGCTTGTAATCCAGCCAGTCAATATCCGGCGCGCCTGCCTCGATATAGTCGCTGATATAGGCGTCGATATTTTCCGGGTTGATAACGGAGGTCACAGTATAGAACATGCGCTCGGACGCGGGAACCTGCTTGATATCCACGTCGCCGTTCCAAGCGGCGTAAAGGTAGGAGGCCCCCAGGCCGCCCTGAAGCTGCGCGTTGGAGCAAACCGTGCCAAACATGGTGCCCGCCTTGATGGCCGCCGCGGCGGTGGATGTGCCGTCAAAGCCGGTAGTAACCACCTTGCCCGCGTAGCCGTAGGAGGTAAGCACTTCGATGGCGGCAATGGCGTTCTCGTCGTTATCCACCCACACGGCGTCAATCTCGTCGAAATCGTACATGCTCAGCCAGGTGGTAATGGCGGCCTGCGTGGCGGCGACCTCAAAGTTGCAATCCTGCGCGGCGAGCAGCTCCACGCCGGGCGTTTTTTCCAGCGCCCGCTCCAGGCCCGCAAAGCGTGCGACGCCCGCCGTGGTGGCCATGTTGCCCTGCACGGCCAGGATCTTGCCCTCGTTGGGCTTTTGGAAGGAGGCAAACAGGTTCAGGCAAAGCTCCTCCATGCTCTCCTCGATGCCGGGAGTCTGATAGTAGACGTAGCGCTCATAGTCGGTGGGGTATACGTCCTCCTGAAGCGACCAGGTGGTGCCCCAGTAGACGCCCGCCTCCTCGCAGATTTCCGCGATGGTGGCGCAGATGGAGGTATCGTTGGGGTCGCAGTAGATGATGGTGTTCTTTCCGCCTTTGGCGATCAGCGCGTTGATATCGTTGATCTGCTGATCGTTGCTGTACTCGCACAGCAGAACCTGCACCTCCACGTTCAGGTCCGGGCGGGCCTTGCGGAGCTGCTCGGCAAAGGCGTTGATGCCGTCCACCACAAACACGAAGTATTCGTTGTCGAGGCTGCGGATGGATACGCCGATCAGCAGGTTTTGAGCCTCCGCCTCGGCAGCATATCCGACGCCCAAGGAAGCGAGCAGCATCAGGGAAACGAGGAATGCCAGTACCTTTTTCATGGAAAACCCTCCTTGTTATTGATTAACCGGGCGCCCCGCCCGGTCAACAGGCGCTTTAGTCGCGCGGCTCCGCGGCCGGCCCTCCCGCCGGGGCGTTCAGCGCCGCTTTGGACCCCTCCCTTTTAATAACGAATCAAGGCCAGGATTTGCGGGCGACAGCCGCTTTTGCCTTCCTTGCGATATTCTCCGGCGTCAGCCCATATCTGCGCAGCAGCGCGCCCGCCTCGCCCGAGTGCCCAAATACGTCCTCCACGCCGACGAGCTCCAGCGGGGCGGGGCGCTCCTGGCAAAGCACCTCCGCCACAGCCGATCCAAGCCCGCCGACGACGCTGTGCTCCTCCGCCGTCACAAGCGCGCCCGTTTCCGCCGCCGCCTTTACAATCAGCTCCCGATCAATCGGCTTAATGGTGTGCATGTCGATTACGCGGGCGCAAACGCCCTCCGCGCGTAAAAGCCCCGCGGCCTTTATGGCCATTTGAACCATCAGACCCGTGGCAATCAGCGTCACGTCCGCGCCGTCCATCAGCACGGAGCCTTTGCCCAGCTCAAAACGGTAATGGGGAATATCCTGCGTGACGCATGCAACGGCGGTGCGTCCCGTGCGCAGATAAGCGGGTCCCTGATAGGCGGCGATCGCCCTGACCGCCTCGCGCGTTTCGTTCGCGTCGCAGGGGGACAGCACCACCATCCCGGGAATGGCGCGCATCAGGCTCAGGTCCTCGATGCACTGGTGTGTGGGCCCGTCCTCTCCCACGGTGAGGCCCGCGTGGCTGCCGATGATCTTCACGTTCAGCCTCGGATAGGCCACCGAGTTGCGAACCTGCTCGTAGCCTCTGCCCGCCGCAAACATCGCAAAGGAATGGCAAAAGGCGATTTTCCCCGTCGTGGCGAAGCCGGCCGCGATATCGATCATGTTGGCCTCGGCAATGCCGACGTTGAAATGCCGCCCGGGGTAACGCTCCCGGAACGTGCAGCTCATCGTACAGGAGGACAAATCCGCCTCTATGGCCACGATATCCGGATTGCCGCCCAGCTCGCACAGCGCGTCCCCATAGGCGGCGCGCGTTGAAATCATCTCCGCCATACTCAGCCCTCCCATTCCCTGATGCGCCGCTCCAGCTCGGAAAAGGCGATCCCGTATTCTTCCGCGGTAGGCCGTCCGCCATGAAAACGGATCTGGTTTTCAAACGCCGAAACGCCCTTGCCCTTGACCGTGTCCGCAACAATTACCGTCGGCCCGGCGCGTTCTTCGTCGGCGGCCCTCAGGGCATCCTCCAGCTCCTCCACGTCGTGCCCGTCCGCTCCGACCACATGCCAATGGAAAGCCCTGAACTTATCCGAAAGCGGCTCTAGGGGCATAATTTCTTCCGTCCCGCCGTCCAGTTGAAGCCTGTTCCGGTCCACAATCGCCGTCAGCCGGTCCAGCCGGTAGTTTCCGGCGGCCATTGCCGCCTCCCACACCTGGCCCTCCTGCAGCTCCCCGTCTCCCAGGATGACGTAGGTGCGGAAATTCTGCCCGTAGGCGCGGGCCGACAGCGCCATGCCGACGCCTACCGACAGCCCCTGCCCCAAAGACCCGGTGGACATATCCACGCCGGGGATATGGTTCATCTCCACATGGCCGGATAGGCGGCTGTCGAGGCTGCGGAAGCCCGAAAGCTCTTCCTGTGGAAAATAGCCGCGTTTGGCAAGCGCCGCGTACAGCGCCGGCGAACAGTGGCCCTTGGACAGGATCAGCCGGTCGCGTTCGGGCATGCGGGGCCGCGCCGGGTCAATGTGGAGCCAATCGAAGTAAAGCACCGAGAGAATCTCGGCAAGCGAGAAGGAACCGCCGATATGGCCCGAGTTTGCGCGGCGAACCATCTCCAGCGTCATTTTGCGCAGTTCGTAGGCAATCCGCTGTAACTCCCGCTTTTTTGCCGTTTCCATCCTTCGTCATCCCTCTTTCCATCGTTGGGCTCCGCGGCCGGCCAATTCGTTCAGCCGGTCGAACAGCCCGCTGTGCTTTCCGCCGAAATATTCCGTCAGCTCGCGGTATTCCTGATAAAGCCTTTCATATACGGCGTGCCTTTCCCAA
This sequence comes from Candidatus Limiplasma sp., assembly GCA_048370855.1. Classification (GTDB taxonomy): domain Bacteria; phylum Bacillota; class Clostridia; order Christensenellales; family Aristaeellaceae; genus Limiplasma. The sequence continues at coordinate 2,893 of DBGEOK010000028.1, read as the reverse complement.
TTCGGCAGGTATCGCTCTTTGCGCAGCCGGGTCATGCGCCTGGCCGCTTGGTCATAGGCGTCGTATCCTCCCCGCTCCCCTCCGGCGGCGATGGAGGCGACGATTGCCGCGCCCAGCGCCGCCGTTTGGTCGCAGCCCGCCAGACGGATTTCCCGGCCCAGCACGTCCGCGTAAATCTGCATCAGCGGCGCGTTTTTATAGGCAACCCCGCCGCAGGCGACGATATCCTTCACCCGACAGCCCGCCTGCTCGAAGGTTTCCAAAATACGCATGGTCCCGAAGGCCGTCGCTTCCATCAGCGCGCGAAAGATTTTTTCCGAGGTGGTGTCCAGCCGCATGCCCACGATGACCCCGGCCAGGCATCCGTTCACGAACGGGGTTTTATTGCCGTTCCACCAGTCCAGCGCCAGCAGTCCGCTCTCTCCCGGCCGAAGGCGCGCCGCCCGCTCGCTCAGGCTTTGCATGCGTTCCTGAACGCGCCGCGCGCCGCCGTTCACTTCGGGCTCCACGCATTTTTCCGCGTACCAGGCGAGTTGGTCGCCGACGGCGGCAAGGCCGGATTCCCAGGCGAAATATCCCGGTATGACAGCGTCGCGTATCGCGCCGATCACGCCGCTGCCGGAATAGGGCGTTTCGCTGAGCACCGTTTGCACGCTGGAGGTCCCCAGCGCCAGCATCATCCGTCCGGGGGCCGTGATTCCGCAGCCGATCACGCCCGCGTGCGCGTCGATCATGCTGCAGCCCACAGCCGTTCCCTCCTGAAGGCGGAGGCGCTCGGCCCATTCCCCGTTCAGCTCTCCAAACCGTTCCGTCATCCGGCAGACCTGTCCGCGCAGCTTCTCCTCCGTGAACCGCTCGAGGTCCGGATGAATTTCCCGAAAGAAGGACGGCGGCGGATAGCCCGCTTCGTTAAAGTACATCGCCTTGTAGCCGACCGTGTTGATGGAGCGCCTGCGCCGGCCCGTCATCAGAAAATTCAGCCAATCCGGCGCTTCCATCAGCGCGTCCATCTCACGATAGAGCGCGGGGTCCTCATGAAGGATCTGAAGGGCTTTTGGCAGCAGGATTTCCGAGGATATGCGCGGCCCGTAGTAGTCCGCCACATGGTTGGGAAAGGCGCGAAGCTTCCGGTTGATTTCGTTTGCCTCCGGCTGCGCCGCGTGGTGCTTCCAAAGCTTCACATAGGCATGCGGCCTGTCCGCGTAGCCCGGCTTATTGCACAGGGGCACGCCGTTTCGGTCAACGGGAAGGATGGTGCTGGCCGTAAAGTCCATGGCGATGCCGACGATTTCCTCCTTGGGGATACGGGCCTGCTCCACCACGGCGTTTACGGTATGGCACAGCACCTCCACATAATCGTTCGGGTCCTGCAAGCACCAATCGGCTGGCAGCCGCGTCCTTCCGTCCGGCAGGCACTCCGTCAGGATGCCGTGCGGATAATCCATCACAGCCGACGCAACCGGCTCCCCGTCCCGGGCATTGACCAGCAGCGCCCTGCCGGAAAGCGTGCCGAAATCCAGACCGATTACATAGCTCGCCCGCATCCTCTGTCACACCCCCTTGCCCGGCGCCAGCCGCCAGCCGGGCTTCAGCGCTTCGCCGCCACCGCTTTGAGCCGGTCCATGAGTAAATCCCGCTTCAGCATGCTGTCCAGCACCAGATAGTGCCCGCCGAGCAGCGTTGTGTCAATTTCAATTTCCGAGTAACGGAGCACCGTCTCCGCCATCAGCTCCGCGTTGACCATCCCGGCCATGTTCTCGCGGACCTTTTGAATAAAGCGGGGACATTTGGGGTAATCCTCGCTCAGCACAATGCGGCTTGGATTCAGCAGATACACGATGCTGGACAGCCCGTAGGCGAGCTTCCACGCCAGGTTGTCCATCGCGCAGACCGCGAGGGGATCGTCGCGGAAATAGGCGTCCCGGATTTTACCGTAATCGCAGCGGTCCGTCAGCTCGGATTGGGGAAATTCGTACATCCTCTCCAGCACATATTGGCGAGCCGTCCCCGTGGACGCGTAAGCCTCGAAGATGCCGCGCCGGGCTTCCCCGTTAAAGTTGATTCCCATATGGCCGACCTCGCCCGCGGTTCCGGTCGCCCCGTGAAAGATTTTTCCGTTGATGATGATGCCCGAGCCAATTCCGACGCCAATGGACTGGATGGCGACCAGGCTGTCCTCCTCCTGGCGGGTTTCGGGGGAAAGCCGCTTCCATTCCGCCAGGGCCGACAACTGGGAATCATGCTCCGTCGCCACAAAGAAGGGGTAGCGCTCCTCCAGATCCCGCTGCAGGTCGATCCTGCTGAGCTGCTCAAAGCCGGATACGACGGCAATGTTCCGCTTTCCGCGCATATACGGCCCGGGCACTCCAACGCTCAGGCCCAGCACATTCTCCCGGCCCGCGCGCTCAACCGCGGCGTCGATTTCCCGGTACAGCAGGGCCATGATATCCTCGATCTCCTCCCTGCTGTCAACGGCCCGGCGCTCTTTCAGCCGAACCTCCCCGTCGAGCGTAAACGCTCCGACCTCCAGAAATTCCCTTGTCAGCCTGGCGGAAAGCACCGCCGCCTCGGGGCAGGAAAGGCAAAGCGTCCCGGTTTTCCTGCCTTCCCGTTGATAGCCCTCCTCCTTCACAATGCCCGCTTCCAGAAACTCGTTGATTATGTTGGTAATGGTCGCGCGGTTCAGGCCCGTTTTTTTTGACAGCTCAATCCTGGATACGCTTTTGTCTTCCAGCAGGATTCCGATGACCAAATGGCGATTGGCCCGCTGCATACCTTCGCTGTTTAATCCAATCTTCATAATGAAGCACCTTCTGTTAATTCAATATCTAATATTTGTTTACTGTATATCGCTTATTCCTTGATTTCGTGTTTATTATAAGGTGTATCTGGC
>DBGEOK010000027.1:0-57156 GCA_048370855.1 Candidatus Limiplasma sp. | reverse complement strand
GAACCGCGCTGGCGTTCGGCTCGCCCGCCCGCGCTCCTCCCTTCCGGACCCGAATCCGTTCTGCTTTCCGCGTTCTAATGTAATACATCATGATCTTAATCCCTCCCAAAACGGGCTGAAATTGGAAATCAATTGGGTAATATGCCAAAATTTAAAGCCTTCAAAAATATTTGCATTTTTGTTGACGTATAAAGATAATTATGTTATTATGAATTTACAAAGTCGAAAATGTGGATATACGGAGGCTGAAGCACCATGGATGAGAGGCTGAAGACCATCGCGCGCGCTGTTGATATCAGCGGCGTTCGCACCGATGTGACCAGGGCTGAAATTGACCGTATCGCGGCGGCGTGCCGGGAATATCATTTCGTCTGCGCCTTTGCGATGCCCTGTTTCACGCCGTATTTGAAGGAGCGCCTGTCGGACGCGCCCGATGTGATGCTGGGAGGCGTGGTTGGCTTTCCCTCCGGGGCGGACACGACCAGCATCAAGGTCCAAACGGCGCGGGAGCATTTGAAAACCGGCTGCGACGAGCTGGACATGGTCATTAATGTAGGCGCGCTGAAAAGCGGCATGTACCAAGCCGTGGAGGATGATATCCGGGCCGTGGTGGACGCGGCCGACGGGAAGCCCGTCAAAAGCATCCTGGAAACCGCGTACCTGACGAACGATGAAATTTCACGGGGCGCGGAGCTGGCGGTAAAGGCGGGCGTCGCCTATGTGAAAACGGGTACCGGTTGGTCCGGCAAGCCCACCACGGTGGAAACCATTCGCCTCATCAAGAGCGCGATCGGGCAAAGCGCGTTGATTAAGGCGGCGGGCGGCGTGCGCACCCTGGATACGATGCTGGAAATGATGGACGCAGGCTGTTCCCGCTTCGGCATCGGCCTGCGGAGCGTCCTGGCCATTATGGACGAGGTGGACGCCCGGCTGAATATCCGCCGCGCCTTTACCGTGGACGCCGCGGCCGGCGACGCCTATTAAGGGAGGGAGCGCCATGAAGTATATTCTGGCTTATGACCTGGGAACAGGCGGCACAAAGGCGTGCCTCTATACCCAGGAGGGGGAGCTGACGGCCAGCGGCTTCAGCTCCGTCAAAACCTCGTACCCGCGTGAAAAATTCCATGAGCAGCGCCCGGACGACTGGTGGGGCAGCGTTGTGAACAGCACGCGGACGCTTTTAAACGCGTCGAAGATCGACCCCGGGGAGGTTGCCGCGATCGCCTGCTCGGGCCACAGCCTGGGCGCCGTCCCGGTCGCAGCCGACGGAAGGCTTTTGACGGAGAACTGCCCCATCTGGTCGGACGGCAGGGGCGAAAGCCAGGCGGAACGCTTTTTTGAAAAAATCAGCGAGCCGGATTGGTACCTTGCCACCGGCTGCGGATTTCCGGCGGGGCTGTACGCCATTTTCAAAATCATGTGGCTCCAGGAGCACGAGCCGGACGTATACCGCGAGGCGGCCTGCTTTCTGGGGACGAAGGATTATGTGAACCTCCGCCTGACGGGCGTGATGGCGACAGATCACAGCTACGCGTCGGGCAGCGGCGTTTACGACCTGATCGCCCGGCGTTATGAGCCGCGGTACATTGAAGCCGCCGGCGTGGACGCGGCCAAGTTTCCCCCCGTCTATGAATCCAGCGCCGTTTTGGGCTGCCTGACGGACGAGGCAGCCGCGCTCCTGGGGCTTCCGCGCCATGTGAAGGTGGTCGCGGGCGGCGTGGACAACGCGTGCATGGCAACCGGCGCGGCCTGCGTAAGCGACGGCATGGCCTATACCTCGCTGGGCACGTCGGCCTGGGTGGCGGTGGCCTCCCATCAGCCGATTGTCAGCGTGGAAAAACGGCCGTATGTCTTCGCACACTGCGTGCCGGGCATGTTCGCCTCCGCCACCAGCATCTTCAGCGCCGGCAACAGCCTGCGCTGGGTCAAAAATCAGCTTTGTCAGGACCTGGCCGCGCAGGCGGAGCGGGAGGGCTCGGACGTTTACGATTTGATGACCGCCCTGGCCTCGCGGTCGCCGGCCGGGGCGAACAAGCTGCTGTTCAACCCCTCGCTGGCCGGCGGCTCCCGGGCGGAAAAATCGCCGGAGATCAGGGGCGCGCTGCTGGGGCTGACGCTGGGGCATACGCGCGAGGACGTCCTGCGCGCCGTGCTGGAAGGCATCGCCATGAACCTGAGGCTGTCCATGGATATCCTGGAGGGCGTGACGCCGCTGAAGCAGGAGATGCTCCTGGTGGGCGGAGGCGGAAAGAGCGCGGTTTGGCGGCAGATCTTCGCGGATATTTACGAAAAGACCATCCTGGAAACCAACGTGGGGCAGGAGGCCGGCAGCCTGGGTGCAATGGCCTGCGCGGCCGTGGGCCTGGGTTTGTGGGACAGCTATGACCGCGTTCAAACTGTGCACCGCCTGCAAAGCAGCAAAAAACCGAACCCCGCCACCAAGCCGGTCTATGACGCGCTGCGTCCCGTGTTTGCCGAGGCTGCGGCCATGCAATCCGCGCTAGGCGAGCGGCTGGCCCGGCTCTGAGCTTTGAACCTGGGCACGGGGTAACGTGCCGGAATATAGATCGAGGAGGGATTGGTTTCATGAAAAAGGTACTGTCTCTGGTCATCGCGGTTATGCTTGCGCTATCCGCATGCGCCTTCGCGTCCGCGGAAGCGGCGGTTGACGGCACGGGCAAGGTGGTGGGCGTCGCTACCCAGCATATGGGCAACGCCTGGAACAAGAACTGCGTCCAGGCAATCAAGGACGCGCTGGAGCCTCTGGGCTTTACGGTGGAGCATCAGGACGGCGGCGGGGACACCGCTCAGCAGGTTGCCGCCGTGGAAAACTTCATCACTAAAAAGGTCGATTACATCATTGTGGCCGGCGGCGAGGGCGGCGCCTTCAACAGCGTTTCCGTTCAGGCGAGGGATGCCGGCATTCCCGTCATCGGCGTGGACATGTTCCTGGACGGCGCCATCACCGGGATCATGTGCGACAACTGGAGCGGCGGCGTGCAGATGGGCATTTACGCGGTAAACCAGATGCTCGGCGAGGGCAAGTATATCCTGCTGGACACCTCCGGCTGGGCGACGCTGCTGGACCGCGGCGAAGGCGCGGAATCGGTTCTGTCCTCCTTCAGCAAAATTCAGAAGGTCGGGGAAACCCGTGAGGTCGCCGCGTCCGATCCCGTTACCCAGGGCTACGAGATTACCAAGGCGGCGCTGACGGCCGACCCGGATATCAAGGCCGTTCTGGTTACCTGGAACATGCCCGCCGTGGGCGTGTACAACGCGCTGCTGGAAATGAACAAGGTTAACGACGTCACCATCATCTCCGCCGATACGGGCGACGACGTCATCAGCGCCATGCTGGAGGAGTCGGCCGGCGCGTGGGGCTTCATGGGCCAGAACTCCTACGAGCTGGGCACGCTGGCCGCGCAGTCCGTTATGACTCACCTTCAGGGCGGCGCCGTACCCTTCGCGCAGATCGGCACGACCTATTTCGTCACCAACGATGAGTATGTCAAGGGCGACATCAAGACCGTCAAGATCCAGACGCCCGAGGAGCACTGGGCCGAGGTGCTGGAGCCCGTGCTTGGCACGCTTGAGGAATAATGAAGTAAGCAAACCGCATACGGCGCATGGGGCGGTTGCGCGGGAGACGGGAAGCGTCGGGGGCTATGCGCCCCCAAAGCCCGGCGGTAAGGGGCTATGCCCTTACCTGGGCCGCGGGGGAACCCCCGCGCGTTCCCCTCTTCCTGCGGGACGGCCCCATGCGCGCAAAGGCAGGGGTAAGCGCATGGACGAACAGGCCATTTTGCAAATGCGCGGCATTCACAAATCCTTCGGCGCAACCAAGGCGCTCAAGGGTGTGGATCTGGATATCATGCGGGGCCGGGTGAATGCCGTGGTCGGCTCCAACGGCGCGGGTAAATCCACGCTGATGAAAACGCTCGCCGGCATCTACGAGCCGGACGAGGGCAGCATTCTGTTTGACGGCCGGGATATCGCCGGCCTCTCTCCGATTAGGCTGCAAGCGCTTGGCATACAGGTCGTGCATCAGGTGCTTCATATTGTGGGCAGCATGACGGTGCTGGAAAACATCCTGCTGGCCAACCCGCCCTTGCGCAACGGGCTTTTGCGATGGAAAAAGGGCGCGGAAACGGTTCGGGAGATTCTGCGCAGCATCGACTTTCCGCTGGAGCTATCGCTGCCGGCGGGCGCGTTGTCGGTTTCCCAGCAGCAGTTTGTCATTCTGGCCCGGGCGCTGATTCACCAGCCCAAGGTTCTGGTCTTGGACGAGCCGACCGCCAGGCTTGGCATGGAGGAGACGCAGAAGCTTTTTACGCTGATTCGCACGCTGAAGGAGCAAGGCGTCACCATCATCTATATTTCCCACCGCATGGAGGAGATCTACGCCATATCCGACCGCATCAGCGTATTCCGCGACGGACGGCATGTGCTCAGCGAGGATACGGCTAAGCTGCCGGAGAGCGCGCTGGTACAGGCCATGCTTGGCAAGCAAATGGACACCTTCTTTCCAAAGACGGACGCGCCTTTCGGCGACGAGGTGCTCGCCATCGAGGGCCTGCGCTGCGGCGGAAGCCTTAACGGCGTGGACCTGAGCGTAAAAAGCGGCGAAATCGTTTCGCTGGTCGGGGCCGTGGGAGCGGGAAAAACGGAAATCCTGGAGTGCCTGTTCGGCCTCAGGCACGGGGACGCGGGGCGCATCCTGTTCCAAGGCAAGCCGCTGGCCGGAAACCATTCCCCATCCCGCGCCATCTCGCTGGGCATGGCGCTGATCCCCGAAGACCGCGCCTTGCAGGGAATGATCGGGGATTATGCGGTGCGTGAAAACCTGTCCTCCGTGGATATGGCGCAAGCGTGCCGCGGAGGCGTGCTGAGCCGCAAAAAGGAAAACGCTCTCGCGCAGACGCTGGTGGAGCGGCTGGACGTGCGCCCGCCCGATGTTTCCTACGTGATGACGGGCCTTTCCGGAGGCAACCAGCAAAAGGTGGTCATCGGCAAATGGCTGACGGAAGGCTATCCGCTTTATTTAATGGACGAGGTTACCGCGGGCGTGGATATCGAGGCCAAGGCGGAAATCTATAAAATCATGGGTGAGATTGCCAAAAAGGGCGGCGCCGTGCTGCTGGCGACGGGCGATATCGAGGAGGCGCTGGGCGTCAGCGACCGCATCATCGTGCTTTATAAGGGCAGGATTGTTTGCCAGGTGCAGCCCCGGAACGCAACCAAGGACATCCTTCTATCCGCGATCATGGGAGGTGGCGGCCATGCGCAATAAAAAGCTTTCGGCGTGGTTTGCCCGGCTTGCCATGCCGGCGGTGCTGATGTTGCTCGTCCTGGCGCTTCAGCTTGCCCGGCCAGACGCAAACCTTCTTTCCCCGGACAACATCAAAACCATCTTTCTTCAGGCGAGCGTATTGGGTTTCCTGTCCCTTGGATTGTCCTTTGTAATGATCGCCGGGGAAAGCGATATTTCCTTCGCGGGAACGCTGGGCATGATGAGCGCCGTTTTCACCATGCTCATCAATGCCGGCGTGAGCTATTTCCCAGCGCTTCTCATCGTGCTGGCGATCGGCATGGCAATCGGCCTCCTGATCGCCTTCGTCGTAACGCGGTTCGGCTTTTCAGCCTTTATCGTTTCCATCGCGGTCATGTTCATGGGCCTGGGAATCGAGCGGTCGTTCAACGAGGGCATCACCATTTGGATGCAGAACGAAAGCGTGCTAGCCATCGGTCGTATGGAGCTCGGCGGCTTTTTCGTCATGGGCTGGGAGGTCGTCGCGCTGTTCCTGATCGGCTTGATTGTGGTTCAGCGGACCCGCTTCGGGTTTGAGGTGCGCATCGTAGGCGAAAACCGCTTCGCCGCCATGGAGGCCGGCATCCGGGACAAACGGGTCAAGCTCCTGGCGTTCATGGTGGCCGGCGCTCTCTTTGGACTGGCTTCCACCACGGAGCCCATCCGTTTCGGCGGGTCCATCGTGGGCGCGGGACAAAGCTACATGCTTCCGGCGCTTTCAGCCTGTTACCTTGGCTCCACCATGTTTAAGCCCGGCAGGGTTAACATCGGCGGTACGTTTGTCGGCGCGCTTTTCATGATCTGCGTATCCAATTTCATGACGCTGCTGTCGGCTCAGTATTACTTTACGCCGCTGGTTCAGGGCCTCATCCTGATCGTGGCGGTCGGCATGTCCTGCTTTAAAACCCGCGCGGTGATTCAGCAGGTCAAAATTTGAGGGGGAGTGGCAATATGAAGCGCGAAATCAAATGGATCAAGCGATTGCCCAGTCCCCAAACCATGTCTTTTATCGGGCTGATGCTTCTGTGCCCGCTGGTGTTCGGCTTTCTCAAGCCCGCCTATGTCACCCCGGACAACCTGTATTCCATTGTGCTGAGCGCGTCTCTGTCCGCGGTGCTGGCTTCCAGCATGGGCGTGGTGATCTCCGCGGGCGGGTTTGACCTGTGCATCGGCCATACGGCGGGTTTCGCGGCGCTGATGTGCGGCTACTTTCTGCGCTCGGCGGGCATGGAAACCTGGCCGGCCATAGGTCTGGCGCTGCTCACGGCGCTGCTCATCGGCGCGGTGAACGGCCTGCTGGTATCCCGCATGGGCATCTCCTCCTTTATTGTAACGCTCGGCATGCAGTTTGTCCTGGTGGGCGTCCGGCAATGGATTACCGCGGGCAACAGCTATCGCGCGAGCAGCGTGCTCAAGGGCATTGCGCAAGGGGACGTGCTGGGAATTTCCAACCTGATTATCCTCTCGGCCGTCATGCTGGCCGTTATCGGCTTAATCATGCAAAAAACCGCCTTTGGCCGCAAGATGCAATTTACGGGCTCCAATATCGTCGCCTCGGACTATTGCGGCATCCCCACCAAGCGCTATACCTTCCTGGCGTTTTTCATTTCAGGCGCCATCGCGGGGGTGGTGGGCGTTTTGCAATTCGCAAAGCTGACCAGCGCCACCATCAACATGGGAGACGGCTGGCTGTTTAACGCCATGACCATCGCGGTCTTTTCCAGCGTCATCTTCGGACGCTTCAAGGCGCACGGCATCGCTTTGGTCGCGCTGCTGTTAACCATGATTACAACGGGGATTAACATGCTGGGCGTCTCCTCGGCCTGGACGAACTTCGTCCTGGGGCTCATCCTGTTCCTGTCCCTGTTCGCGGGCAAGTACCTCCGGTTTACCAAAGGAAATATCAAGAAAGGGAGTGTCTCACATGGATGTGAAAAAGCTGTTTAGCCTGGAGGGCAAAAAAGGATTCGTCACCGGCGGCGCGCAGGGCATCGGGGCCTGTCTGGCCCGGGCGTTTGCGGAGCTGGGCGCGGAGGTCGGCGTGGTGGACATCAACATCGGCAAGGCCCGCGCCACGGCGGAGGCGATCGCCAGCGATACCGGCAGAAAGGTCATGGCTTATGCCTGCGACGTTACCAAGGCGGAGCAGGCGGAAAAGATGGTCGAAAACTTTATCGCCGACTTTGGGGAGCTCACCTTCGCGGTTAACAACGCCGGCATCTTTACCGGCGAGGGCGTGCTGGACATTGACCAAAAGACCTTTGAGTCCGTCGTCAACGTTAACCTCAACGGCGTATTTTACACCGCGCAGGCCGCGGCGAGGCAAATGGTCCGGCAGGGAAAGGGCGGTTCCATCGTTTCTACGGCTTCCATGAGCGCGCATATCGTTAACCGGCCGCAGACCATTGCCAACTACTGCGCCAGCAAGGCGGGCGTCATTCAGCTGGCCAAGAGCATGGCGGTGGAGCTGGCCAAGCATCATATCCGCTGCAACACGGTCAGCCCCGGCTACATCCAGACGGATTTAATCGCCACCATGAAGGACATGCTGCCCGTCTGGGGCGGCATGATGCCCGAGGGCGGACGGCTGGGCTTTCCGGAGGACCTGATCGGCGCATACGTATACTTCGTCAGCGACGCGTCCGAGTTCGCCACCGGTTCCGACCTGGTGGTGGACGGCGGATACACGATTGTCTAATCGCTAACCGGCTGAACCTGAAACGACAGCCGGCTGTCAAAGCAGCATCCCCTTTGAGGGTGGTTTGTCAACAAACTGAAAGGGCGCTTCTTCACGGAAGCGCCCTCAGGCCGTCGAAAAAGCCCGCCTTTCGGCGAGCTTTTCCGCCGAGGACTGTCGGAAGTGTTTGCGGCAAAGCCGCAAACTCCCCGCCCGCCTGGCAAAGCCAGGCGATACGATTTTATTTGGAGGGGCTGTCGCCCCTCCAAACCACCCCCAAATAGGTTTGTCAACAATCTGAAAGGGCGCTTCTTCACGGAAGCGCCCTTTCAGCGTATTGGATTGCCCCTTAACCCCGCTTGCTCAGTCCGCTTGGCGAACCATGGCCGAAGCCACCTGCGCCCCAAGCCTTGCGTTATTGTAAACAAGCTGAATATTGGCTTTCAGGCTGTCGCCGCCCGTCAGCTTCTGGATCTTATCCAGCAGGAAGGGCGTGGTCTCCTTGCCGCGGATGCCCTTTTCATCCGCCTCGGCGATGGCCGCGTCAATGTTTCGGTTGATGTATTCCAGGTCCATGGCGTATTCGTCCGGAATAGGGTTGGCAACCAGCATGCCGCCCGCAAGCCCGCAATCCAGCTTCACGCGAAACGCGTCCGCGACCTCCTCCGGCGTATCCAGTCGGTAATCCACCTGATAACCGGAATGCGTGGTATAAAACGCGGGCAGCTCCTTGGTGCGGTAGCCGATTACCGGCACGCCCTTGGTTTCCAGGTATTCCAGCGTAAGGCCAAGATCCAGGATGCTCTTGGCCCCCGCGCAGATCACCATCACGGGCGTCTGCGCCAGCTCCTCCAGGTCGGCGGAAATATCCATCGTGGTTTCCGCGCCCCGATGCACGCCGCCGATGCCGCCGGTGGCAAACACGCTAATCCCGGCCAGCGCCGCGGCGATCATGGTGGTGGTGACGGTGGTGGCTCCGTCCTCGCCGCGCGAAAGCAGCACGGGCAAATCCCGACGGCTGGCCTTGATGACCTCAAGCCCCTTTCTGCCCAAATACTCGATCTGGTCCGGGCTCAGGCCCACGGTCATTTTTCCCTTGATGATGGCGATGGTGGCGGGCGTCGCTCCGTTTTCCCGCACGATCTTTTCCACGGTCAGCGCAGTTTCCACGTTCTGAGGATAGGGCATGCCATGGGAAATAATTGTGGATTCCAGCGCCACCACGGGCTTTCCGGCCTTAACGGCGGCCTCGACCTCCGGGGATACGTCCAGGTACTTATTCAGGTTCATGCGCGTGTTCCTCCTTTGATTGGTTTACCATGCGTTCGATCGCCTCCATGCCGATCTCCGGGCTGACGGCGCTTTCCGCGCGCGCGCAGAGGCTGGAGGCGGCCAGCCCCATGCGGGCCATTTCGCTAAGCCGCGCCCCGCGTAAATAGCCCGCCGCGGCGGCCGCGATAAACGCGTCGCCGCAGCCCGTCGTGTTGACGACCCGCGTTGAAAAGCAAGGCAAAATACCGCTTTCGCGCCCATCGTGATAGTAGACGCCCTCCGCGCCCAGGGAAATAAACACGTTCTTCAGCCCCAGCCTGAAAAACGCTTCGGCGGCGCGCGGCAGGTCGTCGTTGGAGCGGATTTCCACGCCTGTCAGCAGGGTCGCCTCCGGCCGGTTCGGCTTGAGCGCCGTCAGGCTGCCAAGCGCTCCCCTCAGCCTGCCCGCCTTTTTAACCGATACCGGGTCGGCAAACAGCGGAGCCTTGCAGCTCCGCGCCACTTCCTCGATGGTCTGTTCCGGCAGGTTCGCGTCGATTACGACAAGCGCCGCGTGATTGAGCGTATCCATTTTGGACTGCACATACGCGGGCGTAAGGGCGTCGTAAATCCCCATATCCGAAACCGCGGCCACAATTTCTCCCGCGCTGTCGTTCAGGCAGAGATAGGTGGAGGTGCGCGCGCCGGGAACAGGCAGGCTTTGCCCCAGGTCGATACCCAGCTCACGGCAGCTTTGCCGGATCTGTCCGGCATGCGCGTCCTCGCCAAGCGCCGTCATCAGCAATGTATGGAGGCCCAGCCGGCTGAGGTTTTCGGCAATGTTGCGCCCAACGCCGCCCAGCGTAACCGTCACATGCCCCGGGTTGGAGTCCCCCGGCACGAGCGCCGTCGCAGGGGTGCCGCTGATATCCGCGTTGACCGCGCCCACCACCGCCACATAGGCATCCTCCGCCAGCACATAGCCCCGCCCCCTAATGATCCCCTTGCGCATCAGGTTGCTCACATGCACCGCTACCGACGAGCGCGTAATGCCGGCGCGCTCCGCCAGCTCCTGCTGGGAGATGAGCGGATTTTCGCGGATCCATTGAAGGATCTGGTGCTCCCGCTGGGTCATGCGATCCCCTCCGCCGCAAACAAAATAAGCATATGCTTATTATACTAGGCATATGCTTATTTTGTCAATAGGTTTATCCGTTTTAATCCTGGTTCCAGCGCGCCTTCGCGCCCCGCTATTTTACCCGCACCGCGCGGATCATATCTCCCGTCCCGTCCTCCACGGGCGCCAGGTACAGCTCCTCGGGCCAGGCTTCACGGTACGGGAAAATAAACTCCGCCGTAGTATCGTTATATCCCTCTCCGCCATAGTAATCCGGGAAAAGCACCGTGCCGTCCCTATCCACCAGGGTCAGCTCGCTCACCCATGGGTACACATCCGTGCCGCCGTAAGCCCACAGCAGGTTGCCTTCCTCATCGTAGAAGCCCTCGCCGTTTTCCGCTTTGTATGCGGCGATGGAATCCGGGTTACCCTCGAGGTCCACATAAACGTAGGTCAGCAGCGGCGAGAAACAAACCTCCCGCACCTTCAGCGTCACATCCGGGGTGACGGTTTCGATGTTCGGATGCTCGGTGACCACGCGGCTCAGGGCGTCTGAGACGTCCAGCGTAAAGGTGACCATACCCTTTTGGGGCAACAGCAGCTTCCCATCCTCGCCATACGCCTCGGGGTGGTCCTTCAGGCGGTACGCGTCCAGCGATTGCCGTTCCCCGATGGGCAGGGAGATCTCCACCTTTCCATCCAGGAAAATGCCCTCCTTGTCCAGCCGCCAAATCTGGGTTTCGATCAGCTCGCCGGGCGTCTCGCTTCCGCTGGTATCCCCGCCGGAGCCGCCTGGCATATCCATGCACCTGCCGTTGAACCAGATATTGTCGATCCACCAGCCTACGTTGTGCTCGCCCAGCAGCCGCATATCCTCCTCTCCAACCCCGGGCCCGGTTTCACCGGTGCGGTACATGCCAAGGGGCGTATCCACATCCAGCATGCGGTAGCTGTACCGCAGGAAAAGCGAGCGGCCGTCGTAACCGGCTTCCTCGATGGTAATTTCCACATTGTTGACGGTTTCCTGATGGAGCATGCTGTGCATCAGGTCATCGGCGTTCTGGGGCGTCCCCTTGAACAGCCACAGGTCGTCAAACACCTTCCAATGGAACGCCGCCACGGCAACCGTCGCCAAGATCAGCGCGATCAGCAGCGCCAGCGCCAGCGTTCGGCGCGCGCCGCGGCGGAGGCGCTTTGGCCGCGCGGTTTGATCTATGCGCTCATTCCGCTCCTGCGCGACGATGGAGCCAAGCGTCTTTTGCATCGCCTCATGGAACGCGTCCGGCACGTTAGGCATAACAAACGCGAGCTGGGCGCTGAATTCTGTTTTATTCATTCCTCTCCCTCCCATTCTTCTTGGAGAAGGATGCTCAGCCGGTCGCGCGCATGCTTCATGCGCGACTTGACCGTTCCCGTGGGGATTCCCAGCGTTTCCGCCGTTTCCTCTACAGAATAGCCTTCCAGATAGTACAAAACCACAACCACACGCATTTCGGGCTTCAATGTGTCGATGGCCTCCCGAAGCGGGATAGGGGTTTGGGGCGGCTCAACGGCCACGGTTTCGTCCTCCAGGGGCACGAAACGATGCTTGATGCGCTTGCGGAGCATGTCGTTGCACGTATTGGTCAGTATCCGCATCAGCCACGGGCGGAAGCTGTCCATGCTCCTCAGCGATCCCCTTTTCTGCCATGCCCGGGTCAGCGCCTCCTGAACCGCGTCGGCGCAATCCTCGCTGTTGCCCAGTATCGACCAGCCGATGCGAAACATCAGCCGCTCATGGCGCATGGCTTCCGCTTGAAATGTCATGGCGTCCACATGATCCCTCCTTGCCGGCCGGGCCGCCGGCAAACGCGGCGTCCCGGCCTTCCCTTCGTTGGTATGCTTGCGCAAGCTCCCTTATGGGGTTCGCTTATAAGACGCCGCCTTGGGGGAAAAGGTTGTCGCCCTCACATAAAAAAACGGGCGTGCAGATTGACTGCGCGCACCCAGGCCGTCGAAAAAGCCCGCCTTTCGGCGATCTTTTCCGTCGAGGACTGTCGGAAGTGTTTGCGGCAAAGCCGCAAACTCCCCGCCCGCCGGGCAAAGCCAGGCGCTACGATTTCATTTGGAGGGGCGACAGCCCCTCCAAACCACCCCCAAATAGGTTTGTCGACAATCTGGGCGCGCAGATTGACTGCGCGCACCCAGGCTCTCCGGCCTGAAATTTCCATCCGGCAAACATTTGGGCAAAAACCGATGAAAAGGCCGCCGCGCGAACCCCTTCAACGGTCCTGCGTCCACATCCGACCGCTCATATCGCTGGGCATGCGCAGGTCGCCGCGCGGGCTCAGGCCGATGCTGCCCACCTTGGGCCCGTCCGGCGCGCAGTTGCGCTTGAACTGCTGCGTAAAGAACCGCCGCAGGAAGGTGTGGAGCTGTACGTCGATCCGTTCTTCGTCGTACACGCCCTGAAACGCCTGCGCGGCCAACAGCCTGAGCTTTTCAGGATCGCTGCCGCTGTCCAGCAGATGATACAGAAAAAAGTCGTGAAGCGCGTAGTCGCCCAAAATATCCTCCGTTCGCTGGGCAAGCTCGCCATCCTCCACGGGCAGAAGCTCCGGGCTGATGGGCGTGTCGATAATATCGCGGCAGACGCCGCCCGTCTCGCCGCCGAAGCACCGCTCGCCCAAATACCGGACAAGGCGCTTGACCAGCGTTTTGGGCACCGAGCAGTTGACGTTATACATGCTCATATGGTCGCCGTTATAAGTGCAGAAGCCCAGCGCCAGCTCGCTCATATCGCCCGTGCCCAGCACCATGCCGTTGACCTTGTTGGCATAGTCCATCAATATTTGGGTGCGTTCCCGCGCCTGGCTGTTTTCATAGGTCACGTCATGCGCGCTTTCATCCTGCCCGATATCGGCAAAATGCTGCCGCACCGCCCTTTCGATGGGAATTTCGCTGGCGTGGACGCGCAAAGCCTCCATCAGCCGTTCCGCGTTGCCTTTGGTGCGGACGCCCGTGCCCATGCCCGGCATGGTGACGGCGTGGATGCCGCTCCGGTCTAAGCCGAGCGCGTCAAACGCCCGGACGGCGACGAGCAGCGCGAGCGTGGAATCCAGCCCTCCGGAAACGCCAACCACCAGGTTCTTGCAGCGCACGGCGTCAAGCCTCGTCATTAACCCGGTGCACTGAATGAGGACAATTTCCTCCAGCCTGTCGTCCGCGTCCGGCCCGGAAGGGACAAAGGGCAGCGGGTCCACGGGCCGGAGAAGAGGGGCCTCCGCCGCGGCTGCGGGCGTCATAGCGACATCGGTCATGCGCATGGCGGCTTCCTGCCGCTTCATTTGATAAAAGCTGCCGTTGCGGCGGCGATGATACCGCAGCCGCCCCACGTCGATATCCGCGACGGCCATACCGCCGTCCATCGCAAAGCGCGGTCCTTCGCTGAGCGCGCGGCCGTTTTCAAACACGCCCGTATAGCCGCAGAACACCAGGTCGCTCGTGCTTTCGCCAAAGCCCGCGCACGCATAGGCATAACCCGCGTACAGCCTTGCGCTCTGCTGCGCCAGCAGCTCGCGCCGATAGGCATGCTTGCCGACCAGCGCGTTGCTCGCGCTCAGGTTTAACACAATATCCGCGCCTTCGACGGCATACTGGCAGCTAGGCGGGATCGGCGTCCATAGATCCTCGCAGATCTCCACGGCGAAGACAAACCCGCCCATGTCAAACAACTGTCCGGGCCGGGCCGGTACCGGTTGCCCGTTTACCATTACAAAGGGCTCCGCCTGCTCGCCGCTGACAAACCACCGCGTTTCATAAAACTCGTTGCCGTTAGGCAGGTAAAGCTTGGGTACGATGCCGCGCACCTTGCCGCCCTGAAGCACCGCCGCGCAGTTGAACAAGCGGCCGCGCTGGCGAACGGGAAGCCCGACCGCCACGGCCATCGCTTTCGTCCGCTCCGCAAGGCGAAGCATGGCCTCCCAGGCCTGCTCCTGCACAAGCCCGTGCAGGAGCAAATCGCCCAGCGTATAGCCCGTCAGGCACAGCTCGGGGAACACCGCCGCCTGTACGCCCTTTTCCTCCAGCCGTTCCATGGCGGAGGCAATTTCCCGCTCGTTGGCGGCCACGTCCCCCAGGTGGACGCGCACGCTCGCGGCGGCGACCCTTGCAAAACCACGGGGCATTTCCAGCGCTCCTTCCTTACGGCACCTTGATGAGCATGGTCTTCTGTTCGTCCATTTCCACCTTGACCAGCCCGTCGCGTTCCATGGCCTTGAGCATATCGCTGAAGCGCTTGAATCCAAGCGCTTTTTCGGAGAAATCCGGGTAGCTGGCCTGGATGTCCGCCTTCAATATGCTGGGATTGATACGCTCAAAGCCGTCCTCCTTGTAGCGGGCAAGCTGCTCGCGGATGGCGTCGCGCCAGTTTTCCTTGCTAAGCTGCGGCGCGCTCTCCTTACCGGTCTGCGCGATGGAAACCATGACGTTAAAGTTGTCGCTGCGGGTATGCAGGGTGCCGTATGCCTTGCCCAGCTTGTCCAGCAGCTTTAAAAACGTGGCGCAGCCATACGACTTTTCGTTAAAATCCGGACGAAGCCGCAAAAGGATGCCCTTGAGCTCGCTGGCGTAAAGCTCGTCCTTGTCGGTCTGCTCCTCCAGGATGCCGCTGAGCACCTTGTTAAGCTCCTGCTCGTCCAGCGGTTCCTTATCGGCGTTCGCCTTCTTTTTCTCGTTCGGCTTACGGGTGCGGCCGCCGACGTTCTCCAGAAATTGAAATTCATTGCAGGCGTTGATAAAAATGTTGCTGGCGGCCTCGCTTCGGCTGATGCCCAGCACAAACTTGCCCATACTTTTCAGCCGTCCGACCAACGGCGTATAATCGCTGTCGCCGGAAACGATGCAAAAGCTGTCGATCAAAGGGTTGGTATAGGCCACCTCCAGCGCGTCGATCACCAAAAGAATGTCGGCGTTGTTCTTCTGGCTGATGCCATACCGAAGGCTGGGCACCACGGTAAAGGTGTTGGAAAGCAGCACCTCCTTTAAATCGCTGTACTGATCGGTATACCCATACACCTTGCCAAGCAGGATATCGCCTCGGATTTTGACCTTTTCCAATACGCTGAGGAGCGTGGCCACCTTGGCCCCGCAGTTTTCCAGATCCACAAAAAGCGCGAATTTTGCGCTGCTCATCCTCTTGCCCCTTTCGCCGGCGTCTGTCCGGCCATCCTGTTAAATGCGGAAGGTGAACTTGTCGCCCCGTATCCACTGACGGCTGGAATGCAGCGGTTCCCCATGCTGATCCAGCACCAGCTCGTCCAGGAGCAAAAGCGCGTCGCCCTGCCCGGTGTTTAAATGCTTGCTGACCATCGGCG
Source organism: Candidatus Limiplasma sp. (assembly GCA_048370855.1). Classification (GTDB taxonomy): domain Bacteria; phylum Bacillota; class Clostridia; order Christensenellales; family Aristaeellaceae; genus Limiplasma. The sequence continues at coordinate 41,449 of DBGEOK010000027.1, read as the reverse complement.
TGGCATGCCCCAGAGAAATATCATGCGCCGCCGAGGTGGGAATGATGCCGCGCCTGCGAAGCTGCTCATATAAAGAAGCTTCGGCGTTCTCCTCCCTCAGATAGGCGTAACGCTCCGGAAAGCGATTGATCTCAAGCATGACGGGTTCACCGTCGCTCAAACGGACGCGGCAGATTTCCAGCACCTTTCCGTCCGGCGGCACGCAAAGCTTTTCCACGTCGTCCGGCGTCGCCTCCTCCATCTGCGCGCTTACCAGCTTCGCGCTCGCCGTGTGCCCCATCTCCCGGCAGGCGTTGGAAAAGCTCGTAATTTGATGCAGATTGCGCTGAATCCTTTCATCCGCCACGAAGGTTCCCTTGCCCTGCCGGCGCACCAAAAGGCCCTCCTGAACAAGGTCCAGCATGGCCTTGCGCACGGTCACGCGGCTGACGCCGTAGGTTTCGCACAGGAGCTGCTCGCTGGGAATCCGGCCGCCCGCCGGGTACACGCCCGCGACAATGTCGTTTTTCAGCCGCGTCATAAGCTGCTGGTATAGCGGGCTTTGGCTTTTCTTCTCCAAAGGCTTGTCTTGCACGTCCATCATTCCTTCTACTGTGATCACTCGATGCCCAGCGAGGCCAGCAGCCCGGTTTCTTCCAGAAAGGCCAGCGTATCGTTGATAACGCCCGCGGGCATTTCAAGCGCGAAGGGCAAAAACGCGAGCGTCAGCGTCGGCAGGAACCGTTCCTTATATTCCTCCAAAAAGCTTTCGTTCAGGTGGAAAAAGTCGTCCTGGTTGTCATAGACGCGCTCAACCAGCACGCTTTCGCTCTTTTGCTTCATGGCCGCGCGATAGCCGGCCGTCAGCGCGGGCCGTCCTGTCAGGGGATGAACCCAGTCCACCTCCAGGCTCATCGCGTACGGCAGCTCTGCCGCGTCCCGGCTGTAACGGAAATCAAACCGCGTCGGCAGCGGCTGAGCTTCCAGGCTATTGCCCCCCAGCAAAATGGTTACGCTGCCGCTCGCCTCGGTTTCCCCCTCCTTGGGCAAGCCGGATGCCTCCACCCCAACCGACAGGCGTTCCTCCCCGTCGGCGCTCACGCGCAGCGCGGCGTGAAGCGCCGCGCCTGCCGTTTGGGGCTCGTACCGGTAGCTGAAATCCAACACGTACCCGTCGCCCTTGGGCAGGTACAGCGAAAAGCTTGTCCCACCGTTAGCGGCGGTCCTTGTAAATATCGTTTTTCCGCCAATCACATACCGTTCGGTATCGCCGTCGGGCGTAATGGTCAGCCCCTCCTGGTTTGGGTCAAGGTAATCCAGCCAATCCTCCAGATAGCTCAGCGCGTCCAGCGTCATATCGGAGGCCTGGAGATCCACCAGCAGCGAGGTGATATAGAAGTACAGCCGCTCATAGCCGGCATCCTCGGTCACCAGCAGGTCAAGCGTCTCGCACAGCTCATACAGCTCCGCATAGCCGATGGTACGCTCGCCTTCTCCCGCGCAAAGCTCGGCAATGGGCGTATAGTAGCTGTCCGCCACATAGTAGCTCGCCTCCGGGTATAGCAGCAGGGCAATATACTGCGTGGGGAGATCCATGAAATAGTACGGCTTGAGCATGAACTCAAAGAAATTGTGCATCTGAAAATGAATGCTCGCGCCGCCCAGCGCGGGGCTGCGCACATAGCGGTAGCTGTGGTACCCGTCATACACAAAAGGGACGGCCAGGCGGTCGTTCAGGTACAGGCCGCCGTCGAAATACACGCGGCTGAAGGGCTGTAAAAAGCGCTGGGTGTCCACGGTTCCCCGCAGGCTCAGCTTGCTGAGAAAAGCCTGCCAGTCCTGGTAGTTAGCCGCTCCGTTCTCCGGAAAGCCTTCCGCATGAAGGTTCAGCGAAAGCGTGAAGGCGGAGCGCGTCACGGCGCCGTCGTCGGCCTCCGCCGCCAGCGCCGGCGCCAGTACAAGCGCCGGCAGCATCACCATGCAAAGGGCAAGGGCGATCATGCGTGTTTTCGTAGGAATTCCTCCTTTATCAATCGGCGGGGGCCTATTTCCGAAAAACGCCGGCCCTCGGGATGTTGGAACGGCGCGCCGCCGTCCTTGCGCGAAAGGGGCCCCGCTCAGCCCTTCGCCCGGTGCGCGGCGCGCGCGCGGTCCTCATGGCTCAGCACGCGCTTACGCATGCGGAGATTTTTGGGCGTAATCTCCAGCAGCTCGTCATCGTCAATAAATTCCAGGCACTCCTCCAGCGTAAGAGGATGTACGCTTACCAAGCGAAGGCTGTCTTCGCTGGCCGAGGCGTTGCGCATGTTGGTGACATGCTTCTGCTTGCATACATTGACCACCAGGTCGTCCGGCCGGGCGTTTTGCCCGCAGATCATGCCCTTATACACGGGCGTCTGGGGACCGATGAAAAGGGTGCCGCGCTCCTGGGCATAAAACAGGCCATAGCCCGTGGATTCGCCGTCCTCAAAGCAGACGAGCGCGCCGACGTTGCGGTGTGGAATATCGCCCTTTGCCGGCTCATACCTCTCAAATACGCTGGACATGACGCCCTCGCCCCGCGTGTCGGTCATAAACTCGCTGCGATAGCCAAACAGCCCGCGGGAGGGCACCAGAAACTCCAGCCGCACGCGATCCAGGCCGTGCATATTTTCCAGCACGCCGCGGCGGCGGCCTATCTTTTCAATCACCGCGCCGGCGTAGGCCTGGGGCACGTCCGCCACCATCCGCTCGATGGGCTCGCACCGGACGCCGTCCATTTCCCGGTAAAGCACCTGCGGCTTGGAAACCTGGAACTCATACCCCTGCCGGCGCATATTCTCAATCAGGATGGACAGGTGCAGCTCTCCCCGGCCTCTCACCTCAAAGGCATCCGGGCTGTCCGTCTCGTTCACGCGCAGGCCCACGTCCGTTTGAAGCTCGCGGAACAGCCGCGCCCGCAGATGGCGGCTGGTGACGTATTCGCCCTCGCGGCCCGCAAAGGGGCTGTTGTTGACGCTGAACGTCATGGTGACGGTCGGTTCCGTGATGCTCACAAACGGCAGCGCCTCCACCGCCTCCGGCGCGCACACCGTATCCCCGATGGAGATATCCTCTATGCCGCTCATGGCCACAATGTCCCCCATGCTGGCTTCCTTGGCGGGCAAGCGCTTCAGGCCGTCAAAGGTGTACAGGCTGCTCAGCCTGAGCGGCGCGCTGACAGCCTTGGTGTCATAGTTGGTCTTGATGACCTGCATGCCCTCGGCCAGCGTGCCGCGGTTGATGCGCCCGATGCCGATGCGCCCAACATAGTCGTTATAATCGATTGTGGAAACCAGCACCTGCGCGGGGCCCTCCAGGTCGCCCTCCGGCGCGGGAATATGCTCGAGGATGGCGTCGAATAGGGGTCTCAGGTCCTCGCCGGGCATGCCGGGGTTGAGCGTCGCCGTGCCCTGGCGCGCGGAAGCATAGATAATCGGACGGTCCAGGGCGGTCTCATCCGCCCCCAGCTCGATGAATAAGTCCAGCACCTCGTCCAGCACCTCGTCGCAGCGGGCGTCCGGCCGATCCACCTTGTTGATGACGACAATGACGGGCAGCTTGAGGCTGAGCGCCTTTTTGAGCACAAAACGGGTCTGCGGCATGGGGCCCTCAAAGCTGTCCACCAGCAGCAGCACGCCGTCCACCATTTTCAGCACGCGTTCCACCTCGCCGCCGAAATCGGCGTGGCCGGGTGTGTCGACGATGTTGATTTTGGTGGAGCCGTAATGCACCGCGGTATTCTTGGCCAGGATCGTGATGCCGCGCTCCCGCTCGATGTCGTTAGAGTCCATCACGCGCTCGGCGACCTGCTGGTTCTCGCGGAACACGCCGCCCTGCTTGAGCATTTCATCCACCAGGGTGGTCTTGCCATGGTCGACGTGCGCGATGATGGCGATATTGCGAATATCGTTGCGAATCATAGGGTTCCTTCTTTCTCGTGTTCATGGGGCGCCGGCGTTCCGGGCGGCGCGGCGCAACGCCTCCGCCGCCAATATGCCGCAACGTCCAAAAATTGCATGGGGTTCACAGTTCAGCGAGCGCCCCGGGCCCTTCAGGCGTGGTCTGAAGGATGCGGCGGGCGCGGTAAGGGGCCGGAAAGCCCGGCCTTCCGGCGGCGGGCGGCACCCCCGCCCGGGGCGGCGAACCCCGGCTGTTTCTATGATTCATAAACGTCGCGGCGGGCGGTTTCCGCCAGCTCCAATCCTTCGTTGTTTTCCATCGCAAGCCGAATGGACCACTCGTTTTCAAACAGCAGCACCGCGCGCTCCTCGCTGTCAAACGCGCGGCCGCTGGTAGAGGTAAGCTTGAGCTTTTCCAGCGGAACGGGCGACTTTTCCACCCAGCGCACATAGCGGAAGGGCATGCGGTCCATCAGCATCGTCACGCCGTACTCGGTCTTCAGGCGGTGCTCCAGAACCTCAAATTGCAAAACGCCGACCACGCCGACCAGAAATTCCTCCCGGCCCGTTTCCGTGCGGCGGAAGGTCTGGATGGCTCCCTCCTCGGCAAGCTGGAGAATCCCCTTTTGAAACTGCTTGCGCTTCATGCTGTCCTCCGGCAGCACGCGCGCGAAATGCTCCGGCGCAAAGACGGGGATGGAGCTGAAATGAAGCTTGGGCCCGGTGGAAAGCGCGTCCCCCAGATGGAAGCATCCGGGATCAAACAGGCCGATGATATCGCCCGCGTAAGCCGTTTCCACGGCTTCGCGCTCATCCGCCATGAACTGCTGCGGCTGCTTTAGCTGCATCTGCTTATCCGTGCCGGAGTGATAGACCGTCATGCCCTTTTGGAACTCGCCGCTGACAATGCGGACAAACGCCAGGCGGTCGCGGTGCGCGGGGTTCATGTTGGCCTGAATTTTAAAGATGAACCCGCTGAAATAAGGCTCCGTAGGCATGACCAAGCCGATATCGGCCATGCGCGGCAGCGGCGGCGGCGTAATGGAAAGAAAAGCCTCCAAAAACGGCTCCACGCCAAAGTTCGTAACCGCCGAACCAAAAAACAGAGGCGTCAGCTTACCGCCGAGCACGGCCTCCCTGTCAAAGGGGTCGCCCGCCACGTCCAGCAGCTCAATTTCATCGCGGAGGCGGGCGCGGTAATGCTGCGCCAGCGCGCGCTCCGCCTCCGGGCTATCCAGGGGTACGGAAAGCTCGTCGGCCATGCTCATGCCATGGTTGCCGCCTGAATACAACAGCACGTTGCCGCTTGCGCGCTGGTACACGCCCTGAAAATCCCCGTCCACGCCGATAGGCCAGTTCATGGGGCAGGAACGGATACCTAGCACCTGTTCCAGCTCCTCCATGAGGGCGAAGGGGTCCTTGGCGGCGCGATCCATCTTGTTGATAAAGGTAAAAATAGGGATATGGCGAAGCCGGCATACCTTGAACAGCTTAACGGTCTGTTCCTCCACGCCCTTGGCCGCGTCAATCAGCATCACGGCGGCGTCGGCCGCCACCAGCACCCGGTAGGTATCCTCGCTGAAGTCCTGGTGGCCCGGCGTGTCCAGGATATTGATGCGGTATCCCTCAAACTCGAATTGCATGGCGCTGGAGGTTACGCTGATGCCGCGCTGCTTTTCAATTTCCATCCAGTCGCTGGTCGCGTGCCGCTCCGCCTTGCGCGCCTTCACGCTGCCGGCCTGCCGGATCGCTCCGCCATAAAGCAGGAGCTTTTCGGTCAGCGTGGTTTTGCCCGCGTCGGGATGGCTGATAATGGCGAAGGTTCGGCGCTTTTCAATCTGGCTTAGCGTCTCCGCGGTGGTATCGGGTGGGGTCATGAAGGTTGCTTCCTCTCTTCCTTGCCGCCGGCTTGGCTAATACATAGTACAACATCCTATTTTACTATGGAAGCGAAAGGCCTGTCAAGCAATACGCTTATGGATGCGGAAATCAATCTCGCATGCTGACGCGACGCAGGCCGTCGGAAAAAACCCGCCTGTCGGCGATCTTTTGCGCTAAAACGCGCATTTTTCCCCGCGTTTGGGACGACGTCGGGGAAGCCCGCGGGGAGCCCTTGCCGCGCAGGGCTTCCAGCCTCGCCGCATAGGCGGCCGCAGGGGGTCGGGCGCGAAGGGACGTTGGGAGGCTCCGCCTCCCAAACCCGCCGTCTAAGGGCTTTGCCTTTAGAAATCCCTTTATTTGGGCCGCGTTTGCAGCCCAAAACCGGGTCCGTTCACCCAAGGCGAAAGCGAGTGAAGGCGCGCCGAGCACGGGGACGGACGCCTCCTGGCGACGCGGGCTTCCGTTCCGTCCCGCTCATGAGGGAACCGCGTTCCGGTTTCAAAAAAGCAATGCCGGCGGGAAGAAAACACCTTAAAGGGAACTTTTTCCCAATTTTCCCCCAGCGTCATTCTGACGGCTTCGCGGCTTCCTTTAGCGTCTGTTTTCATCGTCTCCGCTTATCGGCAATTGGGCTAGGTAGCTTCCGGTCAGGCTTGCGGGGTTCCGGGCAACCTCGCCGGGCGTACCGGTCGCCACGACCCGACCGCCGGCCTCGCCGCCGCCCGGGCCCATGTCCAGCACATAATCGGCGTTTGCGATCATGTCCAGATCATGCTCGATCACAACGACCGTCGCCCCCTTTTCAATCAGCCGCTGGAACACGCCGATCAGCAACCGAACGTCCAAGGGGTGGAGGCCGATGGTCGGCTCGTCGAATACAAACACGGCGTCATCCTGGGCCTTGCCCATTTCGGCGGCCAGCTTGAGCCGCTGGGCCTCGCCGCCGGACAAGGTCGGGGTGGCCTCTCCCAGCGTGAGGTAACCCAGGCCAAGGTCAGCCAGAACCTGCAGCCGCTCCCGAACTTTTTTCACGTCCCCCAGCCGTTCCAGGGCCTGTTCCACCGTAAGCCCCATCAGCTCCGGAAGCGAAATGCCGGGAACGCTCCGGCCCGCATTGAGGGGGCGGCAGCGTATCTCCTCCGCCGATTTTCCATATCGGGAGCCGCGGCAGTCGGGGCAAATCATCTCCACATCCGGAAGGAATTGCACGTCCATCGTAATTTGCCCGGCGCCGTCGCAGCATGGGCAGCGCAAGGAACCGGTATTGTAGGAAAAATCACCGGCCTGATAGCCCTTGGCCTTCGCCTCCGGCACAGCGGCATAGAGCCGCCGCAGGTCGTCCAAAACGCCGCTGTAGGTCGCCACGGTAGAGCGGACGTTCATCCCGATGGGCGTCGCGTCGATCAGGTTTACCCGCCCGATGCCGGGCGCGTCCACAGCCTTGACGTGGGCGGGCGTCGCCTCCCTGCCGCTCTGCGCCTTCAGCGCGGGGATCAGGCTTTCCAAAACGAGCGTGGTTTTGCCGGAGCCGGAAACCCCCGTGACGGCTGTGAGCCTCCCTTTCGGAAGGTCTATCTCCAGGGCGCGCACGGTGTGCAAGGGCGCGGTGGAGAGCCTGATATGCCCGTGCTCAAACATGGCCGCGGAAGCCGCCCGCTTTCGGACGATAATCTTTTCCCTGCCCGACAAAAACCCGGCGACCAGAGAATCCGCGGACTTTTCCACCTCTTCCACCGTGCCCTGGGATAATACCCGCCCGCCGTGCTCGCCCGCCCCCGGCCCCATCTCGATAAGCCAGCGGGCGGCCTTCAACACCCGCATGTCATGGTCGATCAGCACAACGGAGTTCCCGTGGGCGACAAGGTCGTCCACTACGCCCAGCAGGCCGTCCACATTGGCGGGGTGTAAGCCGATGGAGGGTTCGTCCAGCACATAAAGAACCCCGGTGGTGCGGTTTCGCACCGCCCTAGCAAGCTGCGCCCGCTGGCGTTCCCCGGTGGACAGGGTGCCCCCGGCCCGATCGAGCCTGAGATAGCCCAGCCCCAGGTCCGTCAGCCGCTTGGCGGTATGAAGGAACTGTCCGCAGATGCTTTCAGCCATGTCTTGCAGTTCCTCCGGCATGGCCGCGGGAACCGCGCGAACCCAGGGGATCAGCGCATCCAGCGTCATCCCCGCGGCCTCGGCCAGACTTATGCCGCACAGCAGCGTGGATCGGGCCTGTTTGTTCAGCCGCGTGCCGCCGCAGGCCGAACAGACATCCTGCTTTAAAAACTTCTCAACCCGCTTCATCCCTTTATCGTCCTTGACCTTTGCCAAGGCGTTTTCCACGGTATGAACCGCGTTAAAATAGGTGAAGTTGAGTTCTCCGGCTTGATTGCTGTTTTTCGCCTGATATAAAATGTGCTTCTTTTCCGCCGGCCCGTGAAAGACGATCTCGCGCTCCCGTTTTGTCAGTTCAGAAAACGGCACGTCCGTGCGGACGCCCATGGCGCGGCATACGTCGGTCATCAGCGACCACATCAGCGAGTTCCAGGGCGCCACCGCGCCTTCGTCTATGGAAAGGGCTTCATTCGGCACCAAAGCGGCCTCGTCCACGGTTCTCACCACGCCCGTGCCGCCGCAGGCCGGGCAGGCGCCCTGGCTGTTGAAGGAGAAGCTCTCTGCGCTGAGACCGTCAAAGGATGCCCCGCACTCCGGGCACGCAAGCGGCTTCCCGGCCGCCACATGGGCCGACGGCGGCAGCAGATGCCCGTTGGGGCAGCGATGGCTGCCAAGTCTGGAAAACAGAAGCCGCAGCGGATTCAAAAGCTCGGTATAGGTACCGAAGGTGCTGCGCACCCCCGGAACGGCGGGCCGCTGATGGAGCGCCAGCGCGGCGGGGACGTACTCGACGCTGTCAAGCTTGGCCTCCGCCGCCTGGGTCATCCGTCGCCGGGTATAGGCGGAAAGCGCTTCCAGATAGCGCCGGGAGCCTTCCGCGTACAGAACGCCCAGCGCCAGGGAGGATTTGCCCGAGCCGGACACGCCGGCCACTCCCACCAGCTTGCCCAATGGAATATCCAGGTCGATATTTTTGAGATTATGGACGCGGGCGCCCCGGATTTCAATATGATCCGGCGCGCCCATCCGGCTGCCAGGCTGACTCATAGGCTTCGCTCCTTTGGGATAATCAAAGCCATTATATCACGGTTTTACACGGTTGGGCAAAAAAACGAAAGGCTTCCTCGCCCGTGCGGGAAACTGCCCGGCGTTCCCGGATCGCTTCTTTCGTCACACATGAAAAAAATAATGAATCTGGAACCTTCGCATTCGGAACGACGACTTATTCAGGAAATCGTTCGTAAAGGAGGGACGGCGTGATGAAAAGCGCGGTCGCGGCTTTCCTGGGCTGTTTATGCATTACATGCAATTTGCTGAGCGACGCCGTAGGCGGATTATCCCTGGCTGAGCTTCGGAGGGAAGCGCCGGAAACGCTTTCCTTTTCCATCGACGGAAGGGACCGCGCCGCGCGCGTCATACTGCCGGCTGGAGAGCGCATGCCCGTTTACCAGGTGACCTTCCGTCGCTTCGACGAGGGCGAGGGTTTGCCTGTATGCAAGCTTTTGACCGGGCTTGCGCTTTCCGGCGCGTTCCAGCCGCCGGCGGAGGCCCAAAGAGCGTTTTCCTCAGCGGAGCCAGGCCAGACGGTTAACGGCGTGCGCGTGCTTCAAAACGGATACCCGTTCATATCCGGAAACAAAGCGGGCCTTTACGCCCGGTCCGGATACGCGCCTTGGGCCGGGTACGAGGAAGATTTCTTCTTCGGATACCGCCGATCGGTGGAAACGCTGAGGACGGAGGACGTGGACGCGCCCCTGATCGACTGGGCCACGCTGAAGGCCGCCGTTCAGGAGCGGATTGACGCGGGAATGCTTGAGCGGGTTTTTGCCCTCGAGCTGTGCTACCAAGTGATGTACCGCCGGCTGGAGCCCGGCTGCGCCGACCCATATACAGAAGAAGTTGCGATAAGACGCAGGGACGAGAGTGGGAGCGTATCGTCGGAGCGCTTCCCGGCCAGGCTGTATCTCGTCCCCGTATGGGAGGCGCTGGGCGCCGGGGCGGACGGCGTGGAGATGCCGCCAAATCTTTCGCGGCAGCCGGAAGCGGCAGCGTCAACGCGGCCTTTCGGTTTCACCCGCATACGAATCAACGCCATGACGGGAGAACTCCTCACGTCGGCGGAATACCTGCCCTAGCGCGGCAGACGCCCGGCGTCTCCGGGCATACGGCGGCCCCGGCATCGGGCTTGCGTGCGTTTTGAACCCGGGCGCGCATCCGTTCGCTCAAGAGGAATACCCGCCTTGGCGGCAGGCATTTGCGGCCTGAACGCATACAGCCGCCTCGGATCAGCGTTCCTTATCCTGGGCGAGCATCCATTCAATAAACAGGCCGTAGCCCATGGTGGGGTCGTTGACAAACACATGCGTGACCGCGCCGATCAGTCGCCCATCCTGAAGGATGGGGCTTCCGCTCATGCCCTGGACAATTCCGCCCGTCTTTTTCAAAAGCTCCTCGTCGGTCACGCGCAGGACCATGCTGCGCTGAGCGGGTGAGGCCTGCCGCGCCACCTCGACGATCTCCACCTCATATTCCTTCATGCCCCCGGCGTCCACCGTGCATAGGATCGTCGCCGGGCCCGTATGCACGGCGTCCTTGCGTCCGATGGGCAGGCCTTCGGGATAAAGCGGATGCGCGGGCGGCGTATCCAGCGCGCCGTAGATGCCGAAGCTGTTGTTCAGGCGGATATTGCCCAAAACCCGGTTTTCCCGCAAAAAGCTGCCCTTCAGCTCGCCCGGTACGCCGACCTGCCCCTTGCGCACATCCACGACGTCGGCCGCCATGACCTCTCCGCGCCCGACTGTCAGCACCTGCTGGGTATCCGTATCGGTAATGGCATGCCCCAGCGCGCCATAGCGCACGCCCTCGCCCTCGTTGATCTCCCCATAGAATGAAAGCGTGCCCACGCCGGCGGTGCTGTCCCGCACCCACGCGCCGATCCGGTAGGCGCCCGTCTGCCCGTCCCGCTTGGGCTCCAGCGTCAGTTTGAGGGTGCTTTCTCCCCGCTGCACAGTCAGCGGAAGGGGCGTCTCGCCGGAGGCCGCGACGAGCTGTGTAAGCTCCGCCGTTCCTTCCAGCGTCTTTCCGCCAGCCGTCACAATCAGATCTCCGGCCTTCAGCCCGGCCAGGCGCGCGGGGCTGAACGTATCGGAAAGATCGCTGGTGCCGACCACCAGCACGCCTTGGGTATGCAAAGCAACGCCTACGGCCTGGCCTCCGGGATACAGGCGCAGGTCGTCGCGCACGTCAATTTCCACCTCGCGCAGGGGCAGCAGGCCAAACAGGCTGATGGTCGCCATGCTGCGTCCCTCGCCGCCCGCCACAAGCGAAACGCCGCCAAGGTCCTCGTTCATGGAGGATATGGCCTGTACGTCTCCCTCCCGGATGCTTACGCTGAGGGGAAAGGCGGTCTCCACCACAGCTTGCTGTCCCATGGCGACCGTAAGGGTGTCCGGCAGGGTTCGCAGAAGCTCGGCCTGCGGAGAAAAATGGACCATCAGCAAAAACGCGCTGAGCAGCCAACCGGTGGTTTTCTTCAGACGGCTCGGGGTCCGGGAACGACGATTACGCATGAAAACGCCTCTTTCCGAAAATGCTTCGTGAGAAGTCTTTACAGAAAGAGGCGTTTTGAATGGTGGAAATGTTTGATTAAATGGAATGCTTTACGCGGTCCTTTTCCTCCGCCCGCTTGGCATTGTTGAAGCGGTTCAGGCTGCCCACCAGATATCCCGTGATGCGGCGAATCCGCTCAAAGGCGTGGCCGTCCTCGCTGCGGCCGCACTTGGGGCAGCGATCCCCAATGATGCCGTTGTAGCCGCAATCCGGGTCGCGGTCCACCGGATGGTTGATGCTGCCGTAACCGATACCCTGGTCGTGCATGTAGCGCACAACCTTTTCAAAGGCATCCAGGTTTTTGGTGGGATCTCCGTCCATCTCGATATAGCTGATATGGCCGGCGTTTGTCAGTGCGTGATAGGGGGCCTCGATCGCAATTTTTTCAAACGCGCTGATAGGGTAATAGACCGGAACGTGGAAGGAGTTGGTGTAGTAATCGCGGTCCGTCACGCCAGGGATAACGCCGTATTTTTCCCTGTCAAGCCGCACGAAGCGACCGCTCAAGCCCTCCGCGGGGGTGGCAAGGCAGGTATAGTTGAGCTTGCGCTTCTCGCTCAAATCGTCGCAATATTTACGTATGAAGCCTACAATTTCCAGTCCGAGGTTCTGGCTGTTCCGATCCTCGCCATGATGCGTGCCGCGAAGCGCCACCAGCGCCTCCGCCAGGCCGATAAAGCCGATGGACAGGGTGCCGTGCTTCAATACCTCGCGCACGCTGTCGTTCCAGTCGAGCTTCTCGCTGTCCAGCCATACGCCCTCCCCCATCAGGAAGGGGAAGTTGCGCACCTTCTTGTTGGAGATGATCTCGAGCCGCTCGTCAAGCTGCTCCACCACCAGCGCGAGCATACGCTCCAGCTCCTCAAAGAACCATTGAACGTCCCCCTTGGCCTTAATGGCGATGCGGGGCAGGTTGACGGAGGTGAAGGAAAGGTTGCCGCGGCGCGGGCATACCTCCCGCGTGGGGTCGTATACGTTTCCGATCACGCGGGTACGGCAGCCCATATAAGCGATCTCCGTCTCGGGATGTCCCTCCCGATAATACTTCTTGTTGAACGGCGCGTCGACGAAGCTGAAATTAGGGAACAGGCGCTTGGCGCTGGTACGGATGGCCAAGCGGTACAGGTCGTAGTTGGGGTCGCCCGGGTTAAAGCTGACGCCTTCCTTGACGCGAAAAATCTGAATGGGAAAAATTGGCGTTTCCCCATTGCCAAGGCCGGCCTCGGTTGCCAGCAGCACATTGCGCATGACCATGCGGCCTTCCGGCGAGGTATCCATGCCATAGTTGACGCTGGAAAAAGGCACCTGCGCTCCGGCCCGGCTGTTCATGGTGTTCAGGTTGTGAATCAGCGCCTCCATGGCCTGATAGGTAGCCTTGTCGGTTTCCTTTTCCGCATGCTCGCGCACAAAATCCACCATACGGGTCAGCTCATCCGCGCCGGCCTTCGGCATCAGGACGGCGATTTTGCCCGCTAAGGCCTTATCGTAATCCGGGCTGGCCGAAAGCTCCGGCCTGCTTCCCGTTTCCGCCTCCAGCTCCTCGATGATCTTGACCGCCGCGTCCGTAGAATCCTCCACGCCGCCCAGCAGCTCCAGGGCGCGGGCCAGGTTGTCCCGGAACCGCTTTACATAGGTCTTCTTGACGCCCGGCGCCATGCCGTAATCAAAATTGACGATGCTCTGGCCGCCATGCTGGTCGTTTTGGTTGGCCTGAATAGCGATGCATGCCAGCGCGGAATAGCTATAAATATCGTTGGGCTCGCGCAGTACGCCGTGACCCGTGGAAAAGCCGCCGTGAAACAGGTCGAGCAGATCGATCTGACAGCACGTTGTGGTCAGGGTATAAAAGTCCAGATCATGGATATGGATATCCCCATCCCGATGGGCCCGGGCATGACGGGGGTTGAGCACATACATGTCATAAAACTGCTTGGCGCCCTCGCTGCCGAACTTGAGCATGCTGCCCATGGCGGTATCGCCATTAATATTGGCGTTTTCACGCTTGATATCGCTGTCTACGGCATCCTTATAGGCGATATCTTCAAAAATTCTCATCAGCCGGGTATTCATCTCGCGCACACGGCTGCGTTCCGCCCGGTACAGGATGTAGGATTTGGCGGAGCGGACAAAGCCCTTTTCAATCAGTACGCGCTCCACCACGTCTTGTACCTGCTCCACCGTGGGCACGGCGGGGATGCTTTCGTCTCCCTCTACCTCGGCAACCACCAGCGCCGCCAACGCCGCGGCCTCCTCGGCGGATTTCCGGCTGCCGCTGGCCATAAAGCTTTTTTCGATTGCCTGCTCAATTTTAGCTTGGTCGAAGGGAACGATGCGCCCGTCGCGCTTTTTAATGGATGTGATCATGGTCAGCGGACTCCTTCATATGTTACAATCATGCGCTCCATCTCCCCCGAACGGGGGCCGTTTGAGCGAGCAACAACATTATATTGTGCTCCAAAGTGTAAGTCAACACTAAATATGGGTTGCGAAATAACCAAGTGATGTAATACACGTGCGAAATATGTCGATTTGATTGAGTTTTGTAACATTTTCCACATACTTTTCCATGCGAAAAAATTTTTCTCCACACGTTTCCCATGCTTTGAGCACGCTCCCAGCGGCGCGTCCACCACCTTGTTTTCAGTGGGTACAGAGGCGTTGTCCGTTTGTTTTCCAAAACACCTGTATTCTTCCTTTGCTATTCCTATCAACGCTTTGCTTTCCCTCATGTTTTCCACATGATATGCTGCTTTTTCCTCTCACGGCTGTGGAATGCAAACGTCGGCCAAGGTAAATGAACAGGCGAGCCGTGATCCAAGAAACCGACGCGGGCAGGCGACAGGCGCATCGGGCGGACGCGCGGCGGCAGGAACACAAAGATACACGCGGTAGTGGACAACCGGGGCGCGCCTGTCTGCCTGTCGCTCTCGGCGGGAAACCGGAAGGACTTTGACGAGGCAATCCCGTTATTGGAGCGGCTCTCCAGCCTGAAGGGGACCGATCTGCCGGGCGATCGGGCCTATGGGACGAAAAAGCTCCGCGTCTATCTCACACAGCGGAGAGCGGCTTACACAATCCCGCCCAAAAAGAATTTACGGGAGCCTTGGGAGTATGACCGTGAGCGTTACAGGCGGCGCAACGTCGTGGAGCGCTTTTTATGCCGTCTGAAGGACTTCCGGCGGGTCGACACCCGTTATGATAAGCGCCCTGACTCCTTCCGCGCCTTCGTCCTCCTCGCCGCCGCTTTTGTCTCCTTCGGCATTTTGCACAATTTTTCCGACTTTTCAGACACACCCTAGCAATCCCTTTGCTTGGGCCTCGAACGCGGCCCAAGCATGGATCCGAAGCCCTTACCGGGGCCGCGGGCGGAAACGCCGGGCATTCCGTTTCCTCTTAAATGGGTTTGGCAACAGATAGCCATGATGCAGGCATCTCCCCAAGGCATGCAAACAGAGAAAGAACATCCAAGGGATTCGGGCTAGGTAAGACCGGTCGTCCGTTCTTTTTCCCGCGAAGTTTCGGGGCAATCCATGGGGGGCGATTCCTGCGCCCGGCGCGCAGGGATCGCCCCCATGGATGATGATGAAGCCAAACGATAGCGGATAGCCACGTTGCAAGGCCCTTTAGGCGGCCGCCCCAATTGTTTAAAAACGCTTCGGCGCGAAGCAAAGGCGTATACGGAGGAAGGGACCGGGGTTCCTTCCTCCTGCCTCTTGCCCTAGGAAGCGTCAGTCCTCCCGGAAAATCTGAATGCAGAGGCTGCCTTCCCCGTTGCTCTCTGCAAGGATACGGATGGGGAAATCATAATCGTTCCGAAATACGAGGTTGAGCTGCGCGTTCCCCACGGCGGCGTCCTGATGCATGGGCAGGTAACGGGCGCTGCCAGGGCCGTGCGGCCTGCGCATCAGCACCGTGATTCCGGGAAGCTGGCGGATAGCGTTATACAGCGTGCTGCTGCTTTGGCATGTGCCGCCGCCATACCCAAGCTGGCTGCCCCCGTCGATCAGCACGGGCGCCGGAAAATAGCCGTTCGCTTTTTTGTAGGGGCCGATCTGAGCGTTAAAGTCGAGGGATTCGCCCGGCTGCATTACGCGCGTCATCAGCTCGCAGCTTCTGACGATGTTTTTGCACCGCCCGTCGTTGCCTTCCGAACGCGTGTTGTAGGCGAAAAAGCTGCAAAAGGCCGCGATAGGCGTGTCGTCGCTCAGCGGCTCGTCCGTCTGGGCCACAACGACCAGGTCCGTCAGCAGGCGGGCGTCGATATAGCCGTAGCTGCGCCAGTACAGCACCTTGGCAAAGCCGTCCACAAATTCCACGACGGTAACCTTATTGCCCGCCCCCACAACAATGTCGTTGACATCGGCGCTTAACGACGGCCGCGTATACACATTGGCGGGCTGCGTTACGGTGGCGACGTACCGCATAGGCGTCACGCCGTAGGGCGGGGTGTTTGCCGGGTCGAGGACGGAGACGTTTTCGTCGATCCAGGTACGGATGACATAGCCGGCCTTGCCGTTGTATTCGGCCAGCACATAGCTGGGGTAGACCGCGTAAATCGTGATGATCTCGTTTTTGTTGATTGTACAGACCACTTCGCTTTCGCCGTCTTGCCTCGCGCGCATGCGGATCATCGTGCCGTTGGCGGTAAAGGGCTTGATCTTCGTGGTGTATAAGGGCGTCAGCCCCTCGATGCTGGCGATTTCGCCGGAGGCGTCCGCCTCTACCGCGCCGGCGTCGTCCTCCGTAGCAAGGCCCTCAACCTCTATGCTCTCCCCGGCGAGCGCGCCCAAATCCCCGACGGGGGCTTCCTCGGCCGTGGAAAGGGCGGGGGCGGCGCACAGCGCCAAGCATAGGCTGAGGCAAAGGAGCGGCTTCCTCACGTTCATCGGCATGGTTCCTTTCAAGTTGGTTTTGAAGCATCCGCTTCATTATAGCATACTATTGCCAAAAAGGGCAGGGGAAGGAAAGGGGATTTACATTCGTCATGGCGCCGCGGCACAAAAAGGGGCCTCCGCAAAACCCAATTTGAGTTTGAAAGAGGCGAGCGGGGCCGCGAGCCGCTATTTTTTCCCAATAGGGCGGCGGATAAGGGCTGATGGCGGGCCCATGAACGCGCCGTAAGCCATAAGCCGCATGCGACCGCGTAAAAAAGTTGAATCCAGCGGGGCCGGTTAGGGGTTTACACGCCTCCCAATTTATGATATAATCATCAAACCGATTACATCATGTTCCACAATCGAAGGAGGCTAACAAGTATGAGAAAAACCCTGTCCCTTGTGCTGGCTGTTGCCATGCTGCTTTCGCTGACGGTCTCGGCGGGCGCCGTGGCTGAAGGCAAGGATTACTCCGGCTACACCATCCGTATCTATTCCAACTCCAACTCGACCGAGCGCGCCACATGGCTGGTAAACGCCGCCAAGGAAGCCGGCTTCACCATTTCCATGGACGACAACACCGTCATCTCCGGCGACACCGCCGCCATCCAGGCCGCCAACGAAAACAAGGACGGCGACATCCTGTTTGGCCTCAACGAAACCCGCTGGAGCCAGGTTGTGGGCGGCACGTACGAGAACCTGTCCGTGATTGACTGGACGCCCTCCTGGGCCGAGGAAGTGGGCCAGTACAAGTATGACGGCAAGGCCTACGGCCTGGTCATCCAGAATGTGCTGATGCTTTACCGCAACGACGACCTGGGCACCAAGGGCGAGAAGCTTAGCTTCAAGCACTGGGCCGATATCGTGGACTGCGGCTATACCTGGTACCGTCAGGGCAAGGTGGGCGGAACCACCAACGCCAACATTAACTCCGCCATGCTGTACGCGTTCGTTGATCCCGATTCTCCCGCGGGCGGCATCTCCATGGACGGCTGGAAAACCCTGTGGAAGTACTGTGCGGACGGCGTGTTCACCGGCGACAGCTACGGCTTTGACGCCCTGAACCGCGGCGACGTTCAGGTATCCACCTTCTATTCCTCCTCCCTCTATGGCAAAATCGACGCCGCGGGCGAGGGCTCCCAGACGCCCCTGAAGGGCACCCTTCAGCCGGAAAACTGGGATCTGGTCGAAATCGAGGACGGCACCTACTACATTGCCGAGTATATCGGCATCCTGAACAAGGAAGGCCGGACCGACGAGCAGACCGAGGCCGTGAAGGCGTTTGCCGAGTGGTTCGGCTCTGCCGAAACGCAGGCCGCCTGGGGCGAGGAGTTTGACTCCTATCCGTGCAACACCGTTGCAGCCGGCCTGCTGTATGACGAAACCCCCTCGATTTACACCCTGAAGAACTTTGCGCTGGAGAAGGTCGCCGGAACGGATATGACCTATGCCGAGTATGTCGCGGCGCACTCCGGCGAATGGACCAACATCATGACCAACCTGGGCTTCTACTGGGCGGACGCGGCCAACGCCGTCGACGAGCCGGCGTGGGACAGCCTCGATTGGGCGACGCTGACGCAGTCTGCCGCCGAATAAGGCTTCACGCGGCATCCAATGGTATGGCGAGCCAATCGGCTCGCCATACCATTTTCAAAACCGGCAAGATTAACGCATAAGGGAGCTGTTAAGGCCATGATCGAGCTCAACGACATAGTGGTCAGGTTCGGTGATTTTACGGCGCTCCACAATATTAACGTAGAGGTTAGGGAGGGTGAGTTTTTCACCTTTTTGGGGCCCTCCGGGTGCGGCAAGACCACCACGCTGCGCACCATTACGGGCTTCATCGAGCCCGCGTCCGGCACGGTTTGCGTCAAGGGCAAGGATATTACGCACGTACCGATCGAAGAACGCAATATCGGCATTGTGTTTCAGAGCTACGCGCTCTTTCCGTCCATGACGGTGTATGATAATATCGCCTTCGGGCTCAAAATCCAAAAGCTGAAAAGGCAGGAGCTGGACCAGCGGGTACGGGGAATCGCCAAGAAGGTGGATTTAAGCGACGAGCAGTTGAAAAAGGCCGTATCCCAGCTTTCGGGCGGCCAGCAGCAGCGCGTCGCCATTGCGCGCGCGCTGGTGACGGGGCCCGCTATCATCTGTATGGACGAACCGCTGTCCAACCTGGACGCCAAGCTGCGCGTGCAGCTCCGCAACGAGCTGAAGAAAATGCAGCGCGACTTTGGCATTACCACCATCTACGTAACCCACGACCAGGAGGAAGCGCTGACGCTTTCGGACCGGATCGCGGTGTTCAACAACGGCTGCATCGAGCAGATTGGAACGCCCAACGAGGTATACAATCATTCCCAAACGGAGTTTGTATGCAACTTCATTGGGGATATCAACCGCTTGGGCGACGAGGTTGTTACCGCCCTGGCGAAGAAGGGGGCGCAGACCAGGCCGGAGGATCATCACTTTATCCGCCTGGAGCGTATCCGCGTCAACCGCCCCGCCGAGCCTGACGAGGTGACGCTGAATGGGTTGATCGAGAGCCGCGAGTATTACGGCCTTTATATCAAGTACTATATTCACGTAGGCTCGCAAACCATCAAGGCGATTGAAAAGAACGACGGCATCAACATCTACGAGCCCGGTCAGAGCGTTACGGTCGGTATCCACCCGGCGGATATCATGACCTACGCGGCGCAGGCATAAGGAGGCGGCGAGGATGCGCGAAGGAACCAGGAAATGGTTGCGGCCCGAACTGCTTGTGAAGGTCTTTGGCATCGCTTTTTTCGTATACCTGTTTTTCGGCTTTATGCTTCTGCCGTGCCTGAACACGCTTACGCAGATCTTTACGACCAAGAACGCGGCGGGCGAAACGGACCCCTGGGCGGTCATCCGATTCTTTTTTGCGGGTAATATGCCCCAATATGTGTGGAATTCCTTGAAGCTGGCCATTTGCCTGGTGGTCACGGTCAACGTTGTGGGCGTAAGCATCGTGCTTCTGACCGAGTATTTTGATATCAAGGGCGCGAAGGTTCTGCGCCTGGGCTATATGACCACGCTGATTTACAGCGGCGTGGCGCTGGTAACGGGCTACCTGTTTTTGTACGACCGCGACGGCATCATCACAACCATGCTGCTCAAAACCTTTCCGGGTATGAACCCAAACTGGTTTTCGGGCTTCAACGCGGTGCTGTTTACCATGACGTTCGCATGCACCTCCAACCATATGCTATTTTTGCGCAACGCCATCCGGGGCATCGACTACAATACGGTCGAGGCGGCGCGCAACCTGGGGGCGAAGCCCTTTACGGTGCTGCGCAAGGTAGTTTTTCCCACGCTGATCCCCACCATGTTTTCCCTTACGGTCATGACGTTTATCACCGGCCTGTGCGCCATGTCCGCGCCGACGCTGCTGGGCTATGATTCCATCAACCCCGAAATCGTCCGCCTGGCGGGCTCCTCCGTGGCGGACGAGGCGTTTCCGCAGGCGCGCGCGGCGCTGCTTTCCATTATTCTGGCGCTGTTCACTATCCTGCTGCTGACCGGGCTTTCCTCCTATGAGCGCAAGGGGCATTACCTGTCCGTTTCCAAAACCAAAGCCAAGCTTGTCAAGCAGAAGATCACCAATCCGGTAACGAACGTGCTGGCGCATATCTACGCCTACGTGCTGTTCATCATCTACATGACGCCCGTGGTGATGATCGTGGTATTCGCGTTCCAGAATTATTCCGCCATCCGAATGAAAACGCTGGATTTTTCCAATTGGACGTTCTTAAACTTCTTTGGCGAGCAGGATTATTCCTACCTCACCTCCCGGGGTACGTATAAAACGCGCTCGGGCGCCATTTCCGGCCTGTTTTCCAACGACGCCACGCTGGGCGGCATCCGCCTCAGCTTCATCCTTTCCGCGCTCGCGGCGGCGCTTGCGTGCGTCATTGTGGTGGTGGCCTGCAATTATATCTTCAAAAACCGCAAGAAAAAGCGCGGCGCGGTGCTGGAATACAGCCTGCTGTTTCCCTGGCTGCTGCCCACCATCCTGATCTGCTATTCCTACCGCACCTACTTCAACAGCGAGGACGTGTGGTATGTGTTTAACAGCAATCTTTACTACATGGAAAACGTGCGGCTGCTGATTATTATCGCGTATACGGTGGTGAAGCTGCCGTTCGCGCTGCGCATGATTAAGGCGTCGTTTTACGCTATCGACGAGGAATTGGAGGACGCGGCCCGAAACCTGGGCGCCAGCGGATTCAAAACCTTCATGCGGGTGAAGCTTCCCATTATTTTGCCCAGCGTGCTGGCGGTGTTCGCGCTCAACTTCAACGCCCTGTTTACGGAGTATGACATGTCCGCCACCTTTGCCAGCCGGTACGGCACCAGCTACGCCATGGTCATCCAAAGCATGTGCGCGGACGAGGGGCTATACGGCTATAACGTCAACGCCTCCGGGCGAAGATGCGCGTCCACGGTGTTTATCATGCTGGTGTCCGGGATTATCCTCTATCTGGTATACGGCGTGGGCGCGCGCGACCTGGGCGACCGGCTGGAAATCAGGGAGAAGCGCCGGAAGCGGCGTCAAAGGTTCCTGTCTCACTTTAAAGGCGGCAAGGGCGGCGCGCCGGACGCCGCTGAAAAAGCATAGAAAAAAACCGCGCGCGGGAATGGGCGTTACGCGCTCGTTCTCCCGCGCGCAGCGCCTTATCCTAACCGGCGCCTCGGCTTTATCGCCGCGGCGCCGCTTCGTTTTTCTCCGGCAATGCCGGCGTCACGGCTGCCGGACGCTTCGCTCGGCGGCTCGAGCTTGCCTCGTATGGACCGCGCCGGAGCGCGGGCCCTGGACAAACAAACCCAACGAGCCCGGACCGCCGCGCACGCGGCGCGCCCAACAGAAATGGATATTCAGCGGCGGCCGTTGTTGCACATGTGAAGGCAGGCTTTTGGTAAGGTTTACCGTTCGTATAGTCATCGAGCAACGCGAAGCGCTGTACAGAGGCGAATCGTCAGCCAAAACAAGCATCGGGAGGGATTTCGGATGAAAAAGCGGATGAGAGCCGTCGCGTTAAGCTTCATCCTGATCATGCTGCCATGCGCGTTTCCCGCCGCACTGGCGGCGGAGGAACACAGCGGCGGCATACCGGCCGGTATCGAATACGCCAGCGCCGCGCAGTCGGGGGATACCCTCTTTTTTCTGGGAGAGTACCTTTACGCGTATGACGCCGCCAACGACGCGATGATTCAAGCGGCTGAGGAGCCCGCGGAAGCCCTTTGCCCGGGGGCGAAGGCTGAGGATTTGATGCTGGTAAACGGCGGAAGCGGGCTGCATGCGCTCGACACGTCGAACGGAAACCTGTATCTGTTTGAGGAAGGAAAATGCCGCCTGGTATCTTCACTGGAAAACGACATTTTTCAGAAAAATAACAACCCTTATCAGGAACGCCGGTTTTCAGCGCCGACCCTTGCTAAAACGGAGGAGGGAGAAACGCTGTATCTGCTTGTTTCAAACGAAGAACGCCCGACGGAATATGACATGGTTTACTTTGACTTGGCCAACGGCGCCGCCGGACTTGTTCGCGTGGATCAAGCGGCGTTCCTCACGCCGTATCGGGACGGGAAGCTGGCCGCCGTGATTGAACGGCCTGACGTATATCGTATCGTCGGGATCGATGTCGCCGGCCATGCGGTGGAGGACGTCCTGTACGAAGAACAAAACCCGAGATACCGCATCACCGGCATCGCGTATGATCGGGGCACGGACCGGCTGGTAGTGGGTACCGGCAGAGGAATCTTCCAAATTTCCAATCAAACGATGATCGACCTGTGCGCATACCTGCCGGCCACGAACGAACAGGTTCTGAGCAGCGGCTGCTACTGCTTTTTAAACGGCGAATTTTATTATTTCAATCAAGGCGTCAGGTTCACAAGCGGCCTTGATGGTGAAAACGCCTCAAAGCGCCTGCGGTTTGCAAACAGCGGGATAGACAATCCCATGATAAACGGGTATGTTCAGGAAAATCCGGATGTGAGGGTATCGTTTACTTCCGATATGGTTTGGAATAACGAGGAGATCGTGAACTCGCTGTTGACCCAGGATAGCGATATCGATATAATCGCGCTTTACGCGGGCGCTGGATTGACAGCGATCAAAAACAAAAAGTATTATACCGACTTGTCCGCCTCAGAAGTGTTGAAGGCGGATATCTCCCTGATGATTCCGCCAATCCGGGAAGCCCTGATGGACGGCGGCGCGCTGATCGCTTACCCAAGCGACATGTCGGTTGACTGCTGGCTTGTAGACGACCGCGCGCTGCGGCAGATGGGCTATCAGACAGAGAATACCACAATGAAGGAATGGCTTGATTTTGTCGAGGAATACGCAAGGGATTTTGACGCGGACGAATCGGCGCATGCGCTGTTCCCGCGCGGGTTTACCAAAAAGCAGCTTTTGGATGAAATCCTGATCCAATATATCCTTGAATACGAGGCAACCGGTCAATTGAGCTTTACCGACCCGGAATTGAAAAGCTTGCTGGAGAGGGTGCTGAAGCTGCCGAAATCCATTTTTTTGAAAGAGGACGACGAGGAGGCGCCCATTGACGCTTATGATAGAGGGCTGCCTCCGCTGTTTGTTCCCAATACCTCGCTGTCGCCGCACGCGTATGTCGGCTTCTACGAGGATTATGAGCCGATCTATGTGACGCCTCCCGTCTTTTCCACGCGGAATACGCCCAAAACAAAGTCGTGTCTGATGGTTTACCTGGTAAACCCGTATTCAAAAAATCAGGAAACCGCGATTGAGTTTCTCGAGTATTGCGCCCGGCACGCGGAGCCCTTGCTGCGCTTTTATGTTGAACAAGGCTATTCTCAGCCGATTCCAGACCAGGGCTTCGCGGACCTTAAAGCCAGGACGCTTGCGGAAATGGAGGCTTTGACCGGGCGGCTGGACAATGCGGCCGCGAAAGAGCGCGCCCAAATCAACGCGGAAATCGACAAGCAGAGGATTGTCCTGGAGTATGCGGAAAGGAAGGAGTGGCTTCTTTCTCCGGCGGATATTTCCGCGTATCAGTCAATCGTGCCCGCCATCACCTTTCTTTCGGATTCGCTGTGCTTTACCGACAGCACCTGCAGCGTCAACCATATCAACTTGACTGAAATGATCGAGATGATGCTGTCCAAGCATAGCGGCGTCGGAAAGATATTGGAGACGGCCGAGCACAGATATGAAATGATCCAAATGGAAGCAAACTAACCGGAGTCGGCAGCGGACCTCCGCCCGCTCGCCCCGATCCTATCCGCGCGGCCCTGCCCCCAGCCGGACGCAGGCTTGCGTTAAATTGTGGCAAGTGGTATGATTCGCGGGGGAGGGAATCAGCGATGGAGCATGCATACGATACGGTTATTTTCGATCTGGACGGGACGCTTCTGGACACGTTGGAGGACCTGACGAACGCGGTTAACCACGCGATGCGCGACAGCGGTTTTCCCGAGCATACGCTGGAGGAAATCCGGTATTTTGTTGGCGACGGCGTAGGCATGCTCATCCGCCGAGCGCTGCCTTCCGAGGCGGATGGAGACGAGGAGGCGTTTCAAGAGGCGCTTCAGGCGTTTAAACGCTACTACGCCGCGCACAACAACGATCGCACCCAGCCCTATCCCGGCGTGCCTGAAATGCTGGATCAATTGAAGGCCGCGGACATACGGCTCGCAATCGTTTCCAATAAGAACGATCCAAACGTACAGGCTTTAAATGCCGGCTATTTCAGCCGATGGGTGGATCTGGCTGTCGGCGAACGGGAGGGGGTGCGGCGCAAGCCGTATCCCGACGTGGTTTTCCGCGTGATGGACGCCTGGAGCTGCGATCCCGCCAGAACCCTCTATGTTGGAGATAGCGACGTAGACCTGCAAACGGCTCAAAACGCCGGCATCGATTGCGTTGCCGTTGCCTGGGGCTTCCGCACGGAGGAAGAGCTCAGGCGGGCCGGCGCTGAACGGATCGCGCGAGAGCCGGGGGAGCTGGCGGGGCTGGTGCTGGGCCGCTGACGGCGTTCGCTACGGGCCTACGCGCTGCCAGAGCACCTGATAAACCTTTCCGTCCAGCCCGCGCCGCGCGCGGTAAGGCCGTCCGTCCGACGGCGGCTGATCGCCGCGTATCGCATAGGCTACACGCCGCACGCAGCCATCCGTTTGGGAGTAGCCCATCCAAAGCTCGTCCGGGCGCACGCAAATGAAGCGCCAGCCCGGCAGGGAGAACAGCCTCTGCGGAGGATAAGCGTCAAAGAAGGGCTTGAGCTGGGAAAACGCGCCCGGCCAGCGAAGCGGTCGCAGCCGGTCGGCGGGCGGGGCCCCGCGGGAGGCCGACGCGGCTTTCGGCTCCGGCGCCTCTGGCTCTTGGGCGGGCTCGCCGGCGATGACATAGGGCATGGGATCAATGGCGGGCAGAAAAATTTCGCGCGGGGGCTGCGGAGCGGTCTGCGATGGGGGACGCGTAGCCGGGGCCGGAGGATGTGCTTCCGGCTCCGGGGATTCCGGAAGGCTGGACGAGGGCTCCCGCGAATCGGGCGGCTCCGCTTCCGCGGCGCGCCGTTCCGCCGTCGCTTCGTTTTCCCGCCTCGCCCGCGCCGTGCGGGAGAGCTTGTCGCACAGGGCCAGCAAGGCGTTTTTTGCATCCAGCAGGCTTCCGGCGCTCTGCTGTACGCAAAGGCCAATCAGCAGGGGGTTCGGCTCATCGCCGTCGGTGGAGATCAGCAGGGCTTGAAGGCGTTCCGGCGCGATGCCTCCCCTGGGCGCTTCTGTGGAAAGGGAAGCCTCTCCACGGGGATTCACGCGTGCCCGGCCCAGCTCGCGGGCTTCGCCGCCGCCGCTGTACCAGAAAACGCGGATTGCGTCTGTTTTCAGCCCGCGCGCGTTTATCTGCAGCAGCGTTTCTCCCGCGCCGGACTGCAGGCGCGCATAGCCGCTTGCGCCGGTTTGCATGGGCCTGAGCATAATCAGGCGGTGACTGATATCGGACATGGGCGTGTTCCCCCTTTTGGGGGAGGATATGCGCCCGGTTGTCCACAAATGCCAACGCCCCGCCCGCCTGGGTGCCGCGCACATCAAAAGTACCGGATCAATTGCCGACCGCAGGTCAGCCAGGCGATACGATTTTATTTGGAGAGGCTGTCGCCCCTCCAAACCACTCCTAAATGGGTTTGTCAACGGCCTGACGCCCCGCCGGACGAAGTCCGGCGGGGCGCCTAGGGTCGAATTGAGCCAATAAAATAATGCTTGCGTTGAAGTCGCAAGCTCCCCGCCCCGAGGCAAGGCCGCGCGATGCGATAAGGGCGGAGGAACCGAAGCCTCTCCGGCTGCGCCCTCACAGATAGTTCCTTGACAGATACCCCTGGGGCAAGCGCTATCCCAAAGCATGGCGACGGATAAAGCGTTAAAGAGATTAAAGCCGGGCAAGACCGGGCTTGCGCCCTTTTTTTCCGCAAGTTTCAGGGCGGCGCGACGCTCCGCCGGACAGAAACCGTCGGGGCGACAATGCCGCTACTCCGCCGCCCCCAGCACCAAAACCCGCAGCCTCCATTCGGTTCCGGCGCTCTGCTCGCTCAGCGCAAAGCTTATGCTCAGCGAGGTTTCCCCTTCCGCGCAAAGCCATTGCCAATCCCGCCGATATTCCCATTGCAGCGCGGTTTCGTAGCCCTCCGTACCGGACACAACCGCGGTAAGCGTCACGACATCCCCGTAGGCGGGTTCGGCGCCCCGCCGCTCAATCCGGGATAGGATATCCACGGAGACGTTTTCCGGCAGCGGCGCGTCTTCGGGACGAGGCTCGGGAGCGGCGGTCGCTTTGGGCGCAATGGTTAAAGCGTCGCTGTAAAGGGTATCCGCCGCCGCCGCTGTCCATATCCCCATAACCGTCAGCGAAACGGCAAGAAACGCGAGCGCTCGCCTGAAAGCATGCATCATAGCTCCTCCTCCTCTGCCTTGCCAGTCTGCAACCAGTATATCCCGCAGGGGTTACTCCGGCGGTTACTTTCCCGCCCGCTGAGCTCGATTCTCAGCCCAAGCCCGCGCCCTGGTCCGTATCGACGGCGTCCGGATCGGCCTCCGGGCTTCCCGCCTGGCCGGGCTCCGCTTCCGGTTCGGGCGTTTTGGCCGGATCGACCTGCGCGTTATCAAAGCTCAGGGTTACGGAATTTTCCACGCGCGCGCAATGGAGAGCGTACACGCCAAGCTGTGTGGTAAACTGTCCGTCGCCTTCCGCCAGCCCGTTTTCCACCGCGCTCACAAGCTCGTACCGGCGCGCCGGGTCAGGGTCGCTCTGCATGGCCATCAGCAGCGCGTAGCTGTGGTACCCGGAAGTGGTAAAATCATTGTATAGGGCGTCTCCGTATTCCATCCCTTGCGGCGCGGTCATGACGATTTGGCAGGCTTCGACCACCTCGCCGGACGGGTCGGTGCGAATGGTTACGCTCAGCACATCCCCAAAGATCTCGTAGTACAGGCGTCCGTCCTTTTCCCCGGAGGTTCGCTTGGCAATCACCAGCGGAAGAAGGTGGCGGTTTGCGTGATCGTTGATAAACGCCAGGTTTTCTTCATAATACGCCAGGAAGGTCTCGTATCGCTGCCCGCTGATGGACCCGGCGCGCGCGGGTAAGGCGGCGAGGCAGATAAGCAGCGCAACGCAAAGTGCTTTTCGCATCGTTTAACTCCTTTGGCCTCCTTTGCGGAAGGCAGCAAAAGCATAGCACAGAAAAGGGGCTTTTTCAAGCCGAGGCCTCCTGCCTTGGTTTGCCAATTGCGAAGAAACGCCGCTTGCTGTATAATCTCCCTGTATGCGGAAAGGAGGGCGTGCCGATTTGAAAAAGCTGCGCCGCTTTATTTGGTATCTGGCCGGACGGCTGCTGCTGCTGATCGTGCTGCTGGGGCTGTTCACCGTCACCTTTTATTATGCGATGAACGCCTCCAATATTTATATTGTGCTCAAGGACGGTATGGCCAAGCGCGCACAGGTCATCATGATGGGCGAGGCCGCGAGCGACCTGACAAAGTTCTTTCAGGGTAACTATCTGCAACGGGACGAAAACCTGCTCCTGGCCATCGACGGCAAAAGCCCCTATACGTATTATACGGTGCGCGGCATCGACCATCGCCTGCAAATGACGTGGATGTGGTGCTGGCCCTGGGAGAGCACAGCGCGCGTTGAATTTACCGAGGCGATACCGCGCATTGACGGCAGAGTAAACGGGAGCTATGCGGAAGCGGCCCGCGCCCTGTATGGGGAGGGGTATGAAAGCCCGCCGAAATGGCAGGGCGGACGCTATGCGGCAACCATGGTGAAGGAAAACAACCAGTGGCACATCCGCAGCCTGTCGCTTGTGGAGGCGCTGAACGAGGAATGACGCGTTCCGGCGGGCCGCCGCCTTCAGCGCGTCGAAAAAGCCAGCCTGGCAAGGCTAAGCAAACCGATTCCATTTGAAGGGGTCGCGGCCCTTCAAACTGCCCTTCAAGAGGGGTTTTCGATTAAGGCAGGCGCATGCGGGGCCATAGATCCCTCAGGCGGGGATACCCCCAAACATGGAACAGCCCGCGAGGCTCTGCCAGAACCGCCTTGCCCGAGGCGCGGCACAGGGCCAGAACAGTTGGGAGCGACGCTTTTTCCGGCTCCATGAACACGCGCCTCATCACCGGCAGCGCCAGCCGCAAAAATGCGGCGCTGTACGCGGCGGGATGAGCGCCCGCCGTGAACAGGCCGGTTGCCGAAACGCCGGGATGTGAAAACGCAAACGCGATGCCGGGCTCCTCCTTGGCAAGCGCGTTCATTTCCCTTGCCATCATCAGCTTGCTGCGCCCGTAAGCCCGCGTGGAGCTGCGAAGCAGCCGGCCCTGAGGGTCCGCCAGATCGGGGCGGGCGTATCTGGCCGCCAGGCTGGCCACCGTCACAATGCGAGGTGAACGGCTTTTGCGTAAAAGCGGGAGAAGCCCCCGCGTCAGCCGCAAGGGCGAGGCGGCGTTAATCTGCCAATGAAGCTCACAGCCATCCTCAGTCAGCCGCCCGGCTTTGGTAAAAACGCCTGCGTTGTGGATCAGAGCGTCGATGGGCTCGCCTTCGGCCACAAGGTCTTTTATAAGCGCGTCCACAGAGGCGAAGCGCTCCAGGTCCACATGGCGCAGGGCGATATGCGCCCCGGGAAAGGCTTCCAAAAGCCGGGACCGGAGCAAAGCGGCCTTTTCCGGGTTCCTTACCGGCAGGGTCAGCCGCGCGCCCAAAAAAAGCAGCGCTCCGCAGATATGGCTGCCCAGGCTGCCGGTGGCTCCCGTCAGCACGATATGAAGGCCGTCCAACCGGCCGGCATTTTGAAGAAGCCAGGTGCGCGTTTGAGGCTGAAGCGCGAGCGTCATGCAAAACCTCCTTGGCGGGAAGGGGGAAGGCCCGGCGCCGTCCCCGGACCGGAACGCCCCGCCTGCGGCCTCCATATTGTAGCATCGCGGATACGCGTATGTAAAGAACGCTTTTTCGGCAATGGCGGTTCCTGGCGCTTAGCTTGACGAAACGCATGGGTCGAGATACAATAAACTGTGCTTTGCGACCGCTGTCACAACCTGTTATACCGCCCTTATGATAAACATACCATCGTCGGCAGCCGGCAGGGCACGACCGATCAAACCGGCGAAGCGCGGCGAGTGCGCCTTCGCAAAAAGAAAGGAAGGAACGCCATGTTCGGACACCGTCCCGAGGGGAAGCGCGTTGGCGACATTGATCCCATCGTGCAAATTACCCCCTATCTGATGCCCATGCGCTGCGACGCTCAGGTATTCCTGGATCACGACGTGGAGTACGAGCCCCTGATGCGCTATATCGCGCAAAAAAGCCGTGAGGGCGTCAAGATTACGTTTATGGAAATTTTGATTGCCAGCTATGTCCGCGCGGTTTCACAGGTGCCGGAGGTTAACCGCTTTATTATGAACAAGCAGTTTTATAACCGCAAGGAGCTGACCGCCAGCTTTACCATCCTGATGGATACCAAGGATGGCAGCATCGAGGAAAACTCCGTCAAGATTTTTTTTGACCCAAGCGATACGATTTACGACGTCAGCGCCCGCGTGAAGGAATCCATCGAGAAGAACCGAAAGCCCGAAACGGCGGGCTTCGCCGTCAAGCTGGCCGGCGGCGTCCTGAAAATCCCGCTGCTGCCGACCTTCTTTGTGGGGCTCTGCCGCCTGCTGGACCGCTACGGCCTGCTGCCCAAGGCGCTTCTGGACGCTTTGCCCTTTCATACCAGCATGTTTGTAACCAACATGGCGTCCATCGGCATGACCCGCGTGTACCATCACATTTATAACTTTGGAAACACCAGCCTGTTTTTTTCCATCGGCAATCCGCAGCGCAGCTATACCGTGGATGCCGGCGGCAAGGTTATCCGCAAATGCACGCTGCCAATCGGCATTACGGCGGACGAGCGGGTATGCGGCGGAGCGGTGTATGCCCAGCTCTTTGCGATTATGAAAAAATGCCTGCGCCAGCCCGAGCTTCTGGAAAACCCGCCTGAGGAGGTTCACTATAACGAGGGCTGCGAATTTCACATTCCCAAGCCCACGAACGCCGTTCTCCCCAAAACGCCGGACGGGCCTCTCGGAGACGCGCGGCCCGCGCCCGCCGTATAAAATCAGCTCGCGGGGCCAGGGCGCCCGGTTGGGGATCGTCCGGGCAAAAACAGCAAAGATACAGCGAGCGCCGTTTTTTCCTCTTGACAGGCTCCGCGTTCCCCGGTATAATGCGCGCAAGGCAATGACGGGAAGAGTAGCCTCCTCAAGCTGGCCTTTCAGAGAGCCGCGGGCGCTGGAAACGCGGCAGGCCCGAGGCGGCGAAGAACATCCCCGAGCATCCGTCCCAAAGGGTCCGCCGGCGTATCGGGCGGGCGCGAGTAGGCGCGGACGGGAGCGCCCGGTACAGCGCGGGGAAATCGCGGTCAGCCGTTTCCTTTTTGAAAGAGCGGGACGCTTGGCGTCCAACGCGGGTGGTACCGCGGAAGGCAGATTGAGCCTTTCGCCCCGGTAAAACGGGGCGAAAGGCTTTTTTTCCTCTCAGGGAAACCGGCACCTTCGGAAAGAAACCACGGCATGGGCGCGCGACTGAAAGGATGGGTGTCATGGAACGCACGGTTTATTGCGGCGCGCTGCGCCGGGTACACATCGGCCAGACGGCCGTTATATGCGGCTGGGTGCTTGCCTGCCGCGATATGGGCGGCGTCATTTTTGTGGATGTACGCGACCGTGAGGGCGTGGTGCAGACGGTGTTCGACCTTGCCGTGGCGGACGCGGACAGCTTCGCCGCCGCCGAGCGGCTGAAAAACCAAAGCGTGGTGCGCATCGCCGGGGAAGTTCGCCTTCGAGATCAAAGCACGTACAACGCGGCACTGCCCACCGGCGAGGTGGAGGTGGCCGCGCGGAGCATGGAGGTGCTCTCCACGGCGGACGCCCTGCCGTTTTCCCTGGCGGACGACGAGCCTGTGCGGGAGGAGCTGCGCCTCCGGTACCGGTACCTGGACCTCCGCCGGCCGCCAATGTATCGCAATCTCCGCTTCCGTCACATGCTGCTGCGCGAGATCCAGCGTATCCTGGACGACGACGGCTTTTTGCAGGTGGAAACGCCGGAGCTGTGCGTTTCCACCCCGGAGGGCGCGCGGGATTACCTGGTGCCGAGCCGGGTGCATCCGGGCACATTTTATGCCCTGCCGCAAAGCCCGCAGATTTATAAACAGCTTTTAATGGTTGCCGGCGTGGACAAATACTATCAGGTGGCGCGCTGCTTCCGCGACGAGGATCTGCGGGCGGACCGCCAGCCGGAATTTACCCAGGTGGACATAGAGCGAAGCTTTGTGGATCAGGAGGACATGCTCGCGTTTCTCGTCAGGCTCTTTTCCACGCTTTTTGAGCGCGTCATGGGGCGTCCGCTTGAGAGGCCCTTTCAGCGCCTGACCTGGCGGGAGGCGATGGATCGCTACGGCAGCGATAAGCCTGATCTGCGCTTTGACCTCCCCATTGTGGAAGTCGGCGATATCGCACGGCGCTGCGGCTTCGGCGTCTTTCAGGCCGCCGCCGCCTCCGGCGGCGTGGTCAGGTGCTTAAACGTGAAAGGCGCGTATAGCGCCTTCACCCGCTCCACCATCGACCTGCTGACCGCCCACGCCCTCGGGCTGGGCGCAAAGGGCATGGCATGGGCCCTGTATAAGGACAGCGGGGAAATCAACTCCATCCTGCCCAAATATTTTGACGCCGGCGACTGGGATGAGCTGGAGAAGCGCATGGGCGCGGAGCCGGGCGATTTCCTGCTTTTCTGCGCCGACGAGCTGGACGCGGCGCGCCGTGTAATGGGAGGCCTTCGGCTGAAATGCGCCGAGCTGTTGGGGTTAATAGATAAACACGACTTTCAGTTCGCCCTCATCACGGACTTTCCCATGTTTGAGTACAAAAAGGACGAGGGCCGTTACGCCGCCATGCACCATCCCTTTACGATGCCTTTTCCGGAGGATATCGAGGCGATGCTTGACGACAGCGCCAAGCCGACAGTCCGGTCTCAGGCTTACGACGTGGTGCTCAACGGCGTGGAGCTTGGAAGCGGAAGCGTGCGCATCCATCGCGGCGATATCCAGGCCAAGGTGTTTCGCGCCCTGGGTTTCAGCGCGGAGGAAGCGAGGGAAAAATTTGGCTTTCTCCTGGACGCCTTCCGTTTCGGCACGCCGCCGCATGCGGGTTTCGCCTTTGGCGTGGACCGGCTTTGCATGCTGCTGTGCGGCGCCGCCTCCTTGCGCGAGGTGATCGCGTTTCCCAAAACCAAGGACGCTCGCTGTCTGATGACCGGCGCGCCGGACTATGTGGACGCGTCGCAGCTCGAGGCGCTGAAGCTTGGCGTTTCCGTCGCGGAGGAAGGCAAGGCGGATAAAAAGCGGGAAACGGGCCGCGAGGCCGTCCGCGATACGGCTAAGCTATCCATGCTGACGCTGAGCCCAGAGGAAGAACGGCGCATGGATCAGGAATTCCTGTCCATCGTGGATTTCGCCGGCGAGCTGTCCGCCCTTTCATGCGAGATCCCCGTCAAGCCGCGCGATATGCAAAAAGAACATCCGCTGCGCGCCGACGAGGCGGCAGAGTGCCTTCCGATCGGGCTTGTGCTGATGAACGCCAAAACCGTGGAGGGCCGGCTGATTACCGTGCCCAAGACCTTTGACAAGGAATAAACGTCCGCCGGAGGGGCCGCCCCCAAAGGGGGCCACGCGGGCGCGGCCTACGCCGCGACCCATCGGAAGGACCGGCACGCCAGGACCTACGGGCATGAAGCCGGCTTCGGCCGGGTTTCAAGTCCGGCGTCCCCATTCCGCAGACAGGAGGCTTTGAGAGATGATCCAAACAAGATTGCCCAAGCTGTGCGAAAGGACGGTGGCGGAGCTTTGCGCCATGCTCCGCCGGGGGGAAACCACGTCCCTGGACATTGTGGACGCCTATCTGGAGGCGATTCGGCTCCGAAACGGCAGCATCAACGCCTATTTGGAGGTTTATGAGCAGGACGCGCGAGAGGAGTCGGCGGCGTCGGACAAGCGGCGTTCGCAAGGGCGGCCCCTTTCCGATTTGGACGGCGTGCCGATCGCCCTCAAGGATAACATCGTGGTGAAGGGCCGGATTTGCTCCTGCGCCAGCAGGATGCTGGAGCGCTTCCGCTCGCCCTATGACGCGACCGTGACGGCAAAGCTTCGCGCGGCGGGCATGCCGATATTGGGCAGGCTGAACATGGACGAGTTTGCAATGGGCGGAAGCACGGAAAACAGCGCTTTTGGCCCTGTGCGCAACCCATGGGATCTTTCCCGCGTGCCCGGCGGGTCCTCGGGCGGTTCGGCGGCGGCGGTGGCAGCAGGCATGGCTCCCGCGGCGCTGGGCAGCGATACGGGCGGAAGCATCCGCCAGCCGGCCAGTTTCTGCGGAGTGGTAGGCGTCAAGCCCGCTTATGGCGCGGTCAGCCGCTATGGGCTGGTGGCGTTTGCCAGCTCGCTGGACCAGATTGGTCCGCTCGCCAGGACGGCGGAGGATGCGGCGCTGCTCCTGGAGGCGATCTGCGGCTATGATCCGCATGATATGACCAGTGATCCGTCGCTGAGCCACCAGTATGCGGGCCCGCTCAGGCTGTTTAACCTAAACGGCTTTACGCTCGGCATGCCGAAGGAGTGCTTCCGGGAGGGCCTGAGCGCGGAGGTGCGCAAGGCGCTTGAGGACGCCGCGCGGCGCTTCAGGAGCCTTGGGGCCCAGGTGCGCGAGGTCAGCGTCCCTTCGCTGCCCTATGCGCTGTCCGCGTATTATGTAATCTCGAGCGCGGAGGCGTCCAGCAACCTGGCGCGGTACGACGGGGTGCGCTACGGCTACCGCGCCGAAGAATATGACGACCTGGACGAGCTGTACCGCAAAACGCGCCGAGAGGGCTTTGGCATGGAGGTCAAGCGGCGGATTATGCTGGGCACGTTTGTATTGAGCAGCGGATATCAGGATCAGTATTATTTAAAGGCGCAGCAGGTGCGCGAGCTGCTGCGCCGCGAGACGGACGAGGCGCTCAGGGAATGCGACGCGCTGCTCACGCCGGTAGCGCCCACGCCCGCTTATCGCCTCGGCGAAAAGGCGGGAGATCCCATGCGGATGTACCTGGGGGATATCTTTACCGTGCCGGCCAACATTACGGGGCTGCCCGCGGTATCGGCGCCCTGCGGATTGACCGCGGACGGCTTGCCGGTTGGCATGAGCCTGATGGGCGAAAGGGACAGCCTGGCCGCTTTGCTGGGAGCGGCGGCCGCTTTTGAGAAGGATGCGCGCGGCAACGCGGGGAGGCGTCCCTATGACGCCTCCCCGGAGGAAGGAGGCGGAGCGGAATGAACAGACAGAACGCCTACGAGATGGTGATCGGCTTGGAAACGCACGTGGAGCTGCGCACCCAAAGCAAGATTTTCTGCTCGTGTCCAAACGTCTTTGGCGCGGAGCCCAACACGCACGTCTGCCCGGTATGCATGGGGCTTCCGGGCGCGCTGCCCGTGATGAACGCGGAAGCGCTGCGCTTGGCGGCCAAGGCGGGCCTGGCCCTAAACTGCCAGGTACATCATCGGAGCCGCTTCGACCGAAAAAACTATTTTTACCCCGACCTCCCCAAAGCTTATCAGATCAGCCAGTTTTATCGTCCCCTGTGCGAGCGCGGAAGCCTTACGGTAGAGACGGAAAAAGGGGAAAAGAGGATCGGCATTACGCGCATCCATATCGAGGAGGACGCGGGCAAGCTGACGCACGATGTCAAATCAGGTAGCGGCGTGGATATGAACCGCTGCGGCGTGCCGCTGATCGAGATTGTGAGCGAGCCGGATATCCGCTCCGCGGAAGAGGCGGTCGCCTATCTGCGCAAGCTGCGCGCCATCCTGACCTATGCGGGCGTAAGCGACTGCCGCATGAACGAGGGCAGCATGCGCTGCGACGTCAACCTGAGCGTCCGCAAGCCGGGAGAAGCCCTCGGCGTTCGCACGGAGATGAAAAACCTGAACTCCTTTCAAAGCGTGGAGCGCGCCATCGCGGCTGAATTTGCGCGGCAGACGGAGGCGTTGGAGGCGGGCGAACCCATCGTGCAGGAAACGAGGCGCTATGACCAGAAAACCGGAAAGACCACCGGCATGCGCCGAAAGGAGAACAGCGCGGACTACCGCTATTTTCCCGATCCCGACCTGCCGGAAATCTGCTTGAGCGACGGGGAGATGGAGAAGCTGCGCGCGGAAATCCCCGCGCTGCCGGACGAACGCCGTAAGCGGTATATGAGCTTATACGGCCTGACGGCTTACGCCGCCGAGCAGCTTACCGCCGAGCGCTGGCTTGCGGAATACTTTGAAACCGCCGCGAAGAAGGCTCAAAACCCGACGGCTTTGGCAAACCTGCTGCTGGGCGAGGCTTTCGCGCAGATCAGCCTGCGCGAAGGGGGGCAATCCGGCGAGCGCGGAAGGGAAAGCCTGCCCGTGGCTCCGGAAAATCTGGCCCGTTTAAGCGATCTGATGAGCGAGGGGCGGGTAAACAGCTCCACCGGCAAAAAAATACTGGCGGTGATGTTCGACCGGGACTGCGACCCCGCCGCTTACGCGCAGGAGCATGATTTGTATGTCCTAAGCGACGAGGGCGCGCTGCAGCGGGCGGTAGAACAGACGCTGGCAAGGAATCCGGAGCTGGAAAGCGCTTACCGGGGAGGGAAAACCGGCGTGGAAAAGGCGCTGATGGGCATGGCCATGGCCGAGACCAAGGGAAAGGCCGACCCCGGGAAGCTGCGGTTTTTGCTGATGAAGGCGCTGGACGCGGAACGCCGTTCAGCGGAGTGAGGGGATGATTCAACGTCCGGTCCCAGGCAAAGGAAACAAGACGGGAAGGGCGGCCGGACAGGCGCTTGCGATGCGCGGCGCGTGGAGGCCGGGCCGGAAAAACGCTGGAGCAAAGCAATTCCCGAAGCCCAAGCTGACTCATGGCTAAGCGCCCTTTTGACCGCTACGGGTCTTGCAGCCGGATATCCGCTGCTCAGAGGGAAATTCCGCTCCGCTCCATTTTGCCGTAAGCGCGGCTCAGGGCGGCGTCATTTGGATTTGAGCTGCCCATAGGAGGCGCCGGAAGCGGGTTTCATACCAAAACGCAAAATCATTTTAATGGCCCTCGACGCCGCGCGGGAAAAAAGGGGAAATCCCGCCGGCCGAAAGCGCGGCTCAGCCTGTGTTGACAGACGGGCCTTGCCGCCTTACAATGACAAGGACGCCGCCCGGGCCGGCGCGCCGGAAGCGCCGCGCCGCTGTGATGACAGCGGACCGATAGGGGGAAGGAGCTCTTTTTATGGCGACCATCATCGACACTCACGCCCACATTTACCCGGATGCCATCGCGCTGCGCGCCGCGGCCTCGACGGGGGAATTTTATGGGATTCCCATGCGTTTGGACGGCACGCTTTCGCAGTTGCTTTCGCACGGCGGCAAGGCGGGCGTTTCACGCTTTCTGGTGCACAGCGTGGCGATTACGCCTGAACGCGTCCGCTCTGTGAACGATTACCTGATGCGAACCGTGGGCGAGCACGGAGATCTCCTGGTCGGTTTTGGGAGCATGCACCCGGACCACCCCGACGTAAGAGGCGAGCTGCAGCGTCTGAAGGCCGGCGGTCTGCGCGGCGTGAAGCTGCATCCCGATATTCAAAAATTCCGACTGGACGATGAAAAGGCCATCGCCATGTTTCAGGCGATGGCGGAGCTGGGGCTGCCCGCGCTGGTGCATACGGGGGACAGCCGCTACCCTTACAGCGAGCCGCGCCGCATGGCGCGCGTTCTGGACAGAGCGCCCGGCCTCAAGGCCATCTGCGCGCATTTGGGCGGCTGGTCCGTATGGGAGGATGCCTGGCGCGAGCTGGCGGGCCGTCCCAACGTGTGGGTGGATACCTCCTCCAGCCTCTACGCGCTGGAACCCGCCGCCGCCGTGGAAATCATCCGTCATTACGGAACGGAGCGCGTATTTTTTGGCACCGATTACCCCATGTGGGAGCCGGAGGAGGAGGTGGCGCGCTTCATGGCGCTGCCGCTTTCCGAGGCGGAACGCGAGCGCATTCTGCACCTGAACTTTGAGGATTTTTTATCGGGGCTTGCGTGACCGCTAGGCGTTCAGGCTCAAGAACTCGCGCATCATATAGCCGGTGTAGCGTTCATATCGCACGCGCCACCATTCGTCGCTGGTCTTTTCCAAAACATCCACGCTTTTGCCAAGGGGCACGCGCACCAGCACCACGGAGCGCTTGGTCGGCTCCCGGCGAAGGTTGACGGTGGCGCCCTGCTCGGCCACGACGGTCGCGGTTTTTCCCGCCGGGTCAATTCCAGGCTCCGGGCCCGGCGCCGGCGCGGAGCTGTCGCCGCCCGCGTAATCAACGGCGTTCAGATATCCTGCGCAGCACCACTTGGAAAGGTCGGTATCCACGCGCACGCGCGGAGGCGTGGCGTTGATGATTTTCAGCGGGCTTACGCTGACGACCAGCCCCATGTGATAATAGTCGTTGGGAAGCTCGGCGTCGTAGTAACGACCGCCCGGCTTATATTCCGCCTTCATTTTGGACAGGTCGGCGCGGGATTTGAAGATCGCCATGCCCACCTTTAGCTGAGAAACGCTGGTTACGGTTTTGACATCATGGCAATACACGCGGATGATGCGGTTGGAGCCATGGTAAATCCGCTCGCCAAATTGCTTATAAGCATAGACGAAAGCGCCGGAGCAATCCACGCCGCGCGAATTGTTATAGCCGGGGGTGACGTAAGGCCAGCCCAGCATAGAGTGAAACACCTCGACAAGCTTGTCGACAGGTATCATTGCAATCATCCCTTTCGTGCGCAAACGCGCACAATACAGGATATGCCGCGCGCCTTGCGGCGGTGCGCGGGTATGGACGGGGCGGACGAACCGGCGAAGATGTTTGAGGGTCTGCGGCGGGAAGGGGACGTTGGGAGGCTCCGCCTCCCAAACCCTCCGCCTAAGGGCTTCGCCCTTAGGAATCCCTTTTTTGGGCCGCGTTCGCGGCCCAAGTACGGGGCAAGGTTAACGGAAAAGAGCGTAAGCCCTGTGGGCTGTTCGCCGAAGGCGAAAGCGGGCGGGCAGTTTCGGCCTTGGCCGCAACGTTTCCGATAATCCCCGGCGGGAAGGATCACCCTCGGGCGGATTTTTTCGACGGCCTGAGGCCGTCCGGTATGATTGATATTCACATAAAACCAGGAGGCCGGCGCACAAGGCGGGCCGGCCCCCCGTTTCAGCTTTTGTGCTTTTTCATGTTACATGCGGACGACGCAAGCCGTTGGGGCTTCAGCGCATCCGGCTCTGACCAGGCAGCTAATCAGGCAATACAATGAGAAAATCGTATAGCTGAACAGCGTGAAGATCAGGAAGCCCAAAATCAGGCTGATTACCAGGTTTGTCAGCAGGAAAACCAGCGTGAAGGCACATACGATCATCAGCAGGAGCGCGCTGACAAGCAGGCGCACGCCTTTTTGGCACAGGCAAGCGGCGAATTGGCCGCCCTGCTTGAGAAGGCTGGAAGCGCCAATCGTCAGCAGGAGAAGGCACAGGCCGCCGAAGGCCATGCCTAAAATAGGCGCGAGCGCTCCGGCGGTCAGCAGGTTGAGCAAGCCAAGCACGCTCAGCACGATTCCGACCAGGATGCTTACGCCAACGGAAATGGCATCATAATATTTGCTGTTGCACATGTTTGAATCCCTCCGTCAGCAGGTTGCAGTGGTGTCCACATAGTGGTTGGTGGTGCGAATGACGAAATGCCGGCGGCCGCCGCAAAGCCCCGTGCCGCAGTCGACGCGAAGGTCCTCCGGCAGGATGAACCGCGTGGTCGGCATTTCGATGTCACAGCAGGTGCTGTTGGAATGGGCGGGCACGGTGAGGGCGCGAAACCCACGCGAATACTCGTTTCCGGCGTTATCCACCTCGCTCACGCCAATGCCGACGGCAACGCGTTTGCCCGGGCAGACATTGCGCAGAGTCATCATCACTTCCAGAGTACGGCCCGTACCCTCGACATAGCTATCCGGCATAGCGATGGTTTTTGACTCCTCGCAGGGCTCAAAATACACATGCGTCTCGCCGTTCGTCGTCTGGGACGCGTTGCCGTTCAGCCTCACGGCCGCGCCTTCATTCAGCACGGCGTTGAGCTGGTTCAACTCTATCGTCGCCATATTATAACCTCCTGTGGCGCCGGGCGCTCAGCTCGGCGCCCGATATGCGGGCCGGAAGCCCGCACTCCCATCTTATGGTCCGCGTGGGAAAGCGTGCGGCCTGATTCGTCACAGCCCGGCGATCTTTGAATAGTCTGAAGTGCGGGTCCATTACCCGCAGATTTTAAACCGCAGAGAGGAAAGCTTAACATGGAAGGCTATCAATTTATCCCCTCCTGCCCGCAGCAGCCGTCGGAGCGGCCGCCGGCCATGGTATACCCCGTGGACCAACAGCTAAGCTCGGTTTATGATTCGGAGCAGGCGATTCGAAACGGCACTTTGTTCCCGGAGCTGAACAAGCCCATGCTCGAGCATATGATGCCGATCAGCGGCGCGTCCGTCAGCGCCAAGCAAGCGGCGGAATTTTCGGCATGGGAAACCAGGCTTTACCTGGATACGCACCCCGCCGACGCCCAGGCGCTGGCCTTGTACAGGCGGTATTGCGAAGCCGCGGGTACGCCCAGCTATGCCTGCACGTTTGTGGAGGGCGGCGGACAGGGCTGCGCGGCTTCATGCTGCGGCTGTGCCGGCGGCGCGTCGCAGTGGAGCTGGCTTGACGATCCGTGGCCTTGGGAATACCAGGGCTGCGCAGGAACGGAGGGCAACGGATATGTTTGTGTATGAAAAAGAGCTTCAATACCCTGTGTGCATTAAAACCCCGAACCCGCGCATGGCCGCC
This sequence comes from Candidatus Limiplasma sp., assembly GCA_048370855.1. Taxonomy (GTDB): domain Bacteria; phylum Bacillota; class Clostridia; order Christensenellales; family Aristaeellaceae; genus Limiplasma. The sequence goes on along the minus strand of DBGEOK010000027.1, from coordinate 1,620 downwards.
GTCATCATCAGCCAGTACGGCGGGCCGGATGGAGAGCTCAGCGCCTCGCTGAGATATCTCAGCCAGCGCTTTTCCATGCCCTATAAAGAGCTCAAGGGGCTTCTGACGGATATCGGCACCGAAGAACTCGGGCACCTGGAGATTGTGGGCGCGATGGTGTATCAGCTCACGCGTAACCTGAGCGACGCGCAGATCAAAGAAGCGGGCTTTGACACCTATTTCACCGACCATGGGACGGGCGTATATCCCCAGGCGGCGGCCGGCTTCCCCTATACCGCGGCGACGATTGCCGTTAAGGGAGACCCCATCACCGATTTGCATGAGGACCTCGCCGCCGAGCAAAAAGCGCGCACCACGTATGAAAACCTGCTGCATCTGGCGGACGATCCCGATGTGAAGGATGTGCTGAGATACCTTCGGGAGCGCGAAATCGTCCATTATCAGCGGTTCGCGGAAGGGCTCGGCATTGTTCAGGATAAGCTGGACGAGCGGAATTTCTACGCGTTTAACCCCGCGTTTCGCGTGCCGCATAAAAACGACTAAAGAATAAGCGCACAGCAGCGAAGGCCGTCCGGCGTCTGTCCGGACGGCCTCAGCGTGCTAAAAAAGCGCTATGTCCTTTTTGACAATACGGGTCATGTTTGCGGCGGAGACATAACCTTCCCGCCCGGCAGATGCTGGCGAACCGATTTCAATTGGAGGGGTTGCGGCCCTCCAATTCACACTTATACAGGAGTTCTTTGACGACCTGGTTTTTTTCGCGGCCGGACTGCCGCCGGCTATGACAAGGCGCGGAGGGAGGCGTCATAAAGGCGGCAATATAAAACATATTTATGATAAAAAGAAATCAGATAAAAAGCTGATTTTTGGGGACGCTTTGTAGAACCAAAGGATACGGAACAAAGCGTGGTAACCTCTCAGAATATGTAGGGATAGGAGGTCGGCGGCTCCATCAAAAATATTGAAAGGTCAACAAGCAGGGCCCGTACTACAACGCTCCCCATTAAAATGCCGCTTGCGTCCTCACTGATATTCTCCTTTGCGGAAATGACCCGGATGCCATTCTTTTTCAGCTTGGCCTTGTTGATGGCGTTATCATAGCGGTTGCGGGCAAAGCGGTCAAACTGATAGACGAGTGCCGCTTCAAAGGTGCGCCTATCGCCGTCGGCAATCATGTGTTGGAGGTCGGCTCGGCTGTCTGTCGTTCCGCTCTGCGCCCGGTCAACGTATTCTTCCGTCACAAGATGCCCATTGCGCTTGGCAAATTCGTAGCAGGTTTGAAGCTTCCCTCCGATGGATTGTTCCGTCTGACTGAGGCTGGAATAGCGGGGGTAAATGACAATATTTATTGATCTACACCATCTTTTTCGAATAGGTTTATTGAGTGTTTCAATTGCTGTCACAGATTTTCTCGCCAGACACTTTTCTTTAATATGATTAACAAATCAAGGTGTTTTTCAAATTCTTCGCAAGCATGTATGTACGGGCGTCAAGGATAGGTAACGAAGAGAGCCAAGCAGGAGGTCAAGGGAAGGGTGGAGATTTGCGAAGCAAATACGACCCGACCTTGACCAAGGGAGAAAGAGAAGAATGGAGGGGGCTGGTTGGGCAGAACTGACC
>DBGEOK010000026.1:0-9081 GCA_048370855.1 Candidatus Limiplasma sp. | reverse complement strand
TCCCGCCCCATCGGGACCGCCGACCGCTCGCCCCATTTCAAAAAGCATCCAAAAATCCGCCTCCACGCGGCGCGACATGCCGTTTGGAGGCGGGCTTTTGGTTGTCGGGTTTCGGTTGGTTTCCTTTGCTTGGTTCTCGTTGTCGGGTTTCCCGTTCAACAGGCCGTTCCCAGGGTTTCTGTTTGAGAATCCCTGTTTCCGCCGCGACTCCATTTTCAGCGCCCCCGCCGCTTCACTTTTCCGCGTCGACGCCGTATACCTCCCACTGGCGCAGCGCGGGAAACGCCGAAGGCATATCGCACTTCACCAGCCGGGTCAGCTTCATCCAGGTCACGCGCCGCCGCCCCAGCTCCACGCGCTGCGCGCCGTCATACTGAACGAGCGGGAAGGTTTTCTCAAACCCGTCGGATAACTGAACCGTTCCCTGTATCCAATAGGCGTCGTGCGGGAAATCCGCCCGCAGGTACAGCGCCATCGCGTCGATCTCCACCTCCCGGCCAAAATCCAGCGTCAGCTCCGCGTCGGTCCGCGCGCCGATTCCCCAGCTCTGGTACGGCCATTCGCCGTGCCCGCAGGCGATATGCAGGCCGTCGATCACGTTGCGCGCGCAAAACACGCTCTCGTCGCGGGTTTCCACATTCGCCGTCGCGTGCGGGTAGGCCGATACCTCCCCGCGCTGGTCCGCCGGGTTCAGCGCCAGGTTCCGGTATTCGTTGCCGTTGTCCGGCCAGAGGGAAATCAAATGCCGCTCGCCGGCAAACGCATACGGCGGGTAGGCCGCGAGGTTGTCGCCCTCCAGCGGCAAGCGGTACGTCATGCGCCTTTCCGGCAAATACACGCGCGCCGGGGCAAGCGCCTGATCCACGCGCACAACCGCGCGCTCCCACTCGCTTTCCAGCTCGATGCGGTCCCCCGGCTGATAGCCGCCGCGGTATTCCAACTGCGCCTCGCCCGGCGCCTCCTTTTCGCAAAGCAGCGCCCCGCCCCGCCATACGCTGATCCTGCTCATGCCGGAAGCCTCCTTACGCCTTGGCCATCCACAGGCGCGCGTCCGTTCCGCGCAGCTTGCAAACGGCCTCCACAAAAAAGTAATCGCCGTACAGGATATTCACATGCCGTCCCGCCCCGTCGTCATGATAGGAGGCGGTGCATTTTTGCAAAATGCCAGGGCTGCGCTCCGTCCAGTCCGCGCACAGGTCGTCAAGGGCCCTGAGCAGCCGTATTGCGGCGGCCCGGTAGGGCGCGCCCTCCGCGTCGCCGAGCGCCCCGGCCAGGTCGATCAGGCCGCTGGCCGCGCAGGCGGACGCGATATTGTCGATGCGTTCCTCCCCCTTGGGCTGCCGAAAGTCGCAGTCGGTCAGGCCGTCCTCCCGGATATTGGCGATAAAATAATCCGCCACGCGGCGCGCCGTCTCCAGGTACCGCCTGTCGCCGGTATTCAGGTAGCTCAGCGTAAAGCCGTACAAAGCCCACGCCTGGCCCCGGCTCCAGCTCGAGCCCGCGCAGTAGCCCTGTCCGCCCGGCTTTTCCAGCGCCGCGCCCGTCTCGGGGTCAAAAATCACAATATGGTTGCAGCTTCCATCCTCCCGCACAAACTCGCGCATGCTCGTGTCGGCATGGGCGCGGGCGATCTTGGCAAAGCGAGGGTCGCCCGTCTCCGCGCCCGCCCAGTACAGCAGGCTTAGGTTCATCATACAGTCGATGATCGCCCAGCCGGGCCGGTCCCCGTTCCACGCCCGGATAAAGCCCGCCGGGTTAAACCGGCCCGCCAGCAGGTTGGCGGCGTGCAGCGTATGCGTCCGCGCCGCCCCGTCGCCCGTCAGCCGGTAATGCGCGCCGGTGGAAAGCAGGTACATAAAGCCGACGTCGTGGTTCAGCCGTTCAAACGCGGCCAGCTCCTCCACCAGCAGCCCTTCCACGCGGAGCGCTTCCTCGCGGAAGCGCTTTTCCCCCGTCGCGGCATAGAGCTGCCACATCAGCCCGGGCCAGAAGCCGCCCGTCCACCAGCCGTTTCCGTCAAACGGCGAACCCGCCCAGCGGCCTTCCTCGCTTTTGTAGGGGATCAGCCCCTGTTCGGCGGCCATCGCCGCGCTTCGGGCAAATTTCGCGGCCGTGCGGTCAAAGGCGTCGTCAAGCCAGCTTCGCATACTTCAAAACCTCCGTCGGCATCTTTTCCCATAGCGCCGTTCCGCCCGTCACGGTGCCCAGCGCCGCGGATACCAGCACGCTTTTCCCGGCGGGAATCCGGGCGGTCAGCGTCGGCAGCAGCGTGCGGGGCGACATCAGGTTCGTATTGGGCTCGGGCGCCACCACGACGCCCCCGTCAAAGCCCCGAAGCGCGCGGATGCCGCTGACGCCCCAGGGAGCGGTCACCACCGCGGCCTGCGCGTCGGCCCTTTGCTCGGCTACGCCGTCGCCGTCGCGCGCGATGGCGTAACCGCCCTCCGCCGCATAGAGCGGACGGTCGCTTTCAATCCGGTGTACGCGTACATGCCATTCCCCCATGGGCACGACCGTCGTTTCCACCGTCACCCCGGCAAAGGGCTTCCACACGGAAAATACGCCGTCCTCCCGCAGCTCGAAGCGCTCGCAGCCATAGCGGGGATGGTAGGTATCGCCATCCTCGCTCAGGGCGAGCATGCTGTCATACGCGCCGTCCTTGAGCAGCTTCTGCGCCTTGGGGACGCTAAAGCCAAACGCCGTGGAATAGACAAACTTTTCGTACTTCGCCTCGTCGTGGGAATGCTCGTGCGCGTGGTTGCCCGCCTCAAACGCCATCACATGGCTTTGGTCCGCGCTGCGCACGATCAGCATGCGCGCGTGCGGCTGAAGGCTCCGTTCCGGCGCGGCCCACTCCTTCTCCTCCGCCTGCCAGAAGGGGTGCTCCTCCGGCAGCGCCAGGCACAGGAACGCCTTCATCGCCCAGTACGGCGAGCCGGGGGCGTTATAGCCCTCCGCCATCAGCAGGTTGGGATAGCCGTAGCCGATGGTCAGCACGCCGTCGCGCGTAAAAATCGGCTTTTCAAACCATTTTCGCATGTTGCCAAGCAGCAGGCGCTTCATCACGCCGTAATCCACCGTCTCGCCTTGAGCGCCGGCAAGGGCCTGCGCCGCGAAAAAAGCGCCCTGGGCAAACCGGTAGGTCAGGCTTCGCCCATAGGGGATCGCCTCGCCGGAGCGGTCAAACCAGCAGGCAAAGTCCTCCGACATCCGCCTGGCGCGCTCCACAAACCGGGCGGAGCGCTCCGGGTCCTCCTCCCGCATCACATGGGCGTACACAAGCCCATAGTAATGGAACGCCCACATGGTATAGTACTCGCGCTGGTTGAAATAGTCAAAATACCAGCCGTCCCCCTCGTAGTGCTCCTCGATCATGGAAAGGTCCTTTTCCAGGCGCTCCTTGGGATACGGCAGCCCCACGCGCCGAAAGCCGATATTGACCAGCACGCGGAAGAACGTCCAGTTGTTCTTGGGCATGTCGTGATCGTTGATCTGGTTAAGCCACGCGAAAAGGTTCCTCCGCGCCTCCTCCGGCAGATCGCCGTAGAAGGCCCGCGGCGCGAGGCAGAGCCCCATGCCCAGCACCGCCATTTCCACCAGGCGCTGGTCAAAATCGGCCACCTCTCCCCAGTATTCGGGATGCTTTGGGTCCACGCCGTTGATGAGGCCCTCGCGCCACCGCTCCCACAGGGGCGCGACGCTCTGACATCCGCCCGCCAGCATCGGCACGATGGCCCACAGCGGGCGCGCGTAGCTCTCCATCTCCGCGATTTCGGCGGGATAGACCGCCCCCGTTTCGCCCAGGCGCAGCCGCGCGCGGCCGGGGCTCATCAGCGGCAGCAGGGGCTCGATAAGCTGCACGGCGGCCCGTTCCACATCCGCGCGCGTGCGCAGCGGATTATTCTTGACTGCATTGCCCATGGATACAGCACCTCCTAAAGTCAAACGTCTCCTCGTGCGCGTCCGCCGGCGCGGCGGACAGGCGCGCGCGCCAAAGGCTTCCCGGAAAGCCGCGCGCCATACGGTCGTCCGTCACGCGGATTTCCTCCACCGTCAGGGTCCGCTCGCCCTTCCACAGCATCAAAAGGCCGCCCGCGCGCAGCCCGCCGGGGACGCGCTCCGGCTCTTTGCGCAGCATGAATACCCACTCCACGGGCGCGGCGGCCTCCAGGCGGATGAGGTCGCGCAGCTCCGCGCCCTCCTCCGTTACCGCAAGCGTGCGAAGGAAGCTTTGCACCCCGGCCTCCGGCGGGTATGCGCCGGCAAGCTCCATCGCCGCGCCGTTTTCCGCCTCCCGGATCTCCCGCGCCGCGTATGCGCGCCCGGCGCGCTGCTCATGCCCGCCGATCAGCGGAAGGTTGTGATTGCGCGACCGGGTGTTCCACAGCGTATACCGCTCCGGCCCGAACGTCCTGGCGGTATAGGTCAGGTTGCCCGCGTCGATCACGCAGGGCTCGCCGTCCAGGTAGAGCAGAAAGCTTCCGACGTCGTTGTGGTTGTGGTTTTCCCCGTTGTGGCCGCCCTTGATCGCGGCGTAGAAGCCGCCCCGCCGGAAGGCGAATACCTGAAGGTCCGGCATGGAAATCCGCTCCGGCTCCCGCGCGGCTCCCGCCTCCCCTTCGTCCGGCGGGGGAGGCGCGTTAAACAGCGACATCAGCACCCGGTTCATCTGCGGCGTGTCCAGCGGCCTCACGCCCCCGCGCTCGGCAAAGGTCCTTGCGCCAAGGGCCATAAGCTCACGGTTCCCGGTTCTGAGGCCGTAGCGGTACAAGCGCTCCCCATCCATTTCGGGCCTGGCGTCGCAATCCGCAAAGTTCCAGTAATAGCCGCCCGCGATATGCGCCTTGAGCGGGAACGCGCCAATGGCGCGTATCAGCGGCTCCCCATAAAAATCAACCTGTCCGCCCGTGGCCAGGGAAAGGCTTTCCAGGCAATCCAGCAGCGCCGCGCCCGCCATGTTCCAGTAGCCGCAGCCCTCGTCGCAGCCGCCGTCCCGCGGCATCACGGCAAGGTAACGGTCCAGCATGCGCATGGCGCGGGCAAGCCCCTCGGCCAGCCGCCCCCGGTCCTCCATGAGCAGCAGCATGGAATCCATCACGTTGCCCACGATCCACGGCGTCCAGTTGTTCACGTCGCGTCGGATCATGCCCATCCACCAAAAATCATCCCGCGTCAGAAACGGCAGAAAAATCCTGCGCTCCACCTCCAGCCGCACCCGGCGGCCGATCAGCGGCGATACCGCGTCCAGCTTGTCCCCGAGAAAATAGAGCGCGTAGCAAAGCGTGGCGGAGGTTTGAGCCGCGAACAGGTCGATATAGGGGTTTTGCACATCCGGCAGCGGACGCTCGCGCGCCGGGCGGACCCCCGGATGGTCGCTGCCGTTGTGCGCGCTGATGACCCACGAGCTTTCCTCTAAAATGCACCAAAGGCCGTCGATCACCGCGTCCAGGTAGGTTCCGTCGTCCAGGACGCATTCGGCCAGCACCGCGCCCATCAGCTTCAGCCGGCGCTCAAAATAGGGCCGCTCATAGGCTTGCCGGTCGCCCTTTCGCACAAAGGCCAGAAACTGCGTAGCGGTCAGGGGCGGATAGCCCTCCAGCGCCTCGCCGCCCCAGCTTAGCAGCTCGCCGCGCGCGTCCGGCGGAAGGCCTTCCCAGCGTTTGCGGTCCGCCCGCGGCGGAAAGGGACGCCGTGCTTCCCCCGGCAGGAGAAGCACGGACAGGTCGTGAGCGTTCAGGTATTCGTCAAACAAGCGGATCAGCCTTTCAGGCCCGTCGTGGCGATGCCCTCGATAAAGTATTTTTGCAGGAAAAGGAACACGATGGTCACGGGGATCAGCGAGCACAGCGAGGCCGCCATAATCAGGTGATAATCCGCCGAGAACGACTGGATAAACCGCCTCAGACCCACCTGAATGGTCTTGTTCAGGTCCGTGGTCAGGTAAATCAATGGCCCCATATAATCGTTCCAGGTGTTCACAAAGGTGAAGATCGCCAGCGTGGCGATGGCCGGCTTGCTCAGCGGCAGCACGATCCTGGCCCAAATCCCGTACTCGCTCAGGCCGTCGATGCGCGCGGCCTCGCTCAGCTCGTTGGGGATGCCCAGGTAGAACTGCCGCATCAGGAAGACGCCGAACGCCGAGAAGGATTGCAGCACCACCAGCGCCCAAATGGTATCATACAGGCCGATGCCGCGCATCATGATGAACTGCGGCACCATGTACACCTGCCACGGTACCGCGATGGTGCCGATGTAGCACAGGAACAGCGCGTCGCGCCCCTTGAAGTTCATCTTCGCAAACGCGTACGCCGCGAAGGACGAGGTCAGGATTTGCATAAACGTTACCACGATGGCCACCACCGCGGTATTTTTGAAATAGGCCATCAGCGGCACCCGTTCCCAAATGGTGGCGTAATTTTCCCAATGGAACGTTTCGGGAATCCAATGCATGGGGATGGTAAAAACGTCCGCGCTGGTTTTCAGGGAGGACGAAATCATCCACACAAACGGAATCAGCGCGACCACGGCAAACAGCAGAAGAAAAATATACTTGACGACGCTGCCGACGATCTTGCCCGCGCCCGTCGTGGGAGCGCTCTTTTTAGTAGCGGAAATCGCGGTCATTGAGGACGCCTCCTTCCTTACATGTAGTTGACCCACTTCTTCTCGGCCCGGAACTGCACGAACGTCACCAGCAGCACAATGACGAGCAGCACCATCGACACCGCGCTGGCCACGCCGTACTGCGCCGAGGTGGCGATGCCCTCTCCGCCGAAGCTGAGCTCAAAGATGTAGGTTACCAGCATTTTGGTGGAGCGTCCGGGGCCGCCCTGGGTCATGATGGCGACCACGTCGTAAATCTTAAAGCAGCTAATCACCATCATGATGGATACGAAGAAGGTCGTCGGCGTCAGCATCGGCATGGTGACCTTCCAAAACTTCTGCCAGGCGTTGGCGCCGTCCATGGTCGCCGCCTCGTACAGCTCGCCCGGCACGCCCTGAAGGCCCGCCAGGTACATCACCATGTAATAGCCCGCGTTGCGCCATACGCTCACGATGATGATCGCCCAAATGGCCAGGTCGCGGCTGGAGGTCCAGCTCTTGGTCATGTGGAAGCCCAGCGCGTTGAGGATTTGATTGACGGGGCCCGTCTTCATCAGCAGGAAGTTCCAGCAGACGCAGATGGCCACCAGCGACGCCACGTAGGGAAAGAAAAAGACCGAGCGGAAGAGCTTCGCGCCCTTGACCGCCTTGTTCAGCACCAGCGCGAGGCCCAGCGAGAACGCGATGGTCAGCGGCACGGTGGCAATCGTATAAACCACCGTGTTTTTCAGCGCGATGCCCAGGTTGCTCTTGGTAAAGCTGAAGTCCTTAAAGATGTAGCGGAAATTGTCCAGTCCGGCCCAGGTGATCGACGACCCGCCGCTCCAGTTCAGGAAGGCCAGCACAATCGAAAAAATGACCGGGACCATGGTAAAGATGATGAATCCTAAAAAATTCGGCGCCAGAAAGGAATAGGCAACCAGCGTGTTGCGCTTTTCCAGCCTGCTCATTTTATGGCGCCCAGCCGCCGCGCTCTGTGCCATCCCGCATACCTCCCTTGATGTCAGCATCGTCAAAGAAAGGGGGAGGAGCGACGTCCGCCCTCCCCCTTTGCCGGAAAACCTTACTTCTGAATGAACTCGGCGGCGCGCTCCTCCATGGCCGCGATGCCCTCGTCAATGGTGGACTCGCGGGTCATGATGAGGGTATGCTCCTCGTTCACGGCGGTCTTGATCTCGCTCACGCCCTCGCCGATGGGCCACTCCAGCGCAATCGCGGCGGGCAGCAGGGCGGCCAGGCTGGTCTCGTCGGTGGGGAACCCATCGGCGGAGGCCATCACATTGGCGACTTCCTCGCTCACATAGGCGGGACGGGTGCCGGTAGAGGCGATCGCCTTCGCGCCCTCCTCAGAGCACATCCAGGAGATGAAGTCCCACGCGGCGTCCACGTTGGCGCTCTTGGCGTTGACGGCGATGCCGGTCGGGGAGCCGAAGGAGGAGCCGGCGGCCACGTTGTCCAGGTGCGGAACGGCGGTGATGCCCCAGTCAAAGTCGGCGGTGCCGTCCTTGATGTAGCCGATCAGCGTGGAGGCGTACCAGTAGCCCATGGGCATCATGGCGATGTTGCCCTGCGCGAACGCGCCGGAATAGTGGAGGTTGGCGGCCTTGAGCTCGTCATAGGTCATGCAGGCGCCCGCGTCCTCCAGATCCTGCACCAACTGGTAGAAGTACTTCAGATCGCTGTATTCGCCGTCGGCCAAAGTGTTCACGCCGTCGCACACGGCCCAGTTGGCCACCGCGCTCGGCCAGGTGTGGTAGTGGGTGCCGTACACGCCGTCGCCGGTCATCTTCTTGGCCAGCTCCGCGTAGGCGTCCCAGGTCATGTCGTTGGTGGGATAGTCCACGCCGGCCTTGTCAAACAGGGTCTTGTTGTAGAAAAGCACCCAATAGTCGGCGCGGAAGGGCAGCGCGTAGTAATCCTCGGTGCCGGCCAGCTTGTAGCAGGCGTCCATGCCCGCGTACTTGCTCATATCGATGGAATCAGCGGCGATCCGGTCGTTCAGGTTGATGACGAAGCCTTCCTTCGCCCAGTTCTGCATGTCGCTGAGCTCCTTGACGCAGAACACGTCGGTGGTGTCTCCGCCGGCCAGCATGGTGGAAGCCTTCACGTTGTAATCCTGAGAGGCGAGGTCCACCCACTCGATCTTCACGTTGGGGTTGGCGGCCTCATAGCCGGACTTGATCGCCTCATAGTAGGGCGTGGTGGTCAGGTCCCAGCATGCCACGGTCAGGGTGGTGGTCTCCTCCGCAACCGCGAACGCGGCGCAGGAAGCGATCATCGTCAGGCAAAGCAATACCGACAGCAGTTTCTTCATGACTTGTTCCTCCTTCAATCATTTGGGAGAGCATGGGTCAATTGTTATCGGTAACATTTCGCGTTCATCGCCTAATGACCGATATTTGACCATATCCTCCCTCTTTGGTTGGCCTGATTATAGCACCCCCCCCAATTAGATGTCAACTTCTTGTGCAACTTTTT
>DBGEOK010000025.1:0-39133 GCA_048370855.1 Candidatus Limiplasma sp. | reverse complement strand
GAAAACGATTGCTTTGCGCCGGCGCCGCGCCAGGATTGCCCACTTCGGCCCGCCGGGCGAAGGGCCCTTCCGCGAAGGATCAAAGGCCTTGGATGGCGGCGGCCGGGACGTTTCCGCTCAAGCCTCCGCATCCCCAAACATCGACCGGGCCCGGGCCATGCGGCTGACGACCTTGACGCCGAACGGACAGCGCTTTTCGCAGCCGCCGCAGGCGATGCAATCCTTCCCCGCGGCGGTCAGCGCCCGGTAATGTTCCCGCACCGAGGCGGGAATCTCCGGCTGCATGGCGGCCAGGTCTAACAGCTTATTCACCATGGCGATGTCGATGCCCGCGGGGCAGGGAGCGCAATGGCCGCAGTACGTGCATTGCCCCGCATAGGAATGCCGCGGCGCGCGCGCCAGCACGGTGGCGTAATCCTTTTCCGCCTCGGTCGCCGTTTCGTAGGCGACGGCGGCGTCCACATGGGCGGGCGTGTCGCAGCCGACCAGCACGCTTGCCACGGCGGGGCGGGTGAGGGCGTAGTGCAGGCACTGCACGGGCGTAAGCGCCGCGCCAAACGGCGAGGTTTCAGCCTTGAACAGCCGCCCGCCCGCGTATCCCTTCATGACGGTGACGCCCACGCCGCGACGCTCGCACAGGGCGTAGAGCGCCTCTCGCTCCGGGGCGATGCCGCGAAGCTCCTCGTCATAGTGATCGGAAAAATATTCATCCAGGTTTTCCACGGCGGGCAGCATGTCAAACGCGGGATTAACGCTGAACAGGAGCGTTTCGATCGCGCCGCTTTTGACGGCGCGCGCCGCCACCTCCGGGTTATGCGTGCTCAGGCCGATATGCCGGATGACGCCGCGTTCCTTGAGCGACCGCACATAGGCGATATACTCGCCGTCCAAAACGCGCTCCAGCTCCGCCGGGTCGTCCACGTAATGGATCATGCCCAGGTCGATATAGTCCGTGCGCAGGCGTCTGAGCAGGTCCTCAAAAGCGGGCCGAACCCTGGACATTTCGCGCGTGCGCACATACTGCCCGCCCTGCCACGTAGAACCGATATGCCCCTGAACAATCCATTTGCCGCGCCTGCCCGCCAGCGCCGCGCCAAGGTTGGCGCGCACATTGGGCTCCGACATCCAGCAGTCCAGGATGTTGACGCCGGACTCCTGGCAGCGGTCCACGACGGCGCGCACCTCCCGCGCGTCGCGCCGTTCCAGCCATTCCGCCCCCAGCCCGATTTCGCTGACCTTCAGGCCGGTTTTTCCCAGTTCGCGGTAGCGCATCGTAACATTCTCCTTTTCCAACATACGGGTGCTTTGCTTTTTTGCAGCGACGGCTCGCGCCAAATATCCCTTTTTTCGTATGCGCGCCTTATTCTACCACGGGCTCTTGACAAGCACAAGCGGGAGCGCTGGCGGGGAAGCTCCAACCCTTGTCTTCCCTTTCCGTCCATGCTATAATATAAGGTGAGTTACGCCGCGCCTGGCGCGCCGTCGCTAAATGTAAGGAGACCTGCCGCTTTGGGAATGATGGAAGTATTTAAGAAGCTGTTTGGCCAGAGCAACGAAAACGAGGTCAAGCGGTTGCAGAAGATTGCGGAGCTGGTGCTGGCCAAGGAGGACGCTTATAAGGCCCTGACGGACGAGCAGCTCCAGGCTAAGACGCCCGAGCTCAAGGAACGCTTGAAAAACGGGGAAACGCTGGACGATATTTTACCCGACGCCTTCGCCGCCTGCCGGGAGGCCGCGGACCGCACCGTGGGCATGCGCCCCTATCCCGTCCAAATTATCGGCGGCGTCTGCCTGCATCAGGGGCGCATCGCGGAGATGAAAACCGGCGAAGGCAAAACGCTTGTGGCTACGCTGCCCGCTTATTTGAACGCTCTCAGCGGCGGGGGCGTGCACATCGTTACCGTCAACGACTACCTGGCCAAGCGCGACAGCGAATGGATGGGCAAAATTTACAAGTTTATGGGCCTGTCCGTGGGCCTGATCGTTCACGACCTGGACAACGCCCAGCGCCGCGAAGCCTATGCCTGCGACATCACCTATGGCACCAACAACGAGATGGGCTTTGATTACCTGCGCGACAACATGGTCATTCATGAACGCGACATGGTGCAGCGTGGCCATGTCTATGCCATCGTGGACGAGGTGGACTCCATCCTGATCGACGAGGCGCGCACGCCTCTCATCATCTCGGGGCAGGGGGACAAGTCCACCGACCTGTATGAAAAGGCCGACCGCTTCGTCGCCCGCCTTCAAAACGAAGAGGATTACACCATCGCGGAAAAGGAAAAGGCCGTCACCCTCACCGAGCAGGGCGTCGCCAAGGCGCAAAAAGCCTTTCACGTGGAAAACATCGCCGATTTGGACAACAGCGAATTGTACCACCATATTCTGGCCGCCTTGAAGGCGCACGCCATCATGAAGCGCGACGTGGATTACGTGGTGCAAAACGGCGAGGTCGTCATTGTGGACGAGTTTACAGGCCGCCTGATGGTGGGCCGCCGGTATTCGGACGGGCTGCATCAGGCGATCGAGGCCAAGGAGCATGTGAAGGTGGAGCGGGAGAGCAAAACGCTTGCGACCATCACCTTCCAGAACTACTTCCGCATGTATCAAAAGATCAGCGGCATGACGGGCACCGCCAAAACGGAGGAAGAGGAGTTTCAGGGCATCTACAACCTGGACGTGGTGCAAATCCCCACCAACAAGCCCATGATCCGCAAGGATATGAACGATATGGTCTACAAGACCAAGCGCGGCAAGTTCGGCGCGGTTGTGGAAGAAATTGTGCAAAGGCACGCGACGGGCCAGCCCCTCCTGGTGGGCACGGTCAACGTGGAAACCAGCGAAATGCTGAGCCACCTCATTAAGCTGAGGGGCGTGCCGCATGAGGTTTTGAACGCCAAGAACCACCAGAAGGAGGCCGAAATCGTCGCCCAGGCCGGACACGTAGGCTCGGTGACCATCGCCACGAACATGGCGGGCCGCGGTACGGATATCCTGCTGGGCGGCAACCCGGATTTTCTTGCCCGCCGCGCCATGCGGCAGGAGGATTACCCCGACGAGGTGATCGAGGCCGCCACCGGGCACAACGAAAACGTGGATCAGGCGATCCTGGACGCGCGCAGGCGCTATCGCGCCCTCTATGAAGACTTCAAGAAGGAAACCGACGCCGAGCACGAGCGGGTGATGGCGACGGGCGGACTGCATATTATCGGCACGGAACGGCACGAAAGCCGGCGCATTGACAACCAGCTTCGCGGCCGGTCGGGCCGGCAGGGCGACCCGGGCAGCACGCAGTTCTTCATCAGCCTGGAGGACGACGTGATGCGGCTTTTCGGCAGCGAGCGTATCGCGCCGATGATTGAGCGCCTGGGCATGACGGAGGACCAGCCCCTGGAGGCCGGTATGCTCACCAAGCAAATCGAGGCCGCGCAGCGGCGCATCGAGGGCCGCAACTTCGGCATTCGCAAGAGCGTGCTTCAGTATGACGACATCATGAACAAGCAGCGCGAGCTGATTTACGGCCAACGCCGCGACATCCTGATGGGCCACGACGTTCGCGCGAACATCATTTCCATGGCGCACAACCTGATTGACGCGACCGCCGAGCGCAACTTCACCGGCGAGGGCAGCTTTGACTGGAGCCTGGACGACGCCAAGGAATACCTGGAAAAGCTGTGCCTGAAACCAGGCGCCTTTGACAAGTACGCGGAGCGGATCAAAACCATGGAGGAGCCGGAGCAGCTTACCGAGCTGCTTTACAAGGACGCCGAGGATTTTTATGCCGAGCGCGAGCAGATGCTATCTGAAATGGGCATCGATATGCGCGAGTTTGAGCGCGTGGTGCTCCTCTCCGCCATCGATCACCACTGGATGGATCACATCGACGCGATGGACGACCTGCGCGACGGCATTGGGCTGCGCGCCTACGGGCAGCGCGACCCGGTTCAGGAATATCGCCTGGAAAGCTACGATATGTTCAACGATATGGTTCACTTCATCCGTGAGGAGACCATCCGCCGCCTGTATCAGAGCCGTATCGAGCGCCTGCCCGAACGCCGCCGTACCGTGGACCTGAACAGCACCAAGGCCGGCCTCCAGGGGGAGGATAACCAGAACGGGCAAGCCAAAAAGGGGGGCGCTCCCACCCGCATGACAACCCCCGGCGCGCCTGGCCGCAACCAGCCCTGCCCCTGCGGCAGCGGTAAGAAATATAAGCACTGCTGCGGCGCCGGGAAGGGCTGACGCCCTTTCGCCCCAGCGCGGGCCGGCAAGGCGCTCAACCGAAGGGGCTTGCCGCTTCGGGCGTCCGCACGCCCGCCTTTTGCGGGCGGCGGCTTTCGGCTCCGGGAAGGGATAGTCCATGGCGGCGGAAGCGCCCGGCAATATGACCGCGGCCCGCGTGCGGGAACCTCCGCCCTTATTCGCACGGTAAGGAAGTGAATTTGATGATCGACCAGGATCAAATGAAGCAGGAGCTGGGACGCCTGCGTGAAAAAATTGACAAGGCGGGCGACGCGCTCCACCTGCCCCGCCTGAGGGAAGAGCTGCTGGAGCTGAAGGAAGAAATGAACGCGCCGGAATTCTGGAACGACCTGGAGCGTTCCACCTCCGTCAATCGCAAGGTCAGCCAGATTGAAGGCAAGCTTTCGCATGTGGACCGCCTCAGGACCCGGGCCGGCGACGTGGAGGCCATGCTGTCGCTGCTTGCCGAGGACGAGGACGCGGATATCGCGGCGGAGTGCGAGCAGGAGCTGGCCTCCCTCTCCGCCGACGCGGACGCGCTGGAGCTGGAAACCCTCATGCGCGGCGATTACGACACGTGCAACGCCGTGCTTTCGCTCCACGCCGGCGCGGGCGGCACCGAGGCGCAGGACTGGACGCAGATGCTGTACCGCATGTACACGCGCTACTGCGAGCGCCACGGGTTTAAGGTGACGGTCAACGACCTGCTGGACGGGGACGAGGCCGGCATCAAAAGCGTGACCTTTCAGGTGGAGGGCGAAAACGCCTACGGCTTTTTGCGCAGCGAAAAGGGCGTGCACCGGCTGGTGCGCATCTCGCCGTTCGACTCCAACGCGCGCCGCCATACGTCCTTCAGCTCCCTGGACGTCGCCCCCGTCCTGGAGGACGACCAGGCCTTTGAGGTCAACATGGAGGAAGTGCGCATCGACACCTACCGCGCGGGCGGCGCGGGCGGCCAGCACGTGAACCGCACGGACAGCGCCGTGCGCATGACGCATATCCCCACCGGCATTGTGGCCCAATGCCAAAACGAGCGCAGCCAGGTGCAAAACCGAGAGGTCTGCCTCCGCATCCTGAAGGGCCGCCTGCTGGAGCTGCGCGAGCGCGAGAAGGAAGAGCATATGGCCGACATCAAGGGCGAAATGAAGAAGATCGAGTGGGGCAGCCAAATCCGCAGCTATGTGTTTCAGCCATATACGATGGTGAAGGATCACCGCACCAATTATGAAAGCGGAAACGTAGACGACGTGATGGACGGCAACCTGGACGGCTTCATCACCGCCTATTTAAAGATGCAGTAACCGTTGCCAATCAAGCCCCGCCCGCGCCCGGTCGTTCCGGAGGCGCGGGCTTTTCTGCGCGAAGCGGCGCTGCGCCATGGGCGGGGCCGGCTGGGCAGCGGACGGACGGGGCTTGTCCCTCGGCTTTGAAAGGCGAGGGAGGGCCCCGCCAATTTGCGTTATCAAATCGATGCCAGGGAATGGCTATCGCGGCTACCTCCCGGTCGGCGGCGTCGAAGAGCGGCACGGCGGATGGGGCCTCGGCGGAAGGACGCCGCAAGGGCGAACGCATTTCACCCTTCTTTCGTTTTCCGGGTAGACGACGGCGGCGTCCGGCCTCGGCGCGCTGCTTCGGCTGGCAAAGGGGCCTGACGCTCCGCCCGCCTTCCGCATCCGTCTTAGGAGGACGGGTGCGGTCTATGAATCCGCCGTTGATTCAACAGCTCCTATTCAAAATCCGGGATATTTTTGCTTGATGAACCGGACGGCGTTATGATAGGATATGGATAAGAGATTAAACGGTTTCTTAATCGGAATGTTTAGAGAGCGAAACCGTTTTCTGATTCTGGCGGCGCTTCAAAGCGGCTTTTGCCTCAGGCGGTTCATTGGAGAGCAGGCAGGCGGATGGACGCGCAATAAACGCGGGACGGCGCCGCCGACGGGCGGGACATCCTTAGCGGCGGCTTTCCTCATTTTGGCTTTGGGCCGTATCGCGCGCCTCCGCATAGCTTGCGCGGCGCAGACCCCCCGATTCGGTTTGAAGCCTCGGTACGGCGTCTTGGTCGCGCTGCCGCTCGCGGGTTTCTGAAAGGAATGGTGGAATGAAAGCAACATGGAAGCTTCGCATCACGACGGCGGCGGCCGCGCTGACCGTGCTGGCGATATGCTGGTTTTGGCCGCATGACGGCGCGTGCGCGCAAGGCGAGGCGGCCGCCTGGAGCTTTGACGCGCCCATCGGCTCACTTACGGCATATGGCGACGGCTTCGCTGTTCTGTCTGATGGAGAAATCTGGTTCTGCAACGGCGACAACGCGGAATCCGGCGTTCCCGCTTTGCTCTTAGCCAAGGACGACGTTGTGCTGTGGGATCTGTTCACAAACGACGATGGCGATCTTTACGCGCTGGCCGATACGGAGGAGGGACATGCCGTTTACGTTCTGGATCAGCAAACGAATCAGCTTTCCGAGCGTTGCCGCATTGCGCTTCAGAACAAGCCTGCCGGCGCTCCGCGGAGGGTTTTTTGGCATGGCGGGCGGGTCGTATTGGAATACGCGGGAGCAACGCTCAACCACAGCGATCTGTTTTTTGTGGATCTTGAGAGCGGCGACGTCCGGGAAGAACGCGACCGCGGCATCAGCAGCCTGACACCCTATGGCGATGGCGCGCTGCTTGGGCTGAAATCGGCGGATGGAAACGGCGGGTACGTCCTCGCTTCGTACCTTATGGATACAGGGC
The DNA here is from genome assembly GCA_048370855.1 of Candidatus Limiplasma sp. Taxonomy (GTDB): domain Bacteria; phylum Bacillota; class Clostridia; order Christensenellales; family Aristaeellaceae; genus Limiplasma. Next base: position 32,153 of record DBGEOK010000025.1, on the reverse strand, counting down.
GGACGACCGATGTATGCGAGCTCGAGGAGCGACCGGAGGCCTTTTGCTTTGACGAGGTTACACGGCGGATGGTTGTCTTTGCGTCCTCCAATGCAAGCAGCCTATCTGAAACCGGCAAAGCGGAGACCCGTCAGTATTTACCCGTTTCCGACGCCTCGGACGGGCGGCTATGCGCGATAGGCAAGAATCGTTTGTTCGCGCTATCCGACGGCGATAAGCTCCTGGCCGTTGGGCTGGAAAAAGAACCAAACGACGGTCGGCTGCAAATCGCGCGCTTCAACGAGGACGGCGAAGAAACCAAGCGCTTTCGGCTATCCCATCCGGATATCCCCGTCAATTCAGTCAACATGGGATATGAGCTCACACCCGCCAGGATCAGCCAAATGATTCTCGACGGCGATCGTGAAACGGATATCTATATGGTCAGAAGCTTTGAAACCGGATATACTTCGCTGCTGGATAAGGGCTTTTGCGCGGACTTGTCAGGCAGCCGTGACATAGCCTCCGCCATCATGAGCATGCCCTCCAACTTGTCTTCGGCGATGATGCGCGGCGGCCAGGTTCTTGGCGTTCCTGTCAACCTGGAATTTGATATCTGGACGACGCTCGCCTGCAACGCGGAAACGCTCGCGGATATCGGCCTTACCCGGCAGGATATACCGGATAGCATGACGGCTCTGCTCGATTGCTTATTGGAATGGTATCAGGAGGGGACGCTGGATCAGGTGCGCCTGTTTTGCTTCTCCGCATCCGAGCAGTCGCTCACAATGACTTGGTTTTTGCTGAACCATTATTCCTACTATGCCTCCGCCGGCTCCGATTGGATCAGCTATGATACGCCGCTGTTTGAAACGTTGGTTGAGAAATGCGACAAACTGATCGCTGAAATGAAAAATCATACCGGGATTTCCGACGCGTCGCCCTACCTGTTCGACTATGTTACGTCGGATGAAATTCTTCTTGGCGACGAAAGCGGCGAACGCCTGATCATCCCTTTCACGCCGGAGGAAAACATGTCCCCGTGCTACCCCGCGACAATCACCGTGGCCGTCTTAAATCCGTTGTCTGAAAGAAAAGAACGGGCGCTCGCCTATTTGTCCTCGCTGGCAAACGAGATGCCGCCGTCCGTCAGGCTGTATTTTCAGCCTGATTTGGCAAAGCCCGTGGAAACGGCGATATACCTGGAGAGACGCCGGGAGGCGGAGGCGGAAATCGAACGCGTCAACGGACTGTTACAGGCGGGCGAAACAGAGCCGGAAGCCAGAAACGACCTGACGGCAAGACTTAACGAGCTGGAAAACTGGGTGGCGCTCATTGAACGGGAGGATCGCTGGGAGCTAAGCCCTGAGAGAATCGCGGCGTATCGGAGGATCGCGGATCAGGTGTTGATCCCGGAGAGCGGCATAACGGAAATCCTTGACGAGCAGACCCATGATATGGTTGAACAATTTGCGTCCGGGGTGATCGACCGCAAGGACTTTATTCAATATCTTGTCCGCAAGGCCAATTTCATGCGCCTCGAGGGGAGCCGCGCCGCAAATTCAATATGAACGGAGCCTGAACGGTCCGTTAACGCCGTAGCCCGATACATTCCGTTTTGGGACTGTTCGTCTCCCTTAAAATGAAAATAGGCGGGAAGGCGTTTGCGGGCCTTCCTCTTTTTCAATGACGCCTCCCTGGGCGCGCCTCCCCGGCGGATTGACAAACAGGCGCGGCTGCCTTATACTGGTGCTGAAAAGCATCGCCGATATTTTCGGCTGACGGGCCGGGAAGAGCCCGTCCAGGGGGACGGCGCCGAAGGGGAAAAGCTTCGCGCAAGCGATCGGGCGAGAGGGCCGGGCTTCGACGGAGCGCAGGAAAGCGGCAATGCGCCACAGAGGCAATCCACGTGGCGCGCGGAGAAGCTTTCAGGTAAAGCGACGGAGGCGCGAAAGACGGCGGCGGAGGGCCGCTCGATTTCGCGCTTGTTTTATCATAGAGCGCCGGCCCACAGGCCGCAAAAGGAGGAAACGATGAGCGACGCCATTCTCAAAACCCCGCTTTATGAAAAACATGTGGAAAACGGCGGTAAAATGGTGCCCTTTGCCGGCTATACGCTGCCCGTGCAATACGAGGGAGTGATCGCGGAGCATATGGCGGTGCGGACGGCGGTTGGGCTGTTCGACGTCAGCCATATGGGCGAGATCAGCTTCACGGGCCCGGACGCGCTTCAAAACATTCAAAACCTGTTATGCAATGATTTTCAAAACCTCGCGGTCGGAAGGGCGCGTTACAGCCCCATGCTGAATCCGCAGGGCGGCGTAATTGACGACGTGCTGGTCTACCGCGTCGGGGAAGAGGCGTACCTGATGGTCGTTAACGCGGCAAACGATCATAAGGATTTACGGCATATCCTTGAAAACCGTTTTGGGAACGCCGACATTGCCTCGATGAGCGACCAAATCTGTCAACTGGCCCTTCAGGGGCCGAAGGCGGAGGCCGTGCTGAAAAGCCTGTTGGCGGAGGACAGCATTCCCCAAAGGTATTACAGCTTTATCCGCGAGGCCAACCTGCGCGGCGTCCGCTGCCTGATCAGCCGGACCGGCTATACGGGGGAAGACGGCTTCGAGCTTTACGCGTCGCCGCAGGACGGGCCGCGGCTGTTTGACCTGTTGACGGAAGCCGGCGCGCCCTTCGGGCTGAAGCTGTGCGGGCTGGGCTGCCGCGATACGCTCCGCATGGAGGCGGCTATGCCGCTGTACGGCCATGAAATGGACGATACCGTCACGCCGCTGGAAACGGGGCTTGGGCAGTTTGTCAGGCTGGATAAGCCGGCGTTTATCGGCAGGGACGCGCTCATCGCCACGGGAGAGCCCCGGCGCGCCCGCGTCGGGCTCAGGATGGTCGGGCGGGGTATCGCCCGGGAGGGCTATCCGGTTTATCACCGCGACAAGCAGGTGGGCGCGGTCACCAGCGGCACGCACTGCCCGTATATTGGAGCGCCCGTCGCCATGGCGCTTGTGGAAACGCCTTACCGGGGCGTTGGCGGCACGCTTCAGGTGGAAATCCGCGGCAGGCCCGTGGACGCGGAGGTCGTGCCGCTGCCGTTTTACAGCAGGAAAAAATAAGCCTGGGCGGTCCAGAACCGAGCAAGGCATGTAAGGAGGAACCCCGCTATGGAAATCCGCGATGATCTGATGTACACCGAAAGCCACGAATGGGTGAAGTTCCTGGATGAAACAACGGCGCTGGTGGGCCTGACCGATTACGCGCAGAACGAGCTTGGCGATTTGGTTTTTGTCAACCTGCCCGTGGAAGGCGACGAGGCCACGGTGGGGGAGGTCTTGGCGGATGTGGAAAGCGTGAAGGCCGTCAGCGACGTGTTCAGCCCCCTGAGCGGAACGGTCGCGGCCGTGAACGAGGCGCTGCTGGACGCCCCGCAGGCCGTGAACGAGACGCCATATGACGCTTGGATTTGTAAGGTGGAGGGCGTTACCGAAAGAGCTGCCTTGATGGACGCGGCCGCCTATCGCGCGCATATTGAAAAGTAACCGTCCGAAAGGAGTCCGATTCCATGGGCAACTATCTTCCCCATACGGAGGCGGAGCGGGCCAAAATGCTTGCCGCGCTCGGCCTATCGACCATGGACGAGCTGTTTTCCCAGGTGCCGGAGGCCGTTAAGCTGAAGGAACCCGTCCGGCTGCCGCCCGGCCTGAGCCAAATGGAGGCGCTGGCGGAGATGAAGGCGCTGGCGGGCCAGAATGCGTCCTATTCGCTGACGCTTCGCGGCGCGGGCTGTTACGATCATTTTATCCCTCCCATCGTGAGCCGGATCGCGGCGAAGGAGGAATTTGTAACCGCCTACACGCCCTACCAGGCGGAGATGTCCCAAGGCGTTTTACAATCGATCTTTGAGTATCAGAGCCTGATGTGCGAGCTGACGGGGATGGACGCGGCCAACGCCTCGGTCTATGACGGCGCGACCGCGGCGGCCGAGGCCGCCGTGATGTGCCGCGACCGGAAGCGCACGGCGGCGCTGGCCAGCGCGACGGCCCACCCGGATACGCTCAACGTGATGCGCACCTATGCCTATGGAACGGGGGATGGGTTCCGCGTCGTTGCGGAGCGGGACGGCGTGACGGACTTGGAGGCGCTGGAGAGGGCGCTTACGGACGACGTGGCCTGCTTTTACGTACAGCAGCCCAACTTTTACGGTCAACTGGAGGACGTGGAGGGACTGTTTGCCCTTTGCAGGGAAAAGAAGGTCAGGTGCGTGCTGGGCGTAAATCCCCTCGCGCTTGCGCTGCTGAAGAGCGGCGCGGAGGTGGGCGCGGATATCGTCTGCGGCGACGCTCAGCCCTTTGGTCTACCCATGGCCTTCGGAGGGCCCGGCCTTGGTTTTATGACGGCGACGGCCGCCCTTCAGCGCAAGCTGCCGGGGCGCATTGTCGGCCAAACGGTTGACGCGGAGGGACGCCGCGCGTTCGTGCTGACCCTTCAGGCCCGAGAACAGCATATCCGGCGGGAAAAGGCGTCCAGCAACATTTGCTCCAATCAGGCGCATTGCGCGCTGACGGCGGCGGCCTACCTTACGTACCTGGGGCCGGAGGGGCTTTGCGAGGCCGCCCGCGCCTGCGTGTCCAAGGCGCATTACCTTGCTAAACGGCTGACGGAAACCGGCGGGGCGCGCTTGAAATATTCGGGGCCCTTCTTCCATGAATTTGTGACGGAGCTGCCCTGCCCGGCGCGGGAGATCGAGCGGGCCTTGGCGGAGGAGGGCATCCTGAGCGGACTGCCGCTATCGGATAGGGAAATGCTTTGGTGCGTAACGGAAAAGGCGGGCGCCGGGCAGCTTGACCATGCGGCGGAAGTGGCGCGAAAGGCCGCGGAAGCCTGGAAAGGGGCAAGGAAATGATGAGCGAAGCCGTTTTGCTTAGCTTTGAAAAAAGCGTTCCCGGCCGAAGAAGCCGCGTGTTTCCCCCGCTGGATGTGCCGGAGGCGGCCCTTCCGGAAAACTTCCTGCGCGCCCGCGCGCCCCGGCTGCCGGAGCTTTGCGAGGCGGATGTGTGCCGCCACTACACCCAGCTTGCGCGCCGCACGCATGGCGTAAACGACGGTTTTTATCCGCTGGGAAGCTGTACCATGAAGTATAACCCCGCCCTCAACGAGGCCGCCGCCGCATTGCCGGGCTTTACCGACACGCACCCCTTGGCCCCGGAGGAAGCGACGGCAGGCTGCCGCGGGGTGATGGCCGAGCTGGAGCGCGACCTTTGCGAAATCACGGGAATGGACGCCTTTACGCTCCAGCCGGCGGCGGGCGCGCAAGGCGAGTTGACGGGCCTTTTGTGCATCAAGGCATATCATGAATCCCGCGGGGAGGCGCGGCGCGTGAAGATGCTCGTGCCGGACAGCGCGCATGGCACCAACCCCGCCAGCGCCGCCATGGCCGGGTATGAGGTGGTCAGCATAGCGAGCCGGCCCGACGGCCTGGTGGATCTGGAGCATTTAAAATCGCTGCTGTCCGACGAGGTTGCGGGTATTATGCTGACCAACCCCAATACGCTGGGGCTGTTTGAATGGGATATTCTGGAAATCAGCGGGATGGTTCACCAAGCCGGGGGCCTTTTGTATTACGACGGCGCGAATCTCAACGCGATTCTTGGCCTTGCCCGTCCCGGCGATATGGGCTTTGACGTGACCCACCTCAACCTTCACAAAACCTTTTCCACGCCGCACGGCGGCGGCGGGCCCGGAAGCGGCCCGGTAGGCGTTAAGGCCGTGCTGAAGCCGTTTTTGCCCGTTACCGCCAGCGCGGGCGGGCAGGGCGGCCTGCAGATGAAGGCGTTTTACGGGAATTTTTTCGTGATGGTCAAAGCCCTTTGCTATTTGAAAACCCTCGGCCGGGAGGACCTGCGCGGCGTGAGCGAGCATGCGGTGCTGAACGCCCGTTATCTGCTCGAGCGCCTGAAAAACGCGGGCTATGCCGCGGCGAAGGACGCGCCGTGCATGCATGAATTTGTGCTCTGCCTGGAAGACCTGAAGGAGCGAACCGGGGTAAGCGCGCTGGATGTGGCCAAGGCGCTGATAGACCGGGGCATTCATCCGCCGACGATGTATTTTCCCCTCATCGTTCACGAGGCGCTTATGTTTGAGCCAACCGAAACCGAGAGCATGGAGACGCTTGACCATGCCGCGGACGCGATGCTGGACATCCTGCGGGATGCGCGGCGCGATCCGGAGGGGATGCGCGATACGCCTCATAACGCCGTGATCGGCAGGCCGGACGAGGTGGCCGCGGCGCGCAGCCCGATTCTTCGATATCATCCTGAAAGGCCGTAACCTCATGATACGACGTACCGCCTGCCTGATTGCCAGAGGAACCAACCCGTACCGCAATCTGGCCATTGAAAAGCACCTTATGGATACCCTGCCGGAGGATACGGCCATCCTGTACCTCTGGCAGAATCAGCACGCCATTGTGATTGGGCGTAACCAGAATCCCTGGTATGAATGCAAGGTAGAGGAGTTTTTGGAATCAGGCGGGCAAATCGCGCGCCGTTTAAGCGGCGGGGGCGCGGTATACCAGGATGGCGGCAACCTGAATTTTACGCTGATCCTTCCCAAGACAGAGTTTGATATTCCGCGGCAGCTCCATGTGGTGGGCATGGCGGTGAGCGCCTTTGGCGTGCGGACGGAGATCAGCGGCCGCAACGACCTGCAGGCGGGCGGCCGCAAGTTCAGCGGCAACGCGTTTTATAAGGCGGGCTCGGCGGCGTATCATCACGGCACGCTGATGGTGAACTGCGACCTGGGCATGATGGACCGCTACCTGACGGTTGACAAACAGAAGCTGGAGCGAAGCGGGGTGAGGAGCGTGCCCTCCCGCGTGGTGAACCTGAGCGAGCTGTCAGGCGGCATTACGGTAGAGGAGCTGCAGCAGGCGCTTTACTGGGCGTTTGAACGGGTGTACCGCGCGCGTCCGGCTTGGCTGGACGAGCGCATGATGGACGGGCCCACGCTGGACGCGCTGACCGGGCGCTTTGAAAGCACGGATTGGATTTATCCCGAGGCGCTTCCGTACAGCTTTTCGGTCGCGGAACGCTTCCCATGGGGCGGCGTGACGGTAAAGCTTTTAAGCGAAGGCGGGGTGATCCGCTCCGCCAAGATCTTTACCGACGCCATGGAAGCGGCGCTGTTTACACGCATCGAGCAGGCGCTGATAGGTTGTCCCTTTTTAATCGGCGCCATAGCCGGGCGCTTTGAGCAGAGGCTGGAGCTTTTGACCGATCAAAAGCTGCTTCAGGTGGCGGGCGATGTGTGCACGTTGATTTGCGGCAGAATCCGGGCGATGGATCGCGGAGGAGAAACGCGCGTGATGTAGGCGCGAGAGGGCCGCGCGCCCGCGTTCCTGATGAAGCGGGCCCCGGCGTTTACGCCGCCTGTAACGGAGCAAGGAGAAGACCGAATGGCCTATGATTTAATCGTGATTGGAGGCGGGCCCGGGGGCTACGCCGCGGCGCTCGATGCGGCGGAGCATGGGCTTTCCACCGCTTTGGTGGAAAAAGACCGGCTGGGAGGCACCTGCCTTCAGCGGGGTTGCGTGCCCACCAAGACCTATCTGCACGACGCGCGGGAGGGGGCTGACCGGAAAGCCATGCTCGCGCGGAAAAATGAAATCGTCGATACGCTGACGGATGGAATCGCTAAACGGATCAAGGCGGGCAAAGTGGAGCTGCTGGCGGGGAACGGCACGCTGATAAGCGACGCCGCGCCCTTTCGCGTGCGCGTGACAGCGCCGGACGGCTCCAATCGGGAGGCGGAAGGCGAGCGCGTGCTGCTGGCCACGGGAAGCGTGCCGGCTCGGCCGCCTGTTCCCGGCTGCGCCGACCCTGGCGTGTGGACGAGCGACGATTTGCTGGGCGACGCGGGCGCGGAGGCGTTTTCCTCTCTCCTGATCGTCGGCGGCGGGGTCATCGGGGTGGAAATGGCCTGTATTTATCGCCGTTTAGGCGTGAAGGTGACGATCCTGGAGGCTGAAAAATGCTGCTTGCCCATGCTGGACAGGGAGCTGTCCCGGAGCGTGGAGGCCCTTTTGCGGGGGATGGGGGTCGAGCTGTGGACCGGAGCGCGGCTTCAGAGCCTCGCGCGCGTGGAGGGCGGCTTTACCGCCGTGGTTTTGAAGGACGGCAGGCATGAGCTGACGTTTGAGCGCGCGCTGCTGGCTACGGGCCGCCGGCCCGCTACGGAGGGGCTTTTGGGCCCCGGCGTGGAAGTGGCGATGGAGCGCGGGGCCATTGTGGTGAACGAATGCTTTCAAACCAGCCTGGCAAACGTATATGCCATCGGAGACGTCAACGGAAGGCATCAGCTTGCGCATGCCGCGCATGCGCAGGGCCTTGCTGCCGTAGCGCATATGCTTGGCGTGGAGGCTCCGGTGGACCCCTCGCTGACGCCAAGCTGCGTATATACCTCGCCCGAGGTTGCGTGCGTGGGCATGACCCAGGATGAGGCCAGAGCGCGCGGCGTGGAGGTTTCCATCGGGAAGGCGCTGACCACACAGAATGCCAGAACGCTGATCGAGGGGCTGGGGCGCGGCTTCGTCAAGCTGGTGCTTGACAAGCATAGCGGGGTTCTGCTGGGCGCGCAGCTATTTTGCGGACGCGCGACGGACATGATTGGCGAGCTGACGCTGGCGATCGAGCACCGTCTTACGGGCCGGCAACTGCTGCGCGCCATGCGCGCGCACCCTACCTTTTATGAGGCCGTTACGGAAGCGGCGGAGCAGGCGTTAAAACGGACGGTCTAGCGACCGGGGCGGCGGACGCCAAGGTCTCCCGGCTCATGGACCATATTCTGAACGGCCGCCGCGTAAAGGCTCTTTGAAAAGAGCAATGACGCGGCGGCCGCTCTTTTGCAAAGACTCTTTTGGCATATAGGGTATCGCGTTTTTTCCATTCTCCTTCAGAACTATTTTTTTAAAAATGAAACGATAGCGGCGGCAAGCTCATAGGATCGGCTGAATGGGAAAGCTGATCGTCATAGAGCGCCCGATGAAAAGGCTTGCGGCCCGAACGGCCAAAGATCGCCGTATGTGCGCCGCTCTCCTCCTCGATACCCTGCCGCCGCGCTTCGGAAGGCTATCGCTGAAGGGAAACTTTTTCTTCATTAAATAGGCGGTAAAATAGGCGGCGGAACAAAGCGCGCAGCGCCGCGGCTCCTATTCAGAGAGCGCGCGGCCCTGCTATGCCGCCGCCCGAAAACCGGTTTTTCCCGTGGCTGCCTATGCCGGGTTTGGGAAGGATTGTCGCAAATACCCCATCCCGCTTCTGCACACAATACCCGCGAGGAGGCGAACAGCTTTGAAAAAAACATGGATTCTCTTGGTGATCTCCATACTCTGCCTGGGCGTGTTCACCGCGTGCGCAAGCAACGCCGATACCATGCCCAGCCCGAGCCCTTCCGTGAGCGTATCTCCCTCCGCCTCGCCGATGGCGACGGCGACAACGTCGCCCGCCGCTTCGACCGAACCGACGGCTGAGGCGGGCGTGAACACCGTGGAGGACGCGGCGCGCGTAAGCGACCAGGTGGCTGAGGAAGTGGAAAAGCTCTCCGAGCTGGACATGGCCGAGGCTGTGGTTGCGGGTAACATCGCAATCGTTGGCATTCAGTATGATACCCAGTATCAGGGCGGATTAACCGACCGGCTGATCGACATGGTCGATAAGCGCGTCCAGACCATCGACAAAACCATTACCGCCGTGCATGTCACCGACGATGCGACCGTTCTGGAGAAGATCAAGGCGCTGCGGGAGCAGCTCGAGAAGAAGGAGATCACCTTCGAGCAGCTTCAGACGCAGGTGCTGGATATCGGCAGCAAGATCGCGGGCGGCAGCGATGCAAGCGTCAACCAGCCACAGAGCACCACAGGCGCATAACGAAGGCAAAATCGGAGCTTGCTCGCGCCTGACGCAAACAAAAAAAGAACCCCCGCGATTCTGCCACGCAGAAAATCGCGGGGGCTGCTGTATAGAGCGCTTATGCTTCCGGGGTTGCGGTGGGCTCGGGCTCTTCGGTTTCATTCACCAAGCCCGCGGCCTCGCCCTCGCTCACATTGTCGCCCTTGGCTTCGGCCTTGGCGGCTTCCTCGGCCTGAGCGGCCTCCACTTCGGCAATGCTCGGGGTCGCGCCGGTATAGGCGATTTCTGCCGCGGCCACCCAGCCTTCAAGGGTTTGGGTGTAAAGCTCGCTCTTCTTGGTGTCCAACAGGCCGGTGCGCTTAGCCTCGCGCTGCGCGTCGGTCATGGCGATGGGGCCCTCGGCGACGTCTCCAATATACTTCACGATATGCACGCCGTAGTCGCTCAGGTAGGGGGCGCTCACATCGCCAACGTTGCTGACGCTGAACGCCGCTTCCACAAACTCCGGCACATAATTGGTGGACCCCTCCGCCACCTCGTACCCGCTGGTTTTGTAAGGCTCGGAGCTCATGCCGGGGTCGGTGGCGGAACCGTCGGCCTTCACGCCGTAAGTGGCGATCAGCTCGTCAAAATCCGCGCCCTCGGCGATCTTCTGGTTGATTTCGTCAATCTTTTGCGCCAGGGATTCCAGGATGGCGGCCTTCGCCGCGTTCACCTGCTCCTCGGTGACCGGTTCGGGGGTGGCGGTTGGCTCCGCGGCCGGCTCGGCGCTTTCCCCCGTGCCAACCTCGCCCTCGCCGCTTTGTACCTCGCTCGCCTCGGCGCTGAGCTGTTCCTCATAGCGGGCCTGGAGATCGGTGTAGGTTTTCATCAGCGTTTCGTCCACCTCAAGCAGGATATGCTTGACGGCGCGGAAGCCCGCGGGCTTGTACCAGGCGTGGTCCATATCGCCGGCGGAGCCGTAAATCGCGGCGTACATCGACATCTGATCCACGTAGTTGTTGTATTCAATATAGGCGGAAATGTCGTTCTGGTAGAGCTCCTTATCGGCGGCCACAAGGTCCTGATAGGCCTTTTCCACCTCTTCGTCGGTCACGGCGGCGTCCTGAGTCATCATGCCCTGAACCTTTTCGTAAACAACATACTGCCGGTAGTTCTCCCGCAGGATTTCCGGGGTGTATCCGGCGTCGTTGTAATACTTGACAGCCTCGGCCTCGGCGGCGGCTTTTTCCTCCTCGGAGCTTTCCTCGGTCAGGTCCGAATGGTAATAGCTGAGATAATTTTCAATAGCGGCCTGCCAATCGGCGTCCGCCTCGGCGTCGCTGGCCGCGGCTTCTTCGTCCGTTAGCTGATCCAGGCCGTATTCCTTGGCCTTTTGCTGAATCAAGCGCTCCGTGATCATATTTTCCAACGCCACGGCTCGGAAAAGCTCGACATTGGTCTTGCTGGTCATGTCGTAATAGCTGCCGTAGTTGGTCAGCAGGCTGCTGTAGCCGGGCTGAATATCTTTCCAGGTAATGGAGTCGCCGTTTACGGTCGCCAGCACCGTATCGTCCGCCAGCTCCGCGGCGGATTCGGCGGGAGGGTCGGATGGCACGGCGTCCTCGGCGAACGCGGAAACGCTCAGCAGCATGCACGCGCAGAGCAAAAAGGAGAAGAATTTTTGAAGCTTTGACATGTTTGGCAACGTTCCTTTCACAGACGGGATTATCAAAGGGGGCAGACCATGGCGCGCGGCGGTCGCGCGGCTCTGTGCGCGCCTCGCGTTTTGATATCCCAGCCATTATGACATACAAACGCGCAATTCGCAAGGGTTTTGAGGTTAATTGCTAGAATGTTACAGACTATTCACAGGTTGATCACTTTTATTTTTGGAGGTGGACGGATGCGCGTTTGCATCTTGAAAGCGGCGCGCGTGCTGACCCTGACCGACCGGGGGAAGGAGCTGCTTCGCTGCCGGGTGGCCCTTGGCCGGGAGCCCCTGGGAGCGAAGCGGCTGGAGGGGGACGGACGGACGCCGGAAGGGCGCTACCGGATTTGCCTGGTCAAGAGCGCCGGAAAATATGGGCGCAGCCTGGGGCTGGACTACCCGGGTCCGGAGGATGCCGCGGCCGCGCTGAAAGATGGAAGGATCGACGCGGATACTTACAGGTCGGTGATGCGCGCGCATGCGAAGGGCCGCCGTCCGCCGTGGGGAACGCCGCTGGGCGGCGAAATCTACCTGCACGAGGGCGGCGCGGAGCGCGACTGGACGCAGGGCTGCATCGCGCTGGAGCCGGAGGACATGGCGGTTCTTTTTGCCTGCCGCGAGCAGATCAGGGAGGTGGAAATTCTGCCCTGACGCGCTTGGGAAGCCAAAGGCCCCGTGATCCGGCGAAAGCCGCAAAACGGGGCCCGGCGTGACCCGTGCCTTACCCAAACGGCTTACTCCAGGGCTTCGCCCCGCTCCAGCCGCTCGATCATGCCGACGCGGCGGGCGTGCCGCTCGCCCTCAAAAGCCGTCATCAGCCAGATGCGCACGATATCCTTGGCAAGCTCGCTGCCCAGCACGCGCGCGCCAAGCGCGAGCATATTTGCGTTGTTGTGCAGGCGGCTCATCTTGGCGGAATAGGTGTCCGTACAGGTGACGCAGCGAATGCCGCGCACCTTGCCCGCCGCCATGCCGATGCCGACGCCGGTGCCGCACATAATAATACCGCGCTCGCATTCCCCGCCGGCCACGGCGTTTGCCGCCCGCGCGCCATAAACGGGGTAATCCACGCTTTCATGGCTGAAGGCGCCGAAATCCTTGTATGCGATGCCCAGCTCGTCCAGGACGGCGATAACATGGGGCTTCAGGTCAATTCCCGCGTGGTCACAGGCAATGGCGATCATAGCGCAGGGCCCTCCTTTTTTTTCGTTGACGTCGGCCTTAGTATATCACGTTTGGCGCGGAGCCACAACCCGGCTTCAGGCGCGGAAGCGTAAGCCTTTTGCCCAAAGCGGGGCGCGCGGGCGATGCCCGGCCATAGCCCGGATATTGGAAAGGGCTGCCGCTGGAGAACCGCGTAGAAATGACGCACGGAACAGACGGACGGCGGGAACGGACGGCGGCCGTACCGCCATTTTTAAGAGAACGGAAAGCGCCGGCAACGGCGCGCATTTAGATGGATTGACGGGGACCGGCCGCGGCATACTACCCGCGGAAGGGAGATGGCGCGCATCATTCGCATGCAGGGCATCACGAAGGTTTATCCGTCCAAGCATGGCCAAGAAACGCTGCCGGTGCTCAGCGGCGTCAATTTGCATATCCGTCCGGGCGAATACGTTGCCTTCGTAGGCCCGAGCGGAAGCGGGAAAAGCACGCTGATGCATATTCTCGGATGCCTGGATACGCCCTCCGGCGGGCGGTATCTGCTGGATGGAGAGGATGTTTCCCACCTGGACGCGCGCGCCTTGTGCATGGTGCGCCGGGAAAAAATCGGCTTTGTATTTCAGGGCTTTCAACTGCTGCAGAAGCTGACGGCGCTGGAAAACGTTGCGTTTCCCCTCATGCTGCGGGGCATTGACGAAAGCGAGAGAACCCGCCGCGCCATGGAAGCCTTGCGGCGCGTGGGGCTGGGAGAGCGCGCCCAGCACCGCCCCTGCGAGCTGAGCGGAGGGCAGCAGCAGCGCGTGGCTATGGCGCGCGCCCTGTGTTATTCTCCCAAGCTCCTGCTGTGCGACGAGCCGACGGGAGCGCTGGATGTCAACAGCCGCAATGAGATCCTCGGCATGTTTGACTCGCTTCACCGCAGCGGCCACACGGTCGTGGTCATCACGCATGACCCTTACGTCGCCGCGCATGCCATGCGCCGGTACCGCGTGGAAAATGGAAAGGTAACGGAGCTGGAAGAGCGCGTTCAGTGACGGAATCCGGGTTACAGCTTCCGGCATTCCATGTAGTACCGCTTGTCCAGCGCGCCGCCAAGAGAGAAGGTTTTGCGCGGCAGAGCGCCGTTTTGGCGCACGGCGGGGAAGAGGAAGCTCTTGTCGAGCGCCGGCAGCAGGAAACCGACGGCGCCTTCTCCCGCCGTCAGGCCGCGCACGGCTTCCTCGCCGTGAATATAATCCAGCCGGACGCCGGGATGCGCCTTCAGCCACTCGTCCAGGAAGGCTTGAAGCGTACCGACGGCCAGCGGGGAGGACGGGCTGCCGATGCTCAGCGCGGCCTCCTTTCCCTCGTAAACAATGGCGATTTCCTGCGCGCCCGCCTCGGCGGAGACGCCTTGGCCAATGGCATAGGCGGTAAGCTCGTTGAGCAGGTCGTCGCCGTCGTAACCGAAAAGCACCCGATGAATGGGTTCAAACTGCAGGGCGTCGTCATGGATGTTTTCAAGCTCTACCATGGCAAAGCGGGCGGGATGGCCGGCAGTTTGTTCGGGAGAGAGGTTCCGCTTGACCTCCTCCCAATTTTTTTTGGCCGCCGCCAGGCCGTGGTTGCCGTCGCCAACGGCGAACAGCAGCGGATCGTCGGAAGGACGCCTTGCGTCCAGCGCGTTCAGCGCGTCGTATACGGACTGGATATCCGCCGGGTCGGTGACGGCGTAGCCCGTCAAATGGCCGCCGTCCAGCATCAGCGGAAAATCATACAGCCGCGTAAGCCCATCCCTTTTGTCAAAGAGCGGCTCCACCACGCTTTGCATGGGGTCGTCCATGAGCAGCAGCACATGGCTTAGCTCCAGAGGAGCCCCCCGGCGGACAGCCTGGCGCGGCGGCAGGCGGGCCTCGATGGTTTGCTCGGTGGCGCGCACGGGGCTTCGGCTTCCCTCCCGGTATTCATAGCATTCCAGGTCCAGCAGCGCAATCAGGCCCAGGCGCGCGCCGCTGCCCGTGCTGCGCTCCGTCAGAATAAAGCCGTTTGGTACGGCCGCCGTGAGCACGCCCTGGCCCAGATAGTCCCGCATGGCCTGGTGTATGGCCGGGATGCGCGCGTCCGCCTCGGAAAGATAGCATTCGGGAAGGATGAGGTTGAGGGTGGAGGGCCTGCCGCCGACCAGGAGCTTCACTTGCTCCCAGTATTGCGGCTGGGAGGTGAACTGGTCGCAGGCCAGGCAGGCCCAGGCGGTCAGGTCGGTCGGCTGCGCGGGCAGAAGCAGCTCGCCCGGATAAATACAGCGGGTGATCGTTTGCATGGCAATCCTCCTCATATAGCAAAGGCTGTGGTACATGGTTCGCTGGAACCCAGGACAACCCCTGCCTGCGCGCCGATAAAATCGGGACGGTCACAGGGCCTCTCCCGGGCGGATCATACGGTACAGCAGCACGAGGCAGCGTCCGTCCGCGCTTCCGAGGGTCGCCAGGGTCAGCAGCCGGTCCGAGGCGGCCACATCCACGTTAAACCGGTACAGGCTGTGCTCTTGCGCGCTTTGCACATAGCTGAGCATCGCCTCGTCCGTAGCAAAGGTCGGATGGCTCGCGTAATTGAAGTAACCGCTTTTCTTGGGGTCGCTGTCAGCGACGATCACGGCGAAAAGGACATAGCGCTGTTCCTCATAAAGCGTGGTCAGCGAAAGGGTGGCGGCGGAGGACGCGAAGCTTTGCCCGCCGGTCTGGTATTGCCAAAGCGGGGCGAAGACCTTGCCTTCCACGGAGCTTTGGCCGCGCAGCAGCAGGTTTTCAGGCGGTTTTTGAATGGAGCAGCTTTCATCCACAAAAACGGCCCCCGCCTCCGACGCGCCGCCGCGGTAATTGTGCGTAAGGTAATAGGTGTTGTTGCGCTGCGCCACAACCTCGTCCAATACGCCGCTGATCTCCAGGCGGGCGACGACATCCGGATATTCCCCATGCAGAGCGCGCATGCTTTCCACCACGTTTCGCAGCGGGTTGTCCGCATAGGACGCGGCCTTCGTGCGCGCGGGAGGCGTGGGGGTGACGGGCACAGCCTCCTCAACGGCGCTGTTGTCCCGCTGGTTAAGACTTTGGATGGCGTTTTCATTGATCGGAATGACGGGCGTAGGCGTAGGGGTTATGGCCACGGCTGGAGTGGCGGTGGGCGTAAAGGTTTCGCCGGGAGGCGGCAGATCCACGCGCGAGGCCCCGCTTTGCAGGCCGACGCCCTCGCGCTCCAGATACGCGCTGCGCACTTCCTTCATTTCACACTCGTTTTGCGCAAGCTTGACGACGATTCGCCCGCCCACGATGGCGCAGAACAGCAGCATTGCGGCGGCGGCGGCCAGGGACGCAACGCGCCAGGGCCTGACGGGGGGGCGGCCATGCGCGGTTTGCCGCGCGGCGCTGGGAGAAGGCGGCGGAGTCCCTGCCGGGACGGTCCGGGCGGGAGCCTCTTCAAAGGGCGAACGCTGCCGGTAGACGCCCGCCGGCGGCGGGGAATAGGGCCGGCTCTCATCGGCATAAAACGCGTCCGCTTGGCGCGGCGGAGCGTCGCCGTCCGGAACGGAGCCAAAAAAGGCCGCGATTTCGTCTGTGACAAAGGGCTCGCCGCGATAGGGGCAGGCTTCCCCGCTTTCGCTTTGGAAGCGCCCGGAATCGAGCGCGGTTTCCTGGAAGGGCTCGTCGTCCTCGCGGGAAGGCCCAGGCCAGGAGAAATTGGGGCTGTCAACGGCGAACGGCGGCGACGGGCGCGGGGCGGGAAAGCTGTTGCCGCCCGCAAAGCCTGGAAAGGGCTCCGAACGCCCGGCAGTTTCCGAGGGGAAGACTTCAGAGGAAACGGCGTCGCCCCCTGCCGGCTCAGAAGCGGCTGTTTCGCCGTTGACGGGCGGGGGAGAGGGAAACGCGCTTTCGGCAGGGCGGGACGCGGCGCCATCCAAGGAGTCGTCCGGGGAGGCATCCGACTCCTGAGCATGGCGAAGGGCCCGGCGCCGGCGGCGAGGAGCGGCGGAGCTTGGAGGCACGGACGCGCCGTCTTCGCCGGAGGCCGCCGTTTCTTCGGCCCGAGGCGCGGGCTGCGGTTCGGAAACGGCGGCCGGCGAGAAGGGGGACGGGGCCGCGTTTCCCCTGTCGGCGGGCGGAGGGGGATACGCTTGGGACGAGAGCGGGCTTCCGTTCGCTCTTAAAGCGGGCCGCTTTTGCAAATAAGGAGGAAGCGCCACCGGCGAATCAACCGGCGGAGCGAAAGAAGCTTCTTCTGTGACGGAGGCTGAAAAAGGCTCCCCTATCGGAGGGGGGTAGGGTGAATAGGGCGGCAGGGCTTCGGGAAAGGGCGCGGCCCGCGGAACGTTGAAAGGCGGAAGGGAGGAGGGCGGGCTAAGCCAGGATTCCTCCGTCGAATCCTCATAGCCATAGGGCTGCCCGGGCCGAAGCGGCGGGAGGGGGGCGCGGCTGCGCCCGGCGTGAACGGGCTGTGAACGCAGCCTGTCCGCATAGGAAACCGGCTGAAAGGGGTTGGGAGAGGAACGGTCCGAAAAAGGCGCGCCTTCCGCGTCCTCCGGCTTCCAATCGTCAAACACGGACCTTCCCCCCTTTACGGGCTTTGCCCTATCATAACGTTTTCTGAAAATGATGTCAATTCTAACCGGAGGCGCGATTTTCCCGAAATCAAACCTTTTTTTGCGTGCAGCCTATCCAATAACAGAAATATTTGTTATAATAGTCTGGAGATCGAGTTAAGGAGGACACGCCAATGCCAATGGT
This sequence comes from Candidatus Limiplasma sp., assembly GCA_048370855.1. Classification (GTDB taxonomy): domain Bacteria; phylum Bacillota; class Clostridia; order Christensenellales; family Aristaeellaceae; genus Limiplasma. The sequence goes on along the minus strand of DBGEOK010000025.1, from coordinate 14,646 downwards.
CAACAGCAGGGAAATGTTCAAAAAGGCGTATGAGGGCGGTTACGCCATCGGCGCTTTTAACGTCAACAACATGGAGATTATTCAGGGCATCACCGAGGGCGCGAAGATGGAAAACGCTCCTCTCATTTTGCAGGTGAGCGCGGGGGCCCGTAAATACGCCAAGCATGTCTATCTGATGAAAATGATCGAGGCCGCCATCGAGGATACGGACCTTCCCATTGTGGTTCACCTGGATCACGGCCCGGATTTTGAGACGTGCAAAAGCTGCATTGACGGCGGCTTTACCAGCGTGATGATCGACGGCAGCCATCTTTCCTTTGAGGACAACATCGCCGTAACGAAAAAGGTCGTCCAATACGCACATGACCGCAACGTGACCGTCGAGGCGGAGCTGGGACGGCTGGCGGGCGTGGAGGACGACATAAAGGTTTCCGCCGAGGATTCCAGCTATACGCGTCCCGAGGAGGTAGAGGAGTTCGCCACCCGCACGGGCTGCGACAGCCTTGCCATTGCGATTGGCACCAGCCACGGCGCGTTCAAGTTTAAGGGAGAGCCTCGCCTGCGCTTCGATATCCTGGAAGAAGTATCCAAGCGCCTTCCGGGCTTCCCAATCGTCCTTCACGGCGCGAGCAGCGTGATCCCCGAGTACGTGGAAATGATTAACAAGTTCGGCGGCGATATGCCCGGCGCGCAAGGCGTGCCCGAAAGCATGCTCCGCGAGGCCGCCACAATGGCCGTTTGCAAAATCAACATTGACAGCGACCTGCGCCTGGCCTTTACGGGCGAGCTTCGCAAGCATTTTGCGGAGCATCCCGATCACTTTGATCCCCGCCAGTATCTGACCGACGCCCGCAACGGCATCCGCGAGATGGTTCGCCATAAAATTGTCAACGTGCTGGGCTGCAACGGCAAGGCGTAAAAAGTAGGCGTGGGCCCGGAGCGCGTCGCGTTTGTGCGGCGCGCTCCGTTTTGTATCGCGTTTTGCGCGGCTTGCATGCGCGGGCGCTCTGCGGTATACTGGAACGGAAGGAGGGAAAGCGCCAATGCCCAATATTCAGGACCATGCGATTGCCGTCGGCGGAATATCCCTGGAGGAACGCCCCTTTGACGCGCTGGACGCGCTCATCTTAACGCAATTGGTGTACATGCCGATGGAGGGACGCCTGGATCACGGGGAAAGCTGTTCGATAGCCGAGGCGTGGGCTTTCCTTCGGGATCACTGCGACCCTGTGCAATTAGACCCTTTTCAGCAAAAGCGATACCGGTTAACGGAGGTCTGCGCCGGGCTCCGGCGGTACGCCGGATGGACGATGCGCGACTATGTGAACCGGATTGACGGGGAGCGGGAAATGCAGTTTTGCGCCTGTACCTATACCCTCCCGGAAGGGAGCCGCTTTATCGCCTTCCGGGGCACGGACCTGACCCTTGCCGGCTGGAAGGAGGACCTGAATATGTCCTTCATGACCGTGCCGTCGCAGACGGAAGCGGTGCAATACGTTCAAAACGCCGCGGACGCAGGCGCCGCCGCGCTGCTGCTGGGAGGCCACAGCAAGGGCGGGAACCTGGCCGTCTTTGCGGGCGCGCACGCGGACGCCCCGTCCCAAAAGCAGATCGGTCGGATATACAGCTTTGACGGCCCCGGCATGGACGAGGAGACGCTCCAGAGCGACGGCTACAAGCGGGTGAACGGCATTATCGAAAGCTTTATTCCTCAAAGCAGCGTTGTGGGGATGCTTTTGCATTATCATCCGGTCTATACCGTTGTCAAGGCGCATTCCACCGGCATCCTTCAGCATGACGCCATGACATGGCAGGTGGAGCGGGGCGATTTTGTAAAGCTTGACGACCTGGATATGAGCGGAAAGATTACCGACGAGGCGTTGCATACCTGGCTCGCCGGGATGGACAAGGAGGAGCGGCGGCTTCTGGTGGATACGCTATACAGCGTGGTGGACGCGGCGCAGGCGGAGCTGGTGACCGATTTGGCCGATGACTGGCGCGACAGCGCCGGCAAGATTTTGGAAGCGATACGGGAGCTCGCTCCGGATGTGAAGCGGAACGTCCGGCGGATGATCCGCTCGCTGTTTTCCACCGGCGCGTCCGAGGTGGTGCGCGCGATTTTGCCTAACGCGGCGCGGCTCGGACGCCCGGAAACGGGAGGGGACCGAAAGCCCGCGGACGCCTGACGCTTCGCCTTGGACTACCCCCGCGAAAGGAGCGGGGGTATCCCCTTTTTTCTCCCCATCCTGACAGTGAAAAGGGATTGCTGGAGAGGCGTATGAACGGATTGGAAGCTGTAAGCTGTCGAAACGTGCGCTTAGCTGATTTTCATGCGAAAGGGGCCCCGGGGCTTTACAAACAAGGATGAGTTTTGTATAATAAAATTCGTGCATTCGCTGCCCCGCAGGGTAGAGCCGCCGCCTTCTCAGAGGACCGACGGCGCCCGCATGGCGAGGATGAGAGCTTTGAACGCAGGCCATGTTTCCGTAGCTCAGCAGGATAGAGCGTCCGCCTCCTAAGCGGAAGGCCGACTGCCGCTTTTCCGGAAATTGAAAACGGGCACAGCGTTCGGAAATGACCCGGAAACGGAATCAGTCCGACGCCCCTGATCCGCAAGGTCAAAATCAGCAGGTGGGAAAATGTCCTACCGCCCAAATTAGAAAAGCTGATTAGAAATCGACCTTCCTGATTAGCAAAAACCACTCCCAAGCCCCACGGTGAGTAACCACCAAATCCTCGAAAGCCTTGAAAAATAAGAACTTTCGAGACCATGGTCCCGTACCTCAGCAGGATAGAGGGTCCGCCTCCTAAGCGGAACGTCGCGCGTTCGAATCGCGCCGGGATCGCCATTTTGCCTACCAGATCAGACAGATTTGCCCTCAAAAAGGCAACTGTGAAGCTGGTAGGCTTTTTCTTTTTCAGGACGCTGCGGAACGCAAAAAATCTGCTAACAGAAGATGACCCCTGTTAGCAGATTTCTAATTATTCAGCCTGATTTCTAATCGGCCTTCACAGATGTCCTCTCTTCAGCGTCTAATTTTTTCGGACGGTCGTGCTAAGAATGGCGGACGATGCGGAAGGCAATTTACTCAAACTTGAAAAATTGCTTGTAATTGCGGGCACTTTTGAGTGTTCTATAGGCGATAATCAGGACGTCAATTCGAGGACTCAGATCGCTTCAGATGGCGGTGGCCTTCTAACGGCGGGTACCGGGTGGTTAGCAGGATTGATGTAGTTCGTTAGCTCTGCTAACGCCTACCGCCAACGTTAGTCGGGGATCTGTTGTGGAGAAGCGTGCTCTCTATGGCAATAGCCGTAATACCAGCATTCATACGGATCGCAGCACTGGTCTCCCGGTTCTACCTGTACTTCTGCCGCTTCCTTCTGCATCCGGTTCAGATCCCAAATGTTGTCATTGATCCAGCGATAGTACCCCTTCGCCTGCTGAGTGATTTCTACAGGCACAAAGGGGTTTTCCTCGTCCTGGCCGTGGGTGACAATGAAGATATGTCCAATCTTCAGTCCACAACGAGTGATGATATAGTACTGGAACCCCGCATCCCGGACAAACTGCTCATGTACCTCCGCACTGTTCTTGACCTCGTAAAAGTCGTAACCCGACTCAGTCTTTCGGAGGATGTCCACGGCGCAGTAGTTGTTGTAATTGCTGAATGCCGCCTCACAGATCACCGAAGTACCTTTGGCCAAATGCTCCTGAGTCTTTGCGATCATGGCTTTCTTGTCTGGGATCTGCTTTCCAGGCAGATAAACTGTCATTTCTTCGAAAGGCCCGAACATGGCCATAGCCCGATCGCCGAAGTCATTACCGGCATCCAGCCGAGTTTGTATTTCTGGAGGAATGACACGAAGCCCTGGCTTATGTTTGTCCAGCCAGAGCATCTTGCGGCACTGCATCCCGCGCATGAAGTCAGTTTTGTTTATAGCCATATTAAGTGCGCTCCGTCAACAATCGGGTATAACGTTCCTGCAAAAGTGGAATCCCTGTCTCTAACCAGTACATTCCGCTAGGGTGTATCTGAGAAGTCAGCAAAATTGTGCAAAATGCCGAAAGAGACAAAAGCAGCGGCGAGGAGGACGAAGGCACGGAAGGAGTCAGGGCGCTTATCATAACGGGTGTCGACCCGTCGGAAGTCCTTCAGGCGGCAGAAAAAGCGCTCCACAACGTTGCGCCGCTTGTAACGCTCGCGGTCATACTCCCAAGGCTCCCGTAAATTCTTTTTGGGCGGGATTGTGTAAGCCGCTCCCCGCTGTGTGAGATAGACGCGGATCTTTTTTGTCCCATAGGCCCGGTCGCCCAGCAGATCGGTCCCCTTCAGGCTGGGGAGCCGCTCCAATAACGGGATTGCCTCGTCAAAGTCCTCCCGGTTCCCCGCCGAGAGCGACAGGCAGACAGGCGCGCCCCGGTTGTCCACTACCGCGTGTATCTTTGTGTTCCTGCCGCCGCGCGTCCGCCCGATGCACCTGTCGCCTGCCTGCGTCGGTTTCTTGGGCCACGGCTCGCCTGTTCATTCACCTTGACCGACGTGGAGTCGATGCTGAGCTCCCCCGCCCCCTCGGGGTGGATGGCTTGAAACACCCGCTCCAGGGTTCCGTCGTCCCGCCACCGGCACAAGCAACTGTACACCGTCTGGTGAGGGCCGTACCGCTCCGGAAGGTCCACCCACCGCGCCCCGCTCCGCGCCATCCACAGGATTCCATTAAAGTGGGCGCGTAGTTCCTTTTGCGGCCGCCCCATATGATGCTTGTGAATCATCGGCTCGATGAGCGCCCACTCCTTGTCCGTTACTTCGTAACGATGGATGCTCATGCCACACGCCCCCTTCGTCATTTTTCTTACCGGCCTTAGTTAAGCGCTTTTTCCCGCTCCTTGCACTCCTGCTTTTTGTGCGCTTTTTACTTTTCAGATACACCCCAGGAATCCCTTGCTTGGGCCGCGTTCGCGGCCCAAGTCGCATTGTTGATAAAACCCGTTTTAGGGCGAATTGGAGGGTCCGGGGCCCCTCCAAATGAAATCGGTTCGCCCGGCTTTGCCACTGGGGAGTTTGCGCCTCCGGCGCAAACATACCGCCAGTCCTCGGCGGAAAAGCTCGCCGGCTACGCCTCCGGGCGGAGAATCGCGTACATTTTCATATCCCTGACCCGGCCGTCTTTGATTGCGTTCCAGCGCAGGACGCCCTCGCATTGGAACCCGCACCTTTCCAAAAGGCGGCAGGAAGCGGCGTTATCCGCAAACGGCTGGGCAAAAAGGCGGATGATGTCGGTCGTTTCAAAAATTCGGGCGCATGCCTGCCGTACCGCTGCGGAGCCATACCCGCGGCCCCAGAAGGGCTCCGCGATGAAGTAGCCAAGCTCCGCCGTGCGCCTGTGGATATTCTCCATGCGGGTCGCGCTGAGGTTTCCCACGACGCGCCCGCCGGCCTCGATGGCGAAGGCGTAGACCGCTCCCGTCCGCGCCGTCCGTAGCATGGACAGATAAGCTTCCGCGTCTCCCTGCGTATAGGGATACGGCAGCCCGTCCCGAAGCTGGGCCTGCACCCGCGCGTTATTCAGCCCCTCCGCCAAAGCCCGGGCGTCCTCCATGCGCCATGCCCGGATACGGCAGTTCTCGTCCAAGGTAATCCCTTCCTTCCCTGTCATGGCCGGCGCTTTCCCCGGCGGGAGGCCGCCGCGCTCAGGCTGATAGCCCTCCGTCAGGGCGGCGCGGCCGAAGCCCCCGGAGGCGTCGTATCGCGGGGCTTTGCCTTGCGGGCGGGAAAACGGACGCCCTTGGCTAAAACGAGCCGCGCTGAACGCGCTCCTCCCCTATTCCTTGATTCGGCGTCCGGCCCGGTCAAACCTCCCGGACGTTCCCGCCGGCCGCGCCCCGCGCAAACGGCGCCGCGTTGCCCTGCGCGGCGGGAGGACGGTCCCGTTTTCCACAAAATCGCGCGCGCATGCGAAAATGAGGATGCAAATTCATCCTGTTTATGATATAATACCGTATCATGCAACGAAGGTTGCGCCATTATGAAGGAGGGCATATCCTTGGACGACCCCATAGGTAGTCAGCTTTTGGTTCAGTTGCTGCTTATCCTCATCAACGCGTTCTTTGCCGCCACGGAAACCGCGGTGGTGTCCATGAACGAGAATAAAATCCGAAAACAGGCGGAGGACGGCGATAAAAAAGCCGTTCAGATGCTTAAAATGGTCGAGTCCCCCACGCGCTTTTTGTCCACCATCCAGGTGTGCATCACGCTAAGCGGCTTCCTGGCCAGCGCTTTTGCGGCGGACGGCTTCGCCTCGCTTTTGGCCAACGCGCTGTTGGCCGCCGGCTTTACCCTTTTTTCGCCCGCGACGCTCAACACCGTCTGCGTCATCCTGATTACGCTGATTCTGAGCTACTTTATGATTGTGCTGGGCGAGCTGATGCCCAAGCGCATCGCCCTGCAAAACCCCGAAAAGGTGGCCCGCTTTGCCTGCGGCACGATTCAGACCGTCTCAAAGCTGTTCAGGCCCCTGGTCTGGCTGCTGACGGTCAGCACCAACGCGGTTCTCCGCCTGTTCCGCATCAACCCCGACGCTTCCTCCGACGAGGTGACGGAGGAGGAAATCCGCCTGATGGTGGACCTGGGCAGCGAAAACGGGGCCATCGAGCAGGACGAGCGCGCCATGATTGAGAATATCTTTGAGTTTAACAACACCACCGCCGCCGACGTCATGGTGCACCGGATGGATGTGGTAGCCCTGCACGTGGACGACGGGCCCGAGGAGATTCTAAACGCCATCCGGGACAGCGGCCTGAGCCGCTTTCCCGTATACGACAGCGATATTGACGATATTGTGGGCGTGCTCAACACCCGGGATTTCCTCCTCAACGCCCAAAGCGCCCATCCCAGGTCGCTGCGCGAGCTGCTGAGGCCCGCCTACCTGGTGCCGGAAACCGTGCCCGCGGACACGCTGTTTAAAAACATGCAAAAGCAGAAGGTACACCTTGCCGTGGTGGTGGACGAATACGGCGGCATGAGCGGCATCGTCACCATGGAGGACCTTCTGGAAGAGATCGTCGGGAATATCTACGACGAGTTTGACCCCAGCGAGGACAATGAAATTGAAAAGCTGGGCGACAACCTATGGCGCGTGAACGGAACCGTCGAGCTGGACACGCTGGCCAAGGCGCTGGAGGTTGAGCTGCCCCTGGAGGAAGAATACGACACCCTCAGCGGCATGGTGTTCAGCACCTTTCCCAGCATCCCGGAGGACGGCAGCACGCTCGAGGTGACCATCAACGGGCTGCATATCCAGGTGGAGAGCATCTGCGACCATCGCGTGGAAAAGGCGCTGGTCAGCAAGGCCGAGCCCCCGGCGGCGGAAGCGGCGGCGGAGCCCTCCGGGACAACCCGCAGGGGAAGGGCCGCCGGGGAGGGGACGGACCCCCGCGTTTCCGCCCGGAAAGAGGAATGATGCGCGTCCGGCATCTGTTTTGGGATTTTGACGGCACGCTGTACGACAGCTATCCGCAGATCGTACAGGCCATGCGGCAGGCCCTTGGCGGGCTTGGCCTCGAGGGCCTCCCCCCCGAGGCGGAGCTGCTCGGCCTGGTCAAGGTGTCGGTCTATCACGCGGCCTGCCGCTTGTCCGGCGCGTATCGGCTGCCGGTGGAGCGGATTTTGTCCGCCTTCCACGCCTGCCACGACCCAATAACGAATTTTCCGCCCTACGCGGGGCTGGAGGAATGCCTGAGCGGCTTACGCGCCGCGGGCTTCCGCCACTACCTGTACACCCATCGCAACCTGGCGGCGGTGCGGCAGCTTCAGCGCGATGGCCTGTACCGCTATTTTACCGACGCCGTCACGCGGGTGGACGGCTTTGCCGACAAGCCCGCGCCGGACGCCCTGAGGGCCTTGACGGCCCGCAACGGCGTCGCCGTTGAAACCGCCGCGATGATCGGCGACCGCGCCATCGATATCGAGGCGGGCCACAACGCGGGCATGGCGGGGATTCTGTTTGACCCGGACGGCTTTTACCCCGATCTGCAGGCGGAAATGCGCGTGCGCTCCATGGCGGAGCTTCGCGCGCTGCTGCTTGAGGAGGTCCCCCGCCCGGGCGACGCGCGGCGGGGATGACGAGGCGCGCCCCTTAGCAAGGCCGCTCCCAGGAAGGCTCGTCCGGCCCGCCGGGCCGCGCCTCTCCCGGGCGGCCTTTTTTATGCCGCCTGGTTTTCCGAATCCCGCGCCTCCGCGGGGATTCTGGTTCTGACGGCGACGTTGAGCACGGCGCACACCACCAGCAGCGCCACGGTCACGAGAATCGCGCTCATGCCCCCGGTAAAGCCGAAGCGCTCCGCCGTCGCGCCCACAATCGCGGGCATCAGGATCGCCCCCGCGGAGCCGATGGCCAGCAGCGCGCTCGTCGCCATGGGGAAGGTATTGGTAAAGACGCTCGCGTCCGAATAAATCATCGGGCAAATGCCGGCCATGCTGAAGCCGAGGCCGGCCACCGCGACCGTGACCATGCCGACGCTGCCGCTTACCAGCATCAGGGTAAAGAAGGCGGCGACGCCGACGCTGGCCGCCAGCATCATCAGCTTCTGCGAAACCCGCGACGACAGCGCCGCGCAAAACAGCCGCCCCGCCAGCATAACGCCCCACAGCAGCGTCGCCATGGTTTGGCTGTACGCGCTGATCGCGCCGGCCAGCTCGTCGCCCGTTTTGCCGAAGCTTGCGGCGAGGGCCTCCTTGTTTTGCAGGTAGGTTACCAGCCAGCCGTTGATGGCGTACTCCGAGCACAGGTAGCTAAACATCATCAGCGCAAGGATCAGGAACGACGGGTTTTTCAGGAAGGAAAGCGTGCTTTGCGTTTTGTCCGCTTTGTCCGGGCGGTCGTCCGGCAGATTCATCCGGCTGAGGTTTAACAGGCTGGCGCAGCCGCACGCAATGACGATCCACAGCCCGGCCTTCCAGCCAAAGACGGCCTTCCCCGCCAAAAACAGCATGGGCGCGGCAATCGCGCCCATCGCAAACGACGCGTGAAGCAGGTTGGCCGCCGCGGGGCTGCCCCCGGACAGCAGGTTGACGGCGCGGTTGTCAAAATTGGTCACGCCGCCCCGTCCCACCCCCGTAAAGACAAACGCCACAAACAGCCAAATCGGATCGCCCCATAGCGCCATCATCAGGAAGCCGAGGAAGGCCAGCGCGGACAGCAGCATGACCGACCTACGCCGGCCCAGGTACAGCGGAACCAGGCCGCTGACGAAGCCCGCGACCAGGTTTCCGATGGAATGCGCCGATAAAAAGAGGCCGCTGAGCGTATCGCTCAGGCCGTAGGCCCGCTTCAGGTCGGGCATGGCGGAGCCCATCATCAGCGTGAGCGCGCCGTTGCAGAAGAACGCGAAAAAACAGGCGTACAGAATTTTCCGTCCGCCTTTGTCCAGGCTGTTGAGAAACGCAAGCATAGCAAGCTCCTTTGCGCGCCCGTGAAGGATTTGCCGGAAGGCGGCCCAAGTCCAGCGCGCACGCTATTGTACCAAATTTTTCTAGCCTTCGCAAGTCCGGGCTTTCTCCGGGCGGCCTCGGGGCGAAGCTCGCCTGAAGGCGAGCTTTTCCGACGAGAGCTGCCGGTATGTTTGCGCCGGAGGCGCAAACTCCCCGCCCGCCCGGCAAAGCCAGGCGATACGATTTCATTTGGAGGGGCCGAGGCCCGGCGTCGAAAAAGCTCGCCAAGGCGGTCTTTTCCGACGAGAACTGCCGGTATGTTTGCGCCGGAGGCGCAAACTGCCCGCCCGCCTGGCAAAGCCAGGCGATACGATTTCATTTGGAGGGGCTGTGGCCCTGCGTCGAAAAAGCTCGCCTGAAGGCGATCTTTTCCGACGGAGACTGCCGGAAATGTTTCGGCCAAGGCCGAAACTCCCCGCCCGCCCGGCAAAGCCGGGCGATACGATTTCATTTGGAGGGGCTTGGCCCCTCCAAGCCACCCCCCAAATGGGTTTCCCAACGGGCGGCGTTCTCGTTTCGCTTGATATCCTCCGGGTCGCTTTCGCCTTTGGCGAACAGCCCACAGGGCCATCGCTCCCCCTGAAGATTCATCACCAAACCAATTAAATCGTAATTTAATTTTAAAAGTACGACCTTGTAAAGGCTTTTTAAATTCCATATAGCTCTCCTTGTTGAATATATTTTCAACTTCAAACCCTAATGATACTTTATTTTTCCAAATAGATTGCTGGAATCCTGCCGTAAAAAGATGACTACGAGGAATTAACCATTTCTTTCGCTGTTCTGGTAAGTTACTCATTTGCCAACTCCAATCAAAATCATGAACGTAAGATGCGTCTATATAGATTCTAGATATTTCATGTTTCCCAAGTAATCCCTCTGTATGATACTCTAAACCATAGTTAAAATAAAAACGAGGAATATTGGGTACCTGTTTATCATAAGTCGGGTTTTTCACACTTTGGTCATTAGTAGTCCATTTTAGCTTATCCCGAATATCTTGATAGGTTAAGTTAAAATAACTATAAAGCTGTGGAGTCACATCTATTTTTAAATCAAAATCTCCCCCCATGATCTGAGTCTTACCCAAATTCGTATAAATCATTCGTATATCAGCAGGAAATAAACTTATCATATCTGTTATATACATATAATATAAATTTGTCTCTAACTGAAAACGACTTAACCCCATAAAATTACTTTTATCCATGATTAACCCTAAATTTATATTATTACTTATTTCGGGATTTAAATCAACTGAAGGCTTTACTGTCACTCCGTCTCCAAACAATTCTTCCGTATCAGGAAGCCTCACGTTATGTGATAAGGAAAATTTACCTCTCACCCCTTTGAAAAATTCATAACTGATTCCTTCACTTATTCCATAGTAAAAATTGTTTATTTTTGTTTTTTTCGGTTCTTTCTTAACACTTTCAGATTCATCTACAATTTTATCACTTGTTCTATATATTCCAGAATTTAAATAGTATAGACTGAACATTAAAGAGTTTTGAAGTTTGTTATTACGTGAAGAATACTCATGTGCTAACCCCAAAGTATTTCCCTTCATATTACTGGGAAAACCACTAGGGTCAAAACCAACATATTCTGCTGTATAATCATCCTTAGGTCTATACCTTGAATATGTGAATTGATTGTTAAGATTAAAGGTATGTTGCTTTAACTTGTATTTTAAATTCAATTTATGTCTGATTTCAAATTGTTTGTCATCTGAATAGTTTAATAAATTATCATCAGTTTCTCCCATTGTATTTGTTATGGTTCCATCCCATTGCCGTTTTGTTCTAGCGGTATCAACCAAATGCGTATGAATGATTGGAGTTACTAGACCTGACTTGAATTCAAGGTTTTTAAATAAGAAATTCTTCTTCTCTAAAGTTAAAGTAGGCATAATGTTTGTCCCATGTGTATGAGAAAAACGTGAATCAAAATCTAAGGCCTGAATTCCCTTTTTATTGTTATAAAAAGCACATTCTAATTCAATCTTATCAAACCAGAATTTTGTAAATGTTAAACCTACATTATACATTGTGGACCTATAATAATCATTATTTCTTATTACTTCTTGGTAGGCACTTGAAGGTAAATTTGTTTCAAAAACAGGATAAGTCATTTTATAATTATTATCCGATTTATTATGAAAAAAACCTCCTCCAATTTGAATCCCTGGTTTTTCAAACATTTTTTTTACACTGACTAACGTTTTGGAAGTACCAAATGAAGCAAACTCCTGAGTAAAGCCTACCAAGTCACACTCGTCCTCTCTTGTAACAACATTAATCGCTCCTCCCAGACCATCACTGCCATATTCAGCAGGAACTATTCCTTTATATATCTCAATATATTTAATGGCATCAATAGGTATGTCGTTTATATCAAATGAACCATCGGGGCTATTTAAAGGAAAACCATCTATATAAATAGCTACTCTTTTTCCTTCCAGACCATGTATGGACATTTTAGAAGAGCTACCCAAACCTCCGGATTTTCTAACTTTGATTCCAGAAGTACGAGTAAGTACTTCTTCAATTCCAGTTGAACGACCTCTTAATTTTGCTCCATCAACAACCGTTACAGCCATAGGACTTTTACGTATATGATTTATTTCTGCCTGCTGTGAGGATGCTTTTACCACGACCTCATTCAACACTTCTGTACTTTCTTCCAAAAAGAAATTTTTAGTTGTATTTCTATTTACAGTAACAGACTGTTTTATTGTTTTGTATCCGATAAAAGAAACCTCTACAAGATACGTTCCGTTTTGAGGTAATTTTATTCTGTATAACCCATTATCATTTGCATTATCTCCAACCTGATTTTTTCGTATATATACAGAAGCTCCTACAACAGGTTCATTTGTCTTTTTATCTACGATTCGACCAGAAAGAAAAACTTGTGCCCAAGATATCATAGGGAAACAACATATTCCCATAATGACTAAAATTGTTTTTACTTTTCTACACAACATAGGTTTATAATAAAATTTTTTTTTAACATGCATATTATAGTTACATTGGAAGCTTTAGATACATTTATCGTGTCAATATCAATCCAATTGCATAATTTACTATATGCTGTATAATATGCCTTTAGAATAGCTTCTTTACGTGAAAAAATGTCAATAGGAGAAAATTCTTTCTTATCTATACACGCTATCTCTTGGGGTGTACAAAAAAGAGAATATTCCTTTTTTGATAATATCGTCGTTTGATCTTCAATATCTACTCCAATACCCTTATACCTCTTTTTCTTTCCAACAGCAGCAACTGCTATTGCATCTTTATGAGATATAGAACCAACTATGTCAAATGGCCATATTGGTTCACCATCTCTTCCTTTTAAAATGGGAACTATTTCCTTTTGTAAAGTCTGTAAGGCACGATGTGCGGCACAACGTCCCAAAATATAAGTTTTAAGACGTATTTCAGACCATTCTCTTTTAATGAATATTTTTTCCTCATTAAAGAGATTATCTGAAGTAGCAAAAGGACTATCTTCCACAATTTCTACTGCTATATCGGAAAAGGGTAATACAAGCATATTTATACATGCAATTCTATATAATTCATTATCAACTTAGCTAATTCCGCATGATATTTTGTAATAAGAACATGCCCTCCTGGCAATTGGTGGAAAGAAACTTTCTGAAAGTAATTATTCCATAGATGTTGATTGTTTCGAATTGTAGGCTCATCCTCTCTACCGACGATGGAACATAATGGGGTTTTCAATTTACAATCAAGAAACTTGTAATTTACCATTGCTACAGTATTCATTCTCAACTCATGCAAATATTCATGTTTTTCTTCATCTGATAAAGTTGCGATCAATTCTTCATTCAACAGATCTTTTGCACGTGAATAATCCAAAAGGGCATTATCGTCATTTGAAAAGAATTGCATTAAGTCATCACGCAATGTAGGAGGAGTTCCACCAATCATTATAATACCCTGTATCGGAATATTTTCTTGTTCAAATCGTTTACAGATATCATAAGCAATATAGCAACTGTAAGAATATCCCATGATAAACAAAGGAATCTCTTTATCAGCCTCTTTCAGTTCATTGGCTAATAGCGCACCAACTTCTTCTACAGAGGACTTTATCTCACGTCCATCTCCATGTCCCGGATATTGTACTGTATATAAGTTGATTTCTCCGGTAAAATCCCCAGAAAATGTACTATACATACCAGGGGTTCCTGCTGCATATGGAAGACATATAAGTTTTGCATATGGAGTAGAAACCTTTTTCATACAAATGAGATTCTCAACTTTATTATTCTCTATTTCTTGTTCAAGCAGTTCGGCTATCGTAGGTTTATCGAATAAATCTTTTAATTTGATGTTGGTTAATCCGACCTCCTTTAATTCTTTTATTAACCTTACAGATCGGATAGAGTCGCCTCCTATATCCCAGAAATTATCAAATACACCTACCTCTGGTATCCCTAATACCTTTTCCCAGATTAAGGTTATTTGTTTTTCCCTTTCATTCCTTGGACCTACAATATCCCTTTTAACAAAATTTTGTTTCTGATTCGCAATATTGGGTAATTGCTTCTTGTCTGTTTTTCCATTGGCAGAAATTGGAATCTGCTCTATTCTAGCCATTGCGGAAGGTAACATATAGTGAGGTATCTTCATTTGCAGAACAGACATTATATCCTTGTATTCTAAATCACAATTATTTGCTGTAACATAAAAAGCTACAACTACAGGCTGTTTGTTTACATCATATTGAATCTCTGCACAAGCCTCTGTAATACCTGATACTTTTAATAAAGCATTCTCTATTTCTCCTAATTCAATTCTATACCCTCTGACATTTACTTGAAAATCTTTACGTCCTACAAATACAATATCGCCAGTTACAGTCATCTTTACAACGTCTCCTGTATTATATACAATTCCTTCATGAGTAATAGGATTATTGATAAATACAGATTTCGTTTTCTCTTCTTTATTCAAATAACCACATGACACTCCCTCGCCTCCAATATAAAGGATACCAGGAACTTCTGGTAGTGTATATTCTAAATTAAAAGCTCCGTTCTCCGCAGACGCATATCATCCGAACTGTCCGTTCATCGGGCAGGCAAAGGCTGGTCTTTTGACTCGTCCCCGCCGCAACG
>DBGEOK010000024.1:0-2399 GCA_048370855.1 Candidatus Limiplasma sp. | reverse complement strand
GGGGAATGTGGGCGCCGGCGGCGCAAACTCCCCGCCCGCCTGGCAAAGCCAGGCGAACCGATTTCATTTGGAGGGGCCTCGCCCCCTCCAAGCCCCCCAAAAAAATGGGTTTGTCAAAGGATGGATACCCATGCCTTGGGCCGCGAACGCGGCCCAAAAAGGGATTCCTAAGGGCAAAGACCTTAGGCGGAGGGCTTGGGAGGCCGCGCCTCCCAACGTTCCATTCTCTCCCGCCAATGGGGAACGTTTTTCCCTTCCAGCACACGAACGGAGGTTCAAACAGATGAGTTATCGGGATCACGTCATGCGCGACGGCGATATCCGTTGCCATATCACCCGGAAGGCGGATATCCGCTTTACGGACGGGGCGCTGCCGCACGCCATGGGCGTAACGAACGTTCAGATCATGCGCTCCAGCCAGGACCCGGCCCTTGCGCCGGAGGGGCTGGGGTGGACCTATGCCCACGCGGCCATGCTGGGCTACTGGCAGGGCGAGTGGATGGTCCAGTACCTCGCCGGCGCGCGCAGCGAGCATGAGGGCGATTCCCGCGCCTTTCTCATCCGCTCCGCCGACGGCGTTCACTTTTCCAAGCCGGAGGAGATCTTTCCCGCCCTCAACGTGCCCACGGCCCCCTATAACGGCGAGGGCAAGGAGGTCCTTCAGGGGAAGGAGCAAACCAACTGCATCATCCACCACCGCATGGCCTTCTTCCGGGCCGCCAACGGCCGGATGCTGGCCATGACGCACTACGGCATCGTCCCGATGGACCCGCGCCTGAAGGAATTTCCCGCGCCCGGCACATGCAAAAGCTACGACATGACCGACATCATGCTGGTCATGCCCGGCAGCGGCTACGGCGTGGGCCGCGCGGTACGCGAGATCAGGCCTGATTTCACCTTCGGCCCCATCCACTTCCTGCGCTATGGCTCCAGCAACGGCTATACCCGCGAGAACACCAAGTGCTTCCCGTATTATGAGGAGAGCGGGGACGCGGGCTTTATCGAAGCGTGCCGCGAGCTGCTTGGCCACCGCGTCGCCACGCAGCAATGGTGGGAGGAGGAGCGCTGCGATCAAAGCGGCTTCTTTAGCCTGACCGGCGGCGAAGCGCCCTGCATTTATACGCTGCCGGGCAGCGGGAGCGATAAGCTGGCCATTATGAAAAACGCGCTGACCTCCGTTTCCAGGGACGGCGGCGAAACCTGGAGCCCGCTCAAGCGCTCCTACACGCTGGAAACCTCCACCGGCAAGGTTTGGGGCCAGCGCACGCCCGACGGCCGGTACGCCCTGGCCTATAACCCCACCACCGATACGGCCCACCGCTGGCCGCTGGTCGCCTCGGCCGGGGATAACGGGCAGGATTTCGGCGAGATGTACGCCGTCCTGCCGGAGGTTCCGCCCTGCCGCTACGCGGGCAGGCTGAAAAACCTGGGCCCGCAGTATATCCGGGGCATCGCGGAGTATAACCCCCAGCCGGAGGATAACGCCTTTTACCTGACGTACAGCAATAATAAGGAAGATATCTGGCTAAGCCGCGTCGCGGTTCCGCTTAGCGGGGAGGAAACGCGGGACGTCTCCATCGACATGGGCGGCGCGTCGTGGAAGGAGATCGCCGATACCTGGAACCTGACTTTGCCGGCCTGGGGCGGCATTGCGCTGGAGAACGGCGCGCTGGTTCTGCGCGACCGCGACCCCTATCACCGCGCCATCGCGGAGCGCGCCTTTGTGCCCGGCGCGGTCGTGGAGCTGGATACGGAGGTCGCCCTGGACGGCGGCGACCCGGAGCAGGCGTTTACCATCGCTTTTCAGGATGAGAGCGGCCGCGAGCCCAGCAAGGTGCTGCTTCGCTCCGACGGCTGGGTCAACTCGCGCGTGTTCGGCTCCGAGCTTCATCTCGCGCGCTTTCAGCCGGGCGAGTGCGTCCACCTTTCCTTCCGCCTGGACTGCGTGTATAACCAATGCAGCCTGACGCTCCGCACGGGCGGCCAGGCGATGTCCAAGCGCTGGCGCTTTGATACCAGCGTGTGGAAGCTGTGCCGCGTGCAATTCCGCACCAAGTACGCCCTCCCGCATCAGGATGAGGAGGTATACCCCAAATGGGCGGATATGGGCAACCTGCCCGGCGGCGACCAGCCCGCGCCGGAGCTCCAGGCGCGCGTATTCAGCCTTCATACCCGGGTGATCGAGCGGGAATAAGCCCACGGGCAGCTTCGCGCCGCCCCATAGCGCGCGGGGCGGCGCGAAGCCGCTGAAAAACCTGTTCCCAATGAACGGCCTCACCGGCCTGGCCGGCCTGGCGGCGGGGGAGCCGTAAGCCCTCGGCGCGTGGAAAAAGCGCCGCCTGACAGAAAAAAACAAGCGTCCCGGCCCCCCCCGCCCCCCCCCCCCCCGGGCCCCGCCC
>DBGEOK010000023.1:0-6785 GCA_048370855.1 Candidatus Limiplasma sp. | reverse complement strand
CGCGCCCGATACCGGGGGCGGGGCCTCGGGAGGCGGGGAAAGCGGCGCGCGGAGCGGGGCCGTCGAGGGCCTGTCCGCCGGCACGCCCGTCCAGTCGGCGGCAATCTACGCGACCGTCGCGTCCCCCGACGGCAACCCGGTCAAGCTGCGCAAGTCCGCCAGCCGAAAGGAAAGCGTGTATTGGCTGGTCAACCCCGGCGCGCGCGTGCGGGTGGAGAAGGCCAAGGGCGATTGGTCGCTCATCACGGCGATCTGTACTGACGGCTGCCGGCGCCGGGCGTATATAATGAGCGCGTTTCTGCGCGGGTAAGCGGCGCGAGAATGGGACGCGGAACGCGGGAGCGGAAGGGAGGTAAAAGGATGCCAGAGCTTGTGAAGCAGCTTGGGGACTGGGCGGTGTGGGCGGTGAGTGTGATCGGCGCGCTGGCGGCGCTGTGGAGATGGGTCGCCAGGCCGATACGGGATATCCGGGACGATACCGGGGACCTGATGTGCGACCGGCTGAGCCAGGCGCACGACTATTGGATGCGCAAGGGCTATTGCCCGCCGGCCGACCGCGCGCGGCTGGTGGCGATGCACCAGCGGTACAAGGCGCTGGGGCGGAACCATCTGATGGAGAGCTACGAGCAGGACCTGCTGGAGCTGCCGGAGCATCCGGAAGCAAAGGCGTAAAGACAAAATCATAAACGAAAGAAGGATGCGGGATGAAGAAAATCGACTGGAAAGACGTGGGTATTCGGGCCCTCAAGACCTTTGTGCAGTCGGCGGGAGCGTATCTGATTGCCAGCTTGAGCGGGGTGGACTTTTTCGGAGGCGACATGACGGCGACCTTTTGGCTGGGGCTGGCGCTCTCCGCGGGCGCGGCCGGCCTGTCTGCGGTGTGGAACGGCGTGCTGGCCCCGATTTTTAAGCCGCCCGAAGGGGCATGAGACTGACCGGCAGGAAGCCGAAAATGCAGCAAACGCGCCCGCCGGCGAATCGTCGGCGGGCGCAAGGGTTCTAAGAGTTCCATGAGCTATCCTTTCCTGGAATCAACATCAGGGAGGAAAAGCATATGACAAAGCTACTTGACATGCTGCGTTCGCTCGGTATTGGACCGAGGGTTTTGGGCTATCGCGCGGTGATTCTGGCCGTGCAGTTGGCCAGGGAGGACGAGGACCGCCTTCGAAATCTGAAGCGGGAGATCTTCGGCCCCGTCGGCGTAAGAATGGGATTATCCTGGCAAGCGGTGGAACGCGACCTGCGCACCGCCATTCGTATAGCGTGGAAGAAAAACAGGCGACTGCTGAACAAGATAGCTGGCTATGAGTTAATGAGGGAGCCGTCCGCAGGCGAGTTTATTGAAATGCTATACAACCGGTGCTCGAGGGACGAGGGAGGAGCTTATAACACAACGGAATATATAAGGAGTTTAGACCCCTCTAATTTAAATTGGTAAGTTATATAGTAAGTTATAAGGCGTCATTTTACGTCTTTTAACGTCATTTTTCAAAGGTTTTTTTCTGGGCATCCCTTGTTATATAAGCATTGCAAGGGATTGCCTTTTTTCGCTATTCCCTCACGGAGGGACGTGGGTTAAAATCTAGCTGGCCTGCAGTCCCACGGGAAGACGCTTGTCGTCCCTCACGGAGGGACGTGGGTTGAAATCCTCCGCCACAAGCGCCGTGGACGCGCTATGGCGGTCGTCCCTCACGCAGATACGTGGGTGAAATGATCGGGTTGCGTCTTGGGCGTCTCCATCTTTCCCGGATACAGCCGTTTTGCCAGCCGCGACCGTTATCCATTTCCAAGGCGCGCGGGAGAGACGCCCGCCCGCTGAACTGCCCATTTCAAAGGCGCTCTTAGCGGGGGGAAGGCTTACAGCGCCGAAAAAAGGCGGCGGGATATTCTGGCTAGAGGCATATCATATACATTTTCCGCTGCATTTTTCGCATTTTAAGCTTCCACGGGCAGGTGCATAAGCGCGTCCGCCTTGTACCATGGCACGGTATAGCCCGCTCCATGCGAACAGAAAACGCTGGAGGAGGGGTTTTCTGTATCCGCGCTCCGGTCGTAGGCAGCCTGGAGCATCACCTCGTCCGGATTGTGGCATAAATCGTATCCGTCCATCTGAAGCTGGATAACGCCCCGGCCATGCGTATAGGCGCGCAGGGCGGCGGGATAGTCCATCAATCGGCTTGCCGGCCCGCGGCCCGTCAGATGGGCCTCCCCGCCCAGCGTTTCCGGCGGATCGTAGCGGCCGTGCAGCGCGGTCACGTCGGTCATGACGCGCCCCAGACATTCCGCGGGAACGACAATGGAAAAGCGGTAAAACGGTTCCAGCAGCACGCTTTCCGCCTTTTCCAGGCCCTGTCGAATCGCGCGGTACGTCGCTTCCCGGAAATCGCCGCCTTCGGTATGCTTTAGGTGGGCACGGCCCGATAACAGCTCGATGAGGACGTCGGTAAGCGGCGAGCCGGTCAGCACGCCCCGATGCGTTTTTTCAAAAACATGCGTTCGTACCAGGTTTTGATAGCTAAGCGGCAGATCGTCCACATGGCAGCGGCTTGCAAAGGCCACGCCGCTGCCGCGCGGGCCGGGCGACAGGCGCAGATGTACCTCCGCGTAATGGCGCAGGGGCTCGTAATGCCCGCATCCCACGGCATGCGCGGCTATGGTTTCCTTATATAGCACACGCGGCGGCAGAAAGCGCACGTCCAGGCCAAACCGGTTATGCATCCGCTGCGCCAGCACCTCCATCTGCATCAGTCCCATGATCTGCACAAGCACGGTACCGCTGGCAGCGTCCCATGATACGCCGAGCATAGGGTCCTCATCCTCCAAAAGACGCAGCTTTTCCAGCACCACCGACGGAGACGTGCCGTCCGGCGGCTCCACGCGGGCGGATAGCGCCGGCATAACCTGAAAATTTACGCCTTGGGCGCACAGCGTTTCGTCTTGAAGGCGTTCGCCGCAGCGCGGGAAGGTTAAGCCGGTAACGCCGACCGCGTCTCCCGCCCCCGCCTCCTCTGTCACCGAGAAGGCCACTCCGCGGTAAAGCCTGATTTGGTGCACCTTTTCAGTGACATCCCCGAAACGGAAAGCATCGCGCGGGCGCAGGACGCCGCTTAAAATCTTCAGAAAGGTCACGCGTTCTCCGCCGTCCTCATGCCTGACCTTGTAAACCAGCGCATGAAAGCGGTCCTCACGCACGGCGTCAAATGGAGCCAGGCGGCTGATCGCGTTGAGAAGTTCGTCCACGCCCGTGCCGGCAAGCGCCGCCCCACTCAGCAAGGGATAAGCCCCGCGCGCGGCAAAGAGCCGCTTCAGCGCCTCCCAGGCGGACGAAGGGCTGGAGGAACCGGCCAGATAGGCCTCACAGAAGGAGTCGTCCAGCAAAGCGAGCTGTTCGCCGTCGGGCGAGCCGTCAACAATCCGCACCGTGTTTTCCGTCAGGCTCGCGTGGATCTGAGCCTCTACGCGCGCCGCGTTGTAGGCCGGCAGGTCGGTTTTGTTCATAAATAGAAGCAAGGGCACGCCATGCGCCTCGGCCAGCCGGAACAGCGCGGCTGTATGAGGCATAACGCCGCTTCCGCCGTCGATGAGCAACACGGCTAAGTCCAGCGCGAGCATCGCCCGTTCGGTTTCGGCAGTAAAATCGACATGTCCGGGCGTATCCATCAGCGTAACGCGCAAGCCGTCCAGCTCAAACAGCCATTGATCTGAAAATACGGTGATGCCGCGGGCACGCTCGATTTCGTCCACATCCAGCGCGGTGGAGCCGTGATCCACCCGCCCGGGCCTGCGGATGGCTCCCGCACGGTATAGAAGCTGCTCGGAGAGCGTCGTTTTGCCGGCGTCCACATGCGCGAGGATACCCAGCGTGATGGGAGCTGCCATGCGTTTCCTCCTCCCTTCGCAAAATGCCATGCAATGGGACGATCAGTGAAACACTTGATAGATGCCGCATTTGAGGTACTGTGTTTCAGGCGAGCTGGGTAAAATGGGGTGGTCGCGGCCCTGCGTCCGCCATTCCACCTGGCGGAGCTGCACGCGCGCATCCTTTTGCGCTTCCAGCAGCATCTGCTGGAACAATGGCGGCGTGACGTGCTGGCTGCACGAGCACGTCACCAGAAAACCGCCGTCCCGGACCAGCTTCATGCCTCGCAAATTGATTTCCTTGTAGCCCCGCAGCGCGCCCGCAACCGCCGAGCGTGTTTTGGTAAAAGCCGGCGGGTCGAGAATGACCATATCAAATTGCTCGCGGCGGGTCTGAGCGGCGCGCAGGTAATCGAAGGCATTGGCGCACTCGAAGCGGACGCGATCCTGCGCGTTGTTAAGCCTGGCGTTGGCGGCGGCGCATTCGCACGCGTAATCGCTGATATCCACGCCGATCACCTCCTGCGCGCCATAGCGCGCGGCGTGCAAGGCGAAGCTGCCCGTATGGGTGAAACAGTCCAGCACGCGCATGCCCCGTACAAAGGGCGCGATAGCCGCGCGGTTTTCCTTCTGATCCAGAAAAAAGCCGGTTTTTTGCCCCGCTTTGACGTCCACCCAGAAGCGCACGCCGTTTTCCGCCATCTCCACCCTGTCCGGCACAGAGCCGTAAAGCAGGCCCGTCTGCTGCGGCATGCCCTCCAGGACGCGCACGGGGACGTCGTTGCGCTCGTAGATGCCGGCCGGGCGAAGCTCGTCCGCCAGCGCCTCCACGATGACGGGCTTGAACCGCTCCATGCCCAGGCACAGGCTTTGCAGAACAACCACGTCGCCAAAGCAGTCCGCGATCACGGCCGGCAGGCCGTCGCTTTCGGCAAACAGGGCGCGGCAGCTTTTCATATCCGCAAACTGACGCCGGTAGTCGATGGCGCGCCTGACCCGCCCGCGGATGAACGCGCCGTCGATGGGCTCGTCGCGGCGGCTCATGATGCGAAGGCTGATTTGCGAACGGGGGTTGTATACCGCCATGGCCAGGAATTTGCCGCGGCCGCTGAAAACGCGGACCACGCCGCCGTCGGGCGCTTCGCCCTCCATACGCTCGATGTCGCTGCGAAATACCCAGGGATGTCCGTTATAGACGCGCTGCTCCTTGCCGTTTGCCAGATAGATGTTCGCCATAATGCCCTCCCAAGCGGTATGATCGGCCTATTATACCATATCGCGGAGTCCGGCGCGAGGGCCTGGCGCCGGCGCGTTGGAAATTGCGCCCGCATATGGTACAATAGCGCGGGAAAAAGGAGGGAATCAACCCATGCGCAATCTCGTGTTAATCGGCATGCCCGGCTGCGGCAAAAGCACGGTGGGCGTGCTTGCCGCCAAGGCGCTGGCGATGAATTTTGTGGATACCGACCTGCTTTTGCAAAGGAGAATGGGGATCAACCTGCAGCGCATTGTGGACGAGCTGGGGACGGAGGGGTTTTACCGGGAGGAGGAGCGCGTCATTGAGACGCTGAGGGCTCGGAATGCGGTAATCGCTACGGGCGGCTCGGTCGCGCTGGAGGATCATGCCATGCGGCGGCTGAAAAGGGACGGGAGGGTTGTCTTTTTACGCCTCTCCTATGAGCGGATTGCGCAGCGGCTGAAGAATATATCCACCCGGGGGATTGCCATGGAAAAGGGGCAAACGCTTCGCCAGCTCTACGAGGAACGACAGCCCGCGTACCTGCGGTGGTCGGACGCGGTTTTGGACGCGGAGGGGCTGACGGTTGAGCAAACGGTGGAAAGGCTGGTTTTGTTCGTAAAAGAAGGAAGAACGGACGCTTGAGTTCATAGCCGTTGAGGCAAACCGTCCCGTGCAAAAAGAGGAACGCGGGCGCAGGGCTAGCGTCCGCGATGCTTTTCTTTTTTCCTGACCTGGCGGAGCGCAAACTGCCGCTCTTTTTCCGCCTCGCTGCGCTGCCGCGCGGCAACCTTGCGCACGGCCTTCTCCTGCTCGTGCCGTAGCTTCAGGGCCTGCTGGGCTTTGGTGCCGACGCCGGACGCGCGGAGTTCCCTTTCGGCCGTCCGTTTCATTCGTTTGTGGCTTTGCTTGCGGATCGGGCTTTCCCCGGCCTCCAGCAAGGGGCTGAAGGAAAGGTCGGGCCAATGCTCCCGAAGGTACGCATAAACCTCATAGTCCTTTGGCTCCGGGCCAAAGGTGATTTTAGCCGCCTCATATATCCGTTCCTCCGCCCGCTCGTATATCCCCACCCAAAACGGATCTTCAAAGAAAACGGTGAAACGGGCCCGCACCTCTTTCATCCCTGCCTCCTGTCCGGGGGCGCTGATAAAGCGCCCTCATATTGACGCCGGAAGGAGGACAGCCAAGCGAGAAGCGCGTCGCAGACCGCGGCCTGCTGATCCATGATGGTTCTGCCCACGAGGGGTAGGCCGGGGAAACAGGCGGGCCGCTCCAAGCACTCCTCCCGGGCTTTGATAAAATTGCTTTCCAGGGTATCCAACAGCCGGACGGCGGCCGGGCGCTCCAGCTTGTTCAGGTTGGCGATGACGACGTTAAAATCAAACAACACGGCCAGCGGCTTGGCCGCGCAAGCATCCATCAGCTCCAGAAAGCGGGCTTTGCCCTTCTCGGTAATAGCGTATACGGCCTTTTCGGCAAAGCGTTCGCCCTTGACGTGCGTGCTGGTCAAATCGCCGTTTTGCCGGAGCTGGAGCACCTTTTTATAGATGGAGGGGACGCTGACCCTCGTCCATTTGTCCAGCCGGTGGTACGCCACATCTTTTTGGATATCGTAAGCGCTTTGCGGGCGTTCCATGACGATGCCGAGAATGATTAAGTCTATGGACAACAGGATCTCCTCCTTTACTAT
>DBGEOK010000022.1:0-22035 GCA_048370855.1 Candidatus Limiplasma sp. | reverse complement strand
CGCCCTTGGGCGGTGGGCTTGGGAGGCGGCGCCTCCCAACGTCCCTTCCCCCCAAACCTATTTTTTGTCCAATTCTAAAGAAAAATGTCGATTATAGCTTCATTTGCATGCTAATGGTTTCTCATGACGCGTTTCCCCGCTTCATTCCTGCCTTGCGCGAAGCGCCGGCTCGTGTTACAATATAGAAGAAAGCAAATTTCGTTTAGAGAGAGAATACAAATGAAGCTTTGGAAAAACGCCGTTCTTCGGCGCGCCGGCGCGGGAATGTTGGCTTTGCTGGTCGGCGTGACCTTAATGGGATCGGCGCGCGCGGGCGGCGCGTATGCCTCCGTCATCAAAAATATCCTGTCGGATTATGAGGCAAACAACGACCGGTGCGAAAGCGCCCCTCAGCAGAGCGTCAACGGCGCGTACCGCTCCGTGGAGCTGTTGGGCGTCATCGCCTACGAGCTGGATACCTCCGGCTTATATTCCTCCGTCATCGACGGTATCCTGTCGGATTTTGACGCAAACAACGACCGATGCAAAAGCGCCCCCCAGCAGAGCGTCAACGGCGCGTACCGCTCCGTGGAGCTGCTGGGCGTCATCGCCTACGAGCTGGATACCTACGGCGCGTATGCCTCCGTCATTAAGAATATCCTGTCGGATTTTGACGCAAACAACGACCGGTGCAAAAGCGCCCCTCAGCAGAGCGTCAACGGCGCTTACCGCTCCGTGGAGCTGCTGAGCGTGATCGCAATGCTCCTGGACCGCTGACCGGCGGGGAACCGGTCGGAAAGCCAGGACATTGCGATTGCATTTTTCCTAAAAAAAAGGTATGATAAGGGAGCGGGCGGCGGGCCGTGGGCGCGCCGCCCCTGTTATCCAATCAACAAAAAAGCGGGGGTGCGATATGGAACGCAACGTAAGCTTCGAGATCGAGGGCC
This sequence comes from Candidatus Limiplasma sp., assembly GCA_048370855.1. Classification (GTDB taxonomy): domain Bacteria; phylum Bacillota; class Clostridia; order Christensenellales; family Aristaeellaceae; genus Limiplasma. The sequence goes on along the minus strand of DBGEOK010000022.1, from coordinate 21,109 downwards.
TGACAGAGCTTGGCGTGCACCTGGGATGGGCGCAGTTGGAAATTTTTGCGGACGATGTGGAAAAGGTTCAGGTCATGGCGGCGGGCGATGAAAACAGCGTCGGCGATCTGCGCATCGAAACCAAGGGCGGCATGCTGCTGGTGGAGCAGCCCCAGTACGGCATCAGCCTCAACATCATGGAAAGCCGGTGGCTTCAGGTTTGCGTGCGCGTGCCGCGCGCATGGGACAGGCTGATCCGCTGCAACACGATCTCCGGGCTTTTGAGCGCCCGGAAGCTCAGCGGCAGCGAGATCACGCTGGAAACGGTGTCCGGCGACCTGCGGGCGCTGAAGCTGAACGCGCCCCAGCTCGCGCTCAAGACCGTCAGCGGGGACATGCGCGGCGAGGAGCTTTCCGCCGACCGGCTGAACGTGCGCAGCGTCAGCGGCGACACGGCGCTGGACGCGCTGAACGTCAAATCCCTCAAGTGCAACAGCATCAGCGGCGAGCAGACGTACAACATGACGGGCGCGTTTGACCGCGTGGACGTAACCGCGGTTTCCGGCAACGTGGTGATTACCGCGCCGGTAGAGGCCATGAACGTGAGCCTGCGCTCCATCAGCGGACGCGTGCGCACCGAGGGCGTCAGCATTACGGACGGCGAAAGCCTGCCCGCCGTGCGCGTCACCGGCGTGTCCGCCGACCTCAAGCTCATCAGCATCAAGGAATAACGGAGGGAAAGCCCTATGGCAAGGAACCAGTTCGGCGGCTTCGGCGGCGGGGCCAATATGCAGCAGCTCATGCGCCAGGCGCAAAAGCTTCAGGAGGAAATGGCCAAGGCGCAGGAGGGCCTGGACGAGCGCGAGTACACGGCCCAGGCGGGCGGCGGAATGGTCAGCGTGACCGTAAGCGGCAAGCGCGAGCTCAAAAGCATCGCTATCAACCCTGAGTGCGTGGACCCGGACGATGTGGAAATGCTGCAGGACCTGATTTTGGCGGCGGTGAACGAGGCGCTGCGCACAGCGGAGGAAACCCGCAGCGCCGAGCTGGCGAAGCTCGCCCCCGGCATGGGAGGCATGTTCTGATTTATGGCCCAGCAGCTTGAACCCATCGCGCGGATGGTGGCGCAGCTCTCGCGGCTGCCCGGCATTGGGCAAAAGAGCGCGCAGCGGCTGGCGTACCATATTATCGGCATGCCGCTGGAGGATGTGCGCGAGCTGGCCTCCGCGGTTTACCAGGGGCGAAAGGCCATCCGCTACTGCGACGTATGCGGCAACTACGCCACCGGCGAAAAATGCGGGATCTGCCTGGACGAGCGGCGCGTAAACGGTCAAATCTGCGTGGTGCGCGACCCCCGGGACGTGGCGGCGATCGAGCGCATGCACGATTTCCACGGCCTGTACCACGTGCTGCACGGCACGCTGTCCCCCATGGACGGCGTGGGCCCGGAGGACATCCGCATCAAGGAGCTGATGGCGCGGCTGAAAAGCCCCGGCGTCAAGGAGCTGATTCTCGCCACCAACCCGGATATCGAGGGGGAGGCGACCGCCGCTTACATCGCGCGGCTGGTCAAGCCCATGGGGCTGCTGGTGACGCGCATCGCCCACGGCGTGCCGGTGGGCAGCGACCTGGAATACGCGGACGAGATTACCTTGGCCAAGGCGATGGAGGGACGGCGGGAAATGTAACGGAAGAGGGGACGTTGGGAGGCTCCGCCTCCCAAGCCCTCCGCCTAAGGGCTTCGCCCTTAGGAATCCCTTTTTTGGGGCCGCGTTCGCGGCCCCAATGTGTTTATGAAGCGTTGGTCCCTGTGGCGCTGGAAATAAGCGTCGGTCCGGTGGGCTGTCGCGCGAAGCGCAAGGTTTCTAGCTTGCCGGTACGGCCCTCGCCGCGCCGCAGGGGGGAATCCCCATCGGCTTCGTTCCTCACGCCGAAGCCTCTTGAAGATACGAAAGGCGGAAAACCAAATGCCATTTGGAGAAGGTACAAACGCGGCGCTCCTGGCGGCGCTTTTGGCGATCGTCGTCCTTCTGCTGGCGGCGGCGCTGTGGGCGCTGGCACGGCAGCGGTCGCTGCTCCGCCGCGCGCTGGACGCGCAGAGCGCCGAGACCGCCGGCCACATGGCCGACATGGAGGACGCGCTCCTGCGCCAAAGCCTGGAGCAGCGCGAGGAGCTGCTCCAGGGCCTCCAGCGGATGAGCGACAGCCTGCTCAACCTTACCAGCGGCGTCACCCGCGCGCAGGGCGAGCAGGTCAACGCCCTCATTCGGCAAAGCTACGACAACGCCCAGGCCTTTGACCAGCGCCAGCAATCCATGCAGCGCATCACCGAGGAAAGCCTTCGCCGGTTTGAGGCAAGGGCGCAAAGCGTCGAAGCCGGCGTAAGCGGCGGCCTGGCGCAAAACGAGGCGCGCATGGAGGCGCTGCGCAAGACGCTGGAGGAGGGCATGCGCTTACTGCGCGACGAGAACGCCCAAAAGCTGGAAGAGATGCGCAAAACGGTGGATGAAAAGCTTCATGATACGCTGGAAAAGCGCCTGAACGACAGCTTTTCCCAGGTGAGCGCGAGGCTGGAGCAGGTATACAAATCCCTGGGCGAGGTGCACAGCCTGGCCTCCGGCGTGGGCGATCTGAAAAGAATGCTCGGAAACGTCAAAACGCGCGGCGTATGGGGCGAGATGCAGCTCGGCGCGCTGCTGGAGCAGGCCCTGACCTCCGCCCAGTACGAGCGAAACGTGGAAACCGCGCCGGGCTCCGGGGAGCGGGTGGAGTTTGCCGTGCGCCTGCCCGGCCGGGACGACGGCTCGCCCGTTTATTTGCCCATTGACAGCAAATTCCCTCAGGAGGACTATGCGCGCCTTACGGACGCCGCCCAGGAGGGCAACCGCCAGGCGGTGGACAGCGCGCAGAAGGCGCTGCTAAACGCCGTGCGCGTGGAGGCGCGGCGCATCGGCAAGTATATCGCCCCGCCCCACACCACGGATTTCGCCGTGATGTTCCTGCCGCTGGAGGGGTTATATGCCGAGGTGACGCGCCACGCCGACGTGGTGGAGCAGCTTCAGCGGGATCAGCGGGTGCTGCTGGCCGGCCCCAGCACGCTGCTGGCGCTGCTCAACAGCTTGCAGATGGGTTTCCGCACGCTGGCCATCGAGCGGCGCTCCGCCGAGGTATGGAAGCTGCTTGGCGCGGTCAAGGCGGATTTCGGCAGCTTCGCGCAGGTGCTTCAGCGAACGCAGGACAAGCTCAGGCAGGCCACCGACAGCATCGACACGGCCTTCACCCGCACGCGCACCATCGAAAAGCGCCTGCGAAGGGTCGAGGCGCTGGAGGACGGCGAAGCCTCGCGCTTGCTGGAGGACGCGTCGGAATAGCCCGGAGAGGCGGATGAAAAGGGCATGCGCGTTTTCCCCCATCTTGTTTTGCTTTGGACGAATTGAAAAAACGCCGGCGGCGGACGGCGGGCCCCCGGTTCGCCAACGGGTTTTCAGCGCTTCCGAACGCCTGCTTCCGGCTTTTGGCGTCTCAAAAGGCCGCTATGCGCCGCGGTCCCGGCAGGTCAAAAAAAAGGGCGGAGAGCGCCGCCCCTCGCGTCTTTGCCGCGCGCGGCGGACGGCGGCTTTACGCGTCAGAGCTCCGTCCTTCCTGTCGCGCCGCGAACCCGGAGGGACTATATTCTCCGGGCCGGGCCTGGCGTCGCGGTCTTCGCCCCGCATTTTTGGGCGGGGCCGGCATACCCTTCTAACGGAACCCGCCCGGCAACCAACCAACGGGAGGCTATATCAATGAGCGTCCGAAAATCCCTTGCCCTACTGGCCCTGCTGACGTGCGCGCCCTTCGCCGCCGCGTCGGCTGGGTTCGCGCCCGGGCCGTCCTGCGTCCAGCGGGCGGATTACAGCCACGCAAGCGAGCGCATCCGCGTCTCCATCGACCGGGTGGAGGAGCCGGAGCTGGTCTATTTTGTGGCGGATATCCAGCTCGCCAGCCCGGACGGGCTTCGCACCGCGCTGAGCCACGACCGCACCGACGGGGCGCTGGAGCGCCTATCCGACATGGCCAGGCGCAACGGCGCGGTGCTCGCGGTCAACGCGGATAACTACCGTTCCAACGGGTCCGGCATCATCATCCGCAACGGGGAGCTGCTGAGGGCCAGGAGCAGCACGCGCGCCTTGCTGATCGTGGACGCGGAGGGCAACCTGTCCGTCAAGGCGGAGCGGAAGGGCGAAAAGCCGCGCGCCCTCGCCGGGGAGCTGCTGGCCCAAGGGGTCAGGCAGACGTTCGAGTTTGGGCCCGAGCTGGTGCGCGACGGGCAGGAAGTCGAGCCCGCCAAGGGCTTCCGGCTGATCTCCACGCGCGATACCGTCCGCGAGCCGCGCACCGCCATCGGCCAGGTCGGGCCGCTTCACTATATCGTCATCGTGGCGGACGGGCGGCGCGAGGGATATTCGCTGGGCATGACGCTGCCCGATCTTCGCCGGCTGATGGTTGAATACGGCGCGCAAACCGCCATGAACCTGGACGGCGGCGGCTCCACCGGCCTGTACTTTGCCGGCGAGCTCATCAACCGCCCCAGCGGAAAGCGCGAGCGCGGGCTTTCGGATATCCTGCTGTTTCGCTAGCGCCGACGCCCGAGGCCGGCCCTCGCCGGCCATCCGGGGAGCGGACAGCGTTGCGGGAAATCACTGCGGATCAAGGGAACAGAGGTCGCGGGGCGATGGGGGCGGAAGCGGTCTTTCCAAGCGTCAAAACGACGGTTGGCGCCTATACCAGCGCCAACCGCCTGTCAGCTTTTCAGCTTTTCGGGAAAGCATCCGCCGCGCCAGCGCCGCGCCGGAAGGCGGAACACGCGAGCGCGGGCTTTGGGATATCCCGCTGTTTCGCCAGCGCCGCTTTTTTGCGTTCCAGCTTTTCAGCTTTCCGGGAGAGCATCCGCCGCGCCAGCCGCCGGCCATCCGCCGCGCAGCGGAAAGCGGAACGCGCGAGCGCGGGCTTTGGGATATCCCGCTGTTTTTTCCCTGACGCGCTTACCGGCGCTCCAGGCCGGCCTTCACCAGCGCGTCAAACAGCGGATGCGGCTTGCCGGGGCGGCTGAGGTATTCGGGATGGTAGATCACCGCCGCGTAGAAGGGGTGGCCGTCCAGCTCGAACGCCTCGGGATAGCCGGCGTCCATGCTGGCGCCCACCATGCGGAAGCCATGCTCCTCAAGCGCGTCGACGTAGGCCGGGTCCACCTCGTAGCGGTTGCTGTGGCGCTCCCACGCCTCGCCGCCGCCGTAGAGCCGGCGCAGCATGCCCTCCGACAGCCTGACGCCCCCGCGCCCCATGCGGGTGGCGGCGCGGCTGTCGTTTTGGCACAGGCGGTCCTGCGGGATGCGCACCACGGGATGGGGCGTTTGCGGGTCGGCCTCGGCGGTGTGCGCGTCCGCGATGCCCAGCAGGCTCCGCGCCGCCTCCACCACGGCGAGCTGCATGCCAAAGCCGATGGCCAGGAAGGGGATGCGGTTTTCCCGCGCAAAGCCGGCGGCTACGATCATGCCGTCCGTGCCGCGGTCGCCGAAGCCGCCCGGCGCCACAATGGCGTCATGCCGGCCCAGCGCGGCCTCCACGCTCTCCGCCGTGATGGCCTCCGCGTCCACAAGGTCGATCTCCACGCGCGCGCCGTTATGGATGCCCGCGTGCCGAAGCGCCTCCGTCACGGAAAGGTAAGCGTCGGGCACGGCGTTGTACTTGCCCACCAGCGCCACGCGCACCGGGAGGGACGCCTCGCGCGCGCGCTTCACATACGCCTTCCAGTCGTCCAGATCCGGCGCGGCGTTAGGCAGGCGAAGCTCCGATAGCACCGCGCGGGCCAGCCCCTCCTTCTCCAGCACCAGGGGGAGGTCGCACAGCGCGTCCACGTCCAGGTTTTGAATAACGTTGCTGGTTTTGACGTTGCAAAACAGCGCGATTTTATCCTTGCCCTCGCCGGACATGGGCACCTCCGTGCGGCAGACGATCACATCCGGCTGGATGCCCACGGACCGCAGCTCCTTGACGCTGTTTTGCGTCGGCTTGGTCTTGAGCTCGCCGGCCGTGGAAATAAACGGCATAAACGTGAGGTGGATATAGCAGCAATCGTTTGGGCCGGGGCATTCCAACCGCATCTGGCGGATGGCCTCCAGGTATACGGAGGCCTCCATGTCGCCCACGGTGCCGCCGACCTCCACGATGCTGATGTCCGCGCCCGAATGCTCCGCCACCTCGCGGATGTTGCGCTTGATCTCGTTGGTCACGTGGGGGATGGCCTGGATGGTGGAGCCGCGGAACTCGCCGCGCAGCTCGCGCTCCAGCAGGCGGCGGTGAATCTTGCCCGTGGTGCAGCACGCCTCCCCCTTGAGGGTGACGTCCACAAACCGCTCAAAATTGCCCAAATCCAAATCGACGGCGTGGCCGTCGTCGGTGATGAAGGCTTCGCCGTGCTCCAGCGGGCTTAAAAAGCCGGGCTCGGCGTTATAGTACAGGTCCAGCTTCTGCAGGCCGACGGCATAGCCGCGCGCCTTGAGCAGCCGGCCCAGCGCCGCCGCCGTCACGCCCTTGCCCAGCGAGGAGGTCACGCCGCCGGTAATGAATACGTATTTCATGGATATCGGCTCCTTTTTTCCTTCTTTGTCGTCCATACCGCTTCCCGGCTGATTGTACCGTCGCCGGGGCGGGTTGTCAAGGGCGGCGTCGCCCGGCTTCAGGCCGGTCGACGGCCCCGGGGCGGTTGCGGAAAGCGAAAGCATGCCGTCCTCCGCCGTCAGCCGTTCTCAACGCCGCAAAGCGGATACAGCCGGTTGCGGGCCCGCGCCCCGGACGGCCGCCCTTCCCGCGCCGTCCCCCATCCCCCCGGCGGCGGCAAAAGCCCCTTCCCGCGCGCAAGCCGGAAGGGCCGGGCAGCCGGAGACGCCCCGCCGGGCCGGAACGCGGGCCGCCTCGCTACGGCGCGATCTCCAGAACCGCCAGGCCGGGCCGCCGCCCGATATCCTCCCGCGTCAGGCGCAAAAGCGGCGCGGGATCGGGCCGCTCGCCCGCCAGGGCCAGAAAATCCTCCAGCGGGGCGATGGGCATGTCCTCGTTATACCGCGTGCGGTAATGCATGGGGATGGTCAGGGCGGGCTTGAGCAGCGCGCGCGCCTCCAGCGCCGTTTTCGCGTCGATAGTGTAATACCCGCCCACGGGAAGCATCAGCACATCCAGCCGTCCCACGCGCTCGAGCAGCCGCGAATCCGGCAGATGCCCCAAATCCCCCGCGTGGCCGACGCGCAGGCCGTCCACCTCGATCACAAAAAACAGGTTGGGGCCGCGCAGCGCCCCCTCCCGGTCGTCGTGCCAGGTCGGCACGCCCAGCACGCGCACGCCCGGCGCGGGACGCCAAACCCCCTCCGAGGCCACCACCTCGCATCCGCCCTCCAGGCACCCGAGGCCGGCGTGGTCGTGGTGGTGATGGCTGACGGTGCATACGTCCGCGCGCACGCGCCGCCGCGGATAGGCGTAAAACACGCCGTAGGGGTCCGTGGCCAGCACGGTCCCGTCCGCGGAGGTCAGGACGAAAAACGAATGTCCCAGGTAACGAATCAGCATGAACAACCCTCCTGTTCCCGCAGCCATCGCGCCAGCACCCGTCCCGCCGCGTGCGCCAGGGGCTCCCCCCGCCTGAGCCGCGCGGCGCATTCCGCGTGAAGGCCCCCCACGGCCTCGAGCACGCCGGCGCGCGGGCCTTCGCACAGCTTGAGCGCGGTCCTGAGCGGCCCCAGCGGCTGAAGCGGAAACGGCGCGGGGTGAAACAACATAAGGCGGCACAGCGCATAGGCGGGATGGAGGCCGCTATCTCCCGGCAGGGGCGGCGGTTCCGTTGGACAGTCCTTCAGCGCCGCCAGGAAGCGCTCCTCCGTCCAGTCCAGTCTCCACAGGCCGCCGTCCGTCCGGCAGCGGATGCCAAGGCCCGCAAGCGCCCGTTCCGCCGCGTCCGGCGCGGAAACCCGGCGCGGCAGGTCGCTCGCCCACAGGGCCCCGCTTCCCGCGTCCCGGCGCAGGAAGAAGCCCGCGCCCCCCGAAGCGGCGCGCATGGCGGCAAACGCCTCCTCCTGCGCGCGGGACAGGCTATTCATTTTGGGGCATCACGCGCAGCTCCAGCTCGTTCATGCTGGCAAACTGCCCGTTGAGGTCAAGCTGGTAGCCCAACTGAATGTCCCCGCCCTCCGCGCCGATATCCGTCTTTAGCCTGGTGCAGTACACCGCCAGCTCCATCTCGCCCAGGGGCGTGCGGTACTGCCCCTCAAAGCGGCGGCCCTTGCAAAACACCATGCTGGTTTCAAAGGCGCCGGAGCGCGACATGGATACGGTATCCCCCTCCACCGTCACCTCTACCGGCTGGGGCGGCAGGCTCTCGTCCAGCGTTTCCTCGTAGCTAAGCACGGCGCGCCCGCCGTCCAGCTTGAGCGTCCCGGACGTGAGCATGCCCATAGGCTCGTCCTGGCCGTCGTCCTGGCGGGCGCTCGCCGTAATGGCGATCAGCACGGGAAGAATCGTCTCCATGCGCCTGTCCCCCCTTTACCGGTTTGTCCAAAACCTGCTATAATAGTGTTACTATACCATAGGAAAGGAAGCGTTGCAATGCTCCGTCTCCACGCCCGCGCCAAGATCAACTGGACGCTGGATGTCCTGGGGACCCGGGAGGACGGCTACCACCTCCTGGATATGCTGATGCAGAGCGTGGCCCTCCACGATACCCTGTGGCTGGAGCCCGCGCCGGAGCTGTCCCTGACGGTGGAAAGCGCGGGCGCGCCGTCCGGCCCGCCGGACGCGGACGGCCTGAGCGCGGGGGCCGTGACCGCGGGGCCGGAAAACCTGGTCTGGCAGGCGGCGGAGCGGCTGAGACGCCAGGCGGGAAGCCCGCCGCCCGGCGCGCGGATGCGGCTTGTAAAGCGCATTCCGTCGGGAGCGGGCCTGGGCGGGGGCAGCGCGGACGCCGCCGCCGCCCTGGCGGGCCTGAACCGGCTGTGGGGCCTGGGCCTGACGGACGAGGCGCTGCGGGCCGTCGGCCTGACGCTGGGCGCGGACGTGCCCTTTCAGCTTTTGGGCGGGCTGGCGCGGGTGGGCGGCATCGGGGAACGGCTGGAGCCGCTGCCTCCCCCGCCGCCTCTATGGCTTACGCTCGTACAGCCCTGCGGGGGGCTGAGCACGCGCGAGGTCTTTCGCGCCTTTGACGCGCTGCCCGCCGGCTCGTTTCCCCGCCCGGACACCGCGCGCGCGCGGGAGGCGCTTGTAAGCGGCGACCTGGGCGCGCTTGCCCGGGCGATGCAAAACGCGCTGGAGGGCGTAAGCCTGAAGCGCCGGCCGGCCATGGCCCGCGCCCTTTCGGAGCTGGAGGCGCTGGGCGCGGCGCGCGCCATGATGACGGGCAGCGGCTCGGTGGTCTACGGCGTGTTTGATAGCCGCGCGGACGCCGAGCGCGCGCGGGCGGCGCTGAGCGGCGCGTACCCGGCCTGCCTTGTGACGCGCACGGAGCGCGCGCCGGGCGTGGTGATCGCGTGAGGGCGCGGGCGGCGGAAGCGGATGGCGCGGGCGGAAGCGGGCGGCAAAAGCAACCGTCCTGTTTTTCCCGGCGTAAAAATCCAAATGCGGCTTCCAAGCCCTTGCAAACAGCCGTAAAACAGATTATAATGCTGGGAAAGCAAATCTGCTTTCGATTTTACCCTTCTGGGGAAAGGAGCCTTTGATATGCCCAGGATCAGCGCAGCGAAAAAGCGCCCCAATCCCGTGTTTGAAATTGTGATGGATACGGACGCCGTCATCCGCGGCGAGCTCTATCCCGGCGTCGCGCCCCAAACGGCGGGCAACTTCATCGCCCTGGCCAACGCCGGGTTTTACGACGGGCTGACCTTCCACCGCTGTATCGAGGATTTTATCATTCAGGGCGGCAGGCCCGAGGGCGCGGAGCTGCCCTACTGCATTCTTGGCGAGTTTGAGTTTAACAAGTGCAAAACCAACCGCCTCCCGCACGAGTACGGCAGCCTGTGCATGGCGCGCTCGACGCATTATAACTCCGCCAATTCGCAGTTTTTTATCGTAACGACGCACAACCCGCGCGAGCTGACCTGCTTAAACGGCGCTTACGCGGTGTTTGGCAAGGTGCTGGACGGCATGAAGGTGGCCGTCGCCATCGCGGCTGTGGATACCGCCGCCAACGACGAGCCGCGCCACGCGCAGCGCATCCGCCGCATCCGCGTGGAAACCTTCGGCTACGAGTATCCCTTTGAAAAGCTTCCGCCGCCGGAAACCGCCGTCAACCTGCCCATCATCAAGCACCGCGCGCCGCGCCCCGCGCCCGCGGCGGAATAACAACGAGAGGGAGTTTTTTCAATGCCCAACCCAGTCTTTACCATTACCATGCAAAACGGCGGCGTCATGCGCGGGGAGCTGTACCCCGACATCGCGCCCGAAAGCGTGGGCAATTTCGTATCGCTCGCCAACAGCGGGTTTTACGACGGGCTGATCTTCCACCGGTGCATTCCGGGGTTCATGATCCAGGGCGGCTGCCCGGACGGCACCGGCATGGGCGGCCCCGGCTACCGCATCAAGGGCGAGTTCGCGCAAAACGGGGTGTCCAACCCGCTCAGGCATACCTACGGGGTGCTGAGCATGGCGCGCAGCATGCAAAAGGACAGCGCCGGCTCCCAGTTTTTCGTCATGACCAGCGACAGCCCGCACCTGGACGGCGGTTACGCCGCCTTTGGCAAGGTGCTGGAGGGGATGGACGTGGCGGACGCGATCGTGTCCCAGCCGACGGACCGTAACGACCGGCCCGTGACGCCTCCGGTCATCGCCTCCATCCGGGTGGAGACCAACGGCGTGGAGTATCCTTTTACCAAGCTGTGAAGGCAGCCGGCGCGGCGCGGGGCGGCAGGCCCTGACGCCGCGTTTTTTCATATTGCGCTGAAAGGAGGCGGGCGGACGTTGCCTACGCCGGCCGTACCGGAGCTTCTGTGCCCCGCGGGGGACGAGGACGCCCTTCGCGCCGCGGTGGATTGCGGCGCGGACGCCGTTTATTTGGGCCTGGGGGCCTTCAGCGCGCGCGCCTCCGCCGCCAACTTTGAGCCGGAGGCGCTGGAGCGCGCGGTTCGTTACGCGCATCTTTACCACGCGCGCGTGCACGTCACCCTGAATACCCTCGTCCGTCAGGACGAGCTTCCCGCCGTGTGCAAAGCCCTGGAGGACGTCCGCCGCGCCGGGGTCGACGCGGTGATCGTCCAGGACCTGGGGGTGGCGGCGCTGGCGCGGCGCCTTTGTCCCGGCCTTGCGCTGCACGCCAGCACGCAGATGGCGCTGTGCAGCGCCGAGGGCGCGCGCATGGCCCGCCGGCTGGGCTTTACCCGGGTGGTGCTGGCGCGCGAATGCCCGCTCGAGGAAATCCGCGCCGTGGCGCGAACGGGCGTGGAAACGGAGGTCTTTGTCCACGGCGCTCTGTGCTCCGCCGTCAGCGGCCGCTGCCTGATGTCCGCCATGGCGGGCGGGCGCAGCGGCAACCGGGGACGGTGCGCCCAGCCCTGCCGGCAGCGCTTTGAGCTGGACGGGTACGCGGGCGCGCTGCTGTCCCTGAAAGACCTGTGCCTGCTTGACGACCTTCCCGCGCTTTGCCGGGCGGGCGTTTCCTCCCTCAAGATAGAGGGGCGGATGAAGAGCGCGGAATACGTGGCGGTGGTCGCCTCCGTCTACCGCCGGGCGCTGGACCGCGTCGCGCGGGGCGAGGCCGGCCCCGGCGACCCCGGCGCGCGGGAGGCGCTTTTGCAGATTTTTAACCGGGGCGGCTTCACGCGGGGCCACGCCATGGGAGACGAGGACGCCGCGCTGTGCTGCACAGGGCGGGTGGGGCACGAGGGCGTCGCGCTGGGCGCGCTGGAGCCCGCGAGGGAGGGCTTTGCCGCCCTGCGCGCCAGCCGCGACCTGAACGACGGCGATACCCTGCAAATCCGCGGGCGGGAGGACGAGGAGCTGCGCTATTCCGGCCCCGACGTGCCGGCGGGCGCAACGGCCCTGGTCCGCCTTCGCCCCGGCATGCGCGCCGCGCCGGGAAGCCCCGTTTCGCGGCTCCACGACGCCAGGCTGCTCGAGGCCGCGCGGGCGCACGCGCCCAAGCCCATTCCGGTGTGGATGCGGGCGCGCCTGGTTGCAAACGAGCCGGCGACGCTTTGGATGAGCGACGGCCAAACCGCCGTGACCGTGCGCGGTCCCGTGCCGCAGGCCGCCAAAAGCCGCGCGACAGCCCCGGAGGAAGCGCGCCGCCAGCTTGCCCGGCTGGGCGGCACGCCCTTTCAGCCGGCGGGCGCGGACGCCCTTTCCATCGAGCTGGCGGACGGGCTTTTCCTGGCCGTCAGCGAGCTGAACGCGCTGAGGCGGCAGGCGGTCGAGGCGCTGAAGGAGGCGCGCGTCCGGGCCTTTGCCGCCGGCGCCGCCGCGCCGCCGGAAGGGGCGGAAAAGGAATTGCCGGAGGGCGCGCCGAATCCCTGTACGGGCGGCGCGCCAGACGCCGACGCCTGGCCGCGCGGCGCGGCAAACGCCGGGCGGGGGCCCGCTGCCTCCCCCCTCTTCGCCGATACGCTTGCGGTCATTTTTTCAGAACCCTCGCTCGCGCCCTCCCTTGCGCAAGCCGGGGCGACCATGCTGATTTTTTCGCCGCGCGACTTTACCCCGGAGGCGCTTGGAGAGGCGCTTTCGGCGCTGCCGCAGGGGGTATGGCTGCGCCTTCCCGCGCGGGCGGGCACGCGCGCCCTGTCCGCCGCGCTGCCCGTGCTTCGCGGGCGCGGCTCCGGCCTCGGCGGCCTGATGGCGGAAAACCTCGGGCAGCTTGACCTTCCGCTGGACCTGCCCGTGCTCGCGGGCGAGGGCGTGCCGGTGACCAACCGGGAGGGCATGGCCGCGCTCGCCGGTACGCGCGCCCAGGGCTTCGTGCTGTGGCCGGAGTGGACGGGCGCGCAGCAGCGGGCGCTTCTGCCTTTCACGCTCCCCTGCCTGCTCAGGGTATATGGCCGGGAAACCCTGATGCTGATTAACCACTGCCCGGAGCGCGTCAGGCGCGGGCTTTCCAAGGGGCGCGCGTCCTGCGGGCTTTGCCGGGGCCCGCGCATGGCCTGCGGGCGGGAGGACGCCGTTTTGCGCGACCGCAAGGGCTACCGCTTCCCGCTTTGGCGCACGGCGCTGCCCGAGGGCTGCGAGCTAACGGTGCTCAACGCCCTGCCGACCGACCTGCGCCCCTTCGACGGGGACCGCCGCGCCCTGGGGGCGGGCATGCTGCTTCATTTTACCACGGAGCCGCCGTCCGACCAGGTCGCGCTGACCGAAGCGTTCCGCGCGCTTCTTCAGGGGAAGGTTCCGCCGCCGCCCAAGTCCCCGGATTCTTTCGCCGGCCTTTGGACGCGGGGCGTGGAATAAGGGCCGCCGCTCCCCCGTTCGCGCTCCGCTCGGGCGGCGGCGGCGGAAGCCCCCGTGTTGAGCGGCGGAAGCCCGCCCTCCGCCTGGGCCGGACGGCGCGCCCATCCCCTTTTGATTCCCGCCCCGCGACGGGCCCAAGCAGAAAGGAGACCATCCCCTATGGAACAGGACCGCGAGCTGCGCGTGCTGGAATTTACCAAAATCCGCGAGCGCCTGGCCGCGCACGCCCTTACGGAGCTGGGCGCGGAAGAATGCCTGAGCCTTCGTCCCAGCCATGATTTTTCCGAGGTGCGCCGGTCGCTGGACGAAACCGAGGAGGCCTGCGTGCTGCTCAGCTACCTGGGCGGAAGCCCGCTGAGCGCCTTTGAGGACGTGCGCGAGCAGCTAACCCTCGCACAGAAGGGCGCGTGCCTCAGCCCGCGCGCGCTGCTGGCGATCGCCGGCTGCCTTCGCGCGGCGCGGACGGCCCGGTCGGCGCTTGTGAAGGAACGGGAGGATACGCCCATCCTCACGGGGCTTGCCAGCCGCCTGACCGCGCTGGAGAGCCTGGAAAACGACATCACGGGCGCGATCATCAGCGAGGAGGAAATCGCGGACCGCGCCTCCGCCGACCTCTACCAGATCCGCCGCCAGATTCGCGGCGCGAACGAGCGCATGCGCGAAAAGCTCAATCAGATGATCCGAAGCTCCAGCTTTGCCAAAAACCTTCAGGACGCGATCATCACCATGCGGGGCGACCGCTACTGCATCCCGGTGAAGGCGGAGTGCCGGCAGAACGTCCCGGGCCTGGTGCACGACCAGAGCGCGACCGGCGCGACGCTCTTCATCGAGCCGATGGTGGTGGTGGAGCTGGGCAACGACCTCAAGCAGCTTCACGCCAGGGAGCAGCAGGAGATCGCCCGCATCCTTCAGGCCCTGTCCGATCAGCTCAAGCCGCACGCGGAAAGCGTGCTGCTCAACATCGAGCTGATGGCGCGGCTGGATTTCGCGTTCGCCAAGGGGCTGCTCAGCCGCGAAATGCGGGGCGTGCTGCCCAAGCTCAACCAGCGGGGCTATGTGCGCGTCGTGCGGGCCCGGCATCCGCTGATCGACCCGGACAAGGTGGTGCCCAGCGATTTGTGGCTGGGGGACGCGTTTACCACGCTGGTGATTACCGGCCCCAACACGGGCGGCAAAACCGTCACGCTCAAAACGGTCGGCCTGTTTACGCTGATGGCGCAGGCGGGCTTGCACGTGCCCGCCGACCTGGGCACGGAGCTCAGCGTTTTCGGGCGGGTGTACGCCGATATCGGGGACGAGCAGAGCATCGAGCAATCGCTGTCCACGTTTTCCTCGCACATGACCAACATCGTGGAGATCATGCGCGACGTGCGGGACAACGACCTCGTCCTCTTTGACGAGCTTGGCGCGGGCACCGACCCCACGGAGGGCGCGGCCCTGGCGCGCAGCATCCTTTCGGCGCTGCTCAAGCGCGGCGTGCGCACCATGGCGACCACGCATTACAGCGAGCTCAAGGCCTTCGCGCTTTCCACCCCCGGCGTGGAAAACGCCAGCGTGGAGTTTGACGTGGAATCGCTCCGGCCCACGTACCGCCTGTCCATCGGCGTTCCGGGCAAGAGCAACGCCTTTGATATTTCCCGAAAGCTCGGCCTTTCCCAAGCGCTGATCGACGAGGCGAGGGCGCTTTTGTCCAAGGACGACATCCACTTTGAGGACGTCATCGCCAACGCGGAATACCACCGGCAGGTGGCCGAGCGCGAGCGCGCGCTGGCCGAGGAAACCCGGAAGGAAACCGTCAGGCTGCGCGACGAGGCCGAGGCGCTGCGCCGCGAAATAGAGCAAGGCCGGCAAAAAAGCCTGCAAAAGGCCAAGGACGACGCGCGCCGCGTGATGGAAAACGCCCGCCGGGAGGCCGACGCCATCATTGCCGAGCTGAAGGCCATGAAGCAGCGGGCGCAGACGCCCGAGCATGAGGTGCAAAAGCTGAAAAAGCGCATGGAGGACGGCCTCGACGCCTTGAGCGAGGGCCTCTCCCAGCAAAGCTCCGCCAATTTCACCCCGCCAAAGACCGTAAAGCCCGGCGACAGCGTGGAGATCGTTCACCTTAAAACCATGGGCACCGTGCTTGCCGCGCCCGACAGCAAGGGCGAGGTACAGCTCCAGGCGGGCATTATCAAGATGAAGGCCCATTTGAGCCAGCTCCGCCTGGCCGAGCCGCCCAGGGCCGCCGCGAGCCGGGTGCTTAACCGGACGTCCTCCGCCCGTCCCGCCGTGCCCCTGGAAACCGACGTGCGCGGCATGAACCTGGAGGACGCGCTGTCCGCCGTGGACGCCTACCTGGCCGACGCCACCCTCGCGGGGCTTAACGAGGTCAGCATCATCCACGGAAAGGGCACGGGCGTGCTGCGCGCGGGCATCCAGCGCCATTTAAAGACGCATATGAACGTCCAAAAATACCGCGACGGCCTGTACGGCGAAGGCGAGCAGGGCGTAACCGTCGTCACGTTGAAATAATCACCGGGGGCCGTTTCCGCGCTTTTCGCGCCGCCGGCCCCCCCGCAAAGGAGGAACCGCACATGTCGGATAAGCAGCGCATTTTGCTGGTGGACGACGATCTCAACATCAGCCATCTGGTTCGGCTGTATTTGGAAAAGGAAGGCTTCGAGGTCACCGAGGCCGCGAGGGGGGACGCGGCGCTGGAGGCGTTTCGCCGCTCCGCGCCCGCGCTGGTGCTGCTGGACGTGATGCTGCCCGGCATGGACGGCCTGCAGGTGCTCAAGGAAATCCGCAAGCAAAGCCGGGTTCCGGTCATCATGCTCACCGCCCGGGACGAGACCTTCGACAAGGTGCTGGGCCTGGAGCTGGGCGCGGACGATTATATCACCAAGCCGTTTGAAAACAAGGAGCTGGTGGCGCGCGTGAAGGCCGTGCTCCGGCGCGCGCCCGGCGGCGAGAGCGACGCCGCCTCGGACGACACCATCCGCTTCCCGGAGCTGACGGTCAGCCTGGCGCGCTACGAGGCCACCTTCGAGGGCCGCGAGGTGGAAATGCCGCCCAAGGAGCTGGAGGTGCTGTATTACCTGGCCTCCCACCCCAACATGGTCTTTACCCGCGAGCAGCTCCTGGAGCGCGTGTGGGGCTTTGACTTTTTTGGCGACAGCCGCACGGTGGACGTGCATATCAAGCGCCTGCGCGAAAAGCTGCCCGACTGCGAAAAATACGGCTGGGAAATCCACACCGTATGGCGCGTGGGCTACAAGTTCGAGTATAAGGCAAGCTAGAAGGGCGGTCGGCATCCATGTTTCAAAGCATGTTCGACAGGCTGCTGGCCCTGTTCATGGTGGTCATCCTGCTGGTGGCGCTCATCAGCGCGGCGTTCTCGGTCGTCAGCATCCGCTCCGCGATGACGGACAACCGTATGGAAAGCCTGCTCAGCCAGGCGCGGGAAATCGCCTTCCTCGCCAGCCGCGCGGACGACGGCGCCCTGGCCGATTACCTCAACATCCAAACCTCCACCATGGCCTATTTGCAGTGGAAGGCGCAAAAGGTGTACGAGGACTACGGCGCGTATATCCTGATCGTGGACCGCAACGGCCGCGTGATGGACAACATGCAGTCCGCCGTTCAGGGCAGCGCCGACGCGCTGGAAACGCTGGAGCCCTCGGACGTGTCCTCCGCGCTGTTGGAGGTGCTCAAGGGCAAGGAGGTTCAGGCGCGCATTACCCACGCCTCGCGCGGGGCGGTGCTGACCGTGGCCGTGCCGTGGGTGCAGAACAACGCCGTGCTGGGCGCGGTGTTCATCCATACCAGCGCGCAGGTGATCGAGGCGGAATACCGCGGGCTGCTGTGGCAGATCGCCATCGGCTTCGCCCTGGCGGCCGTGGTGGCCATGCTGGGCACGGCGTTTTATACGCGGGGCATCGTCAAGCCGCTGACGGTCATCACCGGGGCGGCGGAAAACATGAGCCGCGGCAAGCTGAGCACCCGCGCGGAGGTGACCGGCGCGGCGGAGGTGCGCCAGCTTGCCGGGGCGTTCAACGTGATGGCCGAAAAGCTGGAGCAGGTGGAGGAAAGCCGGCGGGAGTTTGTCGCCAACGTCAGCCACGAGCTGCGCTCCCCCGTGACCAGCATACACGGCTTTGTGGAGGGCATGCTGGACGGCACCATCCCCGAGAGCGAGTACCGGCAATATTTGCAAATTGTGTTTGACGAAACCAACCGCATGAAGCGCCTGATCGCGGACCTGCTGCAATTAAGCCGCATGGACAAGGGCGTGGACAAGCTGCAATGGTCGGATTTCGACGTAAACGAGCTGATCCGCCGCGCGCTGATCGGCCGCATGAGCGATATCGAGCAAAAAATGGTCGCCGTCCACCTGGATTTTGAGCGCGAGCCTTGCCTGGCGCACGCCGACAGCGACCGTATCTCGCAGGTTGTGCTCAATATTGTCGATAACGCGCTGAAATTTGTTGTGGAGAATGGGAACTTGACAATTCGCACATCCTTGTTGCATGATAATACGGTATCGGTCACCGTGCAAAACGACGGGGAGCCTATCGCGCCGGAGGACAGACCGCACCTGTTCGAGCGGTTTTACAAGGCCGACAAGGCGCACACCTCCGGGAAGGGCACGGGGCTTGGGCTAAGCATCTGCAAGCAGATCATGGACATGCACGGGCAGTCCATCGAGGTGCTGCCCCTGGATACGGGCGCCGGCTTCCGCTTTACGCTGGCGGCGGCCAAGCGGCCGGAGCCGCCCAAGCTGGAGGCATAGCCGCGACTGCGCGGGTACGAAGGAGGATTCGAGATGGACCGTCACATCTTTCTGGTGGGCATGCCGGGCAGCGGAAAAAGCGCGTTGGGCCGCCGTGTGGCCGCCAAATTACAGATGCCCTACCTGGATACGGACGTTTATTTGGCCGAAGCCACAGGCATGAACACGGCCCAGTTGTACGAGGCGTTTGGAGAGAAAGCCTTCCGCGACGGCGAAACCCGTCTGTTGGCGGAGCTGGCGACCGCCACGCCGGGCGTGATCTCCACCGGCGGCGGTGTGTGCCTGCGGGATATCAACCGGCGGCTGATGCGAAACCACGGCGTGATTGTGCTTATCGACCGCCCTATTGACGACATCATGCTGGATATCCGGGCGGAAAAGCGCCCGCTGCTGGCGCAGAAGGGCCGCGAGGAAATCGAGCGCATTTACCGGGAGCGCATGCCCATTTACCGCGGGGCTGCCGATATTGTGATGGACAACGGCGGCGGCTTCCATAACGGCCTGGCGTCGCTGGAGGCGATTGTGCGGCGCTTTGCGGGATAAGGCCCGCCGCCCTTTCAGGCCGCGCGCGGGCGAGGCCGGCTGATATTCGGCGCGGCGGGGGCGTTGTCAGGCTCCTCCATCGGGCGTTTTCAGGCCAACGGGGGACGTTTCCAGGCCGGCGTGGGTTTCATCGGGCGTTTCCAGGCTGGCGCAGGCTTTTTCCAGGCCGGCGAGGGGCCGGAGCGGCGGAAACCCCGGCGCGCGCTTTTTTGGGGGGAGCGCCGGAGGGAAAAGCAGCAAATGAGCAAATGAAAAAACGGGGCGTGAAACGGCCGTTACAGCCGATTCGCGCCCCGTTTCCTGTCCGCTTCCCAGCGGCAAAGCGCCGCCAGCCGCTCCAAAAAGGCGGCGGCGGCCTCCAGCTCCTCCGCCGGCCTGCCTTCCAGCAGGGCTTTGTCCGCATTGCTCAGCACCAATTCATCCGGGGAGGTCCCCAGCGTGCGGCAGATGGCCACGAGCGTATCGACGGACGCCTTTCTTTTTCCCCGCTCAATTTGGGTGACGTATGTGGAGGATTTCCCGATCCTCCCGGCCAACTGCGCCTGCGTCAGCCCCCGGGACCGCCTGACCTGGCGAATCCGAACCCCCATATATTGAAAGTCCATCGGGCCCTTCCTGAAAGTTTGGATTTGTCCTATTGATAGGACATGAAATTTCAAGTTCAGTATAAGCTATGCCTTGTCCAAATGCAAGACATGGCGGTGAAAAAAATGAAAAGGCTGAAGGACCCGTCTTTGCGGCAGCCTATGAACGTTACCGGGGCAAACATACGGGCGGCCCGGCTGAAGGCCGGCCTGACACAGCGGCAGCTTTCCGAAAGGCTGGAAACGCTGGCGGTCTATATATGCCGCGGTTCGCTCTCGCGCATCGAGGGCGGCGAGCGCATTGTGACGGATTTTGAGCTGAAGGCGCTGTCCGAGGTGCTGAAAACGCCGGTGGAGCGGCTGTTTTTCCCCGAGGGGATGGACTAGGCGCGCGGGCCGGCATGGGAAACCCCTCCCCCCGGCATGGGGTTTGGGGCCGTTTGCGCGGAACGAAAAAGGGTTGGCTTCCCGGCAAGCGTTTGGCGGGTCGGCGCGGCGCGGGCTACCCCTTTCCCCGGCATGGGGTTTGGAGCCGTTTGCGCGGAGCGACAAAGGGTTGGCCGCCCAGCAAGCGTTTGGCGGGCCGGCGCGGCGCGGGAAACCCCTTCCCCAGGCATGGGGTTTGGGGCCGTTTGCGCGGAACGAAAAAGGGTTGGCCGCCCGGCAAGCGTTTGGCGGGCCGGCACGGCGCGGCATGGGAAACCCCTTCCCCCGGCATGGGGTTTGGGGCCGTTTGCGCGGAGCGAAAAAGGGTTGGACGCCCGGCCCTTGCACGGGATCGGGCCTCGCTTCGGATCCGCGCAGGGCGTCGTTATGATCGATCCCCGCCGGGCTGGGCGGACGCCTCGCCCCTGGCCCGGCGCACGCAATCCTCGCAAAGCGTGAGGCCGCACAGCGCGAATAGGGTATCGCCGGCGCATAGCCAGCATCCGCACGCGTCGCACCGGCAGACGGGGACGGGCGCGCACGCGTCGTCCCAAATCCGTTGCGCGCCCACCGCCAGAGCGTTTTCAAGCTCCATGCGCCCGCTCCCAACCGATGTGACGCCGCGCGCCGTGCCCCGGAAGGACGCGGGCGCTTCCGGCGCGCGCGTCGGCCCCGAGGCCGCCCCGCTGGAAACCCCGCGCCCGCGGCGCGCCGGTCTGGGCCGGCATGTCCGTCCGCGTCCGGCGGTTCTCATCCGCACCGCCTTCGGCCCGGAGCCACAAAAAGCCTTTCCCACGGCGCTTTGCCCGGCTAAGGCCCGCTTTTGCACGCGCGTACCGGCCGGAAGCCGGGGGCGCGGTCGACGGCCCGCCTGATTTCTCAGCCTTCCTCATCGGCGTTTTCCTCCTCTCCGTCCGTTTCCTCGCGCTTGCGCCCCAGCAGCTCCTGAAGCCGCTTTGGGAACGGCACGCCCGCCAGGCTCAAATTTTCCAGCAGCGAAATGCCCTCATTGGCAATATAAAACCAGCACGCGGCGTCGCGGCATACCGCCGCGCCGTTCCCCATGGCGCGATCCAGCAGCGCGGCCACCAGCACCACCAGCATCATCAGGCCCTTTTTCAGCAATCCCTGCGCCCCCACCTTGCTGGACAGGCCGCCGTACTCCGTTTTCCGGCTCCGGCCCATCCACGCCACCACCACGCCGCTGAGGTAGTCCGCCGCCATCATGCTCACCAGCACAATCAGCAGCATATCCCATCCGCCGAACGCCCCCGCGACGGCCCCAGCCGCCGCCGCCACGGCCTTGAGAACCTTGTTCCATACCGTTTCCATGATGATTCCCCCATTCTTTTTCATT
>DBGEOK010000021.1:0-14213 GCA_048370855.1 Candidatus Limiplasma sp. | reverse complement strand
ACTTCATCGCCTGCGCGTCCCCTAGCTGCGCCAGCGTCATCGTGATCGCCGCCGTCAGCGTCGTCTTGCCGTGGTCCACGTGTCCGATCGTTCCGATGTTTACGTGCGGCTTCGTCCTCTCAAACTTTGCCTTAGCCATGGATTATTTCCTCCTTACACACATTCCTCAGATACGTTTCAAGCATTTTTCATGCTTCGCTTCTATGAAATCATTCTCCCTTTCGGGAACCGGTCACCTTTTCGGCGATGCTCTTGGGCACTTCCTCGTAGTGGTCGAACTGCATGGAGAACAGTCCGCGTCCCTGGGTGCGGCTGCGCAGGTCGGTCGCGTACCCAAACATCTCGGACAGCGGCACGAACGCGTGCACGGTCTGCTCTCCCATCCGGGCGTCCATGCCCTCGATGCGGCCCCTGCGGCTGGAAATGTCGCCTATGACGTCGCCCATATACTGCTCGGGAATGATGACCTCGACCTTCATCATCGGCTCCAGCAGGCAGGGGTCCGCCTTGGAGAGCGCTTCCTTGAACGCCATGGAGCCGGCGATCTTGAACGCCATCTCCGAGGAGTCCACGTCATGGTAGCTGCCGTCGTAGACGGTCGCCTTGAAATCCACAACCTCAAAGCCGCCCAGGATGCCGCTCTGCGCGGCCTCGCGGATACCGTTGTCAATCGGGGCGATAAACTCCTTGGGAATCACGCCGCCGACGATTTTGTTCTCAAACGAGTAGCCCACGCCGGGCTCGACGGGCGCAATCTCGATCCAGCAGTGACCGAACTGGCCGTGGCCGCCGGTCTGGCGCACATAGCGCCCTTCCGCCTTGGCGGCCCTGCGGATGGTTTCGCGGTAGGCGACCTGCGGCTTACCGACGGTGGCCTCCACCTTGAACTCGCGCATCAGGCGGTCCACGATGATTTCCAGGTGCAGCTCGCCCATGCCGGCAATAATGGTCTGGCCGGTCTGCTGGTCGGTATAGGTCTTGAAGGTCGGGTCCTCCTCCGCGAGCTTTACCAGCGCCATGGTCATTTTGTCCTGGCCGGCCTTGGTCTTGGGCTCGATCGCCACCTGGATGACCGGGTCGGGGAACTCCATCGATTCCAGGATAATGGGGTTTTTCTCGTCGCAGAGGGTGTCGGCGGTGGTGGTATCCTTCAAGCCGACCACGCCGCAGATGTCCCCCGCGTACACGGCCTCAACCTCCTCGCGGTGGTTGGCGTGCATCATCACCAGGCGGCCGACGCGCTCGCGCTTTCCCTTGGTGGAGTTATAGGCGTAGCTGCCGCTTTCCAGCATGCCGCTGTAAACGCGGCAGAACGCCAGCTTGCCCACAAACGGGTCGGTCATAATCTTGAAGGCCAGCGCGGAGAAGGGCTCGCTGTCGGAGGCGTGGCGCTCCATTTCCTTCTCGGGGTCGTCGGGGTCCGTGCCCTTGATGGCCGGAATGTCGAGCGGGGAGGGCATATAATCAACCACGGCGTCCAGAAGGGGCTGCACGCCCTTGTTGCGGTACGAAGTGCCGCAGAGCACGGGCGTCATGGTGCAGTCGATGGTGGATTTGCGAATCGCCGCCTTAATTTCTTCCTCGGAAAGCTCCTCGCCCTCGAAGAATTTTTCCAGCAAAGTTTCGTCGCTTTCGGCAACGGCTTCAATCAAGGCCTGACGGTATTCCTCGGCCTCGGCGCGCAGGTTCTCCGGGATCTCCTCCACACGCACGTCCTTGCCCTCGTCGTCATAATAGACTTCCGCCTTCATGCCAACGAGGTCAACGATGCCTTTAAAGTCGGCCTCTTTGCCAATCGGAAGCTGAATGGGCACGGCGTTTGCGCCCAGGCGCTCCCTCATCATGTTCACTACGCGGAAGAAATCCGCGCCCACAATGTCCATCTTATTGATGTACGCCATGCGGGGCACATGATATTTGTTGGCCTGACGCCATACGGTTTCGCTCTGAGGCTCTACGCCACCCTTGGCGCAGAACACCGCGACCGAGCCGTCCAGAACGCGCAGGCTGCGCTCTACCTCAACGGTAAAGTCCACGTGGCCGGGGGTGTCGATGATGTTGATACGATGGCCGTTCCACTGGCAGGTGGTCGCAGCGGAGGTGATGGTAATGCCGCGCTCCTGCTCCTGCGCCATCCAGTCCATGGTAGCCGCGCCCTCATGCGTCTCACCCAGACGGTGAACACGTCCTGTGTAGAACAGAATGCGCTCGGTTGTGGTGGTCTTACCGGCGTCGATATGTGCCATGATGCCGATGTTACGCACCTTTTCCAACGGGTGACTTCTTGGCATAACGGAGGGTCTCCTTTCGAAATTGACATGCAAAGATTCGTTCCGGCCCAGACAGGCCGGTTTGCCCGCGCCTTACCAGCGGTAATGCGCGAAAGCCTTGTTGGCCTCGGCCATGCGGTGCATCTCTTCCTTGCGCTTCACGGCCGCGCCGGTGTTGTTGGCGGCGTCCATCAGCTCGGCGGCAAGGCGCTCCGCCATGGTCTTTTCGCCGCGCTTGCGGCTGAACTCCACCAGCCAGCGCAGCCCCAGGGTTTGGCGGCGCTCCGGGCGGATCTCGATAGGCACCTGATAGGTGGCGCCGCCCACGCGGCGAGCCTTGACCTCCAACTGAGGCGAAACGTTATTGAGGGCCGCGGTGAACACCTCTCCGGGCTCCTTGCCGGTTTTTTCCTGGATGGTGTTAAAAGCGGTATAGCAGATGCGCTGCGCGGTGCCGCGCTTGCCGTCCAGCATGATCTGATTGATGAGCTTGGTTACAACCGTGGTCCCGTGTACGGGATCGGGCAAAACCTCGCGCTTGGGGATAAATCCACGACGGGGCATTTGATTTCCTCCTTCGCTTGGGCGATTGCTCGCCGCAAGTGTGCCTCAGCACAACGTAAGATTTTTTGGGCCTGTGCGTTTTCCTCGCCGCTGTACGGGCTCTGACGGCTGTCAGCATCAGCCGCTCCCATGGCTTTTCCGGCAAATGGCCGGACGCCGTAAACAGGGAAAGTCACGCGGTATGCCCTCCCCCACGCCTCGCTTCGATTCTCACGGGCGTGCGGGGGCTCCTGCGCCCACTCCGAACGTATCGCAAACGGCGGCGCGAATACGGCTTACTTCTTGGGCCGCTTGGCGCCATACAGGGAACGGGCCTGCATGCGCTTGGCCACGCCTGCCGTATCGAGGGCGCCGCGGATGATGTGGTAGCGGACGCCGGGCAGGTCGCGCACACGGCCGCCGCGGATCAGCACCACGCTGTGCTCCTGCAGGTTGTGGCCGATACCCGGAATGTAGCACGTACCTTCGATCTGATTGGTCAGACGGATACGGGCAATCTTACGCAGGGCGGAATTCGGCTTTTTGGGGGTCGTGGTCTTCACGCTGAGGCACACGCCGCGCTTCTGCGGGCAGCCTTGCAGAATGGGAGCCGTCGACCTGTTCTCCACCTTTTTCCGTCCCTTGCGAATCAATTGATTGATCGTGGGCATGGAAACACCTCCGAAATGATATGCTATAAACCGCCGCAACCCTGGCGTCTTATAGTTGATGATAGCCGCGCTACTTAATCAGCACGGCGGCGGCCGCCGTCTTGACGCCCACCAGGCAGAGCTTGCCCAGCTCCTGCATGCTGTCCACAACCGTAACGGGCACGCGCTTGGCCTCGCACAGGGCGTTGATCCTGTGATAGATGAAGCTGTCCGCGTCCTTGCCCAGGAATACATGGGCGGCTCTGTCCTCGTTCAGCGCGCGCAGCACCTGCTTGGAACCCGCCACGCGCAGGCTCCCCCTAAGAAGCTCCTGATCCATCAAAGCCGCCTCCCTTCCTGAAAAAAGACCGTTGCTTTGCTTTCCGCCCGGCCCGCGTTTGCGGCGTTCTTCCGCAAAAGACGCGCACAAAGAACACGGATTACGGACAACCATACCATAATAGCACGCCGTCCAGCTTGTTGTCAAATGATTTCCTGCGTTTTTTCAGCATTTCGCTTTTCGGCGCACATCAAAACCGCCCCGGCAAAAGCCGGGGCGGGCTGACCAAAACAACCCTTTCCAGGGCGGCTTGGAGGGGCCGGGGCCCCTCCAAATGAAATCGTATCGCCTGACTTTGCCAGGCGGGCGGGGAGTTTCGGCTTTAGCCGAAACGTTTCCGGCAGTTCTCGTCGGAAAAGATCGCCGAAAGGCAAGCTTTTCCGACGGCCCGCCGCCCCGGCAAAAGCCGGGGCGGGAACGAACCCTCGTTTGTTGTGGCGCGGTCCGTTACTCGACGGTCGCGTAGGTCCAGATCACGTCGCCCGTGGTCAACTGGATCACGTTCTTCACGTTGGGCTTGAGCATATACGGGTTGGTGTAGAAGTACAGGGGCGCGGCGCCGCCGGTGGCCATCAGGATCTTCTCGGCCTCGGCGCACATCTTGGCGCGCTCTTCAGGATCGGTGGCGGACTTGATCTTGTCCACAAGCGCGTCATAGCACTCGGCCCAGGTCTGGTCGCCGTTGAGGCCCCAGTACGCGCCCATGCCCGCGTCCTTCGTCACGTCGCTGTAGCGGGTGTAGTCGCCCACATCCTTGCCCAGGCGCGGATAGTTGTTGCCGGAGTTGCTCAGGAAGATCTCCAGGAAGTTGACGCAGTCGTTAAAGTCCGCGACCCAGCCCATGCGGGCGCTCTCGGCGTCGCCGTTCTTCAGCTTCTCCTGCAGGGTGGCCCAGGCTTCGGTGTTGATGACGCCGGTGATGCCGAACTGGTTCCAGGTCTCCTGGACGTACTGCATGATGGCGGCGTTCGCGCCGCTGTTGTTAAACGCGAACTCGATGCTCGGGAAGTCGGTGAACATGATGTCGCCGCCCTCGATGGAGCCGGTGTGAGGATAGCCGAGGTCGACGAGGGTCTGCAGGGCCGTCACCATGTCCTCGGTATAGTTTTCATTCACACTGGAGGGGGTGGCGGTGCCGGTATACCAGGCGTCATAGCCCTCGGCGCTGCGCACGTCGCTGTTCAGGCCGTCGCCCAATCCCTTGGGGTAGAAGCCGGTCGCGGCGACCTGCCCGCCCATGGTCACATAATCCACCAGATCCTGACGGTTGACCATCTGACCCAGCGCGAGGCGAACCTTGCTCTGCTCCTGGACAGTGAGCTGCTTGGTGGAGGGAGAGAGGTCCTTATGGACGTTGAACAGGATATACCAGGTGCCGATGTAGGGGCCCATTACCAGCTCGCCGGGATAGGTTTCCTGAAGGCGGGCGAACTCGTTGGGGTCGGGCTGCTGGATATACTGCGCGGTGCCGTTCTCATACGCGGTCAGGATGGCCACGTTGTCCTCGCTGAGGTAGCAGTTCACGCCGGCCAGGGAAACGGCGTCTGCGTTGTAGTAGTAGGGGTTCTTCTCGAAGCTGATGACATCGTCCACGGCGTACTTGGTCATGCGGAACGCGCCGGTGCCGATGTAGGTTTCGGCGCTGGTGGCCCAGATGCCTTCGTTATCCGCGATATCCGTCTTGACGGGGTAGAAGGTCGGGAACGCGCACAGCTCCAGGAAGTAGCTGGTCGGGTTGGCCAGCGTGACGGTGAAGGTTCGGGCCTCGTCGTCCGCGACAACGTTCAGCGGGCCGGCGCCGTCGTTGTAGCCGTCCACATAGCTGTACAGGAAGCCGTAGTCGGCGCCCAGGTCGATGGAGGCGGCGCGGTTCCAGCTCGCGGCAAAGTCGCTGGCCTTCAGGTCGGTGCCGTCGGACCACTTCAGGCCCTCGCGGAGCGTGAAGGTGTACACCAGCTTATCGTCCGATACGGTGTAGCTCTCCGCAAGCTCGGGGCTGAGGGTGGGCGTGCCGTCCACATACTGCCAGCCCATCAGGCCGGCGAAGCCCAGCTTGATGATATTGGAGCCGGCGGACGCGGAGTTGAGCGCGGGGTCAATGGACAGCGGCGTGCCGCCGCCGTAGAAGAGGCTAATGGTCGCCCCCCCCTCACCAGCGGAAGCAATCGAGACGCATCCAAGGAGCATCGCAACAGCAAGCGTCAATGCGAGTACCTTTTTCATTGTTTTCCCTCCTTATTGGATTTCACCGGTACTACCGGTACTTTTATTATACTATCACAGGGAAGAGAAGACTGTCAATCAATTTGAATTGTCAGTTGTGCCCACCCCGCGAGTATAATCAGATATTATGGCAGGCAGCCAGATGGCCGCCGCCCATATCGCACAGCTCCGGCCTGCTCTGAGCGCACTTTTCCGTCGCGCGCGGGCAGCGCGTGCGGAAGGGGCAGCCGCTGGGCACCTTCAGCGGGCTGGGCACGTCTCCGTGCAGGACGATGCGCTGGGACTTACGCGCCTTTTCCGGGTCCGGAATCGGCACGGCGGACAGGAGCGAAACCGTGTAAGGATGCAGCGGATGATGGTGAAGCTCGTTGGCGTCCGCCATTTCCACCAGGTGCCCCAGGTACATCACCGCGATCCGCGTGGAAATATGCTTAACCACGCTCAGGTCGTGGGCAATGAACAGATACGTCAGCCCCAGCTTGTGCTGCAAATCCTCCAGCATATTGATAACCTGGGCCTGAATGCTTACATCCAGCGCCGACACAGGCTCGTCGCAGACGATGAACTCCGGGTTGGAGGCGAGGGCGCGGGCGATGCCGATGCGCTGCCGCTGGCCGCCGGAAAACTCGTGCGCGTAACGGGTGGCCTGCTCGCTGCTCAGGCCCACCGTCGCCAGAAGCTGGATGATGCGCTCGTTGCGCTCGGCCCGATTTTTGCAAAGCTTGTGCACGTCGATCGGCTCGGCGACGATATCCCCGACCGTCATACGGGGGTTCAGCGAGGAATAGGGGTCCTGAAAAACCATCTGCGCCCTTTTGTGAAGCATTACGATGGATTCCTTGCTCTCGATCTTCTGCCCGTCGAACCAAACCTCGCCGGCGGTGGGCTTATAAAGCTGAAGAATGCTCCGGCCCACGGTGGTCTTGCCGCAGCCGCTCTCGCCAACGAGGCCGAGGGTTTCGCCCTTTTTGATGGCGAAGGACACGTCGTCCACGGCCTTGAGCATGGTGGTTTTCAGGAAACCCGTCGTTACGGGAAAATACTGCTTCAGGTTGCGAACGTCCAGCATGAACTCGGGCGCGCCCGCGGTGGTGTTTTCACTCATGGCCTTCCGCCTCCCCTTCGCTTTGCGCCTGCCCGGCCGGCTCGATGATATCGCCGTCCTTCACGTTCATCCAGCAGGCGGAAAGATGATCCTGCGCCACCCAGCATTCCCTGGGCTGCTCCTGAAGGCAGACCTTCATGGCGCGCTCGCAGCGCGGCGCGAAGGCGCAGCCGGCGGGCAGGTTCAGCATATCGATCGGCGTGCCGGAAATCGGCACCAGCCGTTCCTTGTCGTCGCTGTCTATATTGGGAATGGAGCGCATCAATCCCTTGGTATACTCGTGCTTGGGGTTGTAAAAAATCTGATCCGCCGTACCGCGCTCGGCCACCCTTCCGGCGTACATCACAATCACTTCGTCGCACATGCCGGCGATGACGCCCAAATCGTGCGTAATCATGATGATGGCCATGCCCAGCTTGCGCTGAAGCTCGCCCATCAGCTCCAGAATCTGCGCCTGGATGGTCACGTCCAGCGCCGTCGTCGGTTCGTCCGCGATCAGGATATCCGGCTCGCAGGCCAAGGCCATGGCGATCATCACGCGCTGGCGCATGCCGCCGGAAAGCTCGTAGGCGTACTGCTTCATGCGCTTTTCCGGCTCGTTGATGCCCACCAGCCCCAGCATCTCCACCGCGCGGTCCCATGCCTGCCTGCGGTTGCGGTCGGTATGCAGCAAAATGGCCTCCATTAGCTGGTTGCCGATGGTAAAGGTGGGGTTCAGGCTGGTCATGGGATCCTGAAAGATGATGGAAATCTTGTTGCCGCGGATGGCGCGGATTTTTTCCTCCGAGGCGCCTACCAGCTCCTCGCCCTTGAACTTGATGCTGCCGCTGACGATGCGGCCCGGATAGGTCAGGATTTGTAAAATGGAATAGGCGGTCACGCTCTTGCCGCTGCCGCTCTCGCCCACGATTCCCAGCACCTTGCCCGCATCCAGATTAAACGAAACGCCGCCCACCGCCTTTACCTCGCCCGAGGGCGTAAAAAAGGAGGTGTGGAGATCCCTGACTTCCAGCATTGCCATCTCTGTTTCCTCCTTCCCTTACGCGCGCAGCTTGGGGTCAAACGCGTCGCGCAGGCCGTTGCCAAGCAGGTTGAATGAAAGCACGATGAGGAAGATGGACATGGCCGGGAAAACCAGCAGGTACGGATAACTCACCAGGCCCGAGCGCGCGTCCGACGCCAGCGATCCCAGCGAGGGCATGGGCATGGAAACGCCCAGGCCCAGGAAGGACAGGAAGCTTTCGGTAAAAATGGCGCTGGGAATCTGCATGGCGGCGGTGATGATGATGACCGAAATGCAGTTGGGAATCATGTGCTTGCGGATAATGCGCGCGGGCGACGCTCCGATGGCCCGGGAGGCCAGCACGTATTCCTGCTCCTTGATGGACAAAATTTCCCCGCGCACCTGGCGCGCCATGCCCACCCAGTAAAGCAGGCCGAACACGATGAATATGCTGACCATGCCAGCGCCCAGCTTTGTAATCAAGGGGTTGCTGCTGGTGCTGACCGTATCCTTGATGGCGACCGACAGCAGAATCACGATCAGCACGTCCGGCAGGGAATAGATGATATCCACAATCCGCATCATAATCATATCCACCCTGCCGCCGAAGTAGCCGGAGATAGAGCCGTATATGATGCCGATGACCACCACGATGAACGCCGACACAATGCCCACCAGCAGCGAAATGCGCGTGCCGTAGATGACGCGGATCGCGTAGTCGCGGCCAAGGGAATCCGTGCCCATGATATGGGGAAACACGTCCTCCCCCTTGTCGATCTTCACCTGCTCTTTTTTGGAGTATTCAAAGGGCGCGAGGTTCTTTGCCGCGACGTCCTGCTTGGTATAGCTGTACGGATAGAATTCCGGTACGATAAACGCGATCAGCGCAATCAGAATAATGATGCAAAGGCATATCATGGCGATCCGGTTTTTGGACAGGCGGCGCATCGCGTCCCGCATGAAGGATACGGACTCCCTCGTGCTGACCTGCTGCGCCTTTTCCTCCTCGGTCGCGGGCCTGAAAAGGCCGGGATCGATCTGGAAGCTCAATGGATTCCGAAACGGCTTATCATTTTGCATGCTCGCTCACCTCAAATCAATTCTGGGGTCCATGACCTTGTAGAGAACATCGCTCAGGAAATTCATGAGGATAATCATGACCGCAAGGAAGATGGTAACGCCCATAATCATCATGTAATCGGTGCGCAGCATGCTGTTGACGAACAGGCGCCCGAGCCCCGGAACGGAAAAAATGTTTTCCACCACCATGCTGCCCGTCAGGATGTACGCCATCATCGGCCCCGCATAGGTGATGACGGGGCTCAGCGCGTTTTTGAGCGCATGCTTGAAAATGACCTTACGGCTGGCGACGCCCTTCGCGCGCGCGGTACGGATGTAATCCTGGCCCAGCACGTCCAGCATGCTGGAGCGCTCCAGGCGCGTGATATACGCCATGGGGTACAGGCTCAGCGACAGGATGGGCAGCACCAGGCCCCCAGGCTCGCTGCTGAGCGTGGGAAACCATTTTAGCTGGAGCCCGAAAACCAGCAGGAAAATGGTTGCGATGACGAACGACGGCATGCTGACCAGCGCGGTCGTCACCACCTGGATAAGCTTATCCTGCCATTTCCCGCGCTTGAGCGCGGCGATCGCGCCCAGCACCACGCCGAATACGATTGCGATAAGCGCCGCGGTAAAGCCGATACGCGCCGAATAGCGCAGCCCTCCCTTAATCAGGTCGAACACCGTGTTGCCGACCCAGCCTGTGGAGAGCCCAAAATCGAAATGCAGAATATTCCATACGTAGTTGACAAACTGAACGGGCACAGGCTTGTCAAAGCCATATTTCGCCTCCAGCGCCGCGATGGTCGCGTCGGATTTTGCCTTTTCCGAGCTGAACGGGCTGGCCGGAATGGCGTGCATGGTGAAAAAGGTGATGAGCACGACCAAAAAAATGGTCAGCACCGCCATCCCAAGCCTTTTCAGCATGTACATGGCAAATTTAGAATTCATTCAATAAAACCTCCTATTGCTTCCAAGAAAGAGCCGTCCTTTGTACCGGCCGAACGCACGCCCGGCGCGCCGGCAGCGGTTCCCCGGCCAGGCTGAACGCCCGCGAAATCAGCCGCCGCATACCCTTCCGCCCCTATCCCGACGCCGGCCGCGGGCTTGCCCGTCTACCCGGCCGGCCGCCTGAAATAAAAACGGAAAGAGCCCTGCACGCTCTTTCCCCCATTGCAAAAAGCATAATTTATTATATCATTTACATTTCGTATGTCAATTCATGCTTTGTTGCCGTTTTGTACTTCTTTTGCATTTTGTATACATTCGGGATGCATAACACTTTTTATCTATCCCTGCCGAAAGCGTCCGCGTGCCGCCGGCCGCCCCCGGCGCAGGGCGCGGCAATGCGGCCAAAATCGTTTTGATGAACAGGTTCACGTTGGAAAACGCCTCTGCGCTTTCCGCTCCCCCGACGAAGGCGTTTGCAGGCGGAGCGCCTCAGCCCTCCATCCAGAGCTTCCACGTCTCCTCCGCGGCCCCGACCGTCACGCGGTTTCCGTTTCGCACAATCGGGCTTCGCAGCGCGGCGGGATCGTTCAGAAGCTCCGCCGCGATCAGGCTGTCGGTCGACATGTGCGCCACGGGCCGCTCCAGCGCCTTTTTTCCGTCGCGGTCCACCAGCGCAGCCGCGCCCACGGCGTTCACAAAGGCTTGAAGCTCCCTGGCCCCCAGCTTATGCTTTTTAAGGTCCATTAGCTGGCAGGGCACGCGGCGCTCCTTAAAAAAGCGTTCGGCCTTGAGTACGTCGGGGTTCTTTTTGTTGAAATAAATCTGGACGTTCAAGCGCGTCCGGCCCCCTTTTTCAAATTGCGGCGGATGTCGCCGCCAATAAACACCAGGCGCGTGCAGCGGGTAGCGTCCAGAAAGCGGGAGGCGACCCGCTCGGTGTAGCGCTCCCTCAGCTCTGAAAGCGTGAGGTTGGTGCTGACGACCGTATGCCGCCTCGCCAACTGGCGCTCGTTCAAGAGGTTGAACAACTGGGTGACGGTGATGTTATTCATCAGCGGCTCGGTTCCCAGGTCGTCCAGCAGCAAAAGCGGGGCGTTCATCAGCTCGCCCATGAGCTCGCTGTTATTTTCGATATATGCCTTGCGGGAAAGCTCAAACATATGGTAGGCGCTTGTATAAACCGGCAGGAACCCGCGCTCCACAACGCGGTGCGCGATGGCGCGCAGCAGGTACGTCTTGCCCAGCCCGCTCTTGCCCAGAAGCAACAGGTCGCGCGTTTCCGTATCGGGAAAAGCGTCGGCATATCTACGGCAAATATCGCGGTTAGCCGAGGCGACCTGCCGTTGGCTGACGCCGCTCTCCTCCGGCTCGTCGCTGAACAATGCCTCGTCAAAGCGCTCAAAGGTCTGCGGGTCCTCCTCCAGCCCCAGCGCCACCAGCATGCGGCGGTTGAGCTCGCGCGCCATGCAGCCGCACATGCGCCGCGACGGGTCGTATACATACCCTTCATCATGGCATTCCATACAGGTATATACCGGCTGGAGGTAATCGGCTTCCAGCCCGCCCGCTAGAAGGGCCTCTACGATCCTCTGGTTGTACTGGGCCATCACCCCGGAAAGACCGGCGCTCGCGCCGGCTTCCTTCCTCTGCGACAGCAGGCTGGCGCGCACGCCTCCCATCAGCGCGGCGCGGCGGGCCTCCAGGAGATCTTCCAGGCCGGCGCAACGCTCGCACGCCTCTTGTTTCCTGGCCTCAAAGAGGTGCATATTCTCCTCCCGGCGGCGGGCGTATTCCTGCTCGATGGCGGCAAGTATTCGATCACGCGTCATTTCTTTTTCATCTCCTCTATCTGTTCCGGGGACAAGCCGTCATATTCCTCGGGCCGATAAACGCGCTGGCCGTACTGCTGCTCGACCACCCTTTTGGTTCCTTCCCGGGCCGGAGGCGCCGACGCGCGGCCACGCTCCGCGTCCCGCGTATAGCGCGCGTGCTCAGCGCGGGCCGCCTCCGCCGTTTCGGCGCCCGCGTCCCGCCATCCCTGGAGGAGCCGGTCCATATAGGGCATGGGCCTGTCCACATTGCGGGCATACTCTGCCGCAAGGTCCATCAGCTCGTCCGCCAGCCGCCATTCCTCCCGCCACTTTCGCAGCAGTTCGCGGTTAAACTGCGTACAGCCGCCCTCTTTGCCCGCAATGGACATCAGCTCCTTTAAGCGCCGGTTCTGCGCCGCCACCGCGTCCAAATGCGCCTTGACCGCCTCCGCGCTTTCGAGCCCCTTATCCTTCCACGCGGCGAGAAGCGCGGTCACATCATCCAGCGAATGCGCGCCCCGGCGCTTGCCCACCTCCCGGGCCGCCAGCACGATGACCTCATGCTCCGCCAAGCCGCGCATGTCCCGGTAGACCAGCCTTTTGCCCGCGTCCACCACCGGCGCTTTCACGCCAAAGGCGGCCAGCATCTCCCGCACGCGGTCGTTCTCGTCGCGCTCCCCTTCCAACTGCCGCTCCACCTGCGCGGCGGTGGTTGCTTTTCCGTTTCCGCGCTCGCGGATGCCTTGAAGGATTTTATCTAAATACGCAAAGCTTGGGTCGCCCTTGGTGGTTTCGGCGCACGCGCTTTCGACCGCCTTTGGCGCGAAGCCCCATTCCACCGTCCACTTTACGTACAGGTCAATCTCGTCCATGCTGGGATTGCGCCGCTTGCCCAGGCGCGTCAATATCCTGCGCGCGCCCTTCCACGCCGCCTCCGAACGGCTGAACAGCGCCTCCGCCGCCTCGATGGTAAAGACCTGCTGCTCGCTCAGCTCCGTGGCAAGCTTCTGCGCCTCCTTAAAGCTGAATTGAACGCCGCGTGTGGCGATCATATGCTGAATCAGCATCATCACCACGCTGGGCGGCAGTTTGAGCTGCTCCACCCATTCATAGGCCAGCACGGTTTCGCCGCCGTGAAGCTTGCGGCGGTCGCCAAACGCCGCGTAAATTGCCTGGGCAAACGCCTCATAGGCGTCGTCCTGCGGCACGCGCTGCTTTTGAAACATCGCCTGCTGAACGCTTGTAAACCGGTACACCGGCGGCTGGTCCTTCACGCGGGCCGCCAGCCGGCACCGTTCCCAGTAGCGCAGCGCGCGCTCGACCTCGCCGCGGTCCATGTTCAGCGCCAGCGCCACATCGTCCAGCATCACGCCGTCGTCCCCCACGCCGGAGTGAGCGCACATCAGGCCATATAAATAAACCTTAACGTGTCCTTCCGGCGCGGCGGGCATGTACTCGCAAAAAAAGGCGTTCGGCACGGCGGTCGCGCCCCACAGCAGGGCCGCCTTGTCGGTTTCAAAGGTTGGCATGAGGGGGGAGGCTCCTTTCGCTTGAAGGATGAGGGTAGTATAGCACAGTTTTCCGAGGAGGGAAAGCACGGTCCAAATTGGGGCGGTATCGCTGAGGGACGTTGAGATGCCCCGCCTCCCAAGCCCTCCGCCTAAGGGCTTCGCCCTTAGGCAGCCTGTTGACAAACCCATTTTGGAGTGGTTTGGAGGGGCCGCGGTTCCTCAGCCGCCCCCAAAAGCGGGGTTTCCGCGCAGCCTGTCCCAAAAGCCCCAACCGGAGGGAGATTAATAAATATAATAGAGGCAGGTGATGAAAGATGTTAACGAAGGAAACAGTGCAGAGGCAAGCAGTGGAAATATTATGCACAGATATGCCGGTACCGCAAGACCGCCTATTGCGCAAGATAGATGCGGCAGTGGATTTTGAGCGAATCTATGAAATTGCAGGAGATCTGTACAGCATAAATAACGGACGGCCGAGCGCAGACCCGGTGCTACTGTTCAAGCTGGTCGCCTGCTTTTCTTCCTCGTTTTCTTTATTCTTGCTTCCCCAATAGGAACAACCCGCTTCTCGTCCCTTGAATTGCTCGTTCTTTCACAGGCTGAGGGGCTGCGACGAAACAGCCCGAAAAAAGCCGAGCCGGAGCACTGCGAAAGCAGTGCAAACCGGCTCGGCTTTTGGTATAATTGATTTGTGAAAAAGAAATATACCGAGAATAATTATGGCACATATACTCGGAATGTGCA
>DBGEOK010000020.1:0-1564 GCA_048370855.1 Candidatus Limiplasma sp. | reverse complement strand
TCGCCAGTGCGCGTTGCTGCCCTTGAGGTCGCACTCCGCCCTGGGCACGCCGCACCGGATCAGCAGGTACTCCGCCAGGCCCTGGCAGTCCATACCCTCCAGTGTCATGCCGCCCGCCACATAGGGGACGGTGTGCCCCGCCGCATACGCCAGCAGCTCCTTGCCCGACGCGACGCAGGCCGCGCTTGTGATTTTTGTCATTCTCTCATCTCCTGTCTTTTTGGGGAAAAGGGACGTTGGGAGGCGCCGCCTCCCAAACCCACCGCCTAAGGGCTTTGCCCTTAGGAATCTCTTTTTTGGGCCGCGTTCGCGGCCCAAAGGTGGGTCAAGGGTTGACGGAGGGGAGCGGGGCCGCAGTGCGGCCTTGCGCGCAGCGCAAAGCGACCCGCAGGATATCAAGCGAAACGAGAACGCCGCCCGGCAGGGCGGCGGGCGACGATTGAGCTTGCGGGCGACGGAGGGAAGCGCTGGCCCGGTGGGCCATTCGCCGAAGGCGAAAGCGACCCGCAGGATATCAAGCGAAACGAGAACGCCGCCCCGGCAGGGCGGCGGGCGACGGAGGGAAGCGTTGGCCCGGTGGGCCATTCGCCGAAGGCGAAAGCGACCCGCAGGATATCAAGCGAAACGAGAACGCCGCCGGGACAGGGCGGCGGGCGACGATTGAGCTTGCGGGCGACGGAGGGAAGCGGGGCCGCAGTGCGGCCTTGCGCGCAGCGCAAAGCGACCCGCAGGATATCAAGCGAAACGAGAACGCCGCCCGGGTAGGGCGGCGGGCGACGGAGGGAAGCGAGCTCCGCGTACTCTCCTTAAATTCTTTTTGGGCCGCGAATGCGGCCCAAAGATGGGTCAAGGGCGAAGCCCTTGTCCGGGGTTTTAGGGGGTGAACCCCCCTAACGCCTCCCCTCCTTTCCACTTACTCCGCCAGCATCCCGCACAGCTCGGCATACTCGCTCTGCGTCAGCCGGTCAACCGCGAAGAATACGTCCAGCTTGTCCCGCATGCCCTCGGTCATGCCCTTCGCGATCATGCTCTTACACAGTCGGTAGATCATTTTCCGTCACCCCCATCTCCATCAAAATCAGCCTGTATTCATGGTCCACCGTCACGGCGGTCAGGTCGTCCAGCCTGTTTGGCAGCGGCTCCGTCTCCGGCAGCGGGTCGTGCACCAGCTCCCCGTCCGCCACGCGCCAGTCGTTCAGCCGCTCCGCGTCCCAGCCCTCCGGCATGTTCATCGCAAGCGCGGTCTGCCCAGGCCCCGGCCTGAACGCGCAATCCTCGCTTGATGCCACAATCCTTTTCCGCTCGTCCAGCAGTAGGTACATCTTCCCGTCCTCCTTAATAAGCCGCGATCCAGTACACGACCAGGTTGCCGGTATACGAGGTGCCGTTATACAGCACAACCGTCATGCCGGTGGCGTTTACGGCGGTCACAGCCAGCGTGCGGTCGGCGGGGGCGGACGTGTTTAACGATACCGCCACCGACGGCGTGCCGGAAAACGGCGCGGGGAAGTCGATGGACACCGTCACCGTGCTGTTGGCCGACGCCGCGATGGTCGCGGTGCTG
>DBGEOK010000019.1:0-8881 GCA_048370855.1 Candidatus Limiplasma sp. | reverse complement strand
ACTTCATCGCCTGCGCGTCCCCTAGCTGCGCCAGCGTCATCGTGATCGCCGCCGTCAGCGTCGTCTTGCCGTGGTCCACGTGTCCGATCGTTCCGATGTTTACGTGCGGCTTCGTCCTCTCAAACTTTGCCTTAGCCATGGGATTCGACCTCCTGTTCAAACTATGCGTTCTTCAAATCCGGCAGGGTTTCATGCGGTTGGAGCGGGTGATGGGAATCGAACCCACGTAGCTAGCTTGGGAAGCTAGAACTCTACCATTGAGTTACACCCGCATGTCCGCATCGACCATGCATCAGACACGGGATATTGTAATGTTTTTCCCCTCCTTTGTCAACCGTTTTTTCGATTCCGTCCGCTTGCTTCCCGGCAAAGCAAGGCAATACAAAGAAAAAACATTTCGTCGGAATTTCTTATGCCTGCTAAACCCGGCTCGCGGCCAGAGCCGGCGTGTCAAACCGACGCCTGAGCTCCGCGTATGGCAGGACGGGCGGCGCGAACAGCCACGCCTTCTTCACCGCCTCCTCGCGCAATACGACCGGCATGCGATGATGGTAAGGGCTCATCTGCACGTCCGCCGGCTGGGTGAGAACCGCGAAGCCGTCGAAGCCCCCATTTTCAAAGCCGCCTGAAAACTGACCGTATACGCCGGCCAGGTACATCAGCTCGCCCTCTTTGGCGTCGGAAAGGGTAAAGGCAAACTTCTCCTTTGTCTTGCTCCCGCCCGGCGTGCGCCGCCACTCATAAAAACCGCTCATGGGCACCAGGCACCGCCGTTCCCGCACCGCCTTTTGAAACATGGGCGTAGCGTCGGCTTTTTCGCTGCGGCTGTTAATTACCAGCCCTTGTCCGTTGCCGCGGGGAAAGCCCCAGCGCATGGGCAAAACGGTAACGCCTCCCGCCTTGGCCACGATGGCGGGCGCCATTTCGGAAGGATAAATTTCACCGCGGTGCGCCAGCGAAGCCCTCTGGCTGTCGCTGCGCTCCATTTCGCATAAAATCGCCAGCAGCTTGCGGTTATTATCCTCCTTGTCCAGAAAATACCGGCCGCACATCGCTCCGCGCTTCCTCCTTTCCTTCATCAAACCGCGTCAGCTTTCCGCAAGCTCCTGAGCAAGCTGGCGTATCCAGCCCCTTTGTTCCGCCTTCACCGAGGACTGAATGCTGACGATGTTCTCCAGCACCCTGACGTTCTTCATTTCACTGAGGATTTCCCGCATCAGCTTGGCCGCCGCGGGCGCCCAGGACCCGTTCTCCATCAGGGCTACCGTTCGGTTCTGGAGCTTATGGGCCTTCAGATCCAGCAAAAGAGCCTCCATTGCCGGAAAGATGCCCGCATTGTATGTGGAAGAGCAAAAGGCCAGGCGCTTCAGGCGGAATGCCTCGCCGACCAGGTAGGAGGGATGCGTGACCGACACATCGTACATCGCAATGGTTTTCACGCCGGCGTCACGCAGTTCCATCGCAAGCGCCTCGGCGGCATTCTGCGTATGCCCGTAAATGGAGGCGTAGACGATGAGCGCGCCGTCCGACTCAGGCTCGTAAGCGCTCCACTTCTGGTATTTATCTATATACCAGGCCAGGTTTTTCCGCCAGATCGGGCCGTGAAGCGGACAGATTCTCTGAATATCGAGCTTTTCCGCCTTGCTGAGCAGCATCTGGACCGGCGCTCCGTATTTCCCGACAATATTGGCATAATACCGGCGCGCCTCATCCAGCCAATCCCGCTCAAAATCCACCTCGTCGGCAAACAGGAACCCCGACACCGCTCCGAATGTCCCAAACGCGTCCGCCGAAAAAAGGGTCTTGCTCTGCTCGTCATACGTGACCATCACCTCCGGCCAGTGGACCATGGGCGCCATGAAAAACATGAAGCGGTGGCGGCCGGTTTCCAGCGTTTCGCCTTCCTTTACCAAGCGGTAGCGGCTATGG
This sequence comes from Candidatus Limiplasma sp., assembly GCA_048370855.1. Lineage (GTDB taxonomy): Bacteria > Bacillota > Clostridia > Christensenellales > Aristaeellaceae > Limiplasma. The sequence continues at coordinate 6,952 of DBGEOK010000019.1, read as the reverse complement.
AACTCCGGGGTGTAAAATTGATCGATCATGCCCGCCGTCTTGGGGTTGACGATGATCGTGGTCTCCGGATGCAGGCGGCACAGCTCCCCCAGCGTCGCGCAATGATCGGGCTCCATGTGGTTCATAATCACAAAATCCAGGGGCCGGCCCTTCAGCCCGGCCGCCAGGTTGTCAAAAAAGACGCCGGCAACCGCTCGGTCCACCGTATCAAGCAGCACCGTCCGCTCGTCCAGCACCAAATAAGCGTTATAGCTCACCCCGCGCGGGACGGGGAAGGCGTTTTCAAAAAGATTCAGCCGCCGGTCGTTGCCGCCTACCCAAAGGATATCCTCCGTGATTTTTCCGATGCAATCCATCGCAATTCCCCCCGTTGCGTCCGTTTTCGCTCTGATCATATACCAGATTTGCGCGCGCGTCAAACCAAAAAGCGCCGGTCGCCGTTCCGCCTGCTCCAGCCGGCGCGGTTCAGCCGCGCATAGCTTTAGTGTGCGAAGAAAAACCAAAAATATCAACCGTTTGGAAACGGGCATGTCGCGCCGCCGGGAAGCGTTTCATCAGCCTGCCGCCTAAAGACGGCGATGGCCGTCGTCGCAGGGCGGGGGCCGAAGGGGCGGCCTCAAAAAAGGTTCATGCCGCGGGATGGCGTCGCAAGCTCCGCTTCCTCTGCCGCTCCCGTCAAAAACTTCGTCCGCTTTGTTCCCGCCTGGCAAAGTACGTTGAAAGGGCTGTAAACGCCCGGTTTCCGCGCTATTGACATCCCGGTCCCCGCGTGATATGATTTCGTCGGAAACCCAATTGAAGATGGCTTCTTCGGGGCAGGGTGAAATTCCCTACCGGCGGTTACAGCCCGCGAACCTGTCAGGCCGATCCTGACGGGCCGATTCGGTGAAATTCCGAAGCCGACGGTAAACGGCTTTTACGCCAAAGTCCGGATGTGAGAAGAGCAGCCGCCGCTCCGCATGCGTGGTTGCCCCTGATGAACAGAGCCATCGGGGGCAATTTGTCATGGAGGAGGAATTTTGATGTCCATTCAAAATCGGAAACGCCTGCTGACCACCCGCGAGCTTACGACGGTCGCCATCCTTGCGGCAATCGCCGCCGTCCTGTTTATGGTGGAAATTCCTATTGTACTGTTTTATAAGCTCGATCTGAGCAATTTGCCCGTCCTGCTGGGCACGTTTTCCATGGGACCGCTTGCGGGCACGCTGATCCTGCTGGTCAAAAGCGCGCTGGGGCTTCTGCATTCTTCCTCCCAAGGCGTGGGGGAGCTGGCGGATTTCTTGATGGGCTTTGCGATGGTGCTCCCTGCGGGGCTGATTTATCAGCGGCATAAGACGCGTTCCGCGGCGATTGCCGGCATGGCCGCCGGCGCCGTGGCCGCTACGGTCGTCGGCGTCGTCAGCAACGTTTATATCATGATTCCTTTTTATGGCGTAGCCTATGGCATGCCTGTGGACGCCATTGTGAGCATGGGGCAAGCGATCGTTCCGGCCATCGACAGCCTGTGGAAGTTCGTGCTGCTGATTACCGCGCCGTTTAACCTGCTGAAATGGATCGTCATCAGCGTGCTCGGCGCGCTGATGTATAAACCGCTTTCCCCCATCCTGCACGGGCGGAAGCGGCGCGTCGCGGAGGAGAAGGCACAATGAAGCTTCACAGCGGCAGCGTGGAGGAAACCCGGCAAATCGGCGCGCGGCTGGCGGAGCAGCTTTGCGCCGGCGACGTGCTGCTTCTGCAGGGCGAAATGGGGGCCGGCAAAAGCGAGCTGGCCCGTGGGATCGCCCGCGGGCTCGGCGTGAAGGGCTATGTAACCAGCCCCACCTTCACCATCCTGCAGGTGCATGAAACAGGCCGGCTGCCGCTCTATCATTTTGACTGGTACCGCCTATCGGGCGCGGAAGAGCTTTATGAGCTTTCCATGGACGAATACCTGTATGGGGACGGCGTGGCGGTCATAGAGTGGCCCAGCCGCGCCGCGGAGGCTCTCCCCGATACCTTTCTCGACATTTCGCTTGTCCCCTTCGGCGAGGGCGGGCGGGAGCTTGATATCCGGCCCGCGGGCGGCTTTCACAGCCTTGACGAAAGCCTTCTGGCCGGTCGCGGCACGGTCTGAGGGCACAAGGACTGCCGAACAGAAAGGATGGCGGCGGCAATGAACCTGCTTGCGATAGACACATCCGGCCCGGTCGCGGGCGTGGCGGTGCTCCGGAACGGGGAGCTCGCTTATGAGGGCGCGGTCGTCAACCGCCTGACCCATTCCGTCAACCTGATGCCCATGGTGGAGGAAGCGCTGAGCAGATCCGGCCTGGGAATTGCCGAAATTGACCTGTACGCAGCCGTCACGGGTCCCGGTTCGTTTACCGGCGTCCGCATCGGCGTCAGCGCGGTCAAGGGAATGGCTCACGCTTCCGGGAAGCCCTGCGTGGGCGTAAACGCCCTCGAGGCTCTGGCCGCCGGCGCGTGCCTTTCCGGTTCGCTGCTGTGCCCAATCCAGGACGCCCGCGCGGGTCAGGTTTATGGCGCGGCTTTTCAGGGCGGCATGCCCCCCCGACGCGTCCTTCCGGATATGGCCGAAGCCTTGTCCGCCTATTTGGACCGGGCGCTTGGGGCCGCGGAGGCGGATCAAACGCTCTGCTTCCTGGGCGACGGCGTCAGGCCTTACCGTTTAGACATCGAGGACCGCCTTGGCGCGCGGGCGGTTTTCGCGCCCGTCCACTTGTCGTTCCTGCGCCCGGCAGCGGCGGCCAGGCTTGCGTGGGAGCGTCGGGAAGCCGCCGTGGACTATCTGGCGCTTCAGCCCGTATATCTTCGCGCGCCGCAGGCGGAACGCGCGCGGGCTGCAAGGCTGAGGACGGAGCGGAGATGAGCGTGGAAAGCGTCGCCATTCGCCGCATGACCCTCGAGGACGTGCCGCAGGTGCATGCCATCGAGCGGCAGACCTTTGCGGAGCCGTGGTCTTACCAGAGCTTTGTGGATGAGATGGAGAAAAACGCGTGCGCCCGTTATCTGGTGGCAGAGGCGAACGGCCGTATCATCGCCTACGCGGGCGCTTGGCTGGTCTTTGAGGAGGGACACGTCACCAACATCGCCGTCAGCAAGGAGGCGCGGGGCCGCGGCGTCGGCACGGCGGTAACGCGCGCGCTGATGCAGTATGCGGCCAACCTGGGCGTGCAATACATGACCCTTGAGGTGCGCAAAAGCAATCTGGCGGCTCAGCGGTTATACCAATCGCTTGGCTTTGAGACGCTGGGCGTGCGCAAGCGCTATTATGAGGATAACGGTGAGGACGCCTATCTGATGGTCTGCCAGCATATGCCTGAAATCCAGCAGGATTTTTCGGAGGATCCCGCTGTTGAGGAGTGAAGGAATGGAAAGGGAAGCGTTTATCCGGGCCTTTTGGCGCGACGTAGCTTCGCAGGACGCGGCCGCCCTGAAGGGGTATTTTCTGCCTGACGCGGTCATCCGCTGGCATGCCAGCAACGAGCGGTTTTCTGTAAACGAATATATCCGGGCGAACTGTGAATACCCCGGAAAATGGAGAGGCGCGGTGGAACGCCTGGAGGTCATGGGGGATCTCATTGTAACCGCCGCGCGCGTCTGGACCGAAGGCGGCGGCGCTTCCTTCCACGCCGTGTCTTTTTTCAGGATGGAGGGAATCTATATCAGCGAGCTGGATGAATATTGGGGGGACGACGGCCCCGCCCCCGAATGGCGCAGAGCGCTGCATATTGGCAAGCCGATTTGGTCCGAATCGATCGATTCGTGACGGCGTCGCCTGCCGACGCCTGACCATGTTAAACAAGCGTCCGCCCACTTTGAGATAACCGCAAAAGGGATTTCGCACTACGCGCGACACCCGCCGGGCCGGCGTTGCCAAAGGCCTATCGCGCGGGGCGCCTTCGCCGTCGGCGTACAGCTCACGGGGCTGCCGCTCTCCATCAAAGGGATTTCTAAGAGCGAAGCCCCCGGCTGCGCCTCCCAACATCCCTTCCCGCTTCAGCCCCGTCTACGGGCGGAATGCAATCGAAGGGCTGCTATCCCCCCAAAAGGGTTTAACAAAAGCGTCCGCTCCAAATCGAGCGGACGCTTTTATCGGGCGCTTATTGGGCGGCCTTAGCCAGTTGCTTAGCCAGGCGGGCCTTTTTGCGATTGGCGGCATTCTTATGCAGAATACCCTTCGCGGCGGCTTTATCGATAGCGGAGGTGGTGACACTGTACTGGGCACCAGCATTCGCAGCGTTCACGGCGACCTCCGCTTCAAACTTCTTGATCGCGGTTTTCACCTTCGACTTCACAATGCGGTTGCGAAGATTCTTCTTCTCGCCGACCTTCACGCGCTTCATGGCGGACTTGATATTTGGCAACGTCTTTCACCTCCTTGGCATTCATAAATCGCAAGGATGATTGTACCATGCTTTCTTGAAAAATGCAATAGCCGGGCAGCAATTTCTTTCCTTGACGTGCGGCGCTGCCATACATTCTGGACCAGGAAGAAAAAGAGTGATGAACAAGGCAAAATCGGTTATCGTTAAATTGCAAGAAACAAAACCGAAAAGAGCCTTCAGGACGCGCGATTTAAACGAGCCGTTGGGACTCATATCAATCCGTCCGTTTTCTGCGCCATATGACCCCGTGTGCGATAAGCGCCGCAAGGCTGAGCATCGCAAGGGCCGTCCATAGCCCCAACCGGCTGTCGTCGCCCGTTTTGGGAATATTTGCCTCCAATACGCGGAGCGTAAAGACGGGGCTTTGTTCGCTGGCGCCATAGGCGTTGATGGCGACGCAGCAATACCGATACCCGTCGTTTTCTAGCGCGGCCGCCGGCGCCGTATAGCTTGGGCCTGTTGCGCCTTGTATCAGAACAAAGCCGTTTCCACGATCCACATACCACTGATAGGAGGTTGCATCCGTCGCGGTGACGCTGACCTTCGCATAGCCGCCCACATGGGCGAAGATCTCCTGATGCTTTACGGGGCTTATAATAACAGGTACATTTCCGGAATCGTTTTCAAACGCCGCCACAAGCGTCCGGCTTGCCGCCGCTAGAAAAGTGTAGCTTGCGCTCCTGCTGACCTCGCTGCCGTTTTCTGTCCACCGCACAAACCGGTATCCGCTGTTTGGGCTCGCTGTAACAGTGACGGACGTGTTTTGATGATATGTGCCGCCGCCCGTGACGGCGCCGCCTGCCGGCGGGTTTGCGCTTACGCTGACGATATAGGCGGCTGTCTGCGCCGGCCGCACCGTGACCGCCGCCACATCGCTGTTCACATCCGCCGCTCCGACCGCGCTGACGCGGCAGAAATAGTAATATGTTCCCGCCGCCAACGCCGCGGGAATGGTCATACTCGTACTGCGGGCCCCGGAAATCGCCTGAGGATGAGCCCTGCTGGCGTTCGTGCAGGAGTACCACTGATAGGCGGGACTGCTTCCGTCGCTGACCGTTGCCGCCACCGCGAGGCTGCCGGAAACGCCGCCCTCGTCGACCTGCGCGTTTTGCGGCTGTGCGGTAATGCTGATGGTATTTGGCACGGCTTCCAGTCTGAGCTGCCCGGAGTCGCTTACGACCTTGTACGCCCGGTTATCTGAGCTGAAGCAGACGATAGAATCCGCCGGGGTCACGGCCGGATCGCTGCTGGTGAAAACAGACGTGCTATTGTATGTGCGGGTTATGCCGACGGCTCCGGTAACCGCGCCGGTCGCTATGAGCAGGTTGTTTGAGTTTGTGCCGATCTCAAGGTTATTCTCAGTCGAGCCTTTTTTGTTCCCGATGACGACGGCCGGGCCCGAGATTTGCATGGAGGTATTGTTGCCGTCTGTAAACGAAACGCCGCCGCCCTTGCCGGACGCGCCGCAGGAGTTGCCGGAAATCTCGCCGCCGCTCATGATGAAAGCCGCCGTTTTGGAGATGGCGACGCCGCCGCCAACGCCTCCGCTATACCCAAGGGAGTTCCCTGTGATCTCGCCGCCGCTCATGGTGAACGTGGTTTGTTTTATGCTGGATTCCTCGTACATTTTGGCGCCGTAGAGCTGGATCGCGCCGCCGTGCCTTGATCCGCTGTTATTGCTTATTTTGCCCGAGGTCATGGTAACGGTTGCGCCGTAGTAGGTTTTGATGGTGCTGCCGCCGTCGGTTATGCTCTCGTTATTTGTAATGCTTCCGCCGGCGATGTGAAGCGCGCTCTCCGTGACGGTCACCGCCGAGCCCTTGCCGCTTGCGCTGGATAAAAGCTTGTTGTTGGCAAGCTCGGAGCCGCCGCCCAGAATAACCGCGCCGCCTTGCTCGATCTCCACCAGGGAGGCCGCGGCCTCCACGGCCGGCTTGTTGCCATCCACCTTGACGCCTTCCAGCGCGAGGGAATTGCCGCTGCCCGAAACGATAAACAGGCTGTCCCTATGGCTTTGGCCGCGCAGGATTTTCCCGCCGGTGAGCTTGACATGGCCAGAGACGGTAAGCGTACCGTTTAACGTGATGGTTTTGCCGGTCAAAATATATTCCTTTGGGTTTGAGGCGTCGCCGCTTCCGGCAACGGTATCGCCCTGGGTGAGCGTAAGCTCGTTATCCGCCGCGCGCGCTATGTCGTTCCAGTTGGCGTAGTCCGCCGCAAGCGCCGTCGCCGGGAAAAGCCCCGCCAGCAGGATACACGCCAATACCACGCTTGAAATATTCTGCCTGATGCTCATGCGCGCGCCAGAAATTCCGTCCCGCAGCGTCATCCCTGTCAACCCCTTTGCGAACGTTCGCTTGCCAACGTATCCATTTATTCTTATGATTCTATCACATCGCTTACTCGAAATCAATTCAGAAAGAACGGCGGGAGTGTCCAAGAGCGGAGTTAAAGGAAATCAACAAGAGCAAAGGGAACAAGGGCGTAAGGACGAGAAGAACGATAGCTAAGCTTTGCAGCGCTAAACCGATTGTAGGCACAAACAAAGACCGCCAGCACAGCGCGAA
>DBGEOK010000018.1:0-14012 GCA_048370855.1 Candidatus Limiplasma sp. | reverse complement strand
TTGTTTGTCAGCGACTTTTTACAACGAAGACTTTCGGAAAGATTCCGACCGGGATCGAAACCGCCCGCCTGGGTGCTGTGCATGTCGAAAGTACCGAAGCATTTGGCGACTGCGGGCCAGCCGGGCGAACCGATTTCATTTTGAGGGGCTGTCGCCCCTCCAAACCACCCCCAAATAGGTTTGTCGACAATTTGACGTTCCCGCGGCAAAGAGCCGCGGGAACGTTTGAATCTGCCGAAAATCCCCGTATGACGGCGAACCTTTCCGCCAAAACGCGTTTTCATCGCCCGGCGGGAAACCTTGCCGCGCGGGCCCACGGGCCCCGCCGCTCATGATACCGTGTGATGATCCGCAGGGGCAGCGCATGAAAACGAAAAAACGACAGGAGCTACCTCCCGCAATCCCGAGGAAGGACGCTCCGCCGTCTCAATCCGCGCACGCCGCCCGGCAGGGCAGCGTGCGCGCTTCGCGCATGCGGAACGCGCTTATCGCGTCAGCCTACAGGGGCTTATGCTTTCCAAGCGTATCCTTCGGGCCGACGCTCATGTCCGGCGCCGTCGGTCCGCCGCTGCCCTCCGTCATGTTCAATCACACTTGGTCCGCGAACACGGCCCATGCTAAGGGATTCCGAAGGGCGAAGCCCTCAGGCGGCGGTGCTGGGAGGCGGGCTTTCCAACGTTCCTCCCCGCCGTGGGCCCTTCAGACCGCTTTTCGGGCGCGGCATCCGCGCGGGCGGGATAGACGGCGGGCAGCGCGCATATTCTTCATCAGCACACGATAAGGAGGAGTATGATGGGTTCCATTCATCTGTTTGCGGGCGGCAATACCGCCAGGGGGTTTTACTCCCGCTTTGAGGATATCCTGCCGGCGGGGCAGCGCCGGCGCATGTTCTATTTAAAGGGCGGACCGGGCGTGGGCAAGAGCACCATGATGCGCCGCGTGGGAGAGGCCGCGGAAAAGGCGGGGCTTCGGGTGGAGTATTTTCATTGCTCCTCCGACCCGGACAGTTTGGATGCCGTCAGCTTGCCGGAACGCGGCGCAGCGATGATGGACGGCACCGCGCCGCATGTGTACGACCCGCAGGTGCCGGGCGCGCGCGATACGCTGCTTTCCCTGGGGGACTATCTGGACGAGGCGGCGCTGAAGCCGCACGCGCGCGACATCGAGCGCGTGCAGGCAGAGGTATCCGCGCGCTTTTCCAGGTGCCGCCGGTATTTTGCCGCCGCCGAGGCGGTCTATGAGGCCGCCGCGCACGGAAGCGAAAACGCCGTTAAGGCGTATGAGACGGCTCAGAAATGGGCCGCGTTGATGCCGCTGCGCGGAGGAACGGGCACGGTTCGCCGGCTGTTTGCCGCCGCCTATACGCCGCAAGGACGCGTGGATATGCTCCAGACGCTGGGCGCGGAGCGCCAAATCACGCTGGATTGCCCTTTCGGCCATCACGCGACCGGTTTGATGCGCGCCGTGTCGGAACAGGCGGTCGCGCGCGGGCTGCATCCCATTGAACTGCTGGACCCGCTTTCGCCCGAGGAAATCGCGCATGTGGCGCTGCCGGAGCACGGGCTGCTGTTCAGCGCGGGCCGCCGCGGCCAGGCGGAGGACGGGGAATGGCTGGAGCCCCAAAGCGTGCTGGACTTACAGGATATTAATGAAAAAGAACAGGGCTTTGACCGCAACGCCTTCGAACTTTTGGTGCAGAGGGGCATAGAACAGCTCAAGGCGGCGAAATCGCTCCATGACCAGCTCGAGGCGTTTTATGTTGGCAATATGGACTTCTTGAAATGGCAGAAGAAGCTTGAAATGGTCTTGGAAGAGCTGGAGATACCCGTAGGCGGGTAATGAGCGGTACGGGCGGCGCGCGTCAGCTCCGCGCGCGCCGTTCGGAGAAGCCGTGGGACAGGATGATCCAGGAAATCAGCTCCCGGTCTATCTGCGCGGCCTGCGCGACGGGAACATGATGGGTATACCTGCCCGGATAGGGCTGAACCGATTGAAAAACCCTTGGGCTTTCCAAACGCGTCCCCAGCCCAAAGGTGACGATCAGGCAATGCTCGGGCCAACCCTTGAGCCGGCGCGCTGGCAGCGAAACGACGCAATAGCTGTGCGGGTCCCGAAAGGCGATCTGCGTTTTTTGTACGGTGACGGCGGACGTTGGAAACAGCTCGTCCAGCCGGGCGGCCAACGCTTCGTATAACGGCAGTACAGCCGGGTCGGGCCCAAAATATAACAGGATATCCTCTCGCATTCAGCATTCCTCCCTTGATAGAAGAAAGCGTCGGCGCGGATGCCGCCAAGAGGCGTTCGCTCTCTGGCCGTGCGTTCATCCGCACAAAAGGCGCGCTCGCCGTCAAACCACGCTTCACAAGGCCACCTTAACCCGCCCAGGCGTTCAAACGGCGCGAAACCGCCCTTAGCCCCTTTATGCCCGGCACGCGCTACGCCCCCGAGCGCCGGTTGCGTCTGCTTTCGCACCGGATAGGCGGATAACCGTCGACTGGATTACCGCCCGTTCCGGAAGCGCGCCGCTGCCGGCATAGGAGGCGTCGATCTGCGCCCGCGCTTTCGCTGGCCGGCATCCGCATGCGCCGCCGCCCCAAACAGATTCGGCGCAAGACGGCATGGCCCGTCTTCCGGGGGAAGCGGCGGATCATTGCCCGCGTTTGCCCGATTCGCTCCGGATGCCCGTCAGGCCCTCGCTTTCACTGGCGGCGTTTTCTCCCTCCGCGCGCGGGCGGCAGGCGTGATACGCCCCTTTTCGCGCCGCGTAATTTGTTACAGTATAACATGCTTAGCGCAATTGTTCCACCTCCTTTGCGGATCAGGGGTTTTCTTTCCGAAAAAACTATGATAGAATAACAGGCGGATGGACAAACAAATGTGCGCGTCCCTCCGCAACGTCATTTTTGGAGGCCGGCGCATTGCGAACCGTAGGCGTTATTTCCCTGGGATGCAGCAAAAACCGCGTGGATACGGAGCTGATGCTGGGCATCCTGCGCGATCATGGATATGTGATTACCACCGATGAGCGCGAGGCGGAGGTCTTGATTGTCAACACCTGCGGGTTTATCGACCCCGCCAAGCAGGAGAGCATCGACACTTTGCTGTCCACGGCCGAATACAAGAAGAAGGGAAAATGCAAGCTTCTTGTGGCGACGGGGTGCCTGGCCCAGCGCTATGAAAAGGCATTGCTTTCTGAAATGCCCGAAATCGACCTCCTGATGGGGGTAAGCCAATATCCGGCGTTGCCCGGGGCCATCGAGCAGGCGCTGACCGGACGGCGGCTCAGCTATTGCGCGATGGAACGAACGGTGCTTTCAGGCGCGCGCGTGCTGACCACCGCGCCCCATACCGCGTATGTGCGCATCGCGGACGGGTGCGATAATCGCTGCGCTTATTGCGCCATTCCGCTGATCCGCGGCGGCTTCCGCTCGCGCGAAATGAAGTCCGTGCTGGAGGAAATCCGGGAGCTTGCAAGTCAAGGCGTCAAAGAGCATGTACTCGTGGCGCAGGATACCTCGCGCTATGGCATGGATGCGGAGGGGCGCACGCTTTTACCGGAGCTTATGGAGCGCGCGGCGGAGATTCCCGGGGTGGAATGGCTGCGCGTGCTCTACTGCTACCCGGACGAGGTGGGGGAGGATCTGCTGGACGTCATGGCCTCCAAACCCAACATCTGCAAATACCTGGACCTGCCCCTCCAGCATGCCGACCCGGAAATCCTCAAGCGGATGAATCGCCGCGGCGATATCGTGAAAACGCGCGATTTTTTAAAAAAGGCGAGGGCGATGGGCTTTACCCTACGCACCACGTTTATCACCGGCTTTCCCGGCGAAACGGACGTTCAATTTGACCGACTGATGGCGTTTGTGAAAGACGTCCGCTTTGACCGGCTTGGCGCTTTCGCCTATTCCGCGGAGGAGGATACTCCGGCTGCCGCAATGCCCGGCCAGGTGCCCGAGGAGGTCAAGGAAGCCCGGCTGGATACCCTGATGACGGCGCAGCAGGCGATATCGCTGGAGCGCAACCGGCTCCGCGTCGGGGTGGTCGAGCGGGTGCTGGTGGAAAGCGTGAGCGGAGACGGAACGGGGATTGGCCGCTCTGCCGCGGAGGCGCCGGAAACGGATGGAGTCATCAAGGTCGCGGGCGTGGAGGAGCCGGATATCGGAGAATTTGTGACGGCGCGCATTACAGAAGCGGACCCCTACGACCTCATAGGAGTGAGAGCATGAACTGGCCAAATCGTTTAACCATTTTGCGCATTGCGTTAATCCCTGTTTTGGTGCTCTGCCTGTATATCGATACGGGGTGGGCGCGGGTGCTGGCGCTCGTTGTTTTCCTGGCTGCCAGCTTTACGGATTGGCTGGACGGCTGGATGGCGCGGAAATACGGGATCGTCACCAACTTCGGCAAATTTTTGGACCCGGTGGCGGATAAGCTGCTGGTGCTGTCCACGCTGATCGCGCTCTGCGGTCGGGGCGTCTTTCCGGCATGGGCGTGCATCGTGATTCTCTTCCGCGAGCTCGCGGTGGATGGGCTGCGGCTGGTGGCGATGGAGCAGGGACGTGTCATCGCCGCCGGAAAGCTTGGAAAGCTGAAAACCACCGTGCAGATGCTGACCATCGTGGTGTTTCTGCTGGCGTGCGGCGGGGTAAACGTCCCGCTCTATCTGCCGGAGATCATGATGTGGCTGACCATCGCCTTGACGATTTGGTCCGGCGCGGACTATTTTGTTAAAAATCGACAGGCGCTTGCCGGCGGCGGGAGGCTTGACCATGACGCCTGAGCTTGAGCGCGTCAGCGCGGAGGTGGTCCGGCGCTTTGAGGCGCGCGGGCTCACGTTGGGCACGGCGGAAAGCCTGACCGGCGGGCTGATCGCCGCTTCGGTTGCGTCGGTGCCCGGCGCGTCGGGCGTGCTGCGGGGCGGCGTGGTCGGCTATCACCCGGAGGTGAAGCACCGGCTGCTGGACGTCTCCCGGTCGGTCATCGACGGGGTCGGCGTGGTCAGCGAGGCGTGCGCAAATCAGATGGCGGAAGGCGCGCGCCGCGCGCTGGAGGCGGATGTGGCGGTAAGCGCGACCGGCATCGCCGGCCCTGGGGGCGGAACCCCGGAAACGCCTGTGGGCACGGTATACCTGGGCGTCAGCGGACCGAAAGGCACGCGCGTGGAACGCCGGCAATTCAAGGGAAATCGGCAGCAGATTCGTGAGCAAAGCGCGCTTAGCGCGCTGGAGCTTGCGCTGGAAGCACTGGAGAAATAATGCGGAGGTACGGGATCAATGGCGAAGAAGGACACGAAGGACACCAAAAAGGAACTGGGCAGCAAATTTACCGACTTGCGCGAGGAAAAGATGAAGGCGCTGGAAAGCGCTCTGGCGCAGCTTAACAAGACCTATGGCAAGGGCGCCGTTATGAAATTCAGCGACGCGGCGGCGGACGCGAACCTTCAGGTGATCCCGACCGGATGCCTTGATCTGGATATCGCGCTGGGCGTCGGCGGCCTGCCGCGCGGCCGCGTTGTGGAGATCTATGGGCCGGAGAGCAGCGGCAAAACGACCGTGGCGCTCCACTGCATCGCCGAAGCGCAGAAGATGGGCGGCGTCGCCGCGTTTATTGACGCCGAGCACGCGCTTGACCCCGTCTATGCCAGGAAGCTTGGCGTGGACATCGACGAGCTGTATATTTCCCAACCGGATACGGGAGAGCAGGCGCTGGAAATCTGCGAGGCGTTGGTACGGTCCGGCGCGGTGGATATCGTGGTAATCGACTCGGTGGCCGCGTTGGTGCCCAGGGCGGAAATCGAGGGGGAAATGGGCGACAGCTTTGTGGGCCTGCAAGCCCGCCTGATGAGCCAGGCGCTGCGCAAGCTCGCGGGCGTCATCAGCAAAACCAATGCCGTCGCGGTTTTTATCAACCAGCTACGCGAGAAGGTGGGCGTGATGTACGGCAACCCGGAAACCACGCCGGGCGGCCGCGCGCTCAAGTTTTACGCCAGCGTCCGCCTGGACGTGCGGCGCGGGGAACAGCTTAAAAACGGTACGGAGGTCGTCGGCAACCGCACGAAGGTGAAGGTCGTTAAAAATAAGGTGGCACCGCCGTTTCGCACGGCTGAATTTGACATTATCTATGGCGAGGGCATCAGTCGAGAGGGCGCGCTGCTGGATATGGCCGTGGACCGCGACATTATCCACAAGAGCGGCGCATGGTTCAGCTACGAGGATCAGCGGATCGGGCAGGGCCGGGAAAACGCGAGGCAGTATTTGCGCGATAATCCCGAAATTGCCGATAAAATTGATAAGGTGATCCGCGAAGAGGAGATGGCGGCGCTGGCCGCCAAGAAGAGCGGAGTCGCCCCCGTCGCCGACTCGCTGGACGAGGAGGATAAAACCCTGCCGGAGGAAGACCCGGACCTCGCGCTGCTGGAGGAGGAAGAATAAAGCGGCTGGAAAGCCCAATCAAGAACCCGCTTTTCATCGCCTGAAAAGCGGGTTCTTGATTGGGCAAAGTCCGCCGGCTTGGCGGTCATGGGCTGAGCGGCGGGGCCAAAGCCCCCGATGCTCGCCGCATTGCGCGGATTGGCCGCGCAAACATCGTCCGCGTTGGCAAAAGAGGATGCCGGACTTGCGCCACAGCAGCAGCCCGGCCGCCGTTCTTGCGTCAACCGTGCGGGGAAGGCTGGCGACCTTCGCGTACCTCCAGCGGCAGGGGGAAAAGCGCTTCGGCTGGCTTACCTCTCGCGGCCCTTGGCGTATTTGAGAATATACTCGCGCAGCTCGCCCAAATCCATCGGCATGCCGATCATGTAGCCCTGAACCTTGAAGAAGTCCAGGTGCTCGCAAAATTCCATCTGCTCCTCCACTTCAATCCCTTTGGCGCATACATGCAGATCCAGCGTATCCGCCAGGTGGGCGATGCCCACCAGCACGCGGCACGCCTGCTCGTTAATGGGGATTTGCTTCACGAAGGAACGGTCAATTTCCAGTCCGTCAAAATGTACGTGCATCAACAAGTCGATATTGCTGTGGCCGGTGCCGAAGTTCCCCAGCCAGAGGCTGATTCCGGTTTCGTCGTGCAGTTGGTTCAGGTTTTGAATGCCCCGCTCCGTGAGGAGCTGCGCCTCGCTGAGCTCAAAATGCAGCTTGTCGGGGCGCATGCCGGTGATCTTCAGCTCATCCTGGACCCGCTTGACAAAAGCCGGGCCGTTGGCGTAGGAGGGCAGCACGTTCATCGAGAGCGTCATGTTGCTGTTGGTCTGGTTGGAAAGCGTGACGCCGGATTGCATGGCCGCGTGCATAAACCAGTCGGAGAAGCGCTCCGTCAGCTCCGCGTCCGCCTCGATTTGCGCCAGCGCCTCCTGCGCCGGCTCCCTGCCGCCGTCCGGAAGGAGAATTTTTTCCACAAAAACCTCGTAGGTATTGCAGGTGTTTTTTCCGACGGTCCATTTGGGCTGGCCGAACAGCTCCATCCTGCCTTCCTCAATGCAACGGCAGATTTCCTCCCTAGTCATGTCCGCACCTCCTGTAAGCAACATCAATTTTTCCAAAATGATCGTTTAATTCTATCCATTCGTCAACAAAGGCCGCGATTCCTGCGTCATACCGACGATATTTTTCGCTGTGGCGGTACGGGCCCGCGCGGCGGCGGCCCCCCAGAGTGATGTATGCGGGAAAGCCCGCGGCCATGCCTTGGAGGAGAGGACGAAGACGCTACTCCAGCTCGAACGCCCCGGTATACAGCCGGTAATAGGTTCCGCGCTGCGCAATCAGCGAGGCATGATCCCCCCGTTCGATAATGCGCCCCTGATCCAGCACCATAATCGCGTCGGCGTTGCGGACGGTGGAAAGCCGATGCGCAATAACGAATACCGTCCGGCCATGCATCAGGGCATCCATTCCCCTTTGCACGATGCTCTCCGTGCGGGTGTCAATGGAGGAGGTGGCCTCGTCCAGGATCATCACGGGAGGATCGGCCACGGCGGCCCGGGCGATTGATATTAGCTGCCGCTGGCCTTGGGACAGGCCGCTGCCGTCCCCGGACAGCACGGTTTGATAGCCCTCCGGCAGCATGCGGATGAAGCTGTCGGCGTTGACCAGCTTCGCGGCGGCGACGCAATCCTCGTCCGTCGCGTCCAGCTTGCCGTAGCGGAGGTTTTCCATTACGGTGCCTGTAAACAGGCTGACATCCTGAAGCACCATACCGAGCGACCGCCTCAGATCGCTTTTTCGGATTTTATTGATATTGATGCCGTCATAGCGTATTTTGCCGTCGGCAATATCATAAAAGCGGTTGAGCAGGTTGGTGATGGTGGTCTTTCCGGCGCCCGTCGCGCCCACAAAGGCGATCTTCTGCCCGGGCTTGGCATACAGGGAAACGTGATGCAGAACCGGCTTTTCTTCCGTATAGCCAAAATCAACATCGTCAAGCACAATATCTCCCTGGAGCTCCGTGTAGGTCAGAGAGCCGTCGCTATGCGGATGCTTCCAGGCCCATTGTCCGGTCCGGCCCGGCGTCTCCCGCAAAGCCCCGTTTACCCGCTCCGCGTTGACCAGCGTTACATACCCCTCGTCCTGCTCGCTCGGCTCGTCCATGAGCTGGAAAATGCGCTCCGCGCCGGCCAGCGCCATGATGATGGAAGAGAGCTGCTGCGATACCTGACTGAGCGGCATCACAAAGCTGCGGGACAGCGTCATGAACGAGGCGATCATGCCCAGGGTAAGGGCGTTTACGCCGGAAAGGCTCACATTCGCCATGCCGGCCAGGCTGATGGCCGCCCCGATTACCGCGAGCAGCACGTAGAGCGCGTGCCCCATGTTGTTCATGATGGGCATGAGGATATTGGCGAATTTATTGGCTTCGGTGGCGTTTTGGCAAAGAGCCTCGTTTTTCTCGTCAAATTCGCGCTTGGTTTTTTGCTCATGGCAAAAGACCTTCACCACCTTTTGGCCGTTAATCATCTCCTCCATATATCCGTTGACGCTGGCGAGCGAGGTCTGCTGCCGTACAAAATAGGTTCCGCTTTTGCCGGATATCCGCCGGGTAACGGCCAGCATGACCGCGGCATAGGCCGCGACAAACAGCGTCATCCAAACGCTGAGGGACAGCATCGCCACAAATACGGATACCATGGTCACCACGGAGGACAGCACCTGCGGCAGCGATTGAGCGATCATTTGGCGCAGCGTGTCGGTATCGTTGGTATAGTAGCTCATGACGTCGCCGTGCGTGTGCGTGTCAAAGTAGCGGATGGGCAGCGTCTGCATATGGGCAAACATGTCGTCGCGGATGTTTTTCAGCACGCCCTGCGCCACCGCCACCATCAGGCGGTTGTACAGGTAGCCCGCTGCGATGCCCGCGGCAAAAATGCACGCCATCTGGAATATGGCCGTCAAAAGCCCGGAGAAATCCGGCGCGGCGGCCAGCAGCAGCGGGGCGATGAAATCGTCGATCAGCCTTTGAATAAACAGGGAGGACAGCACGCCTGTTACCGCGCTAAGCAGAATGCAAACGCTCACCAGCGCCAGCCGGAGCCTGTACCGGCTGATATAGTCCATCAGGCGGGAGAGCGTTCCTTTCACATTTTTCGGCTTTCCGGCCGTGCCCCTGAAGCGGATTCCGCGGTTCATTCCCCGTCGCCTCCCTTCATCTGGGATTCGTAGACTTCCCGGTAAATGGCGCTTTGCCGCAAGAGCTCCTCATGCTTGCCGCAGCCGACGACGCGGCCCTCGTCCAGCACAAGAATCTGGTCGGCGTCCATGACGGAGGCTACGCGCTGGGCAATGATGATTTTGGTCGTATCGGGGATTTCCTCGCGCAGGGCGCGGCGGATGAGCGCGTCCGTCGCGGTGTCCACAGCGCTGGTAGAGTCGTCGAGAATCAACACCTTTGGGTTTTTCAGCAGGGCGCGCGCGATGCAAAGCCGCTGCTTTTGGCCGCCTGAAACGTTGGCGCCCCCCTGCTCGATATGGGTGTCGTATCCGTCGGGAAATTGACGGATGAACCCGTCCGCCTGGGCAAGCTCGCAGGCATGCCGCAGTTCGTCGTCGGAGGCGTTTTCGTTGCCCCAAAGCAGGTTTTCCTTGACGGTGCCGGAAAACAGCTCGTTTTTTTGCAGCACAAAGGCTACGGCATTGCGAAGGACGTCCAGGTCATAGCGCCGCACATCCACGCCGCCGACTTCTACGCTGCCCTCGCTTACGTCATAGAGGCGCGGGATCAGTTGAACGAGGCTGGATTTTGAGGAGCCCGTGCCGCCCAGGATGCCGATGGTCTGTCCGGAGCGGATCGAGAGGTTCACATGGTCCAGCACCGGCTTTTCGCCCGAGCGGCGGTAGCGGAAGGTAACGTTCTCAAAGGCCACCGAGCCGTCCTTGACCTCCGTGACGGGGTTAAGGGGGTTTTGAATATCGCTCGTTTCGTCCAATACCTCCACGATGCGTTGACCCGACGCCCGGGAAATCACAATCATGACAAAGACCATCGAAAGCATCATCAGGCTGGAAAGGATCTGCGTGGCGTAGGAAAAGAGGCTCGTCAGCTCTCCTGTGGACAGGCCCAGCGCCGCGTCCCCGCCGCAGGCGACCACCGCCCGCGCGCCAAGCCAGCTTAACAGGAGCATGCAGCCGTACATGCAAAACTGCATCAGCGGCGTATTGAGGGCCAGAAGCTTTTCCGCCCGAGAAAAATCGCTGCAAATGCTTTGGGATATGGCGCCGAACTTTTCCTCCTCATGCTCCTCGCGCACGCAGGCCTTGACGACCCGAATGCCGCGCAGGTTTTCCTGCACCACGTTATTGAGCCTGTCATACGTGCGGAACACGCGCTCAAAGATAGGGTGCGCCTTGCTTGCCACCAGGTACAGCCCCACCCCCAGCACAGGGATGAACGCCAGGAATACCAGCGCCAGCTCCCAGTCGATTGAAAACGCGGCCGCCAATGAAAAAATCATCATAAACGGCGAACGGAAGGCCGTGCGCACGATCATCTGATAAGCGTTTTGCACGTTGGTCACATCCGTGGTCATGCGCGTGACAAGGCCGCCGGTGGAAAAACGGTCGATATTGGAAAAAGAAAAATCCTGAACGCGGTAAAACATATCCTTACGCAGATTTTTAGCGAAGCCCGCGGAGGCGGCCGCGGCGTATTTACCCGCCAGCGCGCCGAAAAGCAGCGACATCGCGGCGGCCAGCAGCAGAACAAGCCCCATCCTCCAAATATAGGGCATATTGCCGCCCGTAATGCCCCTGTCGATCAGCCGGGCCATCAGGAGCGGTATCACAACCTCCATCACCACCTCCAGCGATACGTACAGCGGCGCCTTGAGCGAGGGGATTTTATATTCCCGGATGCTTTGCATCAGCCGTTTAACCATACTTTCATTCCCTCCTGTGTTATTCTAGATTGCGTATCATTCGTTCCAAAAACTGGTAGAGCTGCGCCTGTTCCTCCACGCTGAACCCGCGCAGCAGCAGCCGGTCCATATCGTCGCCCTCGCGCTGCATGGCATGGGAGAGCTCGCGGGACCTTTCGGTAAGCACAAGCTTTTTAAGCCGCGCGTCATGCGCGACGCTCCTGCGCTCCACCAGACCTTTTTGCTCCATCAACTGAACGACCCTGGAGGCCGTGGACCGCGTAATGCCAAACTCATCCTCCAGGTCCTTTTGATAGATATCGAGGCCCTCATGCTCGCTCAAAAAGCAGATGATGCGGCCGTTGTTGCCGGTTATGGCCTCAAATGTCCGGCGGTTGCCGTGAAGGTCCATATATCGCTTGATTCGGTTATCGAGGCGATGGATGTCCTTGCCGATCTTGTCAAGCGATGGCTGCCTTGCGCACATGCTTCAGTCTCCTTTACATTGTTTGATATAAAACTGTTGTACATCAAACATTATAAGCCAAAATTTTCAATTGTCAAGCGGGAAATTGCGGCGCGGTCAGGGACGGCCATCTCCGCGAGCCGCTTTCCGATCCAGGTAATGAGGCCAATCCGCCTTGAGGTAATAGAAGAAAAACGCGATGGAGCTGAGCGACCACGTCAGGGGATAGGCCCAAAAGATCATTTGAATATTGCCGGAGCTGCGGGCGACAAGGGTAATATAGCCGACGCGGATAACGCACCAGCAAACCAGCATGACCGCCATGGGCACAATCGCCCGCCCCGCGCCGCGCATGATGCCCGCGATGGAGTGAGAGAACGCCAGCAAAAAATAAAACAGCGTCACCGTGCGGGCCTGAAGCACCCCATAGGAGACGACCTCGGGGGCGTCGTTGAAAAGCGCGATCAGCGCGGGCGACAGCAGAAAGATCAAGCCGCCGATCAGCTCGGAAAGCGCCAGGCAGGCGATGATGCCAAAACGCGCGCCCCGGCGTGCGCGCTCATATTCCTTTGCGCCCAGGTTTTGGCCGATAAAGGTAGCCAGGGCCAGCGCAAAGCTGCTGATGGGCAGAAAGCCGAAGCCCTCGATTTTGGAGTACGCGCCGCAGCCCGCGACGGCCATCGCGCCGTATAGATTGATGCTGGACTGCACCACCACGTTGGCGATGGCGATGATGGAATTTTGGATTCCGGAGGGGATGCCCATGGTCAGGATTTGCCGGAGCATGGGCAGGTCGAAGCGCACCTTGCGCGGCCAAACCCGATACGCGCCTGTGGTGTTCATCAGGCGATGAAAGCCAAGCGCCGCGCTTACCGCCTGAGAAAGCACCGTCGCCAGCGCCGCGCCGTCCACGCCCATCCCCATGCCCGCTACGAATAAAAGGTCGAGGATCACGTTGAGAACAGAGGAGACAATCAGGTAATACAACGGGTGGCGGCTGTCCCCCACGGCCTGAAAAATGCCGGTGGCCGTGTTGTAGAGCACCACGAAGATAATGCCCGCGAAATAGATGCGGAAATAGAGGATGGATTGCGGGAGGACGCTTTCCGGCGTTTGCATCCACATAAGGATGGAAGGGGTTAGGAATACGCCTGCGACAGACATCAGCACGCCCGCCGCAAGCCCGAAGGCGACCGTCGTATGCACCGCCGTGCGTACCCTTCGCTCGTCCCGCGCGCCAAAATAGCGGGATATGACCACGCTTGCCCCGGTAAAGATGCCGCTAAACAGGCCGACCAGCAAAAAGATAAGGCTGCCCGACGACCCAACGGCTGCCAACGCGTCGCTGCCGAGGAAATTGCCCACTACCAGCGAATCCACCACATTATAAAGCTGCTGGAACAGGTTCCCCCAAAATACGGGCATCGCAAAGCGAACGATATGCCGCCAGACGGAACCTTCGGTCATCAGGATGGCGTGCTCTTGCATGCTTGTATTCCTCGGCTTCAAGCGTAGTATGCGTTCCAAGGCCCAGCGGGCGGACGCGCTGCCTATCATTATACTCCTGTTTGATTGAAATGCAAACGCGCGGCGACGGGGGATCACGGAAATCAGCTTTGGCCGTCAAGGCGCAAAAGTATCCGCAAGCCGCTTTTTCTCAATCAGACTGTGGAAAAGGGCTGATGGCGGGTCGCGGGAACGGATTGCGAGCTGTAAAATGGATAAAAATGCGTACCTATGTTTTTCGTGATGGCAGATGGCCGGCGGGATGCCTCACCCAGGGGCGCGGCGGAGCATATTCTGAAGAAGCCGTTGTTTTGGGAGGTGCGCGATGCAATACTGGGGGAATGGAAAAACGAGCGGATCACGGCCCAACTGTAACCCGTTTCGGATCATCGGCCCGGAAGGACCGCAGGGAAGACCAGGTACGGCAGGAGAAAGAGGGCCGCAGGGTGTGCCGGGGCCGACGGGGCCAGAGGGGCCGCGGGGCGTTCAGGGGGAACGGGGGCCACAGGGGCCGACGGGGAGCACGGGGCCGCAGGGAGCGCCAGGCATGATCGGCCCTCGGGGACTTCCCGGAGCGACGGGGCCGCGTGGCCTCCAGGGCGCTGAGGGATCGACAGGGGCGACCGGAGCGACGGGGCCGACGGGGGTGACGGGTTCTGCGGGAGCGACGGGGGCGCCGGGACCTGCGGGAAGCGC